>NZ_LMEG01000045.1:269012-737884 GCF_001426275.1 Ensifer sp. Root423 | reverse complement strand
CTCGTGAGCATTGCCAAGTCGGCCTCGTTCTCCGGCGAAAACTGGGTTTACACCGACCCGAACAACGCTGCCGGCACGAAGTCGGTCGTTGGTTCGTTCAACCGCGACGCCAAGGGCAATGTCAGCCTGACGACGCTGCAGTACGACACCAACAAGAGCTCGCTGATCGAAGTGAACGCTTCGGGTGCCAACGTCACCAACGGCACGGGCCTGCTCTCCAGCAACATCTCCTACACCGACACGACCGGTGCGACCGTATCGCTGACCTTCAGCGTTCTGTCGCTCGACATCACCAGCATGACGAACGGCGCTCTGTCGCAGGCTCTGTCGGGTGTTGACTCGGTCCTGACCCAGATGACCGACGCTGCCGCCGACCTCGGTGCGCTCAACAGCCGTATCGATCTGCAGAAGGGCTTCGTCGAAAACCTCTCGGACTCGATCGAGAAGGGCGTTGGCCGTCTCGTCGACGCCGACATGAACGAGGAATCGACCCGCCTGAAGGCTCTGCAGACGCAGCAGCAGCTCGGCATCCAGGCACTGTCGATCGCCAACTCGAACTCGCAGAACATCCTGTCGCTGTTCCGTTAATCGACGGGTTGAAAGGGGGCGGGCCACGGTCCGCACCCGATGCAAAATACGAAACCGCGCTTCGCAAGAGGCGCGGTTTTTCTTTGTCGCCAATGCACTGATAAAACTTCGAAAAGTTTCTCTGGGTTTTAGGGTTCGTTAACCACGATGGTGTTTGTTGTAACCATCGAAACGACGGGTTGACCCGAACAGATTAAAGCGTCAGCAGGCATGAGGCTGACCGTCGTTTCCCGGTAATCCCGGAATGTCCCTTTCCATTTCATCTTTGCCAACAAGGGGCACTCAGCCAATGACGAGCATTCTGACCAACTCTTCCGCCATGGGCGCACTCGCCACCCTGCGTTCGATCAACTCCTCGATGGAAACCACCCAGGAGCGCATCTCCTCGGGTCTGCGCGTCGCCACCGCGGCTGACAACGCCGCTTACTGGTCGATCGCGACCACCATGCGTTCGGACAACAAGGCCCTCTCGGCCGTTCAGGACGCCCTCGGCCTCGGCGCTGCCAAGACCGACGTTGCTTCGTCGGCCATGGAAAACTCCAAGGACGTCGTCGACGAAATCAAGAAGAAGCTGGTACCCGCCAGCGAGCCGGGCGTTGACAAGAGCAAGATCCNGTTCAGGACGCCCTCGGCCTCGGCGCTGCCAAGACCGACGTTGCTTCGTCGGCCATGGAAAACTCCAAGGACGTCGTCGACGAAATCAAGAAGAAGCTGGTAACCGCCAGCGAGCCGGGCGTTGACAAGAGCAAGATCCAGAAGGAAATCAAGGAGCTGCAGAACCAGCTTCTGAGCATTGCCAAGTCGGCCTCGTTCTCCGGCGAAAACTGGGTCTTCACCGACCCGAACAACGCTGCCGGCACGAAGTCGGTCGTTGGTTCGTTCAACCGCGACGCCAAGGGCAATGTCAGCCTGACGACGCTGCAGTACGACACCAACAAGAGCTCGCTGATCGAANCGTTCAGGACGCCCTCGGCCTCGGCGCTGCCAAGACCGACGTTGCTTCGTCGGCCATGGAAAACTCCAAGGACGTCGTCGACGAAATCAAGAAGAAGCTGGTAACCGCCAGCGAGCCGGGCGTTGACAAGAGCAAGATCCAGAAGGAAATCAAGGAGCTGCAGAACCAGCTCGTGAGCATTGCCAAGTCGGCCTCGTTCTCCGGCGAAAACTGGGTTTACACCGACCCGAACAACGCTGCCGGCACGAAGTCGGTCGTTGGTTCGTTCAACCGCGACGCCAAGGGCAATGTCAGCCTGACGACGCTGCAGTACGACACCAACAAGAGCTCGCTGATCGAAATGAACGCTTCCGGCGCGTTCGTCACGACCGGCACGGGCCTGCTCTCCAGCAATATCTCCTACACCGACACGACCGGCGCGACCGTAGCGTTGACCTTCAGCGTCATGACGCTCGACATCACCAACATGACGGGCGGCGCTCTGTCGCAGGCTCTGTCGGGTGTTGACTCCATCCTGACCCAGATGACCGACGCTGCCGCTGACCTCGGTGCGCTCAACAGCCGTATCGATCTGCAGAAGGGCTTCGTCGAAAACCTCTCGGACTCGATCGAGAAGGGCGTTGGCCGTCTCGTCGACGCTGACATGAACGAGGAATCGACCCGCCTGAAGGCTCTGCAGACGCAGCAGCAGCTCGGCATCCAGGCACTCACGATCGCTAACACCAACTCGCAGAACATCCTGTCGCTGTTCCGTTAATCGATCGACCGAACATGACGGGCGATCCTCGCCCGTCACTTCGAAAAGAAGCCGCACATCCCCCGTGGATCGTGCGGCTTTTTCGTTTTGCGCTCCGGTATTCCATGCCCGCCAGGCGTACCGTATGCCGCCGGCATTCGTTCCATGGGTGACGGTACGCATCTTAACGCTTCGTCCATCTTCCCTTATTTTTGTTCACCTTTGTTACCGACTTCCTAACGGCATTAACCATTTGTTAACTATGAGATCGTTACATATTGGTTAAGAGCGAAGGGTCGCCTCCAGGGCAAAACAGGGGCGATTCGCATGATGCCAGTCCCATCGCTGCCGGTAACACTCCGGAATGTCCTTAGGAATTCATTCGGGACAGGTGACCAATGACAAGCATCATGACCAACACCGCCGCCATGGCGGCTCTCCAGACATTGCGTTCGATCAACTCCGACATGGCGGAAGTCCAGGACCGCATCTCCTCGGGCTACCGCGTGCAGACGGCTGCCGACAACGCCGCCTATTGGTCGATCGCGACCACCATGCGCTCCGACAATGCCGCGCTCTCCACCGTTCAGGACGCCCTCGGCCTCGGCGCCGCCAAGATCGACACGGCCTATGCGGCGATGAATTCGTCGATCGAGGTCGTCAGCGCGATCAAGAGCAAGCTCGTCGCGGCGAGTGAGCCGGGCGTCGACAAGCTGAAGATCGACAAGGAAATCACCGAGCTCAAGAACCAGCTTATCTCGGCCGCCCAGTCCGCATCCTTCTCCAGCGAAAACTGGCTCTACAACGCCGCCACAGCTCCGGTCGGCACGAAGTCCGTCGTGGCCTCGTTCAACCGTGACGCCAACGGCAATGTGTCGGTCACGACGCTCGACTTCGACACCTCGCAGTCGATGCTGATCGACAAGCAGAACGCGAGCCGAGGCATCCTGACCAGGAACTACGACGCCTCCCAGCTCACCTCTCCGCCCGGCACGGCGGGCGCGCGCCTGTACCACCTGATCGGCGCACCGGCGACGACGCCGATCGGTACGACGGCGGAAGTCAAGCTGACCGCATCGACGACGCCTGCCGAAATGGCCGATATGATCAGCGTCGTCGAACGTATCCTCAACCAGCTGACGGACGCCGGCTCCACGCTCGGCGCCATCACCAAGCGCATCGAGTTGCAGGAGGGCTTCATCGCCAACCTGATGGATACGATCGACAAGGGCGTCGGTCGTCTCGTCGATGCCGACATGAACGAGGAATCGACACGGCTGAAGGCGCTGCAGACGCAGCAGCAACTGGGCATCCAGGCGCTCTCGATCGCCAACACCAATTCCGAAAACATCCTGCGCCTGTTCCAGCAGTAAGGCGCAGCGGAGGACAGCGGCCGGAAGCGGCCGCCGATCCGCCAAACTGAGCCCATCACCCCGCATGCGGGTAACGGCACTTTGAGTTCTGCCACGTCGTCGGTCACGGCACCCGGTGGAAACGGTTGGACCGCGCTAATTGCCCTGGCGCGGTCCAACACATTCATTTTCGCACAAGTTTGACCGAATAGCCTTCCCTCGCAGTCCTGTCGGATGACTGCCGGCCAAAATGACCTTTGCGCCGCCGCCTGCATCAGATCGCTCCGGGAACAACCGACCCCGGATCACGCTGATGTACGTCAAGAATGCTGGGTCTGCCGTATCCGACGGTCGGGCCCGAGGGAGACATGTCAGCAGTGCCAGGAGCAATGGAAGTCCGCGCCAGGGAGCGCCACCTCTCAAGCAGATGGGGATCGCCGCATTGCCGCAGGTCCGCTGCAGGGGGCCGGCCATGAGTGCAATGCTCTCCCGTTATCTCAAGGACTTCAGCGCACCGAAAGTCGAGCTGTCGTTGATGCCTCCGAAATATTTCCCCGATCTGGATACCGACTATGCCGATGGCGAGCGCCTCGGCGCGAGACCAGCCATGCCGGAAATCGATATCGACGCCGAACGCCGGCGCGCCTTCGCCGAAGGGCGGGCCGAGGCGACCGCCGAACTCGTCTTCGAACAGGAAAAGCAGATAGCCGAACTTCAGGCGGCGCACGCGGCCGAACTCGAGGCGCTGACGCGGCGCTTCGAAGAGGAAACCGCGATCCGTCTCGCGCTGCGCATCGACGAAATGACCGAGGGGCTTGCCGTCGCACTCGGCGATCAGGCCGCCCGCGTGCTCGCGCCCGTCATGGGCGATGCCCTCATGCAGCGCGCCGTTGCCGATATGGCGCAGATGCTGCGCCAGGGACTTGTGGCCGGCGAAGGCTGCACCATCGTCGTCAAAGGCCCGGCGTCTCTCTTCGAGGCGCTGAAGCGCCAGCTCGGAGAAGACATGCCGTCCTTGCGGCACGTCGAATCCGACGATGTCGATCTCGCCGTCGAGATGGATGGCACCATCCTCGTGACGCGCATGGCCGCTTGGGCCGATACAGTTCGGAAAGTTCTCGCATGAGCGACGAAAACCACCACAACGGCAAGCACGAGATCATCATCGTCAAGCGCCACAGCGGCAGCCATGATGGTCACCACGGCGGCTCCTGGAAGATCGCCTATGCCGACTTCATGACGGCGATGATGGCCTTCTTCCTCGTGATGTGGCTGATCAATGCCGCCAACGAAGAGACGAAGGCGGCGATCGCTTCCTATTTCAACCCGGTGCAATTGACCGACCAGAAGCCTGCCGAACGTGGCCTGAAGGACCCGGCCAAGGATGCGCAGGGCGAAGAAACGCAGCAACGTTCGAAGGTTGACGGCGAGCAGGAAAAGTCCGGTGGCTCGGCCAAAACCGGCGATCAGCTGACGGCGACGTCGGGCGAAGAGACGAAGTACTCCGACGCCGACTTCTTCGAAAACCCCTATTCCGTTCTTTCCGAGATTGCGCGCGAGGTCGGCCAGCAGGCCAACATCAGCGTCAAGGGCGAGGGCGGTGCGGCCCAGTCCGGCCCGGCCACCGGCGCCGATGGCGGCGAAGCCTATCGTGACCCGTTCGATCCGGACTTCTGGACCAAGCAGGTCGAAGTGAAGGACGCCGGCAACACTGCCGAAACCGTTGCTGCCCTTGCCGACAAGTCGACGGAGCCCGCAGGCGCGACGCCGGCCGTCAAGAAGTCTGAGGCGGACGCGTCGCAGGAGCCGCATGAAGCGGCCGACAAGCAGGCCGGTGACGGCAAGGACACCGATACGGGAGCTGGCAAGGACCCGGCGGACGCCGCAGCTGGCGAAAAGCCGAAGACCGAGGTCGCCGAGGCCGACGCCAAGGAGCAGGCGGCCGAACTTCAGGCCGAGTTGAAGAAGCAGCTTGCCGGCGAGGCGGGTCAACTGGCCGAGGGACTTGTCGTGACACCCGCTGAAGGTGGCCTGATGGTGACGATCAGCGAGCGGACCGATGCGCAGATGTTTGCCATCGGCTCGGCCGTGCCGCAGAAGGAACTGGTACTGGCGATGGAAAAGATCGGCCGTCTGCTGGCTGAGCGTCAGGGTGTGGTTGCAATCCGCGGCCATACCGACGGCCGTCCCTTCAAGGATGGCACTTATGATAACTGGCGCCTCTCCGCCGCCCGCGCCCAGAGCGCCTATTACATGCTCGTCCGCGGTGGCCTGAAGGAAGATCGCGTCAGCCAGATCAGCGGCTTCGCCGACCGGCGGCTGCAGATCCCCGGCGATCCCTACGCCCCGGGTAACCGCCGCATCGAGATCCTCTTGCAATCGGCTCCGGGTTAAGCGCCATGCTGAGACGCCTGCGAACCGCTCTGATGGCCTGCTGTGTGCTGGCGACCCCCGTTTTAACCGGAGGTGCCAGGGCGAACGATATCGAGGAGCTCGCACCCTTCAAGATGATCCGGTCGCTGCAATATGTGCAGGACTCGGTCGTCCTTGGCGACCATTCGGCGATCGAAATGCAGCGCTTCATGCTGGGCGCCATCGACAAGCGCCTGCGTGCGGCCGACGCGGCGGTCTTCCGTGATCCGCGCAACGTCGATGCGGCGCTGGTCTATGCCATGAGCGGCGGCAATCCGGAGACGCTGAAGTACCTTGCGGATCACGATGTGGCCGGGAACTTCGATTCCCGCGTCACCGAGGCGCTGACGCAATATCTGAATGGCAAGGGCGGCCTGATCGTCGAGAGCCTGTCCAAGGCCGCGCCTGAGTACCGCAGCGCCCGCATCGGCCCCTATCTCTACCTCATCCTCGGCAACGCGACATCGCAGCAGGATCCTGTGGGCGCGATGAAGTACTACGACTGGGCCCGTCTCGCGGCCCCGGGTACGATCATCGAAGAGGCTGCCCTGCGTCGCTCGGTTTTCCTCGCGGTGCAGGCGGGCGACGCGGACAAGGGCTTCCGCTATGCGCTGACCTATGCCCGCCGCTACCTGACCTCCCCCTATGCCAGCCAGTTCGCGGATGTCTTCGTCGAACTCGCCGTCGCCCATTTCGATGGCGGGGCGCAGGGGCGAATTTCGGAGATCCTGGGTTTCATGGACGCGCCGCGCCAGCGCGAAGTCTTCCTTCGCGTCGCCCGCCGCGCGGCGATCGCCGGCAAGCAAGAACTCGCAAAGCTCGCGTCTGAACGCGCCGAGGCGCTCGGCGCAGACGGCGCGCCGCAGCCGAAACTGCTTGCCAGCTTCTATGCCGGATTGGCCTCGGTGCCTTCCAATGACGTGTTTGCCGCGACGGCGAGCCTGGCGGCGATATCGGATGCGGAGCTTTCGCCGCGCGACCGCGCCTTGCGCGACGCTGCAAAGGCGGTTGCGGACGCCGTCGTCCGGCCACCTGTCGGTGAAAGCCTCACGCAAGCGTTTGCGTCTAAACCCGATAGACCGGTTGAGGCGAACGCGTCGGCCGCAAGCGAGGAAACTGGCAGCGGCATGAGCCCCTTTGGAAGCGGGCAGACCCCGGCGGTTGCGCCGGAGACCGTGGCCGCATCCGGCGCTGACGAGGTGGCGGACCCGAAGCACGATGGCTTCGTGGCGAAAGGACGATCGAAGATCGAAGAGATCGACGCTCTCCTGAAGGGAGAAGACAAATGAGGGCTGAGGACACCCTGCGCATGCCTCCGACACCTGTCGGCACGGGAAGCGGACGAGCGGGCGGCAAGGAGCAGGCCGGTGGTGCATCGGCCGGCGCGTTTGAAGATGCCGTGGCCAATGCCGGGCGGCAAAGAAACAACGACCAGCCGGGTTCAGGCAAAGGCGGCAACGACGCCGCTGCCGGCAGCGACGCGGAGGCGGGAGCCTTGATCGACAAGGACAATATTGCCAAGGCCGCGGGCAGGGCTCTGACACGCAGCATCAGCCTTGGTCGCAACGACCAGTTCGACGAACACGCGCTGCGCGACCATTTCCAGGCGGCCGAGCGCGGCGTTGGCGGCAAACGTGCCGTCGACAAGACCGATCCGGCCAAATCGGCTGCCGTGTCCGATGATCTGGCTCAAGTGGAGGTCGATGAAGAACTCGCCAAGCGCATTGCCACCTTGACGAAAGGCATTGGCAAAGCGCCGGCAGATGGCGCCTCGGTCGATGGCGACGTCAACGCCGGCGGCGAGGGCGCTGAAGCCAAGCAGACAGCTACAGCGATGGACGATCTGCTGACGCTGCTGGGCGGTGCCCAGGCGACGCAGCCTCAGGGACAGGCGGCGGCCGCGCGCCAGGCAGCGGATGGCCAGATTGAAGGCGCGGCGCCCGTTGCCGGTGGCAGCGAGCATGGCGCGAAAGCCGAGGCACAGGCGGGCGAGAACGACCCCGACCGGCTCTTCCGCTTCGCCCGGGCTGACGGCAAGGGACAGGCCGTTTCCATGAGTCTCTCGAAGGACGGTGATGCGGCGTTCGACGCTGCCCGCTCGCAAGGCTCCGCCAAGGTCGAGAATGTCACCGTGCTCGAGGCCCGGCGTTATCTCGGCATCTCGATGAGCCCGAACACCAGCGCCGTGGCAGACGCCATCGCCGGTGAGGCCACCACTTCCCTGCAGCCAAGTGCTGCACTCGGTCAGCCGGGCGCGTGGACGCAGGCCGGCAAAACGCTCAACACCCTGAAGATCCAGCTTCACCCGATCGAGCTTGGCCTTGTCACGGCCACGCTGCGCCTGAAGGATGACGAACTGCAGGTCGAGCTGAAGGTCGAGAACGGCGACGCCTTCCGGCAGTTGCGCGACGACCAGAACGACTTGGTCAAGGCGCTGCGCGCTCAGGGCTTTGCGGTCGATCAGGTGAACATCGTATTCAACTCCGGCGGCGACACGTCGTCCGGCGGCGGGTCGCAGGCGCAGGCCCAAGCCCAGGCCGGGCAGCAGGGCCGAGAACGCGCCGATGGCAACGGCCAGGGACGACAGCAGCGACAGGACGACAGCCAGTCTTCGGCGGCGGAAAGGTGGGTTGGCAATGGCGGGACGGACGATGCGGCTGCCGGCACTGAGCGCTCTCGTACTGGTCACGTCTACATGTAGCGCTTTTGCCAGCGCGGACGCAGGCGTCTGCGAGCGCGAGATCATCAGCGCAGCGGCGAAGTACGATATCCCGGCCGGGATCCTCTATTCGGTCGGGCTGACCGAAACCGGCCGCAAGGGATCGCTTCAACCCTACGCGATGAACATCGAAGGCAAGGCCTATTTCGGTAGCAGCGAGCAGGACGTTCTGACCCAGTTCGGCAACGCGCGGGCACAGGGTGCCAAGCTCATCGATCTCGGCTGCATGCAGATCAACTATTACTTCCATGGCGAGCATTTCAGCTCGCCGCAGGAGATGCTTGACCCGCGCAAGAATGTCGAATATGCCGCGCGCTTCCTGGCCAATCTCCATGCGAGGCACGAGACCTGGACAATGGCCGTTGCGCGCTATCACGCAGGCCCGAACAACGACCCGGCGCAGAAGAAATATGTCTGCCGGGTGATCGCGAATCTCGTCGCGACCGGCTACGGCAAGTGGACGCCGAACGCCACGCAGTTTTGCCAATAAGCAACCATCAATTGTATTAGCATCCCATTTGCCGCATTGTGGCGACAATGCGCGGACAATGTGACCGCAAGCGATTTGTCGTAGTCCGTTAACTTTTCCACATTATTTTAGTGCCGCCTTGAGGCGGGTGCTACTAGATATAGATCAAATCGGCGAAACATGGTTAATCAATTATTAATTCCACCCAGTAACTTCCTCTAGTTGTTCATGAATCCCTCGATTCGTACCTCTCAATCAGTGCGGAGCCATACTGATTCGGAGGCGGGCGAATGATCGTAGTGGTTGATGAAAGAGAGCTGGTGAAGGACGGGTATACGTCCCTCTTCGGACGTGAAGGTATTCCCTCGACGGGTTTCGATCCCAGGGAGTTTGGAGAGTGGGTAAACGCGGCTGCCGATTCGGATATCGATGCCGTGGAAGCCTTCCTGATCGGGCAGGGCGACACCACCTTCACGCTGCCGCGGGCCATCCGCGATCGCTCGATGGCACCGGTCATCGCGATGAGCGACACGCCGTCCCTCGAAAACACGCTTGCACTCTTTGATTGCGGCGTCGACGACGTTGTGCGCAAGCCTATCCACCCCCGCGAAATCCTTGCCCGCGTCGCTGCGATCCGCCGGCGCCTGAAGGCGATCGCCAACTTTACCGACATTGGTCCGATCCGCGTTTTTGCCGACGGCCGCGATCCGGAAATCAACGGCGATGTCTTCGCCCTGCCGCGCCGCGAGCGCCGCATTCTCGAGTATTTGGTCGCAAACCGCGGCCGTCGCGTCTCCAAGTCGCAGATCTTCAACGCGATCTACGGGATCTTCGACGAGGACGTCGAGGAAAACGTCGTCGAAAGCCACATCAGCAAACTGCGCAAGAAACTGCGCAAGAAGCTCGGTTTCGACCCGATCGATTCGAAGCGTTTCCTTGGCTACTGCATCGACTGGAACTGAGCGCCACGCCGATGGGCGGGCACTGAACCAAGACAGGTTCACGCAAGGCCCGCTTCCTAGTGTCGCCGTAACAAGGAAATGAGGATCCGATATGAGTCTCTATGGCAGCATGAGAACGGGTGTGTCCGGTATGAACGCCCAGTCGAACCGTCTGGGCACGGTCGCCGAAAACATCGCGAACGCCAACACGACCGGCTACAAGCGCGCCTCCACTGAGTTCTCGTCGATGATCCTGCCTTCGGGCGGCGGCAACTACAATTCCGGCGGTGTCGAAACGCAGGTGCGCTACAGCATCTCCCAGCAAGGCGGCACCAGCTATACGACGTCGGCGAGCGACCTTGCCATCAACGGCGGCGGCTTCTTCATCGTTTCGGGCAATGGCGGTGAGAACTTCCTGACGCGTGCCGGCTCCTTCGTTCCGGACAAGAACGGCAACCTCGTCAACACCGCCGGCTTCACGCTGATGGGCTACGAGTACAAGGCCGGCGTCGATCCGACCGTCGTCGTCAACGGTTTTGACGGCCTGGTACCGGTCCAGCTCAAGGACGAGGGCCTGGTCGCCGCTGGCTCGACCAAGGGTACGATGGAAGCAAACCTGCCGTCGGGCGCGGCCGTCAACGATCAATCGAAGACCTCGATGGTTGTTTACGACAGCCAGGGCAACACCCGCATCCTCGATTTCACCTACACCAAGACAGGTCCGAACGCCTGGGGCCTGAGCGTCGTCGATCGCACATCGGGCACTACAGTCGGTACCCAGACCATGACGTTCGACGCGGCCGGCAAGCGCATCGGCGCCGTCCCCGCGACGCTGACGACGACGGCCATCAACAACCTGCCCGGTACCGGCGCCAACCTTGGTGCGATCACGATCGACACCTCCAAGACCACACAGCTCGGTGGAGACTTCAGCAGCACCGGCGGTGGCATCGACGGCAGCAAGCCGAGCAAAATGTCGGGCTTCGAGATCGACAAGGAAGGCATCGTTTACGTCAAGTATGGCGACGGCAACCTCATCCCCAAGTTCCGGATCGCCCTTGCGACCGTCCAGAGCCCGGACAAGCTGCAGCCGCAGTCCGGCAACGTCTACTCGCAAGGGGCGGATTCAGGCGTTATTGTCACCGGTTTTGCCGGCTCTGGCGCTTTCGGCAACATCCAGTCCAAGGCACTCGAAAACTCCAACGTCGACATCGCCAACGAGCTGACCTCGATGATCGAGGCGCAGCGCAACTACACGGCAAACTCCAAGGTGTTCCAGACCGCCTCGGACCTGCTTGACGTGCTTGTCAACCTGAAACGGTAATTGAAAGAGATACGGTCCGCGTCATGTCGCTGTCCTCCGCAATATCCATCGCACAGCAGGCCTTCAGCAACACGGCGCAACAGACCGCGATCGTGTCGAAGAACATCGCGAATGCGGGCAATGCGGATTATTCGCGTCGCCTTGCCCTCTTGGGCAGCACCGGCAACGGCGCGCAGGTCGTATCCATCTACCGGGCACAGAACGAGGCGCTGCTCAAGCAGAGCATCGCCAGCATCGGCGAAGCCTCCGGCCAGGCGCGGCTTCGCGATGGCCTGGAACTCCTGAAATCGGCTCTCGGCGGTAACAACTACGAGACTGCGCCGTCAAAGCTGCTGTCGGAGTTTCGCAACAGCCTGCAGACGCTGGCCTCGACCCCGGGCAACAAGACGATTGCGGCGGCAGCGGTCACCAGCGCCCAGGACCTTGCCGATTCCCTGAACAAGACCTCTGCCGCCGTGCAGAACATGCGCGAAGATGCCGACAAGGAAATCGCCCTTGAGGTCGACAAGCTGAACAGCCTGCTTGCGGACTTCGAGCGGGTGAACAACGAGGTCAAGTCGGCGACTGCATCCGGTGGCGATGCGAACGATGCGCTTGACCAGCGCGACAAGATCCTGAAGCAGATTTCGGAGATCGTCGGCATCTCCACCGTTACGCGCGGCAACAACGATACGGTGATCTTCACCACCGACGGCACGGTGCTTTTCGAGAACATTCCGCGCCAGGTGACGTTCGCGCCGACAACGACCTATGATGCGACCGTCACAGGCAACAAGATCTTCGTCGACGGCGTACCGATCGCCCCCGGAAGTGGCGCAGATACGACCGCCAAGGGCAAGCTTGCGAGCCTCGTGCAGCTGCGCGACGACATTGGGCCGAAGTTCCAGTCGCAGCTGGACGAGATCGCCCGTGGTCTCGTCGAGCTTTTCAAGGAAGGCAACCCCAGCGGGGTGCCGCCGGTTCCCTACCAGCCGGGCCTCTTTACCTGGGGAAGCGCGGGTGTGCCGGCTGCCGGCACCGTCGTTCCCGGACTGGCATCGAAGATCACTGTCAACGCTCTGGCCAAGGCCAACCCGCTTCTTTTGCGTGACGGCGGCTTCAACGGCGTTGTGTCGAACCCTGGCGGTGCGGCAAATCCGAGCCCCGGCTACACGGGCCTTCTCGACGGCTTCATCAACAAGATGGGCGAGAACATGACGTTCGACCCGTCGACCGGTCTCGACGGAACCAGCAGCCTGCTGAACTTCGCGACCGGGTCGGTCGGCTGGCTGGAGCAGACCCGAAAGACGGCATCGACCGCCGACGACAACAAGCGCGCTATGCTGTCGCGCACCCAGGAAGCGCTCAGCAAGCAGACCGGGGTCAGCATTGACGAGGAACTGTCGCTGCTGCTCGATCTCGAACAATCCTACAAAGCATCGGCCAAGCTGGTGAGTACCGTGGACGCCATGATGGCGGCCTTGATGGAAGCTGTGAGGTAATCATGAAGACGTCCTACGTTTCTAATCTGGCGATCCAGACCGCCATGCGCATGACGATTCAGCAGAACCAGATGGATCTGCTGAAGGCGACCCAGGAGCAGACGACGGGTCGGCACTACGACGTCGGCTTGACGCTTGGTGCGACGGCGTCGCGCTCGCTCAACCTTCAGCGCGAGATCGACCGGCTGAACTCGATGAAGAGCACCAACTCGGTCGTAACCCAGCGCCTCTCCGGCTCGCAGGGTGCGCTGGAAACGATGGCGAAAGCGGCCGAAAAGGTGCGCGACACGCTCGTTACCTACAAGGGCAACGATGCCGCGAGCCAGCTTAAGATCCAGAAGACCGAGATCTTGGGCGCGCTGCAGACCTTCACTGCCGCCGCAAACACGTCCTTCAACGGCGAGTTCCTGTTTTCGGGCATCAATACCGACGCCAAGCCTCTCGCCGACTACACCGCTACGTCGGCGGCAAAGACTGCCTTCGACGCTGCGTTTACGGCGTTCAAGACCGCCAACAGCATCACGTCCGACGACCAGATCACCGTCACCCAGATGCAGGACTTCATCAAGAATACGGTCGAGCCGATGTTCACCGGTACGGGCTGGGATGCAAATTGGTCGGACGCATCCAGCCAGAACATGACGAGCCGGATCAGCGCCAGTGAAGTCATCGAAAGCTCGACCAACGCCAATACCAACGGCTTCCGCATGTTTGCCATGGCAAGCGTAATCACGGCCGAGCTGATGGACAAGAACGTGACCCCCGAGGTGCGGGCGGCGATCGGTGTCGAGGCGTTGCAGTATGCAGAGCAGGGCATCGCCGGCCTCAATGCAGAGCGCAGCCAGCTCGGTATTTCGGAATCGCGGGTGAAGAAGGCGAACACCTCGATCGACGCGCAGCTCAAGCTGGTCAACACGCATGTCGCCGACCTCGAAGGCATCGATCCGATCGAGACATCGACCCGGATCAACACGCTCAAGGTGCAGTTGGAAACGTCCTATACACTAACGTCGCGACTACAGCAGATGAGCTTGCTCAATTTCCTCTAGTGTGAGGAGCCGGACAAACATGAAGGATGTCTGAATGTACCAATTTTCCTATGCCGAGATCATGGAGGACGGCGTCGCCGACTCCAAGAATCGAGAACGGCAGGTACTCGATCGCTCGATCGCGCTCATGGAAGCAGCGAAACAGCAGAAAGGGTATTCGAGAGAGGCCATCGAGGCCATCTACTTTACCCGGCGCCTGTGGATCCGTTTCATCGAGGATCTGCGTGCACCGGAGAACCAGCTGAACGAAGAGCTGCGCGCCAATCTGATTTCGATCGCCATCTGGATACTCAACGAGACGGAAAAGATCCGCAAACGCGAATCCTCCAACTTCCAGGGCATAATTGACATTACCACCATCATCAGGGATGGACTGAAATGAAGAGCACACTGCGTATCTCGCTGAAGTCGGGCGAACGGATTTTTGTAAACGGCGCGGTGCTGCGCGTGGACCGGAAGGTCGCGGTCGAGTTCCTGAACGATGTGACGTTCCTGCTCGAAAACCACGTGCTGCAGCCGGAAGACGCAACGACGCCGCTGAAGCAGCTCTATTTCATCGCGCAGATGATCCTCATCAATCCGGAAGGCGCCGAGCAATCGACCGCGATGTTCCGCAAGTCGATCGTCATGCTGCTCAACTGCTTCAAGAACGAAGAGATCCTTGCCGAGCTGAAGCGCGTCGACGGGCTGGTGACCAACGGCCGCGCCTTCGAAGCGCTCAAGGCGATCCGCGGCCTCTATGCAATCGAAGACCGCATTCTCAACACGCAGGAAATCACGCCGGCAACGGTCGAGCAGATTCGCAAGGAGATCGCACCATGGCGGTAAGCGGCGTCAGCAACAACGGCTACACCCCGAATGTTTCGGCCCAGGATTCGGGCGGCGACGCCGCAAAGGCATCGCTCAACTACGAGAGCTTCCTGAAGCTGCTCGTCGCCCAGATGAAGAATCAGGATCCGACGCAGCCGATGGATGCGACGCAGCAGATCGCCCAGCTTGCGACCTTCTCGCAGGTGGAGCAGACGATCAAGACCAACAAGAACCTTGAAAGCCTGCTGCAGCGCACGTCGCTGAGCGAGGCAGACGCCGTCATCGGGCGCACCGTCACCAGCGAAGACGGCAAGACCACTGGCGTGGTTAAGGAAGTGAAACTATACTCTGACGGAATCATTGCGGTGCTGGATAACGGCAAGGAGCTTGTTATCGGCCCGGGCGTCAAGGTGAAGTGATAACTCCATGAATGAGGCGGATGCCCTCGATATTGTACAGGCCGCGATCTGGACCGTGATCGTGGCCTCAGGGCCCGCCGTTCTCGCCGCCATGGTTGTCGGCGTCGTCATTGCCTTCATTCAGGCGCTGACCCAGGTCCAGGAAATGACGCTGACCTTCGTCCCGAAGATCCTTGCCGTCATGATCACGGTTGCCGTGTCCGCGCCCTTTATCGGCGCCCAGATTTCGATCTTCACCGACATCATCTTCTCGCGCATCCAATCCGGTTTCTGAGGCCGCAGCGCCAAAGCTGTTCGCATGCGGCGCCATGAAACCCTCGCGCAAGCTTGGGTCGCTATCTCCGTCTCTATAGTGGGGCAGCGCGTGTGAATGCTGCCTTGATCTCATGATGAGACGGAAGAGACATGGCACAGCAAGCAGCGCTGATCATCCCGAAAGTAGCACCGAAGGGCCGGGACGTCGGCTTCGCGCTCGGGATCGTCGCGATCCTGTCGATCCTCTTCCTGCCCATCCCGCCCTTCCTGATCGACATGGGGCTCGCGTTCTCGATCGCCTTTTCCGTGCTGATCCTGATGGTCTCGCTGTGGATCCAGCGTCCGCTCGAGTTCTCCTCGTTCCCGACCATCCTGCTGATCTCGACCATGGTGCGCCTGGCGTTGAACATCGCCACCACCCGAGTCATCCTTTCGCACGGCCACGAGGGCCACGGCGCTGCCGGCGGCGTCATTTCCGGCTTTGCCAGCCTCGTCATGTCCGGCGATTTTGTCATCGGTCTGATCGTCTTCCTGATCCTCATCACCGTGAACTTCATCGTCATCACCAAGGGTGCGACGCGTATCGCCGAAGTCGGCGCGCGCTTCACCCTCGATGCGATCCCCGGCAAGCAGATGTCGATCGACGCCGACCTGTCGGCGGGCCTGATCGACGAGAAGGAAGCACAGCGCCGCCGGCGTGAGCTCGAGGAAGAAAGCTCCTTCTACGGCGCCATGGACGGTGCTTCCAAGTTCGTGCGCGGCGATGCGATCGCCGGCCTGATCATCACCGCGATCAACATCTTCGGCGGCATCATCATCGGTTACCTGCGTCATGGCATGCCGATCGGCGAAGCGGCCGACGTTTTCGTCAAGCTCTCGGTCGGCGACGGTCTCGTCTCGCAGATCCCGGCGCTCATCGTCTCGCTCGCCGCCGGCCTTCTGGTGTCGCGCGGCGGCACGGCCGGCTCCACCGACCAGGCGGTCGTCGGGCAGCTCGGCGGCTATCCGAAGGCGCTGATGGTCGCCTCCGGTCTTATCATTCTCCTGGCGGTCGTTCCCGGCCTGCCGTTCCTGCCCTTCGCCGTGCTCGGCGGCGGCATGGCGTTCCTGAGCTGGCTCGTGCCGCGCCAGATCGAGGCTGCCAATGCCGCGCGTCGCGCCGAAGAGGCGGCCAAGGTCCAGCAGACCAAGGAAGGCGAGCAGGACTCGGTCAAGTCGGTGCTGAAGACCGCCGAGATCGAGCTGCTTCTTGGCAAGCAGGTCTCGACCCGCCTGCTTGGCGCGCACCAGGAACTCGCCTTCCGCGTGGGCAAGATGCGCCGCAAGTTTGCTGGCCAGTACGGCCTCGTCATTCCGGAGATCAAGGTTTCGGACGACATCAGCATTCCGGACAAGGCTTACCACATCCGCATCCACGGCACGACGATCGCGTCCAACACGGTGCGCGTCGGCGAAGTCCTGGTGGTCACCGGCGGCGGTCGCCGGCCGAGTGTTCCGGGCGACGAGATCCGCGAACCCGCCTTCGGCATGCCGGCGGTCTCGATCCTCGAAACCTTTACCGAGGACCTCAAGCGCGAAGGCTTCCATCCGATCGATAACGTCTCGGTGGTGTTGACGCATTTGAGCGAAGTGATCCGCAACAACCTGCCGCACCTGCTTTCCTATAAGGACGTCAAGGTGCTGATCGAGCGGCTCGATCCGGAGTACCGCAAGCTCGCCGACGAAATCTGCACCTCGCACATGTCCTATTCGGGCCTGCAGGCGGTGTTGAAATTGCTGCTTGCCGAGCGTGTCTCGATCCGCAACCTGCATCTGATCCTTGAAGCGGTCGCCGAACTCGCGCCGCATGTGCGCAAGACTGAGCAGATCGTCGAGCATGTGCGCGTGCGCATGTCGCAGCAGCTTTGCGGCGACCTCGCCGACAACGGCGTCCTGCGCGTGCTCAGGCTCGGCAACAAGTGGGACATGGTCTTCCACCAGGCGCTGAAGCGCGACGCCAAGGGCGAGGTCGTCGAGTTCGACATCGATCCGCGTCACCTCGAAGAGTTTAGCGAGCAGGCGACGAAAGTTATCCGTGAACATCTCGATCGCGGCATGCCCTTCGTGCTGGTAAGTTCGCCCGAATCCCGTTCTTATGTGCGCATGATCATCGAGCGCCTCTTTGCCACATTGCCCGTGCTCTCGCATGTCGAGCTTGCCAAGGGCCTTGAGATCAAGATCATCGGCTCCATTTCATGATCACCGACCCGGAGGGCACGGTGCTGGCGCTGTTTGCGGCCTTCTGCCGGATCGGCGGCTGCATCATGATCATGCCCGGGTTCTCCAGCGCGCGCGTTCCGATGCAGGTGCGGCTGTTCATTGCAGTCGCGGTTTCCATGGCGATCCTGCCGGTCATGTGGACGGACATCTATCCGCAGGTAACCGGCAAGGGGCACAGCTACATCTATTTGATCGCCGCCGAGACGGCGGTCGGCGCGGTCATGGGCCTTGTCGCCCGCTACTATGTCCTTGGACTGCAGTTCACCGGAACGGCGATCACCATGTTGATGGGCTTTGCCTCGCCGCCATCGTCGGATGTGATCGAAGATACGCCCGAAAACCAGGTGACCAGCTTGATCAGCTTCGCCGGCCTGATGGTGCTGTTCATGCTGGATTTCCATCATGTGATGATCGAGGCGATCGTTCAATCCTATCGGGCCATGCCGATCGGCACTCCCTTCGATCCGCAGGGTGTGCTGATCACGCTCACGGATTCGCTGGCGCAGATCTTCATGATCATGTTGAGGCTCGCGAGCCCCTTCATCATCTATGGCCTGCTTTTCAACGTGGCGATCGGCATGGTGAACAAGCTGGCGCCACAGATCCCGATCTACTTCATCTCGCAGCCCTATCTGATCATGGGCGGCTTGTTCCTGCTCTATCTCGGTATCGCTGCGATGCTGCGCCTGTTCGGCGACGGTTTCGCGCTGGTCATGCAGGGAGGATAGCGGCATGAAGACCCGCTCGCAGAAGCTCAAGCGCCTGGTCGCCGTCCAACGCCATCTGGAGCAGATGGCGGAGGCGGATTTCGTCGAGATGGTGCGGCAGCGCGAGGTTCTGGCTGAGACGATCGATGTCGTCGTCGATGCCATGGGCTCGGCTCATCCGATGCACCGCATGTTCTCCGGCCACTATTCCTCGCAGATCGGACGGCTTGTGCAGAAGGACCAGATGCTGCACGGCATCCAGCAAACGCACGAGGCGCGCATGCTGACGGAGCGCGCGAAAGCCGACCGGCTCGAGGAAAACATGAAGGAGGCCCGCCAGTCCGAGGACCGCGAAGAGGCCGACAATTCCATCTACGACCTGATCGATCAACACGTTACGGGCAACGCGCCAGCTTCCCGTAAGCTTGACGGGCGATAGTACGTTATTCCCGGTTTGCTCCGATGGCGGAGCGGATCCGGGCCGACCAATGCCCAGGCTCGATTTTGAGAGGATTCGTCATGGCCATCTCTCCGCCCAGCGATCTGGTGATGGATGTCGTGCGCGCCGCCGACCCCACCGAAGTGCAGGAAGCGCAGGCGCGGTTGAAGGCCAACCGTGCCGCGTTCAAGGCGACGAGTCTGGCGGAAAACGGCAACGGCTTTGCCGCTGCCGTCAACGTTCTCAATCTGTCGCCGGAAGGTTCGAGCGGGCTCGGCGACCTCAACAACCGCGTCGAACAGAAGAAGATTCCGGAGACCTATCGCAAGTTCGAGGCCATGGTGCTGCAGAACTTCGTGAAGTCGATGCTGCCGACCGAAAGCGAGAACGTTTTCGGCAAGGGCAATGCGGGTGATATCTGGAAGAGCATGATGGCCGAGCAGATCGGCGACGTGATCTCCAAGAGCGGTGGCATCGGCATTGCCGAACAGCTCGCGGGCGCCGAAGGCACCGATCGGGTTCAGGCATCGCTGGACGGTAACAGCCGAAACCTCGCCGCAAGCCTCGTGCAGGAATACGAGCGCAAGACGCTGACCGGCTTTACGACCGACAACGACAAGAACAAGCAAGCCTAGGGCGGGTGGGGGAACTGCTTGCAGTTTTCCGTCCGCACTTCGCTCTAATTCATAGAAATAGTTCGCGCTTGAGAATCCGGTCGATCCGACCAGAAATCATCGTGATCCAAATGGGAGTTGATTCATGGAAGCCATGGCATCCAATGACGTCCGGATCCAGAACGTGCTCGGCCGCCTGGAAATGATCCTCGACAACGAGAACAGCCGGATCGGCATCGACCCGGAATTCGATATCAAGACATCGAACGCGCACAAGAGCCGTTGCCTCTACGAACTGACGATGCTGCACCGTGACATGCTGCCGGGCGAAAACTCTTCGGCTTTCTCCTCGCATGCTCTGCACCTGCGCGAAAAGCTGTCGGTCAATTCGCAGAAGGTCGAGGCCCATCTCGAAGCCGTTCGCGCCGTCGTCGACCTCCTGAAGACCGCCGCCCAGGATGCCGATGCGGACGGCATCTATTCCGAAGCGCAGTTCCGCTATAGCGATTTCTGATGCTGAAGCTCGTTTTCACCGGGGTCTGGGTCTGCGCGGTCACGCTCGGATCCGTCTACTTCTCGATGCAAAGCGCCTCCGCGCCCGCCGTCCCGGACGGCGAGGCTGCCCGGCGCGCATCGGAGCAATATGTTCCCGGTGAGATGATCACCATTCCGGTCATCCGGGATGGTTCCGTTCAGGGCTACTTCCTGACCAAGCTTTCCTTCTCCGCCACCAAGGAGGGGATCAACAATCTTCGCGCGCCACTGCGCCAGATGGTCACCGATGAACTCTACGATTTGCTCGTCGGTTCGAAATTCATCGACATCGCCGACACCGGTACGTTCGACCTGCCCACCTTCAAGACGACGGTAAAGGACGGCCTGAACAAGAAGCTCGGCGACGAGGTGATTACCGAGGTGCTCGTCGAGCAGCTCGAATATCTGACCAAGGAAGACGTCAAACGCGTCGCCAACAGCCAGAATGTGCCGCGGCAAAAGCCGGTCCCGATCACCGACAAGAACGGCAACGTCGCCGGCGACAAGTTGCCTGAAGGCGCCGTCAAGGCAAGCAGCGCGCACTGATGATTGTTGGAAGGGACGCCCGGGTGGGTTTCCGCTCGGCCGCTTGCCCTCGACGAGGCGGTATCCGTCAGTTCTTTTCCGGGGTGCGGTACTGCTCGTTGATGAGGCCGAGTTCCGCCATCAGCCGGCCGATCGCCACATAGAAGTGGTATAGTCCGGCCGCTGCCAGCCCGCTCTTGTTCCACAGTTCCAGCCCGCGCGGCACCGATGCGCCAAGCAGCGCCAGCGATTTGCCGAAGGTCCTGAGCCGGCCTTTGAAGCTCGGGTCACGCCGATGTTCGAGCATCGTCGAGATCGCGCCGTTCCTGAGGCTGCGCGCCCGGATCCAGGATGCGCTGGTGCGGCGGGCGGGCACGGTCTCGGCAACCCAGGCGTCGGTTGCCCAGGCAAAGGAAAACCCTTTCGCCTTGCAGCGGCTGTAGAAATCCGCATCGCCGCCGCCGATGAAGTTGAAGGCGGGATCCAGGAAGGGTTGCGGCATCGCGTCCAGCACTCCACGCGTAACGAGCACGTTGCCGGAGGAATAAAGGATGGGCACCGGCCCGGTCGCGTCATAATGGGGCGTGAAGACCGGATGGCGTTTCCACTTCTGCCCGCCATCGCCTTCGAAAACCGGAAGCTGCGGGCCGCCGACCATATCGGCACCGGTCGTTTCCTGTGCCGCGATGAGGCAATCGAGCCATTCGGGCGCCGCCACTTCGTCGTCGTCGATGATCGCGATCGCCTTGAGGTTCGGGTAGGTTTGGAGCGCCGTCGCCCAACCGGCATTGTAGGCGTGGCAGTTTCCGCGCTGATGCGCGACGATCACGACAGAATCCGAAGGATGTCCCAGGAAGAAGTCTTTGGCCGCCGCAGCCCCGGCCAGCCCGTCGGCATCGTTTTCGACGACGACCGTGGCGTAGGAGATGTCAGGCCTTTGGGAAACAATGGTTTTCAGCGTCTTGACGACATGATCCGGCCGACGGAACGTCGGCAGCACGACGACGAGTTCGATGTCGCCGGCGTCTTCCAGCTCTGTCCGGAAGTAGACGGAAATGTCCTGGCCGGTCGTCGTCATGGCGAAACCTGTAGAAGCAAAATTGTGTCGCAATACAGCAGATCTTCCTAAACAGATGCTGAACCCTGGCGGCAGATTTTGAAAGGGGTCTTTAAGCGCTCCTTCACCCCATGCTGCTAATGAAGGCCGCAGTTCCATTCATGACGTGTGGCAAAATGCATCTGGTCCTGGTCTCTTCGCTCGTTCCCGTCGCCAATCCGGCGTCCGGTTTCGACATTGCCAACCGGGCTGTGCTCGATGGTCTGCGCGCGCTCGGTCACCGCGTCAGCGTCATCGGTTTTCTCCAGCCGGGACGCGTGCCCGCGCCCGATTGCGATATGCATCTTCTCGGCGAGCTGGAAGTCACCAATGCCAAGGTTGGCACGTGGCAGAAGTTGAGCTGGCTCGCGACGGCCTTCCTCAACCGCACGACCGTCTCATCCGGCAAGATGCTGATGGTGTCGTCGAGCCGGATTCAGTCGATCCTCGAGAGCCTCGCTCCGTTCGACGGTCTCGTGCTCAACTCGGTGCAACTGCCGGCCGCTTTCCAGCAGGTTTTCCGCCCCCATCCGTCGATCTATGTCGCGCACAATGTCGAGGCGGATTCTGCCTTTGAGAATGCCGAGCGGGCCAAGGGTACGGTCGAACGCTTTCTTTTCCGGCGCGAGGCGCAGTATCTCGAACGCTACGAGCAGCAACTGGCGCAGAATGCGGTGGCCGTCTGGACGTTTGCGGAGGCCGATCGCTTCGGCTTCGGCCGCGCCGTGAGCGACCGGGCCTTCGTGCTGCCGCTGGTCACCGGTTGGGATGCGGCAGTAGTGCCGACAGAAGCAGCCGACCTCCAGCAGGACCTCGGCTTGATCGGGACCTGGAGCTGGCGGCCGAACCGATTGGGGCTCGACTGGTTTCTCGCCGAGGTCGTACCGCATCTGCCGCAGGATCTTTCGATCGCGATTGCCGGCCAGATGGACGGCATACCGGCGGTTTCCCATCCCGGTGTTCGCTTCGTCGGACGGGTTCCTGATGCACGCGCCTTCGTCACGGAAAGTGCGGTCATACCGCTCGTCAGCCGGGGCGGTACGGGCGTCCAGCTGAAGAGCATCGAGACCTTCGAGCTTGGCATGCCATCCGTGGCGACGCAGGCGTCGTTGCGCGGCATCGAGGCGCTTCCTGAGAATTGCGCCGCGGCCGAAGATCCGGCCGAGTTCGCGCGCCTGTTGGTCGACAAGGTCACCCGCGCGCGCGGCGGCGACCGCCAACGCCTTGACGGTTCGGTCTTCCATCGCGCCCAGAAGGCGAAGCTGATGCGGGTCATGCGCAATGTGCTGGCCGGCCTCGCTCCGAGTGCCTCGGCCGAGACACCCTCGGTTCCGCCCGAGCTGAAGGTCCATGACGGGGGGCGGTCGTGACCAAGACGACCACCGGCGCGAACGCCGCCCTGTCCGGGCGCCTCATCCTGGGCATGCCGGTGGTCGATTTCGATTGGGGGAGTGCCTTTGCCTTTGCGGCCGACGCGCTGTCGCGCCCGGGCGGGCAAACAACGCTCGCCTTCCTCAACGCCAACAATGCCAACCTGATGATGCGCGACGGCGAGTACCGCGAGGTTCTCGGTCGCCAGGTCGTCTTTCCCGACGGTCACGGCGTCGATATTGCTTCCTATCTCTTTTACGGCAGCATGTTCCCGGCCAATCTCAACGGCACGGACTTCGTGCCGGCGCTGCTGACCTTCATCGACCGGCCGCTGCGCGTTGCGATGATCGGCGCCCGTGCGAAGGTGCTTGCGCGCGCGGCCGAGAATTTTCGCAGGCACGCGCCATGGCACGAGTTCCTCCCCGTTTCCGACGGGTTCTTCGATCGTGACCACTCCGAGCAAGTGCTTGCCGATGTCCGGGCGCTGAATGCTGATATCCTGCTGGTGGCGATGGGAAGCCCCGGTCAGGAGAAATGGGTCGATGCCCATGTGGGGCCGCAGGACGCCCGGCTGGTCATTACCGTCGGCGCGCTCTTCGATTTCGTCGCCGAGGCGTTTCCGCGGGCGCCGAAGTTCCTGCGCCGGATGCGGCTGGAATGGTTCTTTCGCCTGGCGGTCGAGCCGCGGCGCATGTGGCGTCGCTATGTCCTCGGAAACCCGCTTTTCCTGTTTTACGTCCTCTGGCACAAGCTGTCGGGGCGGGCGCGGGAAAACGTCGCCGACACCAGCCTTCGGACGGGAACATCGTGAACGGTCAGACCATGCGCACAGCCATTGTCACAGCGTCCTACGCCAATGACTTCGAGCGCTGCCGGCTGATGTGCGAAAGCATGGACCGCAAGCTTCAGGGCGATTGGAAGCACTATCTGCTGGTTGCCGATTTCGACGTTAAGCTCTTCCGGCAACTGGAGGGCTCCAGACGCCAGGTTATCAGCGAACGCGATCTCCTGCCCTGGTGGCTGCATCCCGTCACCGACCCGCTTTCGGGCGGCCGCCGGAAGCTGTGGCTCAGCCCCTTTGGCCTGCCGCTGCGTGGCTGGCATGCCCAACAGCTTCGCCGCCTGGTGCTCGCGCGCCACATCGACGAGGCGGCGATGTTTGCCGTCGATTCCGATGTCGTCTTCCTGCGCGCCTTCGATCCCGGCAGCCTCTGGCAGGGAGAGCGGTTGACGCTCTACCGCAAGGACGGGGCGATTAATGCGCAAATGCGCTCCAACCATCTCGAATGGCTCGCCCATTCCGACAGGCTTCTCGGGATCGGCCCCTACACGTTGCCGGCCAACGACTATATCAACACGCTGATCGCGTGGCGCACCGATACCAGCCGCAAGCTGCTCGAGCACATCGAGACGCTGCACGGTCGGAACTGGGTGAGGGCGATGACCCGCACCCGCGCCTTCTCCGAATGCACGATCTACGGGCGCTTCGTCGACGAGGTGCTGGGCGGGGAAGGTCATGTTCCCTCTGATGCCGCGCTCTGTCATGTGCTCTGGTTCGAAGACAGCTACCGGCAGGATCTCTCCGGACTCAGGGCGTTCTTGAAGGACATGGCGCCGCATCAGGTCGGCATCGGCGTGCAGTCCTTCGTCGGCCACGATCTCGACGATATTCGCCGGGCGGTGTTCGAACTCGCGGCCTGAGGCATCTGTCTTGTTTCAGATGACCCGATCAGCCGGCTTTCTGAGCGCCGAATAGGTCAGTCCGAACGAGAGCGCGTAGAGGACCAGGAAGATCCCGTTGAGCGCCGGCGCCCAGGTCGTGACGTCGGCCGTCGTCTGCAGCAACAGAACCAGCAGCCCCACCTTGACGACGCCGGCAATCAACAGGTTCAGCATGCGCCGCACAGTGCGGCCGGTCGCGTAGAGCAGTTCGGAGTGGTACTCGATCAGGTTGCGGAACGAGGGCACGAGCACGATCATCGCGACAATCGGCGCGGCTGCCGACACGTTGCGCCCGAGCCCATCGGGGAAGACCCACAGATAGAATGCCATGGCCGCGATGGCGGCAAAGGACGCAAGCGCCACCAGGAGTTCGATCGAGAGCCGGACACGCCAGCGGGCAATCGCCTCGGGCGTTCGCATGATGCGCTGGACGAGCAAGGTGTTGAATGACCGCACCGGCAGCGCCGTCAGGTCCGCCAGCCGCATCAGGATGGCATAGAGGCCGGACACCGCCGGCCCGCCAATGGCGAGTACCGCAATCTTGTCGAACTCCGATTGGATGTAGAACAGCACCTCGGCGCCGGCGACCGACACCGAATCCGCCCAGCGCCGGAAGTAAAGCCGTGGCTGCCAGCGCAGCCGGACAGGCGGGTAGAACCAGAGAAGGGCCACCAGAAGGCCGAGCGCATTCGCAAGCAGATAGAGGTAGGACCAGGCTTCGAGCGTTTTCCAGGGGAGCAACGCAAGGAGCAGGGCAGCGGCGGTGCGGATCGCCGTTCCGATCACCACGAGGAGGGCGCCGCGCCCGAAGCGACCGAGACCGTTCAGCACGATGACGGCGGTCTCCAGCCCGCGCCAGCAGAGGATCTCGGCCAGCATGAAGGCAGCAAAAGTGCCGGCAGCCATGTCGCGGGAAAAGAGGGCGAGGAAGGTGATCGCACAGCTGATTGCGATCAACGGCAGCGACAGCACGGCGCCGACCAGGAAGCCGGCGCTATAGGTGCCGACAAGCAGCGGCTTTACGGTCGCGACCCGATAGAGCGGCGACATGAAGCCGAAGGCAAGCACGCGCGATATCATGATGCCGGCGGCAGACGCGGTCGCGAACAACCCGAAATCGGCGATGGCGAGCGTGTTGGCAACGGCGATGAAATAGACGAGCGACAGCACGAGCCGGCCCGCCGAACCTCCGGTCATCGAGAGGTAAGCGTGGATGAGCGCCCGGTGGCGGAGATAAAGCGCTTTGATGCGATGGGGCACGGCCGACATTTCCAGTAGCGCGTTTCCCGCTCGATGCCGATGGAAACGCTCTATCTCCTTGATATCTCACAGTTCCAAGGGCAGGGCGCTCAAAGCGTTCACCTGGAATTGCGCTCGTCCCTCCGTCATAGGCGGGAAAGCTTAATAAGGCGTGAGATCACGCCGTTCGCGCCGTCACTTCCCGCCGAAATTAACGATTTGTTTTCCATGTTTCCTTAGGTTGGCTTCACTATTCGGAATTCGCCGTTTCGGCAGCCGCGGGATCAGTCATGTTCAACATCGACGACGAGAAACGCCCGGTTCCGCGTGCATCGTTGCTCGATTTTGCAGCAGAGGACGCGCGCGATCCCGCGCGTGCGCGAGACAGGCGCACCGCCGACCCGCAGGGTGCAGGCTCGTCCTTGCTCGGTCGTCTGTCCGGTTCCGGTGGATCAGCCAATCAATCAGCGGCCCGGCGCGAAAACCGTTCGAAAGGTCAGCCCCCGCGCGGCGAAACGGTTCGGCCGACAGCCAAGGCACCCGCCGCCCGTAACCAACCCGGCCTCGGCGGCATGCGTGGCAAGTTTGCGCGCTGGCTTGCCGATAGTCCGCCTGAGGGGGCTGCGCCAGTGACAGCCGACGGGCGAGCCGCAGGTGACCGCCCGCTCGTGGATATCAAGACCGTGGTGCGCGCGGTCTGGCAGCTCCGCAAGATCATTCTCGCGACCACGGCGCTCGGCGCCGTCGGTGGCGTCCTGCTGGCGTTGTCGACGCCCAGCGTCTTCGTTTCCGAAAGCAAGCTCTACGTCGATCCGCGCGAAGTGCGGCTGACGGATTCCGATCTGTCGAAACAATCGCTCGCAACCGAAGGCATTCTCGCCATCGTCGACAGCCAGCTCGAAGTGTTGCGCTCGCGAACGGTTATGGAAAAGGTCGCGGCCAGTCTCGATCTGGAAAAGGACCCGGAATTCGCCGGCAAGGGAGCTGGTGGCGACGCGTCCGCGCGCGTCCTGAAGACCTTGGGCGAGGCAATTCAGGTCTGGCGCGATCCGAAAACCTTCATCGTCACCATTGAGGCGAAGACCAGGGATCCCGAGAAGTCGGCACTGATTGCCAACCGATTGGTGGACACGTTCCTCGGCGAGGAGACCGCCGCGCAATCCGGCTTCTTCCAGAAGACGACGGTTGCGCTCGACGCGCGTATCAAGGAACTGAAGGCCGAACTGGACGCGGCCGAAAAGGCCGTCGAGGATTACAAGGCGAGCAACGACATTGTCGGCGCCGGCGGCGAATTGATCGCCGACAAGCAGCTCCTCAGCCTCAGTGATCAGGTCGCTGCGGCCCGCAATCGCATCGCCGAGGCGAAAGCCAAGGCCGAGGCGTCCGGCAAGGTGCAGCTCACCGATGTTCTGACGGGCGCCTATCCCGAGGAAATCAGTTCGCTGGCGCTCTCCGAACTGCGCAAGCAATACGCGGCGACCAGGGCGCAACTGAGCGCCCTTGATGCGAGCCTCGGGCCCCGCCATCCCCAACGCATCGCCGTTCAGCAGGCACTCGAGTCGTCGCGCTCGGAGATCGCCAACGAGTTGCGCCGCATCGCGGCTGCGGCGGGGACCGAGCTTGACCGCGCCCAGCGAACGGAACAGGACCTCGTGCAGCAGCTTGCCGTCCAGAAGGCGCGCCAGATCGATTCCTCCGCCGAATTCGTCGAGTTGCGCGAGCTGCAGCGAAAAGCGGCGGCGACCCGCGAGATCTACGAATCCTTCCTGAAGCGCGCCGGCGAGACGCGCGAAGAGGAAAAGCTGACCGCGAAGAACATCCGGGTGATCTCCAAGGCCGAGCCGGCGCTGCAGGCAAAAGGGCCCTCCCGCAAGATCATCGTGATCGCCGCCACCATGGCGGGTTTCTTTGCCGGCCTCGGCCTCGGCGTGCTGCTCGGCATCTATCGCAGCTTGAACGGATTGTTTCCCGCAACCCGGAAGGCCGAGGACGATGAGGCGCCCGAGCCGCCGGAACCCGATGGCGGCCCCGAGCCCACACGGCGCCAGCAGCCGCAGCCTGATCCGGCTTCGGCCAGGCTCGAGCTGCCGCCGCAGTTCAGTCCGGCTGCGCACCATGCGCAATCGCTAAACGCTGCCTATGCCGTTGCTCGCCGGAGCGCAACGGCGGGTCCGGTCACGGCTCAGCCTGTGCCGCAGACCGTAGACGAGGATGACGCCGACATCGCCAAGGTCCAGGAAGGCCTTCGCGCGCTGAGGTCTCGCGTCGAGCACTATTCCCGCCAGAAGCTCGCGCGCCGTTGATACGACGGGCGGAGAGGCACGCTTCATTCGCGAACGTCTTGTGAGGCTGAGACCTCACGGCTTTCGGCGAAACCACGTGCACCTCTCAGTCTTGAGAGGAAATATCATCGGGGCAATCGAAACGGCAGCCAACCTCGTTGTCGCCTCTTGCATTTATGCGTTTGGGACAGCATAGGGCGCGTTGAGGCCATCGCCTTTTCTGAGGCGAACTAGAGTATGCCGCGTGAACAGGAAGCCAGGAGGAACATGCCGTGACGACTGTGATTGATGGCAAGAAGGTCGCCGCTTCGGTGATCGAAAGCGTGAAGGCCGCGACCCGTGCGCTCGAAACGGATGCGGGTGTTCGCGCAGGTCTCGCCGTCGTGATCGTCGGCGACGATCCGGCAAGCCACGCTTATGTTTCTTCCAAGAGCAAGATGGCCAAGGAGTGCGGCTTCCTGTCGGTCCAGCACACCTTGGCCGAGGCAACGACCCAGGAAGAACTCGCTGCACTCGTGGCTAAGCTCAACGCCGATCCCTCTATCCACGGCATCCTCGTGCAGCTTCCGCTGCCGAAACATCTGAATTCCGAGCCGATCATCCAGTCGATCCTGCCCGAAAAAGACGTCGACGGCCTGCACGTCGTCAATGCCGGCAAGCTTGCGACCGGCGATCTCGAAGGCGGTCTCGTCTCCTGCACGCCGGCCGGCGCCATGGTCTTCGTGCGCCAGACCCATGGCGACGATCTCTCCGGTCTGAACGCTGTCGTCATCGGTCGCTCGAACCTGTTCGGCAAGCCGATGTCAGCGCTGCTGCTTGCCGCCAACGCGACGGTGACGACCGCCCATTCGCGCACCAAGGATCTGGCCGCCGTCTGCCGCAACGCCGATATCCTCGTTGCCGCCGTCGGACGCCCCGAAATGGTGAAGGCCGACTGGGTGAAGCCGGGCGCGACGGTCATCGACGTCGGTATCAACCGCGTACCAGCGCCGGAGAAGGGGGAGGGCAAGTCCAAACTCGTCGGCGACGTCGCCTTTGCGGAAGCCGCCGAGGTTGCAGGCGTGATCACGCCGGTGCCGGGTGGCGTCGGACCGATGACCATCGCCATGCTGATGGCCAACACCGTGATTGCCGCCTATCGCAAGGCCGGCCGCAAGCCGCCGCGCTTCTGATCCTGGCTCATATGGGATGATGAGACGCGTCGCGATTGCGGCGCGTTTTCATTTTTGCGGGGCAGGTCCGGTCGAGGCGCGCACGATGAGTTCGGCGCGCCAGAGTTCCTGCTCCGGATAGTCGCCGCGCTTCAGGATGCCGCCGATCAGCCGTGTGGCGATACGCGCCCCGGCGGCCCGCAGCGACGAGCGTGTCGTTGTCAGCGGGATGCTGAAATTTTCGGGCTTCAGCATCGGCAAGACGTCGTCATGGGCGATCAGCGAAATGTCTTCGCCGATTTTCAAGCCCGCCTGGTTGATCGCCCTGACAGCGCCAAGCGCCAGCACCGTACTTGAACAGAGCACCGCCGTCGGCGGCTGCGCGTGCTGCAGGAAGGGCTGCATGCTGCGGTAGCCGTGCTCGTCGGTCATCAGCGAATGCTGGACAAGCGCCTCGTCGAGCGAAAGGCCGTGTTCGGCGAGCGCCCGCAGCATGCCTTTTTTCCGGCGAATGGAAAAAGCCAGATATTCCGGCCCGTTGATCAGCGCAATCCGCTGGTGTCCGAGCTGTATAAGCAGCCGTGTCGCGTCGTAGAAGGCACTCGTATTGTCGATGTCGAGGAACGGATAGTCGCGGCTTTCGCCGATCGACCGGCCGTGCACGACGAAGGGGATCGACAGCGATTTCAGCATGGCGATGCGCGGGTCGTTGGCGCGCATATAGGCGAGGAAAAGCGCATCGACATTGCCGCTGGCCGCCAGGCGCCGGAAGGTCACCTCCTCGTCCTCCGGCGCGCTCGGATTGAGCACGAAGTGGAAGTCGTGCTTGACCGCCTCTTCCGCCAGCCCTGCCAGAAACTCGCCGAAATGTACGTCGGAATCGATGCCGGGCGCGATCGGCATGACCATGCCGATCGAATAGGCCTTGCCGGTGGCCAATCGCTGCGCTGCGCGGTTCGGCCTGTAGCCGGTCTCACGCACGGCCTGCAGCACGCGCTGACGGGTTTCGGCGTTGACTTCCGGATAGCCGTTCAGCGCCCGGCTGACCGTCGTCTGTGACAGGCCGAGCAGCTCCGCCAATTGCTTGAGATTGACCGCCATGGTCGGGATTCCTCTCAAAGCGCTTTGGATACCCATATGATTTTTGGTGTTTGGCCCCAGCGCCCTCCGGTTTGTGTAGCATCCGTTTTTCGAGCAACAAAGCGGAATTCAACTATTGCGCGGTGCAAAACGTTACCGCAGGGCACAATTACGTCGCATGGAGAACAGCGATGGGAAAGCTCTTGACTCCGCGCGTGTCGCAATGGTTTGTTAGCGAACTCAAAGCGCTTTGAATTTTTCGCGCGTTGTCGTCTGCCCGGCGGGATCCGGGTTCATCTTTGGGAGGAGAAGAACGTGAAGAGATCATTGCTGTTGGGCGTGGCCGCCTTTGCCCTGATTGCAGGTGCAGCCGGCGCCGCCGACCTCAAGTTCAAGCCGGGCGAAGATACGAAGTTCAACTGGGCGAGCTTCGAGGAGTTCAAGAAGGGCCACGACCTCAAGGGCCAGACGCTGACGATCTTCGGCCCCTGGCGCGGCGAAGACGAGGCGCTGTTCAAGAGCGTCTATGCCTACTTCACCGAAGCGACGGGCGCCGAGATCAAGTACTCCTCGTCTGAAAACTACGAGCAGCAGATCGTCATCGACACCCAGGCCGGCAGCCCCTCCGAAATCTCGATCCTCCCGCAGCCGGGTCTGATCGCCGATCTCGCCTCCAAGGGCTACCTGACGCCGCTCGGCGACGAAACCCAGAAGTGGCTGCTCGACAACTATGCCGCCGGTCAGTCCTGGGTCGATCTGTCGACCTACAAGGGCAAGGACGGCAATGCTGCGCTCTTTGCATTCCCCTACAAGATCGACGTGAAGTCGCTCGTCTGGTACTCGCCGGAGAACTTCGAGGACGCCGGCTACGAAGTGCCGAAGACCATGGAAGAGCTGAAGGCGCTGACAGAGAAGATCGCCGCCGATGGCGGTAAGCCCTGGTGCATCGGCCTTGGCTCCGGTGGTGCCACCGGCTGGCCGGCCACCGACTGGGTGGAAGACATGATGCTGCGTACGCAGCCGGCCGACGTCTACGACAAGTGGGTGAAGAACGAGATCCCGTTCACCGATCCGGCCGTCGTCGGTGCGATCGACGAGTTCGGTTGGTTCGCCAAGAACGACAAGTTCGTCGATGGCGGTGCAGCAGCGGTTGCCTCGACCGACTTCCGCGACAGCCCGAAGGGCCTCTTTGCCTCGCCGCCGAAGTGCTACCTGCACCACCAGGCGTCGTTCATCCCGTCCTTCTTCCCCGAGGGCACGAAGATCGGCGAGGACGCCGACTTCTTCTACATGCCGCCTTACGAGAGCAAGAAGGAGCTCGGCAATCCGGTGCTTGGCGCCGGCACGCTGGCGATGATCACCAAGGACACGCCGGCTGCACGCGCCTTCATCGAGTTCCTGAAGACCCCGATCGCCCATGAAGTCTGGATGGCGCAGACGAGCTTCCTGACGCCCTACAAGAGCGTCAATGTCGACACCTACGGCAACCCGCCGCTGAAGAAGCAGGGCGAGATCCTCTTGAACGCCACCACGTTCCGCTTTGACGGTTCCGACCTGATGCCCGGCAAGATCGGTGCGGGTGCGTTCTGGACCGGCATGGTCGATTTCGTCGGCGGCAAGTCCTCGGCCGACGTCGCCGACGGCGTGCAGAAGGCCTGGGACGCCATCAAGTAACAGCCCAAAACGGGCGGCAGAAATGCCGCCCGTTGCCGACCCGGGTTCGCTGCCAGAGCGGGACGAGGAGAAGCGTATGCGGTTCTCCGTTCGTTTCCCGCACTCTGCCTGCAAGACGCCGCGCGCCCCAATGAGAACGGCGACAATCGCCAGCCCTGCACGGGGACGTGCATCGAAGGGGAGGGACATGTCATGTTTTATCAGCTTGCCGCTGCTGCGGGGTTCATGCTGGCCGGTGTGCTCGGCTGCGCCGCCTATTTCTGGGGAACAAGCTTCGTCCTCGACCTGATCTTCCCGTCCAAGGGAAAATCCGGTGCGGTTGCGTCGCGGAACCTGCGGATCACCAATGCCATCCGGCCGTGGCTGTTCCTGGCGCCGGCGCTCTTCGCGCTTGCGACCTATCTCATCTATCCGGTCTTCATGTCGCTCTGGTACAGCGTGCACGATCGCGCCGGGCAGAATTTCGTCGGCGTCAGCAACTACGCCTGGATGATCAATGACGGCGAGTTCCGTCAGTCGATCTACAACAATTTCCTCTGGCTGCTCGTCGTCCCGGCGCTTGCGACCTTCTTCGGCCTGGTGATCGCTGCGCTCACCGACAGGATCTGGTGGGGCAACATCGCAAAAACCTTGATCTTCATGCCGATGGCGATCTCGTTCGTCGGCGCTGCGGTCATCTGGAAATTCATCTATGACTTCCGGCCTGAAGGGGCAGAGCAGATCGGCCTTCTGAACGCCATCGTCGTTGCCTTCGGCGCCGCGCCGCAGGCCTGGATCACGCTGCCCTTCTGGAACAACTTCTTCCTGATGGCGATCCTCGTCTGGATCCAGACCGGCTTTGCCATGGTCATCCTGTCGGCAGCCCTTCGTGGCATCCCGGAGGAGACGATCGAGGCTGCCGTCATCGACGGCGCCAATGGCTGGCAGATCTTCTTCAAGATCATGGTGCCGCAGATCTGGGGCACGATCGCCGTCGTCTGGACGACCATCACCATCCTGGTGCTGAAGGTCTTCGACATCGTGCTCGCCATGACCAACGGCCAGTGGCAGAGCCAGGTGCTCGCCAACCTCATGTTCGACTGGATGTTCCGCGGTGGCGGCGACTTCGGCCGAGGGGCTGCGATCGCCGTCGTCATCATGATCCTCGTCATTCCGATCATGGTCTGGAACATCCGCAATGCGGCCAAGGAAATGAAGGGGCACTGAGATGAACCCAGCGACACGCTCTCCCCTCATGTGGGTCGTCCACCTCTCGGTCTTTCTGATCGTCGCACTGTGGACGCTGCCGACCGCAGGCCTTCTGATCTCGTCGCTGCGCGACAAGGACCAGCTTGCCGTCTCCGGCTGGTGGACTTCCCTTTCGACTTCGTCGCAGAACACCGTCGTGAGAGCGCCCGGCCCCGAAAGCCAGGTGGAGCGCGACGGCAAGTTCGTGATCTCCGGCAATTTGCTCGAAGGTCAGCCGGGCCAGATCTCCGCCTTCGGCTTCAACAGCCGTGAGCCGACTGCGTTCAGGGCCGGCGAAACCGCCGAGCTCAACGACGGCGAGAAACTGACCGTTCAGGCCGACGGCAACTTCGAGATCGTTTCCGACAAGAAGATGGAGGGATCGCGCGGCCAGCGCGTCTTCGTCACCGCATCATCGCCGCCGCGCTTTACCTTCGACAACTATGTCGAAGTCCTGAGCGCCGAAGGCATCGGCCGCTCCTTCATCAATTCGCTGACGGTCGCCGTGCCAGCGACCATCATCCCGATCATGATCGCCGCCTTCGCGGCCTATGCGCTTGCCTGGATGCCGTTTCCGGGCCGTGCGATCCTGATCGCCGTGGTCGTCGGCCTCCTCGTCGTGCCGCTGCAGATGTCGCTGATCCCGCTCTTGAAGCTTTATAACGGCGTCGGCGCCTTCTTTGGCGTGCCGGCCAAGACCTATGTCGGCATTTGGCTCGCCCATACCGGTTTCGGCCTGCCGCTGGCGATCTATCTGCTTCGCAACTACATGGCCGGCCTGCCGCGCGAAATCATGGAATCCGCCCGCGTCGATGGCGCCAGCGATTTCGATATCTTCGTCAAGATCATCCTGCCGCTGTCCTTCCCGGCGCTCGCTTCCTTCGCGATCTTCCAGTTCCTGTGGACCTGGAACGACCTGCTGGTCGCCATCGTGTTCCTGGGCGCGGGGCCTGACGAACTGGTTCTGACCGGCCGGCTCGTCAACTTGCTCGGTTCACGCGGCGGCAACTGGGAGATCCTGACGGCCTCCGCCTTCATTACCATCATCGTTCCGCTGATCGTCTTCTTCAGCCTGCAGCGCTATCTCGTGCGCGGCCTGCTGGCGGGCTCGGTCAAGGGCGGCTGACATCTAAGGACTTTCGACGACAATGAGCATGACCGAAATGAGCACTTCCACTTTGCAGGCCGATCGGGATTGGTGGCGCGGCGCGATGATCTACCAGATCTATCCGCGCTCCTACCAGGACTCCAACGGCGACGGCATCGGTGACCTCAAGGGCATCGTTGCCCGCTTGCCGCATATTGCCGCCCTCGGTGCCGACGCAATCTGGATTTCGCCGTTCTTCACCTCGCCGATGAAGGACTTCGGTTATGACGTCTCCAACTATAGCGATGTCGACCCGATCTTCGGCAGCCTTGCCGACTTCGACGCGGTCATAGCCGAGGCGCACCGCCTTGGCATCCGGGTGATGATCGACCTTGTTCTCTCGCACACGTCGGACCAGCATCCCTGGTTCGTCGAAAGTCGGTCGAGCCGGACGAACGCGAAGGCTGATTGGTACGTCTGGGCTGATTCCAGGCCGGACGGCACCCCGCCCAACAACTGGCTGTCGATCTTCGGCGGCTCGGCCTGGGCGTGGGATCCGACGCGCCTGCAATATTACATGCACAACTTCCTGACCTCGCAGCCGGACCTCAACCTGCACAATCCGGAAGTGCAGGATGCACTGCTGGCCGTCGAGCGTTTCTGGCTGGAGCGCGGCGTCGACGGCTTCCGCCTCGACACCATCAACTTCTATTTCCACGACAAGCAGCTGCGCGACAATCCGGCGCTGGCGCCGGAGCGCCGTAACGCCCAGACCGCACCGGCGGTCAACCCCTACAACTATCAGGAACATCTCTACGACAAGAACCAGCCGGAGAACCTCGAGTTCCTGAAGCGCTTCCGCGCCGTTATGGACGAGTTCCCGGCGATCGCTGCGGTCGGCGAAGTCGGCGACAGCCAGCGCGGGTTGGAGATCGCCGGCGAATATACCTCCGGCGGCGACAAGATGCAGATGTGCTACGCCTTCGAATTCCTGGCGCCGGATCCGCTGACACCGGCGACTGTCGCCGAGGTTCTGAGGAATTTTCAGAAGGCCGCGCCCGAGGGCTGGGCCTGCTGGGCGTTTTCCAACCACGATGTCGTGCGCCATGTCAGCCGCTGGGGGAAAGGCGTGGCCGACCGCGACGCCCACGCCAAGCTGCTGGCGAGCCTTTTGATGTCTTTGCGCGGCTCGGTCTGCATCTATCAGGGCGAGGAACTGGCGCTGTCGGAAGCCGAGCTTGCCTATGAAGACCTGAAGGATCCCTATGGCATCCAGTTCTGGCCGGATTTCAAGGGTCGCGACGGTTGCCGCACACCGATGGTCTGGGACGGTGCCACGGTCAATGGCGGCTTCGGCAGCGCAAAACCCTGGCTGCCAGTTCCGGCCGAACATCTCGCCCGCGCCGTGTCGGCGCAGCAGGGCGATCCGGCCTCGGTGCTCGAGCACTACCGTCGCTTCCTGCATTTCCGCAAGGCGTATCCGGCGTTTGCCAAGGGCGAGATCGAGTTCCTGAGCACGGACGGCTCGGTGCTTGCTTTCGTGCGCAGCCACGGCAACGAGAATCTTTTCTGCCTGTTCAACATGAGCGGCGTGCCGGCTGCGGCCACGCTGCCGAACGAGCCGGTGGCTGCATTGGAAGGGCACGGCTTCGTGTCCGAGGTCAAGAACGGAACGGTGCATCTGCCGGCCTGGGGCGCCTACTTCGCGCGGCTGGTGTGAAGGCAGATGACAACAGAGATAGACGGGAAGAACCGAAGAGGAGGGTGCAATGACGGGTCTGCTGCTTAAAGATATCCGCAAGTCCTACGGCGCGGTCGATGTCATCCACGGCATCAATCTCGACATCAAGCAGGGCGAGTTCATCGTTTTCGTCGGCCCGTCCGGCTGTGGAAAGTCGACGCTTCTGCGCATGATTGCCGGTCTCGAGGAGATCACTGGCGGCGATATGTTCATCGACGGCGAGCGCGTCAACACCGTGCCCCCGTCGAAGCGCGGCATCGCCATGGTGTTCCAGTCCTACGCGCTCTATCCGCACATGACCGTCTACGACAACATGGCTTTCGGCATGCGGATCGCCAAGGAAAGCAAGGAAGAGATCGACCGTCGCGTGCGCAACGCCGCCGATATCCTGCAGCTGACCAAGTATCTCGACCGTCTGCCGAAGGCGCTCTCCGGCGGGCAGAGACAGCGCGTCGCCATCGGCCGCGCCATCTGCCGTGACCCCAAGGTCTTCCTATTCGACGAGCCGCTCTCGAACCTCGACGCGGCCCTTCGTGTCGCCACCCGCATCGAGATCGCCAAGCTCAGCGAACAGATGGCGGGCACGACGATGATCTACGTCACCCACGACCAGGTGGAGGCAATGACGCTCGCCGACCGCATCGTCGTGCTGTCGCAGGGGCACATCGAGCAGGTAGGCCCGCCGCTCGAACTCTATGAGCGTCCGGCCAATCTGTTCGTCGCGCGCTTCATCGGCTCGCCGGCGATGAACATCATCCCTTCGACGATCACGGCGACCGGCGCGCAGACGACGGTGAAGCTGACCGGCGGTAAGAGCGTGACGCTCGATATCCCGACCGACTCCTCGCAGAACGGCAAGATTGCGAGTTTCGGCGTTCGCCCGGAAGACCTGCAGGTCTCGATAGGCGACGACTTCCTGTTCGAAGGCACGATCTCGATCGTTGAGGCGCTCGGCGAAGTGACCCTGCTCTATATCGAGGGTCTCGTCGACAAGGAGCCGATCATCGCCAAGATCCCCGGCATCCTGCCGGTTCACCGCGGCGACAAGGTGCGCTTCACGGCCGACAAGGCCAAGCTACACCTCTTCAACGACGAGGGCCGCAGCTACCGCGTCTGAAGCAATTGCAGGAAAAGTGCGAAGCGGTTTTCCGTCCGGAGTTGCGGCCTACTTCCAAGGAAACGTGCGAAGCGGCTTTGCGTTGAGGATTGCGTAACCAAGATTCCTGGTCACGAACTTGCTCCGCCCGGTTTTTGCCGGGCGGTTTTTCATCCGGTCGTCGGACCAACCGTCTGTTAAATCTCTGCCGCTAGTCTGTATCAAAAGGGGATATGGAAAGGCATTTCGATGAACGGCGCGGCACCTGTCTTGCAGCACTTCCTGAACAAGGAAGAGTCCTTCATGTACGATCGGGAGACCAGTTTCCCGATGGAGGACACGCGAAACGAGGCGCGCATCGAATACACTGAGAAGGGCATGACGCAACTGAGCTCTCGTCGCTGCGAAATCATCAAGCTTTCGAAAAGCGGCGCGCTGATCAGCATCCTCACGCAGTACCAGCTGCCACAGAATTTCTACCTGGATATCCCGAGCGCACGCATCCAGATGGTCGGCTGCCTGTTGAAGCGGGTGCATGCCAACAACGTCATCGAGGCGCGCTTCCTGCGCATGCTGACCGACCGCGACCTCAATCGTATCTTCGTCTACAGCAGCCATCCGAACCACCGCAACCGGACGCTCGACATCTACCGCTGAGTGCCATGCTGGGCTTGACGGCTCCACCGCGCTCAATGGATGGTTGTGGTCTCAATCAACGGATTCGGACCTGAACCATGCAGCGACCCTATCGGCTTTCGTGCCATTGCGGCGATATCGCCGTCGAAGTCGACCAAGAGCTTGGTGGTCTCGTCGACTGCAACTGCTCGACCTGCCGGCGCTCCGGCTTTCTGCACTGGAAGGTGGACGCCGCAAAGGTAAAGCTCTTGACCGAAAAGCGTCGCCTGTCGAGCTACATCTGGCGCGGCGTCAACGAGGGGCACCATTTCTGCCCGACCTGTTCGACCCCGATCATGCGCAGCGGCTATCCGGATAACAAGATCTCGATCAATGCGCGCTGCATCGAGGGGTTGATGTCTTCACGCTGGAAATCGAGCGCTATGACGGGCGCAACGACATGTTCCCCGGGCCACTGCCCTGAGCTTTTCACGATCGTTTGAAGACCAAGCGCCGCCCCAACGGGAGCGGCGCTTTTCTATGTCAGTGGAAGAGAACGCTGGCGCCCTGATCAGCCGCACCCGCGATCGCGCGGAACGGCGCGAACAGCTCGCGGCCCATGCCGAAGTCGTTGTCCGACAGATCCGCATGCGCGGGCACACGTGTCTTGAGTGCGATGTCCTCGACCAACACCTCGATCGTTCCGGCAACAGCGTCGATGCGGACGATATCGCCTTCCTGGATGCGGGCGATCGGGCCGCCGTCCTTGGCCTCCGGCGTCACGTGGATTGCCGCCGGCACCTTGCCGGACGCACCCGACATGCGGCCGTCCGTCAGGATGGCGACGCGCTGGCCGCGGTCCTGCAGAATGCCGAGCACGGTCGTCAGCTTGTGCAGTTCCGGCATGCCGTTGGCCTTCGGGCCCTGGAAGCGCACGACGGCGACGAAGTCGCCCTCGAGCTTGCCGGCCTTGAAGGCGGCATTGAGCTCGGCCTGGTCGTGGAAGATCTTGGCTGGCGCCTCGATGATGTGACGGTCCGGCTTGACGGCAGAGATCTTGATGACGGCCTTGCCGAGATTGCCGGTCAGCATTTTCAGGCCGCCCGAATGCTGGAACGGCTGATCGATGGTCGCAAGCACCTTCGGGTCAGCGCTTTCCTTCGGCGTCGGCACGCGTTCGACATTGCCGTCGGCGCCAAGCCGGACGTCGATCTTGTAGGCGTCGAGCCCCTGGCCGACGACGGTGCGCACGTCGTCGTGCAGCAGGCCGGCGCGAAGCAGCTGGCTGATCAGGAAGCCCATGCCGCCGGCGGCGTGGAAGTGGTTCACGTCGGCAAGCCCGTTCGGATAGACGCGGGCCAGCAGCGGAACGATGTCCGAGAGCTCTGAAATGTCCTGCCAGGTGAGCACGATGCCGGCAGCCCGCGCCATGGCGACGAGGTGCATCGTGTGGTTGGTCGAGCCGCCGGTCGCATGCAGGCCGACGACGCCGTTGACGATCGAGCGCTCGTCGATCATTTCGCCCGCCGGGGTGAACTCGTTGCCCATGGCGGTGATCGCCAGCGCCCGCTTAGCGGCTTCCTTGGTCAGCGCGTCGCGCAGCGGCGTGCCCGGATTGATGAAGGAAGCGCCGGGCAGGTGGAAGCCCATGATCTCCATCAGCATCTGGTTGGAGTTGGCGGTGCCGTAGAAGGTGCAGGTTCCCGGTCCGTGGTAGGACTTGGATTCCGCCTCGAGCAGTTCGTCGCGGCCGACCTTGCCTTCGGCGAACAACTGGCGGACCCGCGCCTTCTCGTCGTTCGGTAGGCCCGAGGTCATTGGTCCGGCGGGAACGAAGATCGCCGGCAGGTGGCCGAAGGTGAGCGCTGCGATCACGAGGCCCGGCACGATCTTGTCGCAGACGCCGAGATAGACGGTGGAATCAAACATGTTGTGCGACAGGCCGACGCCGGCGGCCATGGCGATCAGGTCGCGGGAAAACAGCGAGAGCTCCATGCCCGGCTGCCCCTGCGTGACGCCGTCGCACATGGCCGGCACGCCGCCGGCAACCTGTGCGACGCCCCCTGCCTCGCTTGCCGCCTGGCGGATCAGCGCCGGATAGGTCTCGAACGGCTGATGCGCCGAAAGCATGTCATTGTAGGAGGTGATGATGCCGAGATTGGCCACGCGGTCGCCCGCAAGCGCTACCTTCTCGGCGGGGGAACAGACCGCAAATCCATGCGCGAGGTTGCCGCAGCCGAGCACGCTGCGATGCGGACCGCTCGATGCCGCCCGGCGGACGCGATCGAGATAGGGCTCGCGGTGGGGTTTCGAGCGCTCGACGATGCGAGCCGTGATCGAGGCAATGCGGGAATCGGCGGACATGACAAATCCTGTTCCGGAGTCTTCAGACTCCTCATCTTCATCCAGTCATCGTCCGGAGCGCGGCGAGCTTGGGAGAGCGCAAGCCGCGTCCCGGCGTTTCTCAGAAACACCTGTCCATTCCGACGGGAGCGCGCCACCGGCTGAACGTGTCTCCAAAGTTCCTATCGGGCCGGTTCGGCCCAACATCATTCCGATCTACGGCGCCCAGTAAATCTGCACCGGCGACGCGGCGCGGCGCAGCATCGCGCGGATCGGCATGTCCTTCTCGTCGCCAGCTTCTTCGGCCTTGGCGAGAACCGTCTTCTTGCCTTCGCCTTCGATGTGCAGCACCAGAAGCCGCGCATCCTGGAGGCTGGCAAAAGTAAAGGTCAGCCGGGTTTCGCCGGCACCCTCGGCTTCCATCGTGATCACGCCGCGCGGCGTTGCCGGATCGATGGCGCGCGCGAGCTGCGATCCGCCCGGGAAGAACGATGCAGTGTGCCCGTCCGTTCCCATGCCGAGGATCGCCACGTCGAACGGTGCACCGATCTTCGCCGTTTCCCGGCTTGCGAGATCAGCCGCGGCCTCCGCTGTCGGGGCCGCCTGGTAGAGCGGCAGGAAAGTTGCTGCAGCGGCCTTGTCCTGAAGCAGGTTGGCCGCCACGAGGCCGTGGTTGGAGCGGTCGCTTTCCGGCGGCACGAAGCGTTCGTCGACCAGCGTCACCGTCACCTTGTCCCAGGCGATGTCCTTCTTCGAAAGCGCCTGGAAGAATGCCTTGGGCGTGGAGCCGCCGGAGACGGCGATGCTTGCGGAGCCGCGTGCGGCGACACCGGCAGCAAGAGCGCTGCTGACCGCATCGGCAAGGCCTTGCGCCAGTGCTGCGCCGTTTTCGAATGTATGAAGCTTAGACGTCATCGGCGCACCTATATCGCGTCGTTCCAGGTCCGGCCGTCACGCTCGATCAGCGCAATTGACTGGCTCGGACCCCAGGTGCCGGCGGTGTAGCCCTGAACCTGCTGCCCGGTTTCTTCCCAGGCCTTCAGGATCGGATCGACCCACTTCCATGCGGCCTCGACCTCGTCGCGGCGCACGAACAGCGTCTGGTTGTTGCGGATGACGTCGAAGAGCAGCCGCTCATAGGCATCCGCATTGCGCACGGCGAAGGCTTCGGCAAAGCTCATGTCCAGCGAGACGCTGCGCAGGCGCATGCCGCCCGGGCCCGGGTCCTTGATCATCAGCGACTGCTTCACGCCTTCGTTCGGCTGCAGGCGGATGACCAGTTGGTTGGCCGAGATGCGGCCGGCATTGCTGTCGAAGATCGAATGCGGGATCTGCTTGAAGGTGATGACGATTTCCGACATGCGGCCGGCAAGGCGCTTGCCGGTGCGGATGTAGAAAGGCACGCCGGCCCAGCGCCAGTTGCTGACTTCCGCCTTGATCGCCACAAAGGTCTCGGTGTTCGAAACGCCGCCTTCGAGTTCTTCGAGGTAGCCCTTGACCGGGCCGCCGGCCGAAGCGCCGGCGCGGTACTGGCCGCGCACCGTCACCTGCTCGACATTCGACGAGGTGATCGGCTTCAGCGCGCGCAGAACCTTCAGCTTCTCGTCGCGCACCGCTTCGGCGTCCATCGAGGTCGGCGCTTCCATGGCGACGAAGCAGACGAGCTGCAGGATGTGGTTCTGCACCATGTCGCGCAGCGCGCCGGCCTTGTCGTAGTAGCCGGCACGATTTTCAAGCCCGACGGCTTCCGACACGGTGATCTGCACGTGGTCGATATGGGCCGAGTTCCACAGCGGCTCGTAGAGCGCGTTGGCAAAGCGCAGCGCCATCAGGTTCTGCACCGTCTCCTTGCCGAGATAGTGGTCGATGCGGAAGATCTGCTCTTCGCGGAAAACCTTGCCGATCGTGTCGTTGAGTTCGGTCGCAGAGGCGAGGTCGCGGCCGATCGGCTTTTCGACGACGATGCGGGTGTTCTTGGTGATCAGCTTGTGATCGCGGATGCGCTCGGAGATGTCGCCGAAGATCGCAGGGCCGACGGCGAGATAGAAGGCGCGGATGCGCTCCTTGCCCTCTTCGAGGATCTTCTTCAGCGAGTCCCAACCCTGGTCGGACTTGGCGTCGACGGAGACGTAGAACAGGCGTGCAGCGAACTTCGCGACTTCCTCTTCCTTGTACTCTTCCGCCTTCAGATGTTCCTTCAGAGCATCGACGGCAAACTTGCGATAGTCCTCATGGCTGAGCGCCGCGCGCGAGGCGCCGATGATGCGCGTCGGCTCGGTGATCTGGCCTTCCAACTGGCGGTGATAGAGCGCCGGCAACAGCTTGCGCTCCGCAAGATCGCCGGTGCCCCCGAACACCACATAGTCAAATGGTTCGACGGGGATGATCTGGCTGCTCATGGGATATCTCGATCTGTTCAGGTCAGGGGCACATATAATCTAATCGATTTAAAGGCGCTAGAGTGCGGCGCAATAAAATGCCGCCGCAAGCGTTTTTCAAAACCTGTCGCGTAATGCGTACCAGCTAAGCGCGAAGAAGAGAAGGGCGGAGCGGAACCGGGTTCCGCCCGGAAAAGCCGGGATTTTCAGAGCCTTCAAGAGGTCGAGCTCGGTGCCCTTGCCGAGCGCCAGGTCCGCATAGAGCTTGCCGCAATAGTTGGAGAGCATCACACCGTGGCCGGAATAGCCGCCGATCGAGGTGACGCCCGGCATGACCTCGCGACAAAAGGGGGTGCGCGGCATGGTGATACCGACGGAGCCGCCCCAGGCGTGGGTGATCTCGACATTGGCGAGCTGCGGGTAGATCTCGCTGATCTGCCGGCGGATATGGGTGGAGATGTCGCGCGGATTGTCGGCCGTATAGGCTTCGCGGCCGCCGAACAGCAGCCGACCATCCCGCGACTTGCGGAAGTAGCGCACGACGAAGCGCGAATCGTCGACCGATTCGCCGCCGGGAATGACATCAGGGTGGTCCGAAAGCACCGTCGTCGCGCCGATGAAGGAACGGATCGGCATGACGTGGCTGGCGCTCACCGGCTCCAGGTTGCCGATATAGGCATTGCAGGCGACGAGAACGCGGTCGGCGGTGATGGTGCCGCGGTCGGTGGCAATGACGATCGCGCCACCCTGGCGGTCGATTTTCAGGGCCCTGGTCTGCTCGAAAAGGTTGGCGCCGGCAAGCGCTGCCTGTTTCGCAAGGCCGACCAGCAGCTTCATGGGGTGGATATGGCCGGTGCCGGCATCGCGAATGCCGAAGTGGTAGTGGTTCGATCCGAGCCGGCTTGCTGTTTCCTCGCGCTCCATGAAAGTCAGATGCGGATAGCCGAAGCGCGCCGCCATCGCTTCGGCATGGTCGCGATAGTCTTTTTCGAGGCTTTGCTTGTGCCCGACCGAGAGCTGGCCTGGCACGAATTCGATGTCGATCCCGTTCCCGTTCGCGAAGTCGAGCACGTAACGCTTGGCGTTCTCGGCCATGTCGAACAGTGCCTGCGCCCGCTCATGGCCGAGGCTTTCCTCCGTCTCATCCGCCCAGGCGCGCTGACCTGTGCCGAACTGGCCGCCATTGCGGCCAGAGGCGCCGTCGCCGAAGCGGCAGGCGTCGATCAGGGTGACGTCGACGCCTTGCTTGGCAAGGTTGTAAGCCGCCTGCAATCCCGTATAGCCGCCGCCCACGATCGCGACATTGGCTTTCCGCGATCCCGGCATGGCCGGATACTCCGGTCGGTCCGGAACCGTCGCCTCATACCAGGAGTAACCGGGCGAGATCGGGCTTTGCCAGGACATGGAGAACCTCTGAGGTCAGACGTTGAGAAGCAGGAATTCGCGTTCCCAGGGACTGATGACCTGCATGAAGGTCTCGAACTCGCCGCGTTTGACGCCGGCATAGATGGCGATGAACTCCGGGCTCAGCACCTCGGCCAGCGACGGTGCCGATTCCAGTAGGGCCACGGCTTCGAGCAGGCCGCGGGGCAAGTCGATCTCGCCCTCGTTGGCCGTGTCCTCGGTCGGCGCCGTCGGTTCGCGCTGTTCGATGATGCCGAGATAACCGCAGGCAAGCGAGGCCGCGAGCGCCAGATAGGGATTGGCATCTGAACTCGGCAGCCGGTTCTCGATACGCCGGGCGACCGGCTCCGACACCGGGATGCGGAAGGCGGTGGTGCGGTTGTCGTAACCCCAGGCGGTGTTGACCGGCGCCGACATGTCGGGCGTCAGTCGGCGGAAGGAGTTCACATAGGGCGCCATCATCACAAGCGTGCGCGGCACATAGTGCTGCATGCCGCCAATGAAGTGGAAGAATTCCTTCGATGCGGAACCGTCCGGGTTGGAGAACAGGTTGCGGCCGGTGTTGATCTCGACCACCGACTGGTGAATGTGCATCGCCGAGCCCGGCTGGCCCTGCATGGGCTTCGCCATGAAGGTGGCGTAGATGCCGTGTTTCAGCGCCGCCTCGCGGATGGTGCGCTTGAACAGGAACACCTGGTCGGCCAGCTCGATCGGATCGCCATGGCGCAGGTTGATCTCCAGCTGCGCCGGCCCTTCTTCGTGGATCAGCGTATCGATCTCGAGACCCTGCTTCTCCGAGAAGTGGTAGATGTCGTCGATCAGTTCGTCGAATTCGTTGATGCCGGCGATCGAATAGCCCTGGCCGCCGAGAATCGAGCGACCGGAGCGGCCCTTCGGTGGATGCAGGGGATAATCCGGATCGTCATTGGTGGCGACGAGGTAGAATTCGATCTCGGGTGCTACGACCGGCTTCCAGCCTTTCTGCTTGTAGAGATCGACCACGCGCTTCAGCACGTTGCGCGGCGTGTAGCTGATCTGTTCGCCCTGCGATCCGACGATGTCGCAGATCACCTGCGCCGTCGGGTCGGTCTCCCAGGGCACGACCGAAAGGGTCGAGAGATCGGGCACGAGCTTGATGTCGCTGTCGCGGGAATCGTAGCGGAACTGGCCGGTTTCGTCTGGATATTCGCCCGAGATCGTGTGGCGATAGACGGCGGACGGCAGCGCCAGCGAGGTATTGGAGGTGAACTTCGAGGTCGGCATCATCTTGCCGCGCGGAACGCCGGCAAGATCGGGCGTGATGCATTCGACGTCTTCGATGCCGCGGATCTTGAGCCAGTCCGTGGCTTCCTTCCAGGTCTTTACACCTCGGAGGGAGTGGAGGGCGGGAGGTATTTTCGAAGTTTTGCTGATTTTCGTTGTTTGTTGGGCAGCACTTCTCTTGGAGGGCATAAATCACCGGTTTTGGCTTCGGATAGCGCATCATAACCACAGATTGGCAATTGGCTAGATGGGCTTGATCATTGACTTTCTGCTTTGCCCCCGGAATGGAAGGACAAACGAGCGGAGTGTTTCGTGGCTGAAAAGACAGATGTGGTCATCATTGGCGCCGGTGCCGCCGGCATGATGTGCGCCATCGAGGCGGGCAAGCGCGGCCGCCGCGTGGCCGTGCTCGACCATGCCAAGGCGCCGGGCGAAAAGATCCGCATCTCCGGCGGCGGCCGCTGCAATTTCACGAACATCCATGCGGGACCGAAGAACTTCCTGTCGACCAACCCGCATTTCTCAAAGTCGGCGCTGGCGCGCTACACCCCGCGCGATTTCCTGGCTCTTGTCGAAAAGCATGGCATAGCCTGGCACGAAAAGACCCTCGGCCAACTCTTCTGCGACCATTCGGCGAAAGACATCATCAAGATGCTGCTTTCCGAAATGCGTGACGTGCATGCCGATCTTCGCCTCGAAACGGCGATCGAGAGTGTCGAGCGCCATGGCGCCGGTTTTCGCGTGATGACGGGCGAGGGGCCGATCGATGCGCAGTCGCTGGTCGTTGCCAGCGGCGGCAAGTCGATCCCGAAGATGGGGGCGACCGGGCTTGCCTACCGGATCGCCGAGCAGTTCGGTCTCGGGCTCATTGAAACGCGGCCCGGTCTCGTGCCGCTGACGCTCGACCCGGCGCAGCTCGAAGCGATCGGGGAACTGGCCGGCGTCGCCGCAGATGCGGAAGCGCGGTCCGGCAAGACGGCGTTCCGCGAGGCGGTGCTGATCACCCATCGCGGCCTGAGCGGCCCTGCGATCCTGCAGATATCCTCCTATTGGCGCGAAGGGCAGGAGATCGTGCTCAGGCTGATGCCCGACATCGACATTGCCGCGATCCTGAAAGAAATCCGCCGCACCCACGGCAAACAGGCGGTGCAGACGGCGCTCGGCGATATCCTGCCGCGGCGGCTGGCACAGTTTTTCGCCGACGGCGCAAAGCTGACCGGGCGCCAGCTTGCCGACCTCTCGGATAAGGCCATCAATCAGCTTGCTACCTCGATCCAGGCCTGGACCATCAAGCCAGCCGGTTCGGAAGGCTACCGGACGGCCGAAGTTACGCTTGGCGGCGTCGATACCAACGGGCTCGACTCCAAGACGATGCAGGCCAAGGCGGTGCCGGGGCTCTATTTTGTCGGTGAGTGCGTCGATGTGACCGGATGGCTCGGCGGCTACAATTTCCAATGGGCCTGGGCATCGGGCTTTGCGGCCGGCCAGGACGCCTGATCTCCCCGCTTTTGGCGGATCGAGCTTCAGTGATTGTTAATGTATCTCGCCGAACCTTTATCCTTGTCGGCACAGCCGGCAGTTGGTGGATCGGATTGTCGCGTAAACGGAAATAACACTGTTTCTAATTTTTTGACTTTCTTCCGCCACGGCATGGCTGCAATATAACTGTGACAGGCAATGCGGGGTCATCCGGACCGAACGTTGCCGGTCAATGTGACAAGGACAGGATGCCATGAACCAAATCCGCCGCCGTCCCCGCGCCATCGCGATCGCCCGCACCGATGAAAGCCGTCAGCAGAAGGCCGTGCTCACGCGCCTCGCCTTGATTGCATTCTTTGCCGTTGCTGCCCTCGCAGCCCTCCCGGCTCTTTGGTTCTGAGTTCAGGGGATCGGCCCTGAGCGGCCGTCTCTCGGGCGCATTTGACGCGTCCGCGCACGCCTACGGATTTTCTGTCGCGGGCGGAACGCGCTTATACAAATTTTAATCGTTCAAAACAGATAGTGTGACGATGTGAGTTTCGTCAGGTTCACGTTGCCGAGGAGTGGCGCCGTGGATCCGCAATGATTGCCGACGGACTGGCGGTGTGCGCCGCATGATTTTTCGAAAAACATCAGCCTGTTTGCGCATCGGGTGGCTCTCGATCGTTCGCACATTCACGCCTTGTCGTTGAGTGCGAAGACGTAGTGAGCCGTCGGGGGAGGCGAATGCGAGCTGCGAGCCAAGGTGTTTTCCATGTTCATCGATAGAATTCTTGCCCGCTTCAAGATCCAGACGAAGGTGCTGTTTTTCATCCTGCCCTTCGTCGTCAGCATCTGTGCCGTCGGTATCACCGGCCTCTATGCATCCGGCCTGCTTCAGGGACGCATGGAGATTTCCAACAGCGTGTTGCAGACCTTGAGCGGCTTCAAGGATGTCTATGCGGGCATGAACGCCTTCCTGCATTCGACCACCGAAGAAACACGTGATGCCGTGCAATCGACGATCTCGGCGCAGAAGGACGTGCTCGCCGATACCGCTGCACAGGTTGCCGGCCAGAACGGCCAGGACGAATTGAAGGCGGCGATCGCGGCGACCAGCGACATCGAAGCGCGCATCGGCGGCCTTTGGACGCTGCACGTTGGCGAGCAGGACCTGCGCACGGCAATGAGCTCGAACCTCGACGCCTTGCTGATCGAGCGCGCCAAGATCAATGAAGAGTCGAACCGCCTGCAATACGCCGTTCGCAAGAGCGAGAACGCCGCCAAGACCATGCTGCGCGAAGCCGAAAAGCTGATGCGCGCAAGCCGCTTCTTCAACGAGTTCGGCACCGAAGTGAGCAAGGCGATCACCGTCGAGGAGAAGCTGAAGGCGGTCAAGGAACGCTTCCCGATGATCGGCCGCACCGAGCGTGACATCTTCCGCCTGCTGCCGAAGGACGAAAAGTCGCTCACCGAGACCATCACCTCGGCTTCGAGCGAGATCGGCTCGATCCTGAAGGCGCCCGCCGGACCGGAAACGCTTGCCGGCATTTCCAAATATGTCGACCGCTTCCGCACTGCGAGCTTCCGCCTGGAAGCGGCTTCCGTCGGCAAGATGCGCGACGCCACGCGGATTTTCGCCGAACTCGACGAACAGATCGTCACGACGGAATCGGTTCTGACCGCTACCCGTAGGCTGTCGTCGTCGATCACCGATATCCAGATTTCCGCCGCCACCTTCATGGGGCAGACGAACGAGGGCAATCGCCAGAAGCTGCTCGACAAGTCGCTTGCCGTTCAGCAGAACATGGCGACGCTTCGCGGTGTCGCAAGCGACGGCGCATCCTTCGACAAGATCGCCGACACGTTGATGCCGATCCTGACCGCGATGAAGAAGGATGCCGCAGCGCTCGTCGAAATCACGGTCAAGCGCACCGCAGACTTCGACGCCGCCGGACAATCGATCAACCAGATCTGGACCGATCTCACCGAATTTGCCGAACAGCAGAAGGTTGCCGCCGGGACCGAGCGCAACGAGGCGAACCAGATCTCGGTTGCCGCCACCGTTGCCGGCGTCGTCATCGCGCTTCTGGCCGGCATCGCGCTGACGCTGACGCTGAAGAAGCCGATCGGTCAGATCACCGCGGCGATGCGTCGTCTCGCCGATGGCCGCCTCGACACGACGATCGATGGCGATGGTCGTCGCGACGAAATCGGCGACATGGCCCGTGCGCTCGGCGTGTTCAAGGAGAACGCGCTCTCCAAGGTCCGCATCGAAGCGGAAAGCGAGGAGCAGCGCAGCCGCGCCGAAATCGAGCGTAGCCGCAACGACCAGGAAAAACGCGAGCTCGATCGCCAGATCGATCTTGCCGTCAGCGAGCTTGCCGCTGGTCTCGGCCGCCTGGCCCAGGGCGACCTGTCGCGCCAGATCGACGTGCCGTTCCATGGTCGCCTCGAACAGCTTCGCCAGGACTTCAACGGTTCGCTGATCCGCCTGCAGGACACGCTCGCCCAGATCCGCGCCAATGCGCAGGCGATCCAGGAGAGCGGCTCCAGCATGCACCATGCGGCAGATTCGCTGTCGAAGCGCACGGAGGCCCAGGCCGCCTCCCTCGAAGAGACGGCGGCCGCCGTCGACCAGATCACCGTCACCGTCCGTTCCTCGGCCGAGCGTGCCGGCGAAGCCAACCATGCGGTGATCCAGACGAAACGCAGCGCCGATAGCTCGGCGACCGTCGTCACCAACGCGATCGCCGCCATGGGACGCATCGAGGAGGCCTCGCGCCAGATCGAGCAAATCATCGAAGTGATCGACGACATCGCCTTCCAGACCAACCTCCTGGCGCTGAACGCCGGCATCGAGGCGGCACGGGCGGGTGAAGCCGGAAAGGGCTTTGCCGTCGTCGCCCAGGAAGTGCGTGAACTGGCCCAGCGCTCGGCAGAAGCTGCGCGCGAGATCAAGGGCTTGATCAACAAGTCGACCAACGAGGTCAATGCCGGCTCGCACCTGGTCAAGGAAACCGGCGAAGTGCTGGCTTCGATCAGCGCCCAGATCGTCACGGTCAGCCAGCACGTCGAGATGATCGCGACTGCCAGCCGCGACCAGGCCGTGGCGCTCAACGAGGTCAACGGCTCAGTCAACCAGATGGACCAGATGACGCAGCAGAACGCCTCGATGGTGGAAGAGGCGACGGCGACGAGCCGCGCGCTCTCAAACCAGGCCGACACGCTGATGATGCTGGTCGAGCAGTTCCGGCTGGAGCCGGCGGCGGAAGACTACGACAACTACCGGGCGGCCTGAGGCGTGCGGTAGACGGTTTCGCTGGCGGCAGGCAACGCCGCCAGCCGAAAGCACGGCAACCGGTGCCGTGCGATATAACAAGGGCAGGGGCTAACATTGCACCGCGTGGCCGCAGGGCTTCGCGGTGCTTTTTTTATCGGCGTAGAGGCTGCTCTTGCGTCGCTTGGTGACCGCGGCCGCGAGTGTTGTGAAGGTTCGACGTAGAAGGGCGGGCGGTTTCGGATCGAAATCCTCGTCCCAGCGGCGCGTTTTCAGGGCCATGTCGGCGATGTAGACCATTGCCATCATTTCCATCGCGATGCTCCTTAGTTGATGGGCATCACTTCTTTTATGCAGCAAAACTAGTTTTACATACATCGGGTATCGCTCTATGTTTTTCACCGATGAAAGACATGGATTGGGATATCTATCGCTGTTTCATGAGCGTGGCGCGCGCTGGTGGGCTCACCGGAGCGGCGCAGGCGCTCGGCTCCAGCCCGGCGACCGTTGGCCGGCGGATGCTGGAACTCGAGGAGCGCACGGGCCGCGCGCTGTTTCTGCGCAGCCAGACCGGCTACCAGCTTACCGGCGATGGTGAACTGCTGTTCGAGCAGCTTCAGGAAATGGAATCGGCGGCGCGCCGGGTCGAGAGCTGGCGGCAGGAAGGCGAGGGCGTAACGGTCCGCATCACCGTCGGTACCTGGATCGCCTGGCTGCTGGCGGAGAACTTTCCGGCGCTCTGCACCGAAAGGGACGGCTTCAGCCTCGCGATCACGGTCGGCGAAACACGCGCCAGCCTCGCCTATCGCGAGACCGATATCGGCATCCGCGCCTTCGAGCCCGAGGAGGCCTATCTGGCGGCAAGTCCGGTCGGCGACGTCGCCTATGCCGCCTATCGTCAAAAGAACGCGCCGTCGGGCGCGAGCGCGCGATGGGTGGCCGTCGGCGAGGAGGAGGCGATCTCCGCCTATCTGCGCTGGCCGCACGAGCAGATGAAGGGGGGCTGGGAGGGGCGGATCGTCGCCACGGTCACGCGGCCGCGCTCGCTGCTCGATCTCGCCCGCGCCGGCGCCGGCTGTGCGGTGCTTCCTTGTTTCGTCGGCGATCTCGATCCGATGCTGGAGCGCGCCGGCGAGGAGATCCCGGCGCTCCGGCACCGGCAATGGATCGTCATGAACAATGAGGATCGCCACCGCAAGGAAATACGAACGGTCGTCGACCGCATGACCAGGCTGTTGCGTAGTCACGTGGACATCTTTGCCGGAAAGCGACCGCGCCGCAGCTGAGGCGGAGCAAGGACTGAACCCTGCTGCTGGGAACGCTACCGCCGTGGTCTTTTTTGTATATGGGTCAGCGCATCAGCAGCTTGACGAGTGCCGCCTGCGAGTTGACCCGGGTCTTGGCGTAGATGCTTTTGAGCTGCGTCCGGATCGTCTCATAGCTGACGCCGTTGGCCTGCGACATTTCCTTCAGCGTCAGGCCGGCGGCGATACCGCAGGCGATGCGGATTTCGGCGGGGGTCAGACCATAATTGTCCTTCAGATGGTCGTGCCTGAGATCGCCGAGCAGCGACGTCGCGGGCTCGACCAGAACCGCCACAGTCGGTCCGTCGAGAAGTTCGGTAAAGATGCTGGCACTTCGCCGCACCAAGGTAATGCGGAAGGCGCCGTGCTCCGCGGTCCTGACGACACGCAGTTGCGGCTGTGCCGGTGCGCCGACCGGCGAGGCCAGAAGCTCGAGCGCCGCATTGGTTTCCGGTTCGTCCATGAACAGGCGGCCGTTGACCGCGACCCGGAACGGTGAGCCGTTCGCCGCCATTCGCTCGGCGTTGTGGTTCATCGAGCGGATGCGCAGATTGCCGCCCACATAAATCACGCCGACGCCGATCGTATCGAGCAGGGTCCGGCCCTCATGCTGCTCGGCCATCATCAGGTCGCGCCGCCGCAGGAAGTCGAAGGCGCGCTTCAGGTGGGGCGCAAGAAGCGTGTACTGGTCCGCCGCCTGCTGGTTGAGTTCCTCGTCGGTCGACGAGGTGCAGGTCGACACGAGCAGGGTCCGCGTCGGGCTGCGCACGATGGTCACGCCGACGGTGGTCTCGCTGCCGGTCTGGCGCTTCAGCCAGTCATTGTAGAATTCCGATTTCATCAGCTCCGAGCGCGAGACGATATGCTCGCCGGAGAGACCGCGGCCCACCGGCACGAGAACCGATTTCGGTATCCAGGGATTGATCGCCGCGAAGTGATCGTTGAACTGGTCGATGGCATCAGAGGTAAAGCCGGAGACATAGGGCACGCACGACGCTGGCGCTGTGAGGTCATGATAGTGGAGCGCAGAGCATCCATCGGGCATGGTCGTCGTCAGCCGGTCGAGAAAATCCTGCCAGCCGCAATCGCCAAAGGCGGCGCCGTAGATCAGCTCCGTCAGTTCGGCGGTATCTGCAGGTTTCGTCGAACGATACATGCGTGCCTTTGTCTAAGACAGGTATGCCTAATATAGTCAGGCATCACGGGTTCGATCAACCTGAAATAGCGGAGACAAGCATTCGTTGCGTGCGTTGCCATCCTGACAACGCAGAATAGCCGGCAAAGAGCCGGCTATTCCAATTTCTCCCACTTTCAACCGGTTTCGGTGAAATCAACTTTTGGTTGCTCTCACGTTCGCGGCCACAGCTGTGTGGCGGAGCGCTAGCGGCGACAGCAGGATCGTCGCGAACAGCGTTGTGGCGAGCATCATGGCCGGCCCTGGGTGACGATAACCGGGATCAGCAGGTCGCCCCAGTTGCCTTCGCCGCCGTGGTGGCGGGCGGAGCGCACGAGCTCGACCGAAACGCCGGCATCGACGGCCTTCATGACGGACTGGTTGAGGCGGTGCAGGTCGTTGGCGACCATGCGGATTGCCGCCTGCTGGTCCGGGGTCATCGCCGAAGACTGTTCCTCGGCCCGTTCCTTGACGCGTGTCTGGACTGTCATTGGACTTCTCCTTGAGGTTCGAGGCTGGAGGTGCTTGCGGTTTTCCGCCCGCATCCATTTCACTTACGAGGGGTCGGCAGGAGCGCAGCGGGCAGGGATTGCCACGCTCCCGCCGGGCTTTCACTCTGCGGCCGGGCGGAATTGATCGTGCTCGGTCGATTCCTTCATGGCTGTTGTCGAGGACTGGCCGCCGGTGATCGCCATCGAGACGGCGTCGAAGTAGCCGGTGCCGACTTCGCGTTGGTGCTTGGTCGCGGTGTAGCCGTTGACCTCGGCGGCGAATTCCGCCTCCTGCAGCTCCGAATAGGCGGCCATCTGCCGTGCCTTGTAGCCGCGCGCCAGTTCGAACATGCCGAAGTTCAGCTGGTGGAAGCCGGCAAGCGTGATGAACTGGAACTTGTAGCCCATCGCGCCCAGCTCTCGCTGGAACTTGGCGATCGTCGCGTCGTCGAGGTTCTTTTTCCAGTTGAACGACGGCGAGCAATTGTAGGCGAGCAGCTTGCCCGGATGCGCCTTGTGCACGCCCTCGGCGAACTTGCGGGCCTGTTCCAGGTCCGGCTTGGAGGTCTCACACCAGATCAGGTCGCAATGCGGCGCATAGGCGATGGCGCGGGCAATGCAGGGCTCAAGCCCGTTCTTCACCTGGTAGAAGCCTTCGACCGTGCGGCCGGCATCGTAGTCGACGAAGGGGCGATCGCGCTCGTCGATGTCGGAGGTGAGCAACTTTGCCGCTTCCGCATCGGTGCGGGCGATGACCAGCGTCGGCGTGCCCATGACGTCGGCGGCAAGCCGTGCCGCGTTCAGGTTGCGGATATGGGCTGCCGTCGGGATCAGCACCTTGCCGCCGAGATGGCCGCACTTCTTCTCCGAAGCAAGCTGATCCTCGTAGTGGACGCCGGCAGCGCCCGCCTCGATGAAGGCCTTCATGATCTCGAAGGCGTTGAGCGGACCGCCGAAACCGGCTTCGGCGTCAGCGACGATCGGTGCGAACCAGGTGTCGACCGAAAGGCCCTTGCCTTCTGAGGTCTCGATCTGGTCGGCGCGCTGCAGCGTGCGATTGATGCGCTTGGCAAGCTCAGGCGCGGCATTGGCCGGATAGAGCGACTGGTCCGGATACATGGCCGAAGCGGTGTTGGCATCGGCTGCGACCTGCCAGCCGGAGAGGTAGATCGCCTTCAGGCCGGCGCGCACCATCTGCATTGCCTGGTTGCCCGAAAGTGCGCCGAGTGCGTTGACGAAGTCGTCTTCGTGAATGAGTTTCCACAAGCGGTTCGCGCCCATTTCGGCCAGCGAATAGCGGATCTCGACCGACCCGCGCAGCCGCTTCACGGTCTCTGCGGTATAGGGGCGATCGACGCCATCGAAGCGGCCTTGCGGTGCGCTGGGAACGAGCTTGTAAAAATCAGTCATTACTTCCTCCTGTCAAAATCAAACACCCATTCGACTTTTGTCGTATGGCGACTTGTGTTTCGAGTTCATGTGACAGTTTTTACATTGCGCTGCAGTATTCGGCTATTGGAAACGGTCGTTTGCAGAGATCAAAAGGGTTATGTTGTCTTGCCTTTGACAGGGCGGCGAAGTAAATTTGTAAAAAATGTAAAACGCCCTGCGTTGAGCGGATTGTAAAGGTAGTTACAAATGGCCGAGAACAAGATCTTTGCCGGCCCGCGGGTCAGGCGCATTCGTAACGGCCTGTCGCTGACGCAGACGGCCATGGCCGAGGCCCTCGGTATCTCGCCGTCCTATCTCAATCTGATCGAGCGCAACCAGCGGCCGCTGACGGTGCAGCTGCTTTTGAAGCTTGCCTCGGTCTACAAGGTCGACCTCGACGAGTTGCAGGGCGAAACCGGCGGCAGCCTCACGCAATTGCGCGAGGTTTTCGCCGATCCACTGCTGTCGGCCGAGCTGCCGGGAGAGCAGGAGCTGATCGAGGTGGCAGAAGCGGCCCCCAATGCTGCCGGCGGCGTCGTCAAGCTCTACCGCGCCTATCGCGAGCAGGCAGCGCGTCTCAGGGACTTGGCTGACCTCCTGGCGGGGCAGGGGCACATGGAGGCGCTTTCGGGCACACGGTTGCCGATGGACGAGGTACGCGAGACCTTCGAGGGGCGGCCGAATTATTTTGCCGGCATCGAGGCGGCGGCGGAAGCCTTCCACGAGGCGCTCTCGCCGGGTGATGATCTCATCGGCGCGCTCAAGGCCTGGCTGAAGAAGGAGCATGGCCTCGTCGTGCGCAGCCTGCCGGTCCATGCCATGCCGAACCTGCGCCGTCGCTTCGACAGGCACTCCATGCGCCTCTTCGTTTCCGAGCGGCTGTCGCCCTACGACCAGTTGCGCGAGATCGCGATGGAGGCCGTGTCGATTGCCTGCCACGAGGCGATCACGGCCGAGCTTGGGTCGTTACGGCTTTCGACCGCGGAGGCACGCCGTATTGCTCGCTTCGAGCTGGCGCGCTATGGCGCGCATGCGCTGATGATGCCCTATGCTGCGTTCCTCGCCGCCGCACAACGGGCGAAGTACGACCTCGATGTCCTGCGCGCCCGTTTCCAGGTCTCCTTCGAACAGGCGGCCAACCGGCTGACCATGCTGCAACGGCCGGGCGCCCAAGGGCTGCCATTCTTCCTGATGGAGATCGACAATGCCGGCCACCGATTGCGGAGGGCGGGCGCATCGGGCTTCCCTCAGGCAAAGTTCGGCGGTGGCTGTCCCAAGCTCAATATCCATGCCGCCTTCTCAGTGCCGGGCCAGCTACTGGTCGATCGTGTCGAGATGCCCGACGGCGCTGCATTCTTGACCATCGCACGCACGCTGGAGGGTCCGCAGGCGGCGTTCCACGAGCGCGTCCGGCGCACAGCCCTGCTTCTAGGCTGCGAAGCTTCGTTTGCCGACGAGACCGTCTACGGTTCGGTGCTGCTGCCGGCGGTCGAAATCGGTGCCGGCTGTCGGCTCTGCGAGCGCCAGGGCTGCCTGGCGCGTGCCGAGCCGCCCGTTACCCGGCCGCTCGGACTTGATGAGATGGCGACCGGGCTCAGCGTTTTCGATTTTCAGTAGCTGACGGGGTGCTGGTTGGGCAGAAGCGGCGCATTCGCGGCAAAGCATTCCGCCGGTAGCCCGGTAGTATAGCCGCGGGTGATATGGGCCGTGTCAGCATAGGCCTTGTTGCGCATCAGGATCGCGTGCAGTTCCGGTAGATTGTAGAACGGCACACCGGGATACAGATGGTGCTCCAGGTGGTAGTTGATGTTGTGGGGCGCGAAGAACAGCTTCTCCCAGGCGTGCGGATAGACGGTGCGTGAGCTCGTCAGTTCGTCGCTATAGTCCATGCTGCCGAAATGCTCGGCGACGCTGCGTATATAAAGGAACAGGCAGAAGAAGGTGAGGAACGGCACCACCCAGTAGAGCGCCACTTCCCGCCAGATGCCGAAGAGCGTGAAGATCGCGGCGGCGGCGGCGTAGAAGCCGACGCGCAGCAGCTTGTACTGCAGCGTTGAACGGTCGTTCTTGCCCATGCGTTTGGCCATATGCAGCATGTCGCGCAGCGAATTGACCGCGACGAGGTAACCGAGCAATTGCGTGACGCCGCGCGCAACCTTTTGCGGAAAGGTGAATTGCGGCATGCCGAGCTTCGCTGTCCAGTCCGGATCCTCGTCGCTATTGGCGTGCTGATGGTGGGCGAGATGGTTCTGGCGGTAGCCATCGACCGTGGCCAGCACCGGCCAGGCGAGCAGCAGGTCGCTCATCCAGTCGCTGAGTTTCCGGTTGCGGATGATGCGATAGTGCGCCGCCTCGTGGATCATGCAGCCGAGCGCATGCATGCGTCCGGCGATCAGCACCACGGCAATCAGGTAGACGAAGACATTGCCGAAATACTCGCTGACGGCGATGGCTGCTGCGATCATCGTCCAGTCGAATGCGATTGCCGCAAGGGCCTTTTGCGGCTCGAGCACCGACAGGCGCTTCAACTGCTTCGGATCGATCCTGCGGCTTTTCCCGCCGACGATCTGCTCACCCATGACGACACCTGAGATCCTGAACCGCAACTGTCGGGAAAATCGCATGGCGATCATGGTTAATCAATCGTAAATGGCGGTCCGTACAGAGGCGGCAAAGCTATGGTTAACGGTGCCGCCGCGGCCGGGTCGAAGGCGACAGGCTGGAAGCAAGGCGCCATAAGTGCCCGTTTTTCTTCGACTTGTGAAACTGATGAGCCCACAGGGCGGCGCTTCTTATCGGCACGAAAGCGCTTGAGGTTATCGAGAAAGATGCCTAACCTCCGGCCTGAACGAAGCGGATTGGACGGTGTCCCGGCGTGCCGGGCCCGATACGAAAAAACCAAGAGGGGAGTTGTATGTCCAAGCTCATCGTCACAACCCTGGCGGCAGCCGTTCTGGCCGGCTCGACCATGCTGGCCTCGGCGCAGGAGCGCGTGGTCAACGTCTACAACTGGTCGGACTATATCGACAGCAGCATTCTGGAAGATTTCACCAAGGAGACCGGTATCAAGGTCGTCTACGACGTCTTCGATTCCAACGAGATCCTGGAGACGAAGCTGCTTGCAGGTGGCTCCGGCTACGACGTGGTGGTGCCGACGGCAACCTTCCTGCAGCGGCAGATCGCCGCGGGCGTGTTCCAGAAGCTCGACAAGTCGAAGCTGCCGAACCTTTCCAATATGTGGGACGTGATCATGGAGCGTACGGCCAAGTACGATCCGGGCAACGACTATGCCATCGACTACATGTGGGGCACAACCGGCATCGGCTACAATGTCGACAAGATGAAGGCGATCCTTGGCACGGACGAGAAGCCCAACTGGGACGTCATCTTCAAGCCGGAACTGGCGGCGAAGTTCAAGGATTGCGGCATCCACATCCTCGATTCCCCGACCGACGTGATGCCTTCGGCGCTCGCCTATCTCGGCCTCAACCCGGATAGCCACGAGGCGGCCGATCTCGAAAAGGCGGCTGAGCTGCTGGCGAGCATCCGCCCCAATGTGCGCAAGTTCCATTCCTCGGAATACATCAACGCGCTCGCCAACGGCGACATCTGCCTTGCAATCGGCTTTTCCGGCGACGTCTTCCAGGCCCGCGACCGTGCGGCCGAAGCCAAGGCTGGTGTGACCGTCGACTACGCGATCCCGTCCCAGGGCGCGCAGATGTGGTTCGACATGCTTGCGATTCCGGCTGATGCACCGCACGTCGAGGAGGCGCACGCCTTCCTCAACTACATGATGAAGCCCGAGGTCGTCGCCAAGGCATCGAACTATGTCTTCTACGCCAACGGCAACAAGGCCTCGCAGCAGTTCCTCGACAAGGCCGTCATGGAAGATACCGCCATCTACCCGACGGAAGAGGTGATGCAGAAACTGTTCACGGTGACGCCCTTCGAGGCGAAAGAGCAGAGGGTATTGACCCGTCTCTGGACAAAGGTCGTAACCGGCCAGTAAGAGCGGAAAACGAATTGCCCGGACCTCAAAATCCGGGCAATTTTCTTAAGGGGGCACCGGGGAAAACGAGAGTGCCCATCGGCTGTATCATTCGGGGATAGATGATGAAGTCTCTCGGCAGTATCCGGCGGTCCTTTGCCCCTTGGGCGGATCCCGCTTCCAAGCCATTCATTTCCTTCAAGAACGTGACCAAGCGGTTCGGCGATTTCACCGCCGTCGACGACCTTTCGCTGGATATCTACACGCGCGAGTTCTTTGCGCTGCTCGGTGCGTCCGGCTGCGGAAAGTCGACGCTTCTGCGCATGCTCGCCGGCTTCGAACAGCCGACGTCGGGTGAGATCATTCTCGACGGACAGAGCCTGGCCGGCATTCCGCCCTACAGGCGTCCGGTCAACATGATGTTCCAGTCCTACGCGCTCTTCCCGCATATGAACGTGGAGAAGAACATCGCCTTCGGCCTGAAGCAGGATGGCATGCCGAAGGCGGATATTGCCGAGCGCGTCGCCCAGATGTTGAAGCTGGTGAAGCTCGAAAAGTTTTCCCAGCGCAAGCCGCACCAGCTTTCGGGCGGTCAGCGCCAGCGTGTCGCGCTTGCCCGCTCACTTGCCAAGCGGCCGAAGGTGCTGCTCCTCGACGAACCGCTCGGCGCGCTCGACAAGAAGCTGCGCGAGGAGACCCAGTTCGAACTGATGGATCTGCAGCAGGAACTCGGTCTCACCTTCGTCGTCGTCACCCACGACCAGGAAGAGGCAATGACCATGGCCGACCGCATCGCGGTGATGAGCCACGGCAAGGTCATTCAGGTGGCGACGCCTGCCGAAATCTACGAGGCGCCGAACTCCCGTTTCGTCGCGGACTTCATCGGCGACGTCAACATTTTCGAGGGCGCTGTTTCCGGCGCCGAGGGCGGCTATGTGCGCCTTGAGGGCACCAACGGTTTCCCGATCCGCATGGCATCGCCCGAGACGCCGGCTGCCGGCGGCAAGTCCGCCGTCGCCGTCCGCCCGGAAAAGATCCGCGTCAGCCGCCAGCCGCCGGCGCACGCGCCCGTCAACACCGTTCAGGGCGAGATCTGGGATATCGGTTATCTCGGCGACATGACCGTCTTCCACGTGCGCCTGAAGGACGGACGCGTGATCAAGGCCTCGTCGCTCAACGCGGTGCGCGCGGTCGAGGATCCGCTCGGCTACGACCAGGAGGTCTGGGTTTCCTTCGGCGAAGATGCCGGCGTCGTTCTGAAGGATTGAGGCCATGACCCGTGTCGCATCCGCCCTCTTCAGCCGCCTCGTCATCATCATCCCCTATGCCTGGCTGCTGTTCTTCTTCCTGATCCCCTTCTTCATCGTCTTCCGCATCTCGCTGTCGCAGACGGCGGTGGCCATGCCGCCCTATACGCCGGTCTTCGATCTGTTCGGCGGCCTGTCCGGCATCCTTGAAAAGGCGCGGGAATTCTCCTTCGACAACTACGTCTGGCTGACGGAAGACGTCCTCTACTTCAACGCCTATGTGTCGAGCGTCATCATCGCGGGCGTCTCGACCGTGCTGACGCTGCTGATCGCCTATCCGGTTGCCTACGGTATGGCGAAAGCGCCGAAGACCATTCGCCCGACGCTGCTGATGCTGGTGATCCTGCCCTTCTGGACGAGCTTCCTGATCCGCGTCTACGCCTGGATCGCGATCCTCAAACCCGAGGGGCTGCTCAACCAGTTCCTGATGAGCATCAACGTCATCGACCAACCGCTGATCATCCTCAACACCAATTGGGCGATCTATATCGGCATCGTCTATTCCTATCTGCCCTTCATGGTGCTGCCGATCTATTCGTCGCTTGAGAAGATGGATCACACCCTGACGGAGGCCGCGCTCGACCTCGGCTGCACGCCGTTTACCGCCTTCTGGCGCGTGACATTCCCGCTGTCGCTGGCGGGCGTCGTCGCCGGCTGCCTGCTGGTCTTCATCCCAGCCGTCGGCGAATTCGTTATCCCCGACCTGCTTGGCGGTTCGGAAACGCTGATGATCGGCAAGACGCTCTGGAACGAGTTCAACGCCAACCGCGACTGGCCGGTCTCTTCGGCCGTGGCGACGATCCTGCTTCTGATCCTGGTGTTGCCGATCGTCTACTTCCAGAACGCCCAGGCCAAAGCCGACAGCGAGGGGAGGTAGGACATGGGCAACTGGTCACGCTTCAACATCGCCTCGATCGTGCTCGGTTTCGGCTTTCTCTACCTGCCGATCGTGCTTCTGGTGATCTTCTCCTTCAACGAATCGAAGCTCGTCACCGTCTGGGCGGGCTTTTCGACCAAATGGTACACGCAGCTCTGGCATAACCAGGCGCTGCTCGATGCCGCCTGGGTGACGATCCGCGTCGCGCTGATCTCGGCGACCTTCGCCACCGTGCTCGGTACGCTCGCGGCTTTGGCGCTCGTCCGCTACACGCGCTTCCGTGGCCGCATGCTGTTTTCCGGCATGGTCTATGCACCGCTCGTCATGCCCGAGGTGATCACCGGCCTGTCGCTGCTGTTGTTGTTCGTTGCCATCGGTCTCGACCGCGGCTTCTGGACGATCACGCTGGCGCACATCACCTTCACCATGTGCTTCGTTGCTGTGGTGGTGCAGTCGCGGTTGCTCAGCTTCGACCGGTCGATCGAAGAGGCAGCCCTCGATCTCGGCGCCACGCCGGTCACGACCTTCTTCTCGATCACCCTTCCGGTCATCGCGCCCGCGGTGTTTTCCGGCTGGGTTCTCGCCTTCACGCTGTCGCTGGACGATCTGGTGATCTCGAGTTTCACCACGGGACCGGGCGCCACCACGCTGCCGATGAAGATCTACAGCCAGGTGCGGCTGGGCGTGACGCCGGAAATCAACGCGATCTGCACCATCCTCATCGGTGTCGTCGCCATCGGGGTGGTCGTTGCCTCGATCGTCACCAAGCAGCGCGAGGCGCAGCGCGAACGGGACGAGCGGGCGGCCTTCGCCCAGTCCTGAACGGTGCGAATTCGAGACTAGCGTGACGCGGCTTGTCCGCCACGAACCGACGGCTGGTGTCTCTGACGCCGGCCGTTTTCAGTTGGGTTCGCCAAGAACCGACAGGGGTGAGATCACTGCATTCGGCCAGGAACCGCCGACGAAGAAACGCAGCCTTTGCCCGGCATTCAATGTGTCGGTGTAGGTGCCTGCGAGCGCCAGGCTGCCGCTGCGGTAGGGAATGACGCCGTTGACCGAGAGATTGCCGGTCTGGCCGGCAAAGAGCGCTCGGTTCAGCCGCGCCGACCCTTCCCCGAAGCTGGCTTCGATATCCGCCGTCTGGAAGGCGAAGTTGCCGTCGCTCGCCTGCGCCAGCGAAAAGAATTCTCCGGCCCGGACAAGGTTCGCAAAGGCATTTGCGTCGAAGCCGGTGAGGTTGCCGTTGGCGAGCGAAAGCCTGATGCGGCCGGAAGCCTCGGCCACCTGCGCGCGCCAGAACGGGTGTTCCGTCGTAAGGTCCAGATTGACATTGCCCCGGCCGGTCGGAACCGGGCCGGTGAAACCGAAGTCAGCAAGGGCGGCGGCAAGGTCGGCATTCTTCAGCACCAGTTCCAGACGGCCACCGCCGGCCAGCCCCTCTTCCGAAGCGGCGAGCCGCCCGCTGAGCCGGCCATTGGCATAGGTGCTGTCGGCGACGTCGATGGAGGCGCGCCCGTGATCGATGATGACGCCGGCGGCGAGATCTTCGAGCCGTAGCGGGCCTACCAGTGCCTCCTGCGCCGACAGCCGCACATCGGCACGCCAGCTGCGCGCGAACGCGTCGCCGAGTTGTTGTGTGAGTTCGTCCGGCTCCAGCGGGTCGATGAACGGCTGCAGCCCATTGAGATCGATGCGGTCGAAGGCGAGCGTGCCTTCGACGCGGTGGGTATCGTCGATCGGCGTGGAGATGTCGAGGATGCCGGTCGCGTTGGCACCGCCGAGCGTCAGCTGAAGCTCGTCGAGCTTCAGCGAGGCCTTACCGCTGGTGACGTTGGCGCTGAGGCTGAAGCCGCTGTCCGGCAATGCGCCCGCCGCCTTGCCTTTGTACCAGGCGGCAAGGGCCTGCAGCGAGGCCGTCGAAACCTGCAGCCGTCCCGCGGCAGTCGGTGCAGGGGAGAGATTGCCGTTGCCTTCGAACGAGAGACTGAGCGCCGCCGAGGATAGCGACGTCTTGAGCGCCGCATCGTGGCCGGTCAGCAGCATCAGCGGTTCGTTGCATTCGAGCGTCCAGGCCACCGTCTGTCCGCCAAGGCTTCCCGAAAGCCGGGCGCTGAGCTGCTTGGTGAACGAAGGCCAGGAGACGGTTCCGGATATGCCGGAAAATTCCCGGGTCTGGTTGGTGACGAGGTCGATGATCTGCAGGCGGCCGTTTTCGACGGTGACATCGCCGAACGGCGTATCCTTCTCGGCAGCCTGTGTGTCCGGGGTACTCAGCCAGTGCGGCCGCTGCCAGTTGAGTGTGCCGTCCGTGTGCCGCTCGAGCGTGACGACGGGCTCGATCAGCCGGATATCGTCCAGCGCCGGTGTGCCGTCGATCGCTGAAAACAGGCTGAACGTCGCGGTAATGCTGCCGATATGCGCGAGCTTGCGGGACGATCCATCCGTAGTTTCGATCGTCGCCGAGCGGAGCGTCAAAGTCGGTTCCGGCCAGAAGCTGATCTCGGGATTGCCCGATATTCGGCTCTTTCCGCCGGACCAGGCGTCCAGCATATGCTCCACGGTCGGACGCACGTTCGTCGTCGAAATCACCAGAGGCAGGACGGCGTTGTAGCCGGCTGCAAGCCCGACGCCGATCGCGGCCGGCCACAGGAAATGGCGGCGCCGCAGCTGCGACAACAGGCGTACGTCGCGCATCATATGCAGAAATTTACGTCTCATGTCCGCCTGGTCGCCGTCGCTTGGGTCACGTGAGCTTGGATAGGCCTTCGGTCCTCAGAAATCAAATGCGACGGACAGGCAACAGACAGGTAAATGTCGTCCACGCGATGACGAGGCGCTTTCCGGTGCTGTTTATTTTGCGATGCAGCATGGTATAGAGGGCATGGAGCAGGAGTGGAGGAAAGCATGCACGCAGAGCAGCCGTTGTGGGTTCCAGGTCCGGAAATCCTTGCGCATAGCCCCATGGCCGAATTCATCGCCTGGAGCAGCAAACGCTTCGGCAGAACCTTTGCGGATTACGATGCCTTCCACGCCTGGTCGGTGGCCGAGCGCGGTGACTTCTGGACCGCGGTTTGGGAGCACTGCGGCGTCATCGGAGAACGCGGCGCAACAGCCCTCGTCAACGGCGACCGCATGCTCGACGCCCGCTTCTTCCCCGACGCGAAGCTGAACTTTGCCGAGAACCTTCTTCGCGAAACCGGCGACGGCGACGCGCTCGTCTTCCGCGGTGAAGACAAGGTCGAGTATCGCCTGTCGTGGGACGAGCTTCGCGCGCTCGTGTCGCGCCTGCAGCAGGCGCTGAAGGCTCAGGGTATCGGCCCCGGCGATCGCGTTGCGGCGATGATGCCGAACATGCCCGAAACCATCGCTTTGATGCTGGCGACCGCCTCGATCGGCGCGATCTGGTCGTCCTGTTCTCCCGATTTCGGCGAGCAGGGCGTCCTCGATCGTTTCGGCCAGATCACGCCGAAGCTGTTCATTGCCTGCGACGGCTATTGGTACAACGGCAAGGGCCAGGACGTCGATGTGAAGGTTCGCGCGGTCTCCAAGGCCCTTGGCGTGCCGGCGCTGATCGTTCCCTATGCCGGCGACAGCGCCGCGCTGGCGGCCTCGATCGAGGGTGGCGCAACCCTTGCCGATTTCATCGCGCCGTTTGCGGCAACAACCCTGACCTTCGAACGCTTGCCCTTCAGCCATCCGCTCTACGTGCTGTTTTCCTCGGGCACGACAGGCGTTCCCAAATGCATCGTGCATTCGGCCGGTGGCACCCTGCTGCAGCATCTGAAGGAGCATCGTTTCCACTGCAGCCTTCGCCGCGGCGAAAAGCTCTTCTATTTCACCACCTGCGGCTGGATGATGTGGAACTGGCTGGTTTCCGGATTGGCCGTCGGCGCGACCCTCTGCCTGTTCGACGGCTCGCCCTTCTATCCCGACGGCAACGTGCTCTTCGACTATGCCGCAGCCGAGACGTTCGCGGTGTTCGGCACCTCGGCGAAATACATCGACGCCGTGCGCAAGGGCGGCTTCGTACCGGCCAACACGCATGATCTTTCCACCCTTCGGCTGTTGACCTCGACCGGTTCGCCGCTGTCGCCGGAAGGCTTCTCCTTCGTCTACGAAGGCATCAAGTCTGACGTTCAGCTTGCGTCGATCTCGGGCGGGACCGACATTGTTTCCTGCTTCGTCCTCGGCAACCCGCTGAAGCCCGTCTGGCGCGGCGAGATCCAGGGGCCGGGTCTTGGCTTGGCGATCGACGTCTGGAACGATGAGGGGCAATCGGTGCGCGGTGAGAAGGGGGAACTCGTCTGCACCAAGGCATTCCCGTCGATGCCGGTGATGTTCTGGAACGATCCCGAGGGCGCCAAGTATCGCGCCGCCTATTTCGAGCGCTTTGACAATGTCTGGTGCCATGGCGACTTCGCCGAATGGACAGAGCATGGCGGCATCATCATCCACGGCCGGTCGGACGCGACGCTTAATCCCGGTGGGGTGCGCATCGGCACGGCGGAAATCTACAATCAGGTCGAGCAGATGGAGGAGGTCGCAGAGGCGCTCTGCATCGGGCAGGACTGGGAAGACGACGTGCGCGTCGTTCTCTTCGTTCGTCTCGCCGCCGGCGTCGCCCTGACCGACGACCTGACGAAGGCGATCAAGAACCGCATCCGCGTCGGCGCCTCGCCGCGCCACGTGCCGGCAAAGGTGATCGCGGTCGCCGATATCCCGCGCACGAAGTCCGGCAAGATCGTCGAACTCGCGGTCCGTGATGTGGTGCACGGCCGTCCGGTGAAGAACAAGGAGGCGCTCGCCAACCCCGAGGCGCTTGATCTTTACGCCGGACTGGATGCCCTTAAAAATTGAGGGCGCGTTAACGGATTCGCGTGATTGGAATTAACCAAGGCTTCAGACTTGCTGAAAAATCCCTAAAATTGCGGATCCGGCGGGTAAGGTCTTGTTAAGGATTGGGGGCGCATGGTCATGCCAACTTGAGGCCGATCGATGTTGGATCGGCGTTCGGCAGAGATGCCGTCGCGGACATGACGTCGTTACTTCTCGAGCGATTGTTGGTTTAGCATTCAACTATCGAGGTGGCCTCCCAGCCACCTTTTTTTTATGCGTTTCTCGCCCGCCAGGCCTTGCTGAACGGGGCTCAGGAGCGGCGTTCGAGCGACCGCGACACGAGGATGACCGGGATCATGCCGGCGACGACGATGATCATCGCGGCGACCGAAGCGTCTTCGACCTTGGCCCGAGACGCGTCTTCGTAGACGAGCGTGGCGAGCGTGTTGAAGTTGAAGGGTCTGAGCATGATCGTTGCCGAAAGCTCCTTCATCGTCTCGATGAAGACGAGGAGAGCGGCGGTCAGTACCGCCGGCCGCATCATCGGCAAAAGCACGGTGCGCAAAGTCTGGCCGCCGGTCCGGCCGAGCGCGCGCGCCGCCATGTCGAGATGCGGCGAAAGCTTCTGGAAACCCGCTTCGAGCGAGCCCTCGGCCATGGTGAGGAAGCGCACGCTGCAGGCGTAGATGATCGCAAAGCCGGTGCCGGTCATCATCAACCCGGTGGAGATACCGAACGTATCGCGCATGCCGGCATCGATAATGTTGTCGAGAGCGGCCAGCGGGAAGAGCACGCCGATCGCAAGAACAGTGCCGGGCACGCCATAGCCGAAGGAGGCGAGCCGCCCGGCGATGTCGCTCACCCGAGAATGCCCCGTGCGCGCCGCATAGGCGAGCACGAAACCGAGCAGAACGGTCACCGTTGCGGTCGCACCTGAGACGAGGATGCTATGAAAGAGCGCGTTGAGCAGCCGCGGCTCGATGAACTGGTCGATGCGCTTGAGCGCATAATTGCCGAGGATCAGCACGGGTACGGCAAAGCCTGAAACCACGGGCAGCAGGCAGGCGACCATGGCGGCCCACTTCTTCCAGCCGGACAGTATGAGCCGGGCAGCATCGTGGACGGCGGACGTCGTCTTCTGGCTGGAGAAGCGCTGGCGTCGCCGTGCGGCCCGCTCGATCATCATCAGGCCGATGACGAAGACCAGCATGATGCAGGCGATCTGCGCGGCGCCCGCGAGGCTGCCGCGGTTCAGCCAGGTGTCGAAGATCGAGAAGGTCAGCGTCTGCACGCCAAGGAATTCGACCGCGCCGATGTCGTTCAGCGTTTCCATCGCCACCAGCGTCAGGCCGATCATGATGGCCGGGCGGGCCATCGGGATCTGGATGCGGAAGAACACCTTCAGCGGCCCGGCGCCGAGCGTGCGGGCGACGTCGGCGGCCGCGCGTCCCTGCATCAGGAACATCGAACGGCAGGCGAGGTAGATATAGGGATAGAGAACCGAACTCAGCACGAGCACGGCGCCGCCGAGCGAGCGGATATCCGGAAACCAGTAGTCACGGCTCGTCTTGAAGCCGAAGATCGCGCGGATCAGTCCCTGCACCGGCCCGGTAAAGGTGAAAAGCTCGCCGAACGCATAGGCAGCGAGATAGGCGGGGATTGCGAGCGGCAACACCAGTGCTGCCGACAGGAAGCGCCGCAGCGGAAACTCGCAGCTTGCGACAAGCCAGGCCGTGAGGATGCCGACGAAGGCGGTCACGGCACCCGTCAGCGAGATCAAGAGCAGCGTGCGCCCGGTGGCGCGCGGAATGACGTTCTGCATCAGATGCGGCCAGTCGCCGCCGCCGCCCGAGATCGCCAGCCAGGCGATCGCGATGATCGGCATCAGCACGATCACCGATGTCAATCCGGCCCATGTCGCCAGCAGGGGATGCGAAAGACCGGTTCCGGCACGCGCATGGCGGCGCTTGATGCTCTGAGATGTGGACTGCAATCGATCGATTCCGCGGCATGACGGCAAGAAATGGCCAATGGCGGCCAGCAAACTGGCCACCACAAGTCAACATTTCCTTATAGCATCCGGCCTCAGTTCGCCAAGACGCGTTGTGACGGGAAGGAAATTTCCACCAGCGTTCCCTCGTTGGGTGCCGAGGTGATCGAGAAGTGGGCGCGGTTCGCCTCCGCCATCGCCTTGGTGAGCGGCAGCCCGAGCCCGGTGCCGTCGCCACGCTTGCGCGCGCCTGTCGTCACCTGCCGGAACGGTTTCATCGCCTGGTCCAGTTCGCCGCGGGTCATGCCTACGCCGGTGTCGCGGATCCTCAGCATGACGCTACCGTTCGCCTCGTAGGAGGTCGACACCACGATCTGGCCGCCCGAAGGCGTGAAACGGATGGCGTTCGCCAGAATGTTGAGCGCGATCTGCTTGATCGACCGGCCGTCGGCCACGACGTTCGGCACGGCTGCCGAAAGCGAGGTGCGGATGATGACGCGCTGGCTGTTGGCCTGCGGCTGGACGAGCGACACGGCTTCAGAGACCGCGTCGTTGATCTCGACGGCGCCGAAATCGAGTTCCATTTCGCCTGCTTCGATCTTCGAGATGTCGAGCAGATCGTTGACGATATCGAGCACGTGGCGGCCCGACCGGCCGATGTCGCCGGCATATTCGATGTAGCGCGGGTGACCGACCGGGCCGAAATGCTCGCTCGCCATCATGTCGGAAAAGCCGATGATCGCGTTGAGCGGCGTGCGGATCTCGTGGCTGACGCGGGCGAGGAACTCGGTCTTGTGGGCATTGGCCGTTTCCGCGGCGCGCTTGGCGTTCCGGAGTTCCTCTTCGGTGCGTTTCCACTGGGTGATGTCGCGGATCACGGCGCAAAAGCCATTGGAGGCCGAAAGTCGGCCGATGGTCATGAACAGCGGAATGAAGCCGCCATTCGCTTCCCGCCCGATCACCTCGCGTCCGTCGTTCAGCACACTCGCGACGCCGTGGCCGGAAAGCCCGTGCAGGTAGTCGATGACTGCCTTCTGGCTTTCGTGAGCGAAGAGCGCGGCGAAAGGTTTGCCGCGGATCTCGCCCTCGTCATAGTTGAAGAGCGCGCTTGCCGAGCGGTTCATCGAGCGGATGTCGCCGTCATGCCCGAGAATGACAACGCCATCGGTTGCGGTTTCGAGGATGGACTTGAGTTCGTCGATTTCCGTCTTCAGACGGTCGACGTCGTCACCGGAGATGGCATCGTCTGCTTTCGTCGACGGCGCGTTCGCGGCCGCCGGCGTCAGCGCCAGCATCAGCGCGCTCCGGCCTTCCCAGCGGATCGTGTGCAGCCGTGCGATGACCGGCCGCATCTGACCGTCCCTGCGGATCAGCATCATCGTGCCGTCGGGTTCCTGGTCGGTCGCCTCTTCGCCATTGGCAAAGAGTGCGTCAAGGCCGCCTTCCCGGACAAAGTCGTCGAGGTCGCCATAGGCGGTGAGCCGCAGAAATTCCGGATTGGCGTGCAGCAGCTTTTCCCCGCGATGCACGAGCATACCGATTGGCAGGCTGTCGAGGATCTCGCCGCTAAGGCCGATATCTGCCCCTTGCTGCTCGAGATGCACGTTCGCCTGTTCGTCCTCGGCTGCGCCGTCGTCGGTCTCTTCTCCGGTTTCTTCCACGCCAGTCGGTTCTTCTGCCGCTGGCGTCGAGGAAGTGATGGCTTCGTGCGCGTCTACCGGGAAGGGTGTGCTTGCATCGGCCGCTGCGTCGCTTTCCTCTGCCGGTGCGGTTTCCGCCGGCCTGCCAAAATGCTCGCCCAATTGCCGCGCGATCTCGCGGAACGCCGCCTGTTCGCCCCGCGTCAGCGCGGTCGCCGCGCGATGCTTCTCGAGTTCGACGATCTTGTCGGAGACGGGGGGCTCAGCGTTGTCGACGAGCTGTAGGGCAGGGCGCTCTCCCTGGAAGAGATCGTCAGTTGCGGCGACCTGTTCGTCCGCGGCAACTTCGGCTGCATGGTCCGGCTCTGCCTCTGCCTCCTCGCTGGAGGTGAGGGTCTGGTCTTGGGGCGCATCACGATCCTGCGCAGCTGCGACAGGCTCGGCCTCCGTTTCGGAGGACCTCTGCGCGACGACCTGCACCTCGTCGGCGGACCGCTCCTCGATCTCAGGGCCGACGGTCTCAGGATCGACCGCTGGAGTATGCGCGTGGTCTTCCGACGGCGTCGCTTCCGCGGCAGCTTCTGCCGTCATGTCCGTTGCGGCGCCGAACGTCAGGCCGTTGGCGTGCTCGTCTTCGACGGCATCGGCAAGGCGCACGATACCGAAACCGCGAAAGCCGTCGAATTCGCGTGCGCGCGAGTAGGTGGGCAGGGCCGCCAGGTCGACCGGAACCTTGAGGCTGGTGCCCTGCACGGGCCAGAAAATCGTCTTGCCCGACCAGGTGTCGCGGCGTTGCAGCAGCGCGCCGATCTTCTGATCAGGATCGAGGCCGTAGCGTGCTGCCACGTGGTTAAAGGTGGCGCCGATCACATCGGCGGCGCGCGGACCGACGGCGGTGGCGAATTCCTCGGATATCTCGCTGAAGCGGCCTTCGGCGTCGATCTTCCAGACGAAGCGGACGGCACGGCCGCCGGGCACGAAGGCGAAGTCGGCCTGTTCCGTTTCAGCGGTGCCGGCATCGGTCGCCTCTACCGTCTCATCCTCGCGAGTGACCTCTTCCGTCACGGGGATTTCCGCGGCAACCGGCGTATCGTTCGCGGTCACGTCGGTCGCGACTGCAAGCGCCGGCTCGCCGTCATCTTCCGCTGGCTCCACGCCCTGCGCCGACGTTTCCGCATCTGCGGCGGCAAGCGCCTCCGGTTCCTCCGGTAAAGCGACCTGGCCTGCAGCGACGTGGACGCCTGCGTCCTCAAGGTCGCCATCGTCCTGTGGCGCGGCAACCGGTTCGACGGACTCCGCCTGTTCGAATGCGTCGGCCAGGGCAGCGTCTTCGGCTGGTGCAGCGCTTTCGACCAGCGCTTCGGCCGGTTCGACGATATCCTTTGCCTCCGGGGCCGGTGTCTCGGCGGTCGGTTCCAGCTCTTCGGCCAGCGGCAAGATCGGCAACACTTGCGCTGCCGGGGTCTCTTCGTCCGGATCGAGCGTGCCGAGAATGGTCTCGACAGCAAAGAGCAGATGCAGCGACGGTTCGTCGGCGATCTTGCCGACCGCGGCCGGCAGGTGCCCCTTCCGCGTTGCGACCGGGCGCTTGATCAGCCAGTCGTGGTCTCGGCCGACCGTATCGACGAGCTGCTTGCGCGTCTCGTCCGACATGCCGAGATCGATGAAGCCCGGCGAGTGTGCGATGATGCCGCCGTTGCCATCGAGAACGGCCATGTGGGTGTCCGGGCCGTCGAGGCCGGCGATCATGCGCGCAGCGCGATCCTCAAGCGACAGCGGCGTGCCCGAATGCGGTGCAGTAAAGAGCACCGCGTCCTCGTCCGGGCGCACGCGGATCATCTCCACGCTCACATTCAGCGGTGTGCCGCGGAAACCCGAGAACTTCCGGATCGAAAGCTGGCGCCGGTCGCCGGCGCGCACGAGCTGCGCTCCCGCGGCCTTGAGCTGACGCAGCGACAGCTCGCCCTGGTCCGGTCCCGCATCGATGAAATCATAGATCGACCCGGCGCCGAAAAAGGCCGCGCCCTGGTCGTTGGCCCAGAGAATGCGCGCAAAGTCCCGCGAAAACAGGATCGCCGCGTCGCCGCGGGCAAAATGCTCCCGCACCCGCGCATGCACGGCGATATCAATGAAGGGATACTGTCTCGCGGGCATAAAGGGGGCCTATTGACGGATCGCTTGCGGGTTAACACTCTATTAATACCCGGCAGGCCCGCAAGGGTCCAGCGAGGGCCGGAGCTTCGTCACGGCTTTCAGCGCGAAAGGTTAATTCTCCGGATTTTGTGCACTGCACAATTTTATTGCAATGCACAAGCAAGTAGTTTATATAATGCGCATCAATCAACGGCGCCTCTGAAGAGGGCCAGACACCAAGGAGCGCTTTCATGGCTACCAAGAAGACCGACGACGTATTTTCCCTTTCCTCTTTCGACCCGGCGAAGTTCACCGACAGCTTCCGCGACTTCGCGGAAAAGGGTGCCGTCCAGTCGAAGGAAGCCTATGCCAAGATGAAGACCGCTGCCGAAGAGGCAACGAAGACCGTTGAAGCAACGCTCGAAAGCGCCCAGACCGGCTCCGTCGAACTCGGTCTCAAGGCCATCGACGCACTGCGCACCAATGCCGAAAACTCGCTGTCTCACATGGAAGCGCTGCTCGGCGTGAAGTCGCTGTCGGAATTCGTCGAACTGCAGACGAGCTTTGTCCGCAAGCAGGCCGAACTCGCCGTCGAGCAGGCGAAGTCGATGCAGGAAGCCACCAAGAAGGTTGCCGAAAACGTCACCAAGCCGGGCAAGGACGCCGCTGAAAAAGCGATGTCGTCCTTCAAGAAGGTCTAAAGTCAACCGAGCGCGCCGGCTGAACGATGGCGACAGACTGCTGTCGCCGAATTCTGCCATCTGCGCCCAAAACCAAGAATCCGGATGGCTTGCCATCCGGATTTTTTCCAGGATAATCTCAAGTTAAGGCTTGCAAAGCGACGGAAGTCTCCGTATGTGAGCCGCCAAGCGACTGATGTCGCTTTATGTGCGGTTGTAGCTCAGTTGGTTAGAGCGCAGGTTTGTGGCACCTGAGGTCGTAGGTTCGATTCCCACCAACCGTACCATTTCTTCCCTATACGATAGGTATCGCGATTTGCGGGGCGCCTTGCTTCTTCAGAACAGCTTGGCCAAGGCTCTGAGCGCCACCACGTCCTGTACGCCATTCTGATAAAGTTCGATCAGCCGGGCGGCGAGCGCCGTTGCCTCTCCCGACTGGCGCGACAGCTCTCGCTCTCTTAGTGTTTCCTTGAAGACATCGTCGATCTTGGTGAGTTCACCCGGCAGGATCGGCGGGCCCGGTATGGACACAAGCATCCTTTCACACTCCTTTGTCGAAATGGGAGCGCGAGCCGATTGCGACCGGCGTGCTCGCAGCCATCGCCTTGAGCAAGCAGCTCAATTCCCTGTGAAGGCAACGTCGGGATACCGCGCCAGGTTCCTGTCGCGGCAATACCCAATTCGGGCTAGCGCTTGGGCGCGGGTCGGATCCGGTTCGAATGGACATAGGGCTCATCCGCCGGTAAAATTTCGCCAAGAGGATTCCCAGTAAGGCGTCGCAATCCATGGCCAAAGAATCCATCACACGGCGGCTTGCCGCCATCCTGGCTGCTGATGTCGTTGGCTATAGCCGGCTGATGGAGCGAGACGAGAAAACCACCTATACGCAGCTCATGGCGCGCTGGAGCGAAGTGCTGGAACCGCTCGTCGAAACCCACCAGGGCCGGGTGTTCAAGCGAACGGGCGACGGCGTGCTGGTCGAGTTTTCCAGCGCGGTCAATGCGGTCGAATGTGCGGCTGCCTTGCAGCGGGCGATGATCTCCGCCAATGCGGACGTGCCCCACGATCAGCAAATCGTGCTGCGCGTCGGCATCAACATGGGCGACATCATGGTCGCCGACAGCGACCTCTACGGCGACGGCGTCAATGTCGCAGCCCGGATCGAGGCGCTTGCGAGGCCCGGCGGCGTGGCGATTTCGGACGGGGTGCACGAATATGTGCACGGCCGCATCGATCTCATTTTCGTCGACAGCGGCCATCACGAGGTCAAGAACATCGAGCGGCCGGTGCATATCTGGAGCTGGTCGCCGGACGAGTATGCCGACGCGCCCATCAAGGTCGCCGCCGAGGTGCCACCGCAGCTTCCGAGCCGGCCGTCGATCGCCGTGCTGCCGTTCGACAATATGTCCGGCGATCCGGAGCAGGGCTATTTCGCCGACGGCATTACCGAGGACATCATCACCGATCTCTCGAAGGTCTCCGGTCTCTTCGTGATCGCCCGCAATTCCTCCTTCGCCTATAAGGGCAAGTCGGCGGATATCCGCCAGGTGAGCCGCGACCTCGGCGTTCGCTATGTGCTCGAAGGCAGCGTGCGCCGCGCCGCCAACCGCATTCGCATCAACGCTCAGATGATCGACGGCACCACCGGGGGCCATCTCTGGGCCGAGCGCTACGATCGCGGCATCGAGGATATTTTCGAGGTTCAGGACGAGGTGACGCGCACCATCGTGACGGCGCTCAAGGTGAAGCTGACGGCCGGAGAAACGGAGCGGCGCGAGGGGCGCGGCAAGGTCGATCCGGAGGCCTATGATCTGCTCGTACGGTCGCGCCAGGCGATCCTGCGGTTCGACGCGGTATCGTCTGCGGAGGCGCGCAGCATGCTCGAACGTGCGATCGCCATCGACCCGGCGCTTGCCGCGGCGTATGGGTCGCTCGCGATCATTGCCATGACCGACTACATCAACCGGTGGAACGGTGGCACCGTCGACAATATCGAGCGCGCTCTCAAGCTTGCACAGAAGGCCGTCGAGACCGACGAGCATGAACCCCACGGCCACCACGCGCTCGCGATTGCGCTCTGCTGGAAGCGCCGCTTCGACGAGGCCGAGCGGGCCGCCCAACGCACGATCGAGCTCGACCCGAACTCCGCCGGCGGCCACACGCAGCTCGGCACGATCAGAGATTTCCTGGGCCAGTTCGAGGAGGCCTTGCCCTTCTATACCCGCGCCCACAGGCTCGATCCGCAGTTCGACCTGGCGCTGCATTTCCTCGGCCGGACCCTGCTCAATCTCGGCCGTTTCGACGAAGCCGAGATTGCCTTCAAGCGGCGCCTGGCCTTGGCACCGCGTTCGGACATGACGCGCTTCTATCTCGCCTGTCTTTATGGCCGCACCGGACGCCATGAGGAGGCGCGGCGCTACTGGCACGAGGTCTTCGAGGTCAATCCGGACTTTTCCATCGACCACTTCAAGCGGGCGATGCCTTACGAGGATCCGGCCGTCATTCCGCGGCTGATTGACGGCCTGCGGGAGGCCGGGATTTCGCTATAGGTGCGGCGCCGACGTCAGGCGTTTGAGCGCTTCATATGAAGATCTGGTGCTCCGCGGTCACCAGTTCCTGCAGAAAGGCGACGACGGTGCGAACGCGCACGAGATCGCGCGCGCTTTCGTGATAGGTGGTCCAGTAGGCACGGCGGATGGTCGTTTCCGGCAGGATACGTTTTAGTTCCGGCGCATGGCGGGCAATGTAATTGTGCAGAATGCCGATGCCGGCGCTGGAACGCACCGCCTCCGTCTGGCCGGTGGCGCTCGATATCTCGAACGAGGCATCCCAGCTGCGCATGATCTCGGCGGAAAAATTCAGCGACGGCGTGAAGATCAGATCCTCGACGTAGCCGATGCGGCGGTGCTCCCTGAGGTCGTCGATCGTCTGCGGCGTGCCGTGCTTTTCGAGATAGTCGGCCGAGGCGTAGAGGCCGAGCGTATAGTCGGTGAGTTTCGAGGAAACGAGGCGCCCCTGTTCCGGACGTTCGATGGTGATCGCGATATCGGCCTCGCGCTGCGACAGCGAGAACGACCGAGGGACCGGCACGAGCTGCAGTTTCAATTCCGGATAGCGCGCCGTCAGCCGGCCGAGCCGGGGTGCGAGGAAAGAAACACCGAAACCGTCGGGTGCACCGATGCGCACCGTGCCGGCGATCGCCGTGTCGATCCGGCCGATCTGCGATTGCGCCGCCAGCATTTCCGTTTCCATGCGCTCGGCTGCCGCAAGGAAGATTTCGCCCTCGGCGGTCAGTTCGCAACCGTTCGGCCGACGAACGAGCAACCGTGTCTTCATCGCCTCTTCCAGCGCAGTCACCCGACGGCTGAGCGTGGCATGATTGACGCCGAGCCGCTTGGATGCGGCCAGGATCTGTCCGGTCCGCGCGACGGCTAGAAACATTCTGACATCGTCCCAGTTCACAGTGCGACAATCCTATACAAAACCGTTGGACTTCAATTTTTGCACAACGGTTGCTGAATATCGGAAATTGATTTGTTGAAATCGTAGTGCGATCATGCCGCCACAATCAAGATCTGGAGGAACCATTCATGTACGAACTCGGTCATTTCATCGATGGCAAGCGCGTCGCCGGCAAGAGCGGCCGCGTCAGCAACATCTTCAACCCGGCAACCGGCGAAGTGCAGGGCACCGTGGCGCTGGCAAGCGACGCGGAACTTTCGGCAGCCGTCGAAAGCGCCAAGGCAGCACAGCCGAAGTGGGCGGCCACCAACCCGCAGCGCCGCGCCCGCGTGTTCATGAAGTTCGTCGAACTTCTGAACGCCAACATGAACGAGCTCGCCGAGATCCTGTCGCGCGAGCATGGCAAGACGATCGAAGACGCCAAGGGTGACCTCATCCGTGGCCTCGAAGTCTGCGAATTCGTCATCGGCATTCCGCATCTGCAGAAGAGCGAGTTCACCGAAGGTGCCGGTCCCGGCATCGACATGTACTCGATCCGCCAGGCCGTCGGCATCGGCGCCGGCATCACCCCGTTCAACTTCCCGGCCATGATCCCGATGTGGATGTTCGCCCCGGCCATCGCCTGCGGCAACGCTTTCATCCTGAAGCCGTCCGAGCGTGATCCGTCCGTTCCGATCCGCCTTGCCGAACTGATGATCGAAGCCGGCCTGCCGGCAGGCATCCTCAACGTCGTCAACGGCGACAAGGGGGCTGTCGACGCGATCCTGACGCATCCGGATATCGCAGCCGTTTCCTTCGTCGGCTCGACCCCGATCGCCCGCTACGTCTATGGCACCGCGGCGATGAACGGCAAGCGCGCCCAGTGCTTCGGTGGCGCCAAGAACCACATGATCATCATGCCCGACGCCGATCTCGACCAGGCCGCGAACGCCCTGATGGGCGCCGGCTACGGCTCGGCCGGCGAGCGCTGCATGGCGATCTCGGTTGCCGTCCCGGTCGGTGAAGAGACCGCCAACCGCCTGATCAGCAAGCTGACCCCGATGGTCGAAAGCCTGCGCATCGGCCCCTACACCGACGAGAAGGCCGATATGGGCCCTGTCGTCACCAAGGAAGCCGAACAGCGCATCCGCAGCCTGATCGACAGCGGTGTCGAGCAAGGCGCCAAGCTCGTCGTCGACGGCCGCGATTTCAAGCTGCAGGGCTATGAGCAGGGCCACTTCATTGGCGGCTGCCTGTTCGACAACGTCACGCCGGACATGGACATCTACAAGACGGAAATCTTCGGACCGGTTCTCTCGGTCGTCCGCGCCAAGACCTACGAGGAAGCCCTCGACCTGCCGATGAAGCACGAGTATGGCAACGGCGTCGCGATCTACACCCGCGACGGTGATGCGGCCCGCGACTTCGCCTCGCGCATCAACATCGGCATGGTCGGCGTCAACGTTCCGATCCCGGTTCCGCTCGCCTACCACTCCTTCGGCGGCTGGAAGTCCTCGTCCTTCGGCGATCTCAACCAGCACGGCCCGGACTCGATCAAGTTCTGGACCCGCACCAAGACCATTACCGAGCGCTGGCCTTCGGGCATCAAGGACGGTGCCGAGTTCGTCATGCCGACGATGAAGTAACAACGGGATAAAGATCCTCCCGCCTCGGGGCCTCCTTCGGGAGGCCCTTTTTTGTTGCATTCGGCAATACGGCACAACTAACTTGCGAACCGTGGGCAAGGGTCGTGAATTGATCGCTGCTCCAACGGCAGTCTGGCGGGCGGGGGCGCACCAGACGATTTGTGTTTGATCATGTGCTCCGGAGCGCTTTGCGGCGCGTCCGATGCACAAAGGATGGACGGAGGGGCCCATCATGGTCGTGGCCGAAGCGACGTCGTTTCAAGCAGCGCCGACACGCGACGTGTCGATCGATTTTCACCGTTTCTCGTTCATGGGGAGCGGCAAGGAATATTTCGGCATCTGGATCGTCAACGTGTTTTTGACGATCGTCACGCTTGGCATTTATTCCGCCTGGGCAAAAGTCCGGCGCAACCGATACTTCTACGGAAACACGGTTCTGCTCGGCCGTACCTTCGAGTACCATGCCAAGGGCAAGCAGATCCTGATCGGGCGAGTGATCGTTTTCGGCTATCTGATCCTCTACAATCTTCTGCTGACATTCGTTCCGATCGTCGGCATCGCGTTATTGTTGCTTTCGCTCTTCTTCGTTCCCTGGCTGGCCGCACGCGGGTTGCGCTTCAGCGCACGGGTGACGAGCTACCGCAACGTCCGCTTCGACTTCGTCGGCACGATGGGCGGTGCCTTCAAGGCGTTCATTCTGGGCGGGTTCCTTTCCATTATCACCTTGGGCCTACTGACGCCGCTCGCAAGCCGATGGGTTGGGCGCTACGTCGGATCGAACCTGCGCTTTGGCGGCAGGGCCTTTGAGACCAACCCGCCGTTCGGCCCGCTCTATCGCGGCATGTTCCTGGGTGTGGGGCTTGCGCTGGTTCTTGGCGTTGTTGTCTTCGCGATCTTGATGGGAACGCTTCGCGCATCGCCAAGTTTGCTCCAATCGCTGAACGATCCGAGGTGGGGATGGGTAGGCTTGGGCGCAGGATATGTGGCGTCCATGTCTTTCTACGCAGTCATCGCGTTGTTCTACAGTGCAGCCGTGCGCAACGCCGTTTGGGGGGCGACGGTTTTTGACGGAAAACATCGGTTCCTCAGCGGTCTTTCTCGGGGCCGCTACACGTGGATCGCCATATCGAACTTCGTCGTCACCATCCTGACGCTGGGCCTGCTGCGACCTTGGGCGGCTGTCCGCATGGCCCGTTACAAATGGACCCTGACGGGCGTAACCGTCTTTGGCGCCGTCGGAACGCTGATGAGCGAAATCGAAGCGGAAGCGTCGGCGGTTGGAGCGGAATTCATGGATTTCGAAGGGTTCGATTTTGGCTTCTAGCAGCATCGAGATCGCACGTGGCGAGTGGCATCCGGCCGGTTCCAGCCGGTCGGTGCCCTCGCGGTTGTTGGAAGAGGGGGGCAGCCTTAGGGCCGTAGACGATGCGAGCACCGAACTTGCCCGTGGCACCTTGGCAAGTGTCGATATTTCCGACCGCGTCGGAGCGATACCGCGTCGCGTCGAATTTGCAGACGGCTCGTTGTTCGAAACGCCGGACAACGAGGCAGTCGATCGTTTTCTGAAGCTGAATGGCAGGGTCAACCACATCCACGAATGGGAGCGCTTTCGTCCACGTCTCATCGCCGTCGTCGCAGCCACCGTGCTGTGCGGCGTTGCCATCTATCGTTATGCGGTTCCTGCGCTCGTTGAGGTCGCCGTCCTCGTGACCCCGCCGATCGTGCCGGAGATGATGTCGAAGGGCACGATGGAGACGATGGATCAGACACTGTTCGACAAAACGCAGCTGGCGATTGAGCGGCAGGAAAGGATCCGCGACGGCTTCAAGGCAATCGCCGCCCGATCAGGCCGCGGCGAGGCCGGTTACACGCTCAATTTCCGCAAGGGCGGTGTGGTCGGACCAAATGCGTTTGCGCTTCCGGATGGCACGCTGGTCGTCACCGACGAGCTCATCGAACTTGCCGGGGACGATACCGAAATGATCGTTGGCGTGCTGGCGCACGAGATCGGCCATGTCGAGCTCGAACATAGTCTGCGGCAGATCTACCGTGCTGCCGGCGTTGCCGGCCTCATCATGATGATCGGCGGCGATATCGGTTCGGGCGTGGACGACGTCCTGGTGCAGGGCGCTGGTCTCTTGTCGCTTTCCTATTCGCGCGGCGCAGAAACTGCTGCCGACCGACACTCGGTCGAGCTGATGCAGAAGGCAGGGCGAGATCCGACGGCGGCCGCGCGCTTCTTCGACCTGCTTGAAAAGAAGCTAGACGATCACGGCGACACCAGCATTCTCTCAACGCATCCAGGGACGCCGGAGCGGCGCAAGGCGATCCTCGACTACGCCGCGGAGTTGCGCGCCAAGGCGCAATGAGCCTCCTTGAATTTCGCTTGTTGAAACGAAAACAGCGGGCCGATGGCCCGCTGTTCGCATTCAAGCAATTGCCTTGTTGATCAGTCCTGCGGACCGTCGTTGTAGCCGACCTTGTCGACCAGTTCCGAAGCCTTCTTGCGGTTTGCGGCGATGTCGGCGAGCGGCAGTTCGTCCGGCTTGATCGTGCCGAAGGACTTCACGACGTCAGACGGCTCGGCGCCCGGCAGAACCGGATATTCGAACACCTGCTCGGCGTAGATCTTCTGGGCTTCGCCTTCCGACAGGAATTCCATCAGCTTCAGCGCGTTGTCCTTGTTCGGGGAATTCTTGGCGAGTGCCATGCCCGAAATGTTGACGTGCGTGCCGCGGTCCTTGGCGTTCGGGAAGAGTACCTTGATCGCCGCTGCCCAATCCTTCTGTTCCGGCTCCTTCTCGTTGGTCATCATCAGACCGACATAGTAGGTGTTGCCGAGTGCCAGGTCGCATTCGCCGGCCAGGATCGCCTTGGCCTGGTCGCGGTCGCCGCCGTCAGGCTTCTTGGCGAGGTTGTTCTTGAGGCCGGTCAGCCACTTCTCGGTCTCGGCTTCGCCATGGTGGGCGATCATCGAGGCGAAGAGGCCGATGTTATAGGAGTGCTGGCCGTCGCGGGTGCAGATCTTGCCTTTCCACTTGGGGTCGGCAAGCTCTTCATAGGTGATGTCGTCCTGGGCGACGCGCTCCTTGGATGCGTAGACGACGCGGCCGCGGGTGGTGAGGCCGAACCAGTTGCCTTCAGGGTCGCGGAAATGCGCCGGGATATCCTTGTTGATCGTCTCGTTGACGACAGGCTGGGTTACGCCTGCATCCTTGGCTTCGGTCAGGCGGCTGATGTCGACGGTCAGGATCACGTCGGCCGGCGAGTTGGCGCCTTCGGCCTGGATGCGCTCGACGAGGCCCTTGTCTAGGAAGAGCACATTGGTGGTGATGCCGGTTTCCTTGGTGAAGGCGTCGAGCAGCGGCTTGATCAGGTCGGGCTGCCGGTACGAGTAGATATTGACTTCACCATCGGCCCAGGCGGCGCTCGTTGCCAGCAGGGTTGCCGTCAGGGACAGAACGCCCATCGCTGCTCTTGAAACGGACATCGCTTCCTCCATTTTCTTGTTTGAGCTAAGTTAACAAAATTCCTCATCTTTCTGACCGGAGCGCTGAAAACAGTCAATCAGGAAACCGTAAACGCTCAACAAGAAGTGACTTTTCTGGCTTTTTGGAATTGTTCCAAACTACGATCCGTCCTATATGATGAGTTCGTGAACCTCTCGATGCCGGAGTGAATGATGCGTCTGACGAAGCAAACGAACTACGCGGTTCGCATGTTGATGTACTGCGCCGCCAACGGGGAAAAGCTCAGCCGCATTCCCGAAATCGCCAGGGCTTACGGTGTTTCCGAGTTGTTTCTCTTCAAGATCTTGCAGCCGTTGACCAAGGCCGGCCTCGTTGAAACGGTGCGTGGCCGTAACGGTGGCGTGCGCCTGCCGAAGCCCGCTTCGGCGATCACGCTGTTCGACGTCGTCAAGGTGACGGAAGACAGTTTCGCGATGGCCGAGTGCTTCGAGGCGGGCGAGATCGAATGCCCGCTCGTCGACAGCTGCGGCCTGAACTCGGCGCTCCGCAAGGCGCTGAACGCCTTCTTCGAAGTGCTGCAGGGCTACACGATTGACGACCTGGTCAAGGCGCGCCCGCAGATCAACTTCCTGCTCGGCCTGGAAGAAACCAAGCGTCCGCAGACCTCGGCGGCCTGATATCTCCGAGCAACGCCCGCGCAAATGGTGCGGCATGACCTGGCGGCTGAAGTGCCGCCGGGTGTTACTCTTGCGGTAGATATTCCCGCAATATGAAGTCGATCGCAGTGGGGTCGATTTCAGCCTTGTCGATGCGGAAATCGGCGCCGTAATCCTCCAGATTCTGAAAATAGGCATCGGCGAGCGATGCTGAGATTACCCCGATCGGGCCGATATAGCCCTGATGCCGGAGGGCCGGGACCGTCTCGCGGAAATCGAGCTGCGGCCGCAGACGGTTGTCGAGCAGGATCATCGATACGGGTTTGCCCGAGCGCAGGAATGCAAGCGCATCATCGATCGTCTGGCAGTAGTGCAGCTCGATGTCGATGCTGCTCACCTTGCGGATGAGCGCGCGCAGGATCAGGTTTTCTGCCGGGTCGTCGTCAACGAGCAGGATGTGTGCTTTTCGCGTCATGACCGAATACCCTTGCTGATGGCGGGCGTCCCGTTCGTTGGGCGTGGCGGTGCGAAACGCGGCCACGCATCGGCTGCTACTGGATGATCTGCTCTCGGATTGCCTTCGCCACCATCTGGGTGCGATTGACGACGTCGAGTTTCTTCAGGATCGTTGCGGTGTGTGAGTTCACCGTGTGCTCCGACACCGAAACGATGAGCGCAATCTCGCTTGCCGTCTTGCCGTGCGAGATCCACTTGAGGATTTCGGTTTCGCGCGGCGTCAGTCCCATCCCGGCCTTATTGGCAAGCGCGATGCGATAGAAATAGTCGAAGGCGGCGATCGCGTCATAGGCGAGCGCCACATGCTCGGCCCGGCCGATATCCTCCCCGTCTCCGAGAAAGAGCACGGCATAGCGCGCGCCGGTGGAAGCTGCGTGCACCGGTACGCTGACGAGCAGTTCGAAACCGAGCTGCACCAGCAGGTTCTGGCTGGCGTCGCAGCCGGGGTCGTCCGCCCGCCATACCGACGAGATCGCCGAGCGGTGCAGCGTCTTGTAAAACACGGAGTCGCCAAAGCGATGGCGCTTGTCGTATTCCTCCGCGAGCCCGGATGGCAGGTCGTGCAATACTAGGCGGGTGGACAGCATGCAGGCGTCGTTCTCGTTGCCGAGCTGCAGAATGCCGAAATGGCTGAAGCCGTAGCGCAATGCCATGGTATGAAAAATGCGGAAGAAATCGACGCGGTTGAGCGCCTTCTCTAGCTCGTCGCGAAGGTCGTATCGCCTGTGATTTTCCAGCAAAGCCGCCACGGACTGGCTATCCCCTTATCGTCGTGCGGCAGTTTATCCCGCGAGCCGCAGCGATCAATCGGCAAAGTGCGTTGCCGGTATTGCCGACAGGCAGGGTCATGCGCGTCCCTCGGCAAGCCCACCGAGCGACTGAAAGCTGTAAAAGGCGGCTGCCGGTCCCTCCCAAGGACGTCTGGGCACGTCGAATATCTCCCCCGAATTTGTATACATTTTATTGCACAATCCCGTTCGGGATTTCTACCATAGTATCTTGGGATTGACGAAAACCTGTCGAGGCCGAATCGCGTGTTCGTGCGGCCAACGATCACGGCATTCTCGGTAGGGGTATTCACCCGGAACCAAGGTGGCTTCCCCGGTGTGGCATCGCGCCGCCCAAGGGGCTGGCGGGGGAGGCTGCAGACCCTGTGGAAGCGGCCGGAACGTCGTGGATTTTAGGTGCCGCGGTGTACTGTTTTGTCAGGCGATTCTAAAACAGTGGACGAATATCCCGGCTCTACCTGCGGACGAATTTTTCGCATAGACAAATTTCTGCGGCGACTTATTGCAATGCGACGCCAAATGTCGTTCCATCCGGCCTTGACCGGGGGCAACGGCATTCCGCGTCAGGAAAACACGAGAACAAAAACAAATCTGGGAAGCAAAGCTCATGAAAAAGCTCACTACTCTGTTTGCAGCGACGGCGCTTGCCACGCTGATGGCCGGCTCCGCCTGGTCGAAGACGTTCGTTTATTGCTCGGAAGGTTCGCCAGAGGGTTTTGACCCGGGCCTGTACACCGCCGGCACGACCTTCGACGCGGCTGCGCACACGGTTTACAACCGCCTGCTCGAGTTCAAGAAGGGCACGACCGAAGTTGAGCCGGGCCTCGCCGAAAGCTGGACGATCTCCGACGACGGCCTGGTCTACACCTTCAAGCTGCGTCCGGGCGTCAAGTTCCAGACCACCGAATTCTTCACGCCGTCGCGTGATTTCACTGCCGACGACGTGGTGTTCTCCTACGAGCGCCAGCTGAAGGCTGACAATCCGTGGAACAAGTACATTGCTGGCGCTTCGTGGGAATACGCAGCCGGCATGGGCTTCCCGGAAGTCATCAAGTCGGTTGAGAAGGTCGACGACCTGACCGTCAAGTTCACCCTGACGCGCAAGGAAGCGCCGTTCCTCGCCAACATCGCGATGCCGTTTGCTTCGATCCTGTCGAAGGAGTATGCCGACAAGCTGCAGGCTGACGGCAAGATGGAGCAGATGAACCAGATGCCGCTCGGCACCGGTCCGTTCGCTTTTGTCGCCTACCAGCAGGATGCCGTCATCCGCTACAAGGCAAACCCGGACTATTGGGGTGGCAAGCAGAAGATCGACGACCTCGTCTTCGCGATCACGTCTGACGCTTCGGTTCGCTTCCAGAAGCTCCAGGCTGGCGAATGCCACCTGATGCCGTTCCCGAATGCTGCCGACGTTTCGAAGATGAAGGCAGACCCGAACCTGAAGGTCATGGAACAGGCCGGCCTCAACGTCTCCTACCTCGCCTACAACACGACCCAGGCTCCGTTCGACAAGCCGGAAGTCCGCAAGGCGCTGAACAAGGCGATCAACAAGCAGGCGATCGTCGATGCCGTCTTCCAGGGTGCTGCCCAGCCGGCCGTCAACCCGATCCCGCCGACGATGTGGTCGTACAACGACAAGATCGAAGACGACACCTACGAGCCCGAAGTCGCCAAGAAGATGCTTGAAGACGCAGGCGTCAAGGACCTGTCGATGAAGCTCTGGGCAATGCCGGTTTCGCGTCCGTACATGCTGAACGCCCGTCGCGCAGCTGAACTGATGCAGTCGGACTTCGCCAAGATCGGCGTCAAGGTCGAGATCGTCTCCTACGAATGGGCCGAATACCTCGACAAGTCCAAGGCCAAGGATCGTGACGGTGCCGTCATCCTCGGCTGGACCGGCGACAACGGCGACCCGGACAACTTCCTCGACACGCTTCTCGGCTGCAACGCTGTCGGCGGCAACAACCGTGCACAGTGGTGCAACCAGGAATTCGACGCTCTCGTGAAGAAGGCGAAGGAAACCTCTGACCCCGCAGAGCGCACCAAGCTCTACGAAGAGGCGCAGGTCGTCTTCAAGCGCGAAGCGCCGTGGGCGACGATCGACCACTCGCTCTCGGTCGTGCCGATGCGCAAGAACGTCGAGGGCTTCGTTCAGAGCCCACTTGGTGATTTTGCCTTCGACGGCGTGGACATCACCGAGTAATTTAGTTAACTGATCCTTAAGGGGGCGTTTGCCAAGGGCAAGCGCCCCTCTTTGCATCCACTATAGCGACCCTGAGTTCCGGCTGGAGCGCAAAAGGTCGCTGTGGCATTTCGACTTGCTGTATGCTTGGCCGTTAAGTGGGAAAGCATGCGGTGGTGCCAGCGGCGGGATACAATGCCGCGGCAACATGGCGCGGGGTTTAACATGTTCCGATTTCTCTTGGGGCGATTGGCTGTCCTGATACCGACCTTCGTCGGCGTCTCCATCATCGCCTTCTCCTTCATCCGCCTGCTTCCGGGCGATCCGGTTGCGCTGCTTTCGGGCGAGCGCGTCATGTCGCCGGAGCGACATGCGGAAATTTCACACGCACTCGGCTTCGACCGGCCGATCGTGGTGCAATACCTCGATTATCTCTGGGGCGTGCTCCAGGGTGATTTCGGCACCTCGATCGTTACCAAGAAGCCGGTCATCGATCAGTTCTTCGAACTGTTTCCGGCAACCGTCGAGCTTTCGCTCTGTGCGATCCTGTTTGCGGTCATTCTCGGCATTCCGGCTGGCGTGATTGCTGCGATCAAGCGCGGCTCGGCCGTCGACCAGGCGATGATGGGCACCGCACTCGTCGGCTTCTCCATGCCGATCTTCTGGTGGGGCCTGCTGCTCATCATGCTCGTTTCCGGCATGCTGCAGTGGACGCCGGTCTCCGGCCGCATCTCGCTGATGTACTTCTTCCCGCCGGTAACCGGATTCATGCTGATCGACTCGCTCCTGTCCGGTCAGGCCGGCGCGTTCAAGTCGGCCGTCAGCCACCTGATCCTGCCGACGATCGTGCTTGGAACCATTCCGCTTGCGGTCATCGCGCGCCAGACGCGCTCGGCGATGCTTGAAGTTCTCTCCGAAGACTACGTGCGCACGGCACGGGCCAAGGGCCTTTCGACCTTCCGGGTCGTCGGCGTCCATGCGCTGCGCAATGCGATGATCCCGGTGGTCACCACCATCGGCCTGCAGGTGGGCGTCATGCTCGCCGGTGCGATCCTGACGGAAACGATCTTCTCCTGGCCGGGCATCGGCAAGTGGATGGTGGATTCGGTGTCGCGTCGCGACTACGCCGTCATCCAGGGCGGCCTGCTCGTCATCGCCGCGGTGATCATGCTGGTCAACCTCATCGTCGACCTGCTCTACGGTCTCATCAATCCGCGCATCCGGCACTAAGGAGGGCGTCATGTCTCAAGCTGCTGCAACAAGCACCGTTTCGACCGATCCGTCCCGCCGGGCGCGATTGGCCGAGTTCTGGTATTACTTCTCCGAGAACCGCGGCGCCGTGATCGGTCTCGTGTTCTTCGTGTTCCTCGTTCTGCTCGCGGTCTTCGCACCGTGGGTCGCACCGCACGATCCGGTGGCACAGTACCGCGATGCGGTGTTGGTACCGCCGGTATGGCAGGAGGGCGGCCGCGCCGGCTTCCTGCTCGGCACCGACGCCGTCGGCCGCGACATGCTGTCCCGCCTGATCTACGGCACGCGCTTCTCGCTGTTCGTCGGTGTCATCGTCACGACCCTGTCGCTCGTCGGCGGTATCGCGCTTGGCGTCATCGCCGGCTACTTCCGTGGTTGGGTCGATACCGTCATCATGCGCGTGATGGACATCATCCTCGCCTTCCCGTCGCTGCTGCTCGCCCTCGTGCTGGTCGCCGTCCTCGGCCCGGGCCTCGTCAACGCCATGATCGCCATCGCGCTCGTCTTCCAGCCGCACTTCGTGCGCCTGACGCGTGCTGCCGTCATGAGCGAAAAGACCCGTGACTATGTCGTTGCCGCCAAGGTGGCCGGCGCCGGTCATGGCCGTCTGATGTTCAAGACGATCCTGCCGAACTGCATGGCGCCGCTGATCGTACAGGCGACACTCTCCTTCTCGAGCGCGATCCTTGACGCTGCGGCCCTCGGCTTCCTCGGCATGGGCGCACAGCCTCCGACACCGGAATGGGGCACGATGCTCGCCGAAGCCCGCGAGTTCATCAGCAGCCACTGGTGGGTGGTGACCCTTCCGGGTATCGCGATCCTGATCACGGTGCTGGCGATCAACCTTATGGGTGACGGCCTGCGCGATGCGCTCGATCCCAAGCTGAAGAGGTCCTGATCATGGCGCTTCTCGAAATCGAAAACCTGGTCGTCGAATTCCAGACGGCCTCCGGTCCCTTCCGCGCCGTCAACGGCGTGTCGATGAAGGTCCATGAAGGCGAAGTGCTTGCGATCGTTGGCGAGTCCGGCTCGGGCAAGTCCGTGTCGATGCTGGCCGCCATGGGGCTTCTGCCCTGGACGGCGAAAGTGACCGCCGACAAGCTCACTTTCAACGGCCGCGACCTGCTCGGCATGTCGGCAAACGAACGGCGCAAGATCGTCGGCAAGGATATTGCCATGATCTTCCAGGAGCCGATCGCCAGCCTCAACCCGTGCTTCACCGTCGGCTTCCAGATCGAGGAAGTGCTGCGCATCCACATGGGCCTCGACAAGGCCGGTCGCCGCAAGCGCGCAATCGAACTGTTCGAGGCGGTCGGCATTCCCGATCCGGCCGAGCGGCTCGGCCACTATCCGCACCAGATGTCGGGCGGCCAGTGCCAGCGCGTGATGATCGCGATCGCGATCGCCTGCAACCCGAAGCTCCTGATCGCCGACGAGCCGACCACCGCGCTCGACGTGACGATCCAGAAGCAGATCCTGGACCTCCTGATGAGGCTGCAGGCCGAGCACAAGATGGGCCTGATCATGATCACGCACAACATGGGCGTGGTCGCCGAGACTGCCGACCGGGTGGTCGTGCAGTACAAGGGCCGCAAGATGGAAGAGGCCGACGTGCTGACGCTCTTCGAAAACCCGAAGAGCAACTACACGCGCGCACTTCTGGCGGCGCTGCCTGACAACGCGACCGGCGATCGTCTGCCGACGATTTCCGAACTCTTCGTCGACGAAGGAGCGGCCCAATGAGCGTGATCCTCGAAGCGCGCAATCTGGTGCGCGACTACCATATCCCCGGCGGCCTCATCAAAAAGGCAAAGACGGTTCATGCGCTGAAAGGCGTGAGCTTTTCCGTCGAACAGGGCAAGACGCTGGCGATCGTTGGCGAAAGCGGTTGCGGCAAGTCCACGCTGGGCCGCATCCTCACCCTGATCGACCCGGCGACCTCCGGCGAACTGCTGATCGAGGGCAAGAAGATCGATATCTCCAAAGGCGACATGACGCCGGAGATGCGCCGCAAGGTGCAGATCGTCTTCCAGAACCCCTATGGCTCGCTCAACCCACGCCAGAAGATCGGCGACATCCTGATGGAACCGCTGGTCATCAACACCGACACGCCGGCCGACGAACGTCGCGACCGGGCGATGACGATGCTGAAGAAGGTCGGCCTCACCGAGCTGCACTTCAACCGCTATCCGCACATGTTTTCGGGCGGCCAGCGCCAGCGTATCGCCATTGCGCGCGCGTTGATGCTGAACCCGAAGCTGCTGGTGCTCGACGAGCCGGTGTCGGCGCTCGACCTGTCGGTCCAGGCACAGGTGCTGAACCTGCTCGCCGACCTTCAGGACGAACTGAAGCTCACCTACGTCTTCATCAGCCACGACCTCTCTGTCGTGCGCTATATCGCTGACGATGTCATGGTGATGTATTTCGGCGAAGCGGTCGAATACGGCAGCCGCGACGAGGTCTTTGCCGACCCGAAGCACAGCTACACCAAGACGCTGTTCGCAGCGACGCCGCGTGCGGATGTCGAGAGCATCAAGGCGCGCCTTGCCAAGAAGAAGCAGGCGGCCTGACCCGCCGCTGCTGATTTTTGCTGAAGAAACAAGAGAAGCCGGGCAGCCAATGCCCGGCTTCTTTGACTTGGGGGCTTGATGGTGTAGAGGTGTCGCGCCGCCTTCACTTCTCGCCTCTTGGCGGCGGGCAGCCGCTTTTTTGGCCGGACCGATCGTTCGGCCCAACCTCAGGAACACGTTCATGGAAATCAAGCGTTTCGAAACCGGCCCCCGTATGAGCCAGGCCGTGGTCTACAACAACACCGTCTACCTCGCCGGCCAGGTCGGCAACGCCGGTGACGATGTCGTGACGCAGACCAAGCAGGCGCTTGCCGAAGTCGACCGTCTTCTGGCGCTCGCCGGCACCGACAAGACCCGCATCCTCTCGGCCACCATCTGGCTCGCCGACATGGCAGACTTCCCGAAGATGAACTCGGTCTGGGACGCCTGGGCACCGCAGGGCCACACCCCGGCTCGCGCCACCGGCGAAGCCAAGCTCGCGACCCCGGACTACCTCGTCGAAGTCATCGTCGTCGCCGCTGCCGCCTAAGGCCTGCGCTACGGGATTTCTCGTCTTCTTATTCCTGCGCCGCCGGACTGCCGTCCGGCGGCGTTTTTCGTTCCCATTTCAGTTCCCTTGCGCGGAACCAAACGGCGCACCGGCACGTTAAGTGTCCAATCCGAAGAAGCAGGCCAAAACCGGCCGCCACGATTGGGAGGACTGTCTATGCTTTACTGGCTGCCCCGTGTCTGTGTCCTTCTCCTGGCGGGCGTCATGATCGGTTTCGGTCTTGTTCCCTACACCGCCGCAGGTGTCGCCCATACCTTGCTCGTCATCATTCTGGGGCTTGGCCTATTGTCGCTGACCCTGCATGTCTTCCCGCCGGAACACCATTGACCGTGCAAGATCATTCACGCGATGTGCCGCAAGCCGGGCCGGAGCAAAAGGCAGGGCGGCCTGATCTGTTGACCGGAAACGCGAACGAACCGCGCGCGGCCCTGGCTGAAGGACGGCGAGGCATGATCGCGAATACGCTGCGTCGGGCGGGTGCCGCCCAGCAGCGCAAGCGTGCGCGGTGGATCGTCGAGGAAGAGGCTGCTGTGGCGACGGCGGCGCCATCGACAGCCCCGCGGCGCGACGGCATCGATCTGATGGTCGCCTGGAGCATCATTGGCCTCTTCGCCATTGCCGCATGCGCGGGCATCTACGCCATGGAAACGATCCTCCTGCCGATCACGCTTGCGATCGTCGTCGGCGTCGTGCTCGGCCGGACGGCCGACGGACTGGCGCGTTATGGTCTGCCGCCGATTTTCGGAGGGCTACTGCTGGCGATCATTTTCGTCACCGGCCTCTCGTGGCTCGTCAACGCCCTCCTGGGTCCGTTGACGGCGCTCGCCTCGGAGGCGCCGAAGCTTGCCGAAAGCGTGGTGGCGCGGGTGATGCCGTTCATTGACCGGTTCGAGTGGCTGCGTCTGGCCGTCGCGCGCAGCGTCGGCAACGATGCGATTGCCGATACCGTCATGAAGAATGCCGGCCCGATGCTTGCCGCCACCGCCGCCGGGCTGACACCCGCTTTGGTGCAGACACTGATCTTCCTCGCAGCACTCGGCCTGTTTCTGCTCGGACGGTTGCAACTGCGCAAGGCGGTCATCCTTGCCTTTGCCAGCCGTGAGCGGCGGCTTAGCGCCATTCGCATCATGAACGGCATCGAGGATGCGTTGGCGCGATACTTCTCGATCGCCAGCGTCATCTATTTCTCGCTCGGCCTCGTGACGACGGTGATCGCTTTTGTCGGGGGTCTGGGCATGGCGCCGTTGTGGGGCCTGTTCGCTTTCGTCTCCAGCTTCATTCCCTATCTCGGCGTGACGGCGATGACGCTGAGCTTGCTGGTGGCGGGGCTGATGACGCACGAGGTGCTGTGGCTGGCATTGGCGCCGGCGGTGGCCTTCTTCGTCGTTCACCTTGCGATGGAAAACCTTGCCATTCCGGCCATCCTCGGCAACGAGCTCGAGGTGAACCCGTTCTTGATCTTCCTGGCGATCGTGTTCTGGACCTGGATGTGGGGGGCGGTCGGCGCCATGCTGGCGCTGCCGCTCTCTCTCATCGTCCTCGCCATCGTCGAGGAAATCAGCGACCAGCCGCCTGAACGTCAGCTGCCCGGATAAGGGGATGTGTTGCCCGGCCTAGCGCCGGGCAGAGCGTGCGTGCTCGTCGAAGAACAGCGCCTGGCTGATCAGTGCCTTCACCATGTCCGGATTGAACGGCTTGGTCACGAGAAAGGCTGGCTCCGGCCGCTTGCCGGTCAGCAGCCGCTCGGGGAATGCGGTGATGAAGATCACCGGCACAGCGGCCTGCGTGAGGATCTCGTTGACGGCGTCGATGCCCGAGCTGCCATCGGCAAGCTGGATGTCGGCCAGAACCATCTTCGGAGAGGTCTTGCGGTAGAGATCGAGCGCCTCGCCGTGGGTGCGGGCGATCCCGGTGACGCGGTGGCCGAGGCTGGTCACCATATCCTCGATATCAAGCGCGATCAGCGGCTCGTCCTCGATGATCAGGACGTCCGTTGCGACCTGGTGCGAAATGTCCTCCGAGGCGACTGTCAGGAGCTTCGAAAACTCGGCCTGGCTGAGGTTCATGACCTCGGCCGCATCGGCGATGGAGAAACCCTCGACCGATACGAGCAGAAACGCCTGGCGCGGCGCCGGCGCGATCAGCGAGAGATTGGCGGCCGCCTGTTTTTCCCATGCGAACGGTGAGGCATTTTCGCTGCGGTCGATCGAGATCTTTTCGAACTGCGAGCAGAACAGCTTGTAGAGGCTGATCCGGTCGTTCGAGGCTTCCGGAAAGAGGCTGATATCCTCGATCAGGGCTTCGAGAACGGCGGCCACATAGCCGTCGCCTGCGGCCTGCGAGCCTGTGACGGCCCGCGCGTAACGGCGCAGAAAGGGCAGGTGGGGCGCAATCCGGGTCGAAAGTGACATCAACGACTTCCTTACGTGCAATGCGATTCGTTTGATTTCTGAGGATAGGGGGTATGGGGCGGAATAGATGGATGTTTTGAACACGTTTTTCGGCTTAGAGCAAATGGGGGACGTGTTCGAAACGGTGTGCCGGCGATTTCGCAAGGGCAGCAAAAGCCGTGAAGGACTAAGCGGTGGTGGGACGCAGCATGGATGAAGAAACCGGAAAGCACGGCGGCGTAGGCCAACAGCGCGGAGGCACTGCCGAAACGCTCGACATCGGCGGCTCGATCGGCACCAGCTTGAGGGCGCTCTATCGGTCGCTGGAGCAGGAGCCCGTTCCGGAACTCTTTCTCAATCTTCTTGAAAAACTCGATGAAGCGGAGGCTGCGGCCAAAGTCCCGTCGAAGGGTGGGGTTCCGCTTTGAGGGGGGAAGAAACGGGCGGCTGCCCGTTTCTTCATGAGATGCGCCGATCAGCAGGCGGCTTCGTAGCGGCGGCCGTAGCGGTCGCGATAGATGCAGCGGCCCGGTTCGTTGGCGTTGCCGATGAGCGCACCGGCGACGCCGCCGATGGCCGCGCCCACGGCCGCACCCCTGACATTGCCCGTCGCCGCACCGCCGACGATGGCACCGCCGGTTGCGCCGATCGCCGCGCCCTTTTCTGTCTGCGTGCATGCCGCGAGGGGGAGGATCAGGCTTGCTACGATAAGTATCTTCTTCATGACGCGTTCCTATCCGAGGGTTGCTTTGTTGAACTGAGAATCAATTTTCGGTGAAATCGATTTGCCCGCGACTGGTGACGAACAGAATGACGACAATGAGGCATAGGCATAGCCCGTACCCGATGCCGCGCCGTCCTGATCGACTTTTGATGTTACCTTTCGGCGCTCGCAATGAGCGAGCCGCTTGTGGTGTGTCCTTGCCTCGCCAGTATCTCCTCCGTCGCTCGGCCGCGGTCGCAGCGCTTGTTATCGTTGCGAAAACGAGACCGGGGCATTTTTGTTCCATTGTTGGGGTGGCCGACGGTCGATGGCCGTCCCGGTTGTGGGCCGTGGTCGCCCGCTGAACGCTGTGGGCGAATGACGCCTCCCGACCGTCTCTGGGCCGCTCAAACGCGCAGCTGACGCCAAGGTTCCAGGAAATATTTCGCGCCCATTCGCGGAACCGCAGATCGCACATTTCCGTTTGCTGTTGGAGTTTGACGCAAGGGAGCATGCGAATGGAACACATTGCCGCCATCATGGTCCTGGTCGGCTGCATGCAGACGACAGAGGCCTGCCGCGAAGTGCCGGCGCCCACCGTGGCTTTCGAGACCGTAGACGAATGCCGCGAACTGCTTTCGCCTGCGATCGAGGCGACATCGACGAGCTTCAAGCACGCTTATGGCGCCTGCGCGGAAGTCGATCCGGCGCTGTTCGTAGAAGACGCGACCATCGAGTGGCAGGTGAAGGCGCCTGGCCGTCTGCAGGTCGAGGTCAAGGTCGATGACGGCAGCTATGCCGTTGCCGCGCGAAGCGAAAGCGGCGCCAAGGCTCGTAACTGATTTCACCGGTAGCTCTTGGGCAATTGCGCTAGGGCGACTGCATCAACCGAAAGGATCGGAAATGAACTGGGACATTGTTGAAGGCAAATGGCACGAGTTGAAGGGTAAGGCTCAGTCGCAGTGGGGTAAGCTCACCAACGACGACCTCGATATCATCGATGGTCGCAGGGAAGAACTCGCCGGGCGGATCCAGGCGCGATACGGCGTTGCACGTGACGAGGCGGAGCGGCAGATCGACGAATGGATGTCGCGCCGCTAGGCGGTTCGCGGCAAGCAGTCAGTCTTGCTTCCCCGGAAGAACGACGCCAAGACAAAAGCCGCGCGACACCTGTCGCGCGGCTTTTTGTTTGTCATGCGCATCGCGCTTATTTCTTCTTTGCCTTGGCCTCTCGCCTGCGAAGTTCTTCAAGCAGAGACTGAAGCTTGGCGCTTTGTTTTTCGCCGTCCGTGTACAGGTCGCGCATCGTCTTTCCGATGTGAAGATTTCTATCGGAGAGATGCGTCCGCTCCCGTCCGGCTTCGGTCGCCGTTTTCCAGATATGTGCTGTCGGCATCTTCATTTCGACCCTGCGTTCCATGGATGAAGAACGTCAGAGTATTGCGAAGGTTCCGGGCATTTCCGGTGCAAACCGTGCCGATTTGGGACTCTTTCGTCTTTCATCGTAAACAGAATATTAATGTCGAGTGACGCCACGGAATTCCGCGCGCCGATTTTGATCGAGAACTGGAACAAATTGAAAGCTATCGCGTTTGCATTGCAGTGATTTAGGCAAGGAGAATTGCTATGTTATACTACGCGCTTGTCTTCCTCGTTGTGGCAATCATAGCGGGTGTACTTGGGTTTGGGGGTATTGCCGGCACGTCCGCGGGCATCGCGCAGATCCTCTTCTTCCTTTTCCTGGTCTTTCTGGTGATTTCGCTCGTTGCCGGCCTGGTGCGCCGCGGCTGAGCGGCCCTATTTGAGTTGTTAGGCATAAACAGGAAACGGGCGGCGTCACAGCCGCCCTCGATGTGTTTGGTGGCCGAATCGTCTTGCTTGCCCTTGCTGGTCCGCTTGGCTATTGATGCCCCAATTGTCGTTTTCGCCCCGGGGTATCGAACATCATGAAATCGCTGGAACTGCTCGTCGAGCGGATCATCCTGTCCAGCCGCTGGCTTCTCGTCATCTTCTACCTTGGCCTGGTCGCGGCACTTGCCCTCTACGGCATCTCGTTCGCCTTCAAGCTGCTGAAGATCGCCAGCATGGTCTTCGTCTATGACGATGCGCAGATGATTCTGGCGATGCTCGGCCTGATCGATGCAGCGCTCGTGGCCAGCCTGATCGTGATGGTGATGATTTCCGGTTACGAGAACTTCGTCAGCCGCTTCGACGAAGGCGATGCGGAGGTCTCCTTCCTCGGCAAGCTCGATTCCGGCAGCCTGAAGATCAAGGTTGCGTCGTCGATCGTGGCCATTTCCTCGATCCACCTGCTGCAGATCTTCTTAAACGCGCAGCAATATTCGAGCGAGCAGTTGATGTGGGCGACGATCATACATCTGGCCTTTGTCGTCTCGGCCGTACTGCTCGGCTATCTCGAGCAAATCATGAATGCGCTGAAGAAGAAGTGATATTGGTGCCGCGGCTTCAGCAAAGCCGCGGTTTGTCTTGATCGAGCAACGGGGCAGCCTGAGATGAAGACTGACGTAGTGGTTCTGGGCGCCGGCATCGTCGGCATTTCCACCGCCATCCATCTCGCCCGCCGCGGCAAGTCGGTGGTGCTGCTCGATCGTCGTGGCCCCGGCGAGGAAACCTCCTACGGCAACGCCGGCCTGATCCAGCGCGAAGGCGTCTTTCCATACGGCTTCCCGCATGATTTCGGCGCACTCTTCCGCTACGCGCTCAACAACACCATCGACGCCCATTACCATTTCCGCGCCCTTCCGGGCCTGGTGCCGTTCCTCGCCCGCTACTGGTGGCATTCCGGCTTTACCCAGCACCGGCGCATCGCCCAGCTCTATGCGCCGCTGATCGAGCATTCGATCACCGAACATCAGGATCTGATCGAGGCGTCCGGAGCCGGCGACCTCATCCGTAAGGACGGCTGGATGAAGGTGTTCCGCACCGAGAAGGAACGCGACGCCGCGTACAAGGAAGCGGAAAAGCTCTCGGCGGGCTTCGGCGTCAACCACCAGAAGCTTTCGACGAGCGAGCTGAAGACGCTGGAGCCGTCGATCAAGGCCGATCTCGTCGGCGGTCTGCGCTGGAGCGATCCCTGGTCGATCCGCGATCCGCACAGCCTCAACAAGGCCTATCTCGCCTACTTCCAGTCCCTGGGCGGACGGCTGATTTCCGGCGATGCGGCGACGACCGAACACGTACTCGAAGGTCCCGGTTGGCGCGTCGCCACCCCGGAAGGGCCGCTGGAAGCCCGCGAAGTCGTCGTGGCGCTCGGCCCCTGGGCCGATACGGTTACCCGCAAGCTCGGCTATCATTTCCCGCTGGCTGTGAAGCGTGGCTACCACATGCACTACGGCATGCAGGACGGCGCGCAGCTCAACAACTGGGTGCTCGATGCCGAAAAGGGCTACTTCCTGGCGCCGATGCTGCGCGGCATCCGTTTGACGACGGGTGCGGAATTTGCCTGGCGCGATGCGCCGAAGACGCCGGTGCAGCTGACGCGGGCCGAGCGGGTGGCGCGCGAATTCTTCCCGCTTGCCGAACGTCGCGACGAAGAACCCTGGATGGGCGCGCGTCCCTGCACGCCGGATATGATGCCGCTTATCGGCAAGGCGCCGCGTCACGAGGGCCTGTGGTTTGCCTTCGGCCATGCCCATCACGGCATGACGCTTGGGCCGGTCACCGGTCGGGCGCTGGCGGAAGCCATGACCGGCGAAAAGACGGTCATCGACATCGCGCCCTACCGGCCGGAGCGTTTCCTGGCCTGACACGGTCCGAAGCCATAGCATCACGAAGTAGGAAAAGGCCGGACGCTGCGTTTCCGGCCTTGTTCCTTGCCTGATCAGGCGTTGGTGCCGCCGTCGATGGTGAATTCGGCGCCCGTTACGCTGCGGCCGTCAGGCCCCGCCAGCCAGGCGACGACGCCTGCTACGTCGCTCGCCTCGTTGAAACGCGGGATCGCCATCAGTCCGCGCTGCGGGCCGGCATGTTCGCCGTTGGCCGGGTTCATGTCCGTGTCGGTCGAGCCAGGATGGACGATGTTGACGGTGATGCCCTTCGGCCCGAGATCGCGCGCCACCGCTTTGGTGAAGCCAATCAGCGCGCTCTTGCTCAGCACATAAAGGCTCATGCCCGGCCATGGGACGCGGGCGGCGAGGTTGCTGCCGATGTTGATGACGCGCCCGCCATCCGGCATGTGCGCCGAAGCGGCGCGCGTGGCGAGAAACACCGCCTTCACATTGACGTCGATCGTCCGGTCGAAATCCTCCTCAGTCACCTCGTCCACCGTTCCGGCGTCGAAGATGCCGGCATTGTTGACGAGGATATCGATGCGACCGTGTTTTTCCGCGACCGTCTTGACGGCGGCTTCAACCGCGCCCGGATCGCGGTTGTCCGCCTGGATCGCCAGTGCGCTGCCGCCATCCCCCGTGATCTCCGCCACGAGCGCCTCGGCCTTTTCTTTCGACTGGCTGTAGGTCACCGCCACGGTTGCGCCGTCGCTCGCCAGGCGCCTTGCGATCGCTGCACCGATGCCGCGGCTGCCGCCCGTCACCAGGGCCACCTTGTCTTTCAAACTCGTCACTGGTTTCTCCAAATCTGTAGTGATCGATACATATAAGGGGAAACGACTTGCCATCCGCTGTCAAGCGATTTATGTATTGATCGATACAAAAAAAGGATCAGCCGAGATGAGCCGCGGGCGGCCACGCAATTTTTCGAGAGACGAGGCGCTTGCAAGCGCCATGCAGCTCTTCTGGGACAAGGGCTATGACAATACCTCGCTGTCGGATCTGACTCGGGCCATGGGATTGAACCCGCCGAGCCTCTACGCTGCCTTCGGCAGCAAGGCGCAGCTCTTCATCGAGGCCGTGGACCTTTACGGCCGCACCGACGGTGCCGGCATCTGGGATGAACTGGAGACGGTTCCGACCGCAAAGGCGGCGGTGCACGACCTGTTGAGACGCACGGCCGAGAATTTTACACAGCGTGGCGAGCCGAGAGGCTGCATGGTGGTTCTGTCGGCACCGCAGATGGCGGGTGGTGATGCGGAGGTCTGTGACGCACTGAAGCTGCGTCGGCTGGAGAAGCAGATGGCTCTGGAGCAGCGTTTCGAGCGCGCAGTCGAGGAAGGCGAACTGCCTGTGGGTGTCGACTGCGCCGCGATTGCCGCCTACGTCGCCTCGCTGCAGCACGGCATGTCGATCCAGGCGCGCGACGGCGCCACGCGGGAAACCCTGGTCGCGATCGCCGACTGCGCCGCAGCCGGCTGGGACGCGATGATATCCGCAAACATCCGGCCGGACTGACGAACGACGTCTAACGGACACAGCCGATCCGTCATTCGGCCTCATGATTTTTGTTCAGGTGAACGACGACGCGAGGGCCGGAGATCAAAAGCCTCCGGCCCACCGGTTTGCGCGTGCTCCGTCCTGCTTACGGCGCCGGCTGCGTCATTTCGGGTGTCGTGCCAGGGGTCGAGTTCGGGCTAGCGCCCTGTGTTCCCTGCTGCGGCGTTGCTTCCGGGGCCGGCTGGGTCGTCGTTCCACCGGCGGGAGCCGTGCCCGTATCGGCCGGCGGTGTGGCCTGGCCCGTCGTTCCGGTTGCCGGCTGGTCGGTGGTCGACGGCGGCGCTACCGTGTTGGCGGTGTCGCGGCTCAGTTCGGCCGGCAGCCAGGCGATCAACGCCAGCACCAAGCCGGCGAGCAGGATGATGATGATTGGCCAGCTGCTGCGTCTGGGGGGCTCGACAGGTACGTCGCTGAGGTGCGTTTGCGCAGTGGGTTGGGGCAGCGGCTGCCCAGTCACGGGGTCGATGACCGGCTTTTCCTTGAACTCTTCGTGCTGGTTCATTGCGTTGATCCTTTCTTGATCTCCTCGTGGCCTCGGCCGGCTGCTCCTGAACCTTCCCGGGGCAGCGGTGGGCGCCGGATTTCGTGCGCTCGCGAGACAGAGCGGCGGGGCGCGCTCGGATCGGCGCGCCGTAACCGTAAACGCGTGAAAATTTGCAATGTTCCGACCGCTACAACCCAAGGGACGTTCGATCGTCGTCGCCCGCTTTACAGCGGAGGTTTCCGCTGCATGATGGTAGCGCTCACGGGAGGGTAGAACGGCATGGCGGATCCGGTATTTCAAAATGGCACCTTTGTCGGTCGCGCCTGGCGAGCCGATGTCGGCGGCCCGTCGGTAGTTGTGATCCGTGACGGCGCGCTCTTCGACATCACCTCGAAGGCAGCGCCCACCATGCGCGACCTCCTCGAACACCCGGATCCCGTTGCGCACGTCCGCTCCACCCAGGGCGAGCGGCTTGTCGCGCTCGAGGATTGCCTCGGACAGAAGGCGGATCCGTCCGCCCTGCATCTCCTTGCGCCCTGCGATCTGCAGGCGGTGAAGGCCTGTGGTGTCACCTTCGCGCGCTCGATGATCGAGCGCGTCATCGAGGAGCGGGCGGCGGGCGATGCGTCGCGCGCCGAAACGATCCGCGCCCGCGTCACAGCCGTCATCGGCGACAGTCTGCGAAACCTGAAGCCCGGTTCGCCGGAGGCGGCCCGCGTCAAGGCAGCCCTCATCGAAGAGGGCGTCTGGTCGCAGTATCTGGAGGTCGGCATCGGCCCGGACGCGGAGGTCTTCACCAAGGCGCAGGTTCTCTCGGCGGTCGGCCCGGGCGCCGATGTCGGCCTGCACCCGGCCTCACGCTGGAACAATCCGGAGCCGGAGATCGTGCTTGCGGTTTCCTCGAGCGGCCAGGTGAGGGGTGCCACCCTCGGCAACGACGTCAACCTGCGCGACATCGAGGGGCGCTCGGCGCTGCTTCTCGGCAAGGCCAAGGACAACAACGCCTCATGCGCCGTCGGTCCCTTTATCCGCCTCTTCGATGAAACCTACGGGATCGACGATGTCCGCAAGGCCGAACTGACGCTCCTGGTCGAAGGCGAGGACGGCTACCGCCTGACCGGCCGCAGTTCGATGGCCGAAATCAGCCGCGACCCGCTCGACCTCGTCGCTCAGACGATTGGCCCGCACCACCAGTATCCTGATGGCCTGATGCTGTTCATGGGCACCCTCTTTGCGCCCGTCGAAGACCGCGACGAGCCCGGCCAGGGCTTCACCCACAAGCTCGGCGACGTGGTGACGATCGCCAGTGCCGAACTCGGGTCGCTGACCAACACGGTCAGGCTTTCGACCGAATGTGCGCCCTGGAGCTTTGGCGCAGCGGCGCTGATGCGCAATCTGGCAGGACGGCGGCTGCTGTAAGGAGCAAGCTCACGGCCGAACGCGTCTGCACGGTCACTATGTCATGTCCCGCATAACCCAGAGCGACCGACCCGCATGCGCAATGTCAGGCACGGCCCGTAGGCGCGCATCATCCCGGAGCCGTATGGCCTCCACCGTATCCATGGAAAAAACCCGCCCATCCGTCTCGTTGGCGTTTGGGGTAATCCACCAGCGCCGACCCTCCTGGCAAAGTCCGGCTTCCGGATGTTCCTGGATGTACTCGATCGCATAGGCTGCATCCGCTTTTCTATCGGTATCGAGCATGAGTCTTCCTCCGCCTGATCGTTTCGGGAGAGGTGTGATCATGCGCTTGTTTGGCCGAGGCCGCCAATGTCGACCTTAGCCACCTGATGAATAGCGTGCTGCTTTCGACCGAGTGCGTACCGACACCTACTTGGGGAAAGTGATTCCCTTACTTAGGTCCTCCAGATCGTACCTGTCGTCATGCGGCGTTCCGTTGATGTCCCCAGTGATCCTCACGTCTGCGATGCCGTTGTTTGTATCAGCCGAGAATTTGAGGCTTGTGTCCTTTTTGACGCTGCGCCCGACGATAGGTTCCAACTTGTCGTCCACGCAGTAGCTGCCGGGCAATTCGTCTATCATCGTTAAATTGTTGCAGTCCTGCTTAAATTTCACGGTTGAGGTGATCGACATGACATTCTCCGTTAGAGAGTCCGGCTAGTCGCGGTTTAGTCGGCGGTCGCGATGCGCCATCGATTGGGTGATCGCATATGAGGTCGGCGACCGCTTTCCGGGCAGGTTCGCGTCTAGAATGAGCGACTGCGCATCGCCAAAGCTAGTCGCGATTTCAATCAACTCTGTCGATGCCCGAATGCGCCACATTTGATAGGATGCACCTGCGATCGAATCGAAGCCGCAACCGACCGCTGCTTCGGCCTTCGGGCCTGTCACGATGAAGATTCGATGGGAATCCAGCCTGTAGCAATGCCCGTCGAATGCGTAGCCGTAGGCCAAGACGATAGAGTAGTCGCCCGCCTTGAGGCCGCCACCGTCCTTAAACAGTTGGACCCGAAGCTCGGTACTATGGCCTTCACCGATATCGAACCTGCCATAGTCATCGTTTGCGTTGAGCTTGACGCCGTAGAGAACAAGCTCGTCCGCTTTGTATCTGCCAGTTGCCGGTGCCGGTACATGTTCGTAGTCCATCTCGTTCTCCCTCTGTTTCACCAAAGAATTTCGCGCCATCGCATGCAATCTTCAAACTGTTCGACATAGGCTCGACCACGTCCCCGATCGGCGGCCGTCAAAAAGGCTTCCGCTGCCGCTTCGAAGGTGACGTCGTCGGGTTCCAGAAACCGCCAGGAGCGAACGACGCTCTCGCCGACGATGTCTCGCGCCTCTTCTAGGGCAGCCTTGCTGGCAAAGTGCTTCAGCTCGTAGTCCGCTCTTGATGGGCGCAACGTCGCTTCGATGAGCTCTGGCGCCAGTTGCTGGCGCAGGTTGCCGAACTGGCGAGGATCGAGGTCGGACAGTCCTCGCTCGAAGAGCAGTGTCTGATAGACCTCGACCAAGCAGTCGAAGAGCCCTCCGGCAAATGGCTTGGAATGATCGTGCACTTCATGGCTGACGTCGCCCGCGCGCAGCGAATTGTTGAAGGTGCGGATCTGCCTTTCGTCGCTGAGCTCGGCGAAGCGATCGAGTTCGTTGTTGATCAAAAGGTTGCCGCCGGTGCGGCGCAGGATGCGATCCGCGGCTGTATCGAAATGCAGCAAGCCGAGCAGCGATGCGAAGTCGGCGACCGCTTCGTGATAGGCAAAAAACTCGCTGCCGGCGCCGTCGCCCTCAAGCAGGCCCAGTTCGCTGAGAAGGATCAGGTGGCCCATCTCATGGGCGACGGAATCGAAATTGAGCGCGAATCGCGACGTCACTCTCGCAGGTTCGCTTTCCCCGAATTCCACAAAGCCGAAGCCCGATTGTGCGTTGTCCCAGTCGGCAATGTGCGGAATGATCTCCAGCCGGCTCAGGGTCGGTTCGAAGAACCATCTGATTTCGCGCCCGACATAGCCCTCGAAGATATCCAGCACGCGCCGTGCGCAGGCAAAGCTGTGTGTCGCCAGAAAGGCAGGCGAGTCCGGCGTGATGTAATCGAAATGTCCGTCAGCGTCCGGTTCCACCGGCGGGCAGAGTGCGCCGGCATAGGGCGGCAGGATAGGGTAGGCATAGGGCCTCTTGGTTTCGAGCGGATCGGCGACATACATGCGCCGGTCGGACGGGCCGGCCGTAATCCCGCCTGCCGAAGGGGCGAGCCAGACCACCTCGGGTTTCTCGTAACCTGGAATGTATGGGGGTTGCGGAAAGACAAGAAAGCGCGTTCCGAGACGCGGTGAAGCGGCTCTGCCCGGGTCGGCGTCGGACGTGTGAGCGGCGGCATCCATGTTGGCCTCTCTCGCGGTTTCAATATCACCTGTGATTGTAAAATTCGATTAACTTGTTCGTACTAATCCGCTCGGAATATTTCATCGAGCAGCTCAGCGTATTGAAGATCGTATGCAAAAGCCTCGGTCATCTCGAACGCGTTGCTCTTGTCCGGGCCTTTGCGCCGAAGTTTAAAGGTGGAGATCGCCTTTAGTAGTTCGATTGCGTCAAGTTTCTTCTGTCTCGGTAATCCGATTGCGAGATGACGTCTTAATCGCTCAATATCAGGGTCGTTGTTATTATTCCTGACACTGTCGAGGATGGTGCTGTAGCTGCGCTCGGAATAATGAAGCGATCGTGCCGCCTGTTCGAGTGCAACGCGCAGTTCGTGTGTGATGATGCCCCTTCGTTCAGACTGTTTCAGTGTCAGTCTGATGTCAATGAGGGCTTCGGTGAGAGCTCTTGAACCCAGTTCGGGCGGCGCCATCGCCACAGCGACGTCGGCGTCGTCGGCAAGCCTCGTGCGCCGATACCAACGGTAGACGAAGCCATAGCCGATCATTCCTTCGTCGCTGAGTTCCGCCGCGCGGACGGCGCCCATGCTGGATGCGCCGCAGACATACACGCCCTTTGCCAAGGCCCAGAGGATCTCCTTATGCCGAACCGCCGGCCGCTGCGCAAACTCGCCATCGATGATCGCGATCACCGCTGGACGATGTTTCAGCACGGCGCGCACGACGTCCCCTTGCCCGGCTGGCGGAAGATAGGTCGCATCGAGCTGTGCTCGCGCCTCGGCGGCACTCAGCGTTGGTCCGAGGAAGACGATCGTTTCACTCCTCAATGCTCACCTCCAGGGGCGGGGCAACCACTCTGACCACATGCAGAGGGAGCGCTTCGTCCGAGAACAGGACCACGACGACGACCGCTTTGACACCAGCGGCGACCATCGCCTCGAGAATGGCCGGTAACGGGTTTTCGCCCCCGTGCGCAGGCTCATTTTCGGGAAAGGGCAGACCGCCGCGCGACAGGGTTTCGAACCAGGCGATCAGTTCGCTTCGTTCCGGTGGGGCGTAGAAGCGGCCAATCACGTCTTCCCGGGTCGCGGCGATGGCGCCGAGGCGCGACTGGCACGCCTCGAGAAGAGCCTTGGCAAGGGCGCGGTCATGATCGATGTCGCAGCCGAAGCCAGACGCCGGCAAGGGGGCCAGCGGAACCCGCGCCGGGTCTTCCATGACATGACACCAATAGGCGGGCAGGCCACTCGGGCTTGGTAACGCCCATAAGCCCGCAGCCAGCCCCGCCTGGCGCAGCCGGCCAAGGATTTCGCCGGATTTGCCTCCGCCAATGGTGTCGACACCGATCTGGTAGCGGTCGAAGAAGTGCGGCCGCCGGGTGGCCAGATGATGCGCGTGGCGTTCGAGGATCTCAAGGCAGCCGTGAATCAGTGCCTGCTGCAGGCTCGTGCCTGCGGCAAGCCCGGTGGTGTTGCGTTGAAGCCAGTGCGGATGCGGAGAGGGGATGACGTAATTTGTGTCGACCGCCGCCAGCGGCACGGGCCGGAAAGAGCCGGAGATCAGATCCCAGCCTGAAATCCAGGCGAGATCGTTGCTGTCGGCCGGCGGCGTTGCAGCCGGATGGAGATGCGACCACATCCCGTCGGCATTCATGTCCGCAAGGCTGGCCCGCCACACGCGCTCCGCCGGTATGCGCTCCGATGCCCATCCTTCAAGCGATTCCATCAGGCCGGAGATGGCGGCTTGGGCATAGCTGAGGCCCTTGCCCTGATTGACCGAAACCGAGCGCGAGGCCGGGCGGACCACCTGCACGACCGGTATGCCGATCCGATCGAGCCCGGTTACCGATCCGAGGCGGGTGATCCCGAAATCCCGTCGGAGGGCGAGAATTTTCTCCACGGTTTGCCAGGTGTCGGGAGGGGCTGGGGAGGGGGCGTTCAGCACGCCCTCGAGCGATCGGTCCTGGAACGAAACGCTCGCCATCGCCGACTAGCCGAAGTGATGTCGCAAATCGTGCCCGGCGCGCTTGGCCAGCCATTCGGCGCCCTGCGTCTCGGCCGATTGCAAGGCATATCGCAGGTCGCGCCGTGCCCGCGCAGGAGCGTCGCCGAGCGCCAGCCGCAGATGCGCCCTTCGCCGGTAGAGCTCCGCAAGCCAGAACCATTGGCCGCTCTTGCGGCCAAGCGCGATGGCGTTCTCGATCGGGACGACCGCCGCTCCGGGATCTCCCATGCGTTCCAGGATCTCGGAGTGCATGTCGCTGTGGATCGACAGATTGTCGTCGGTCCCCGTGAGCTTTTGGAGGCGCAGCCCTTCCTCGAAGCGCGCAGCGCCCCGCTCCGGTGACGAGGCCATGGCTTCCGCCCAGCCGCAGTACATATTGGCGCGCGCCTGGCTCGCCACCAGGCCATTTTCGTCGGCGAGCGCCAGCATGCGTTCGCCGAGGCTGTGCACGTCTTCATATCGCTGCTGGCAGCGACGCAACACGATTCCGTAGTAGAGCGCATGCACCATGCTGCCGACATGCTCCGTCCTGTCGGCCCACTCCAGGCATTGCCGGATGGCCGCCTCGCTCGGTTCGTGTGCGTCCGTCAGAAGGTAGGACAAGGCGCTTTCGCCAAGGCCGCAGACCTTGGCGTCGTGGCCGCCGTAGAAGGCGCGATTGCGAAGCGCCCGTTCCGCGTCATATAGGGCGATGCCCTTGCCGACGCAGTCCAGGCAGTAGTCGTGATGGCCTGCATGGAAGCTCGTCGCCCAGCCGCAATGATAAGCTTGAAGCCGCGTTTCGGGATCCCGGGCGCCCTCCATGTCGCTCACCAGCACGCGCGCCCGCGATTGTTGCAGAGAAATGTTCGGAGCGGTGAACCACCAGCCCCAATAAAGCGGCAGGCGCTCTTCGCGGTTGGCGGAGCCGTCGCGCTTGAGCAGTGAAATGGCGCGCGCGTAGGTCCGGCGGGCCAGTTGCGACCCTTCGCCCTCGAGCGCCGTCGCCACGACGCCCTGAAGCTGCAGCAGGTCCAGCAGGAACGGACGGCGATCCACGTGCCGCCGCATCGCCGCAATCTCGCGGGCGCAAAGATCGAGCGACTGGCGGGCCTCGCGCATCGCCGATCGCAGGACGCACGCCTCCGCCGCCTTCATTGCAAATTGCGCCGCCTGGAGATGGAGGCCAGCTTCGGCGCATTGCCAGGCGGCCACGGCTGGCGGCACGCTCGGCACGTCCTCCTCGCTTAGCAATTGGGCGATGCGTTTGTGGAACCTGCGCCGGTCGGTGCGAAGCAGGCTGCCATAGGTCGCCTCGTGCTGCAGCACGTGGCGGAACTGGAAGGCGTCGTTGGATGTGGCGCCTTGTTCGATCACGCCATGCGCGACGAGTGCGGCAAGGTCCGCTTCGAGCGAGGCTGCCGCTGCGCCATCGAGCAGCCGATTGAGCAGGCTGACGCTGAACTCCCTGCCGATGACGCTTGCCAGTTGGGCAACGCGGCGCGCGCTTCCAACCTTCGCGAGCTTGACGGCTAGGAGATCGTTCAGCGACGAAACGCCTTCTTCGACGAGCAGCTTCGTCCAGCTGGCGGCGGCGGGCGCTACGGAATGCCGGCTGCGAAGCAGAAGCGCGAGTTCCTTGGCATAAAGCGGCAGTCCGTCGCATTGCTGCAGAATGAAGGACACCAGGCCTGCCGGTGGCGCGCCGCCCCATACGGAGGCGACCAGGCTCTTCATCGCCGCGGTTCCGAGGCCTTGGAGGGGCAGGCTTTCGGCGGCTGCAACCGCCGTCGGTCCACGCGAGGTCTGGACCACGAGAACCGGACGATGGCGAGCGTGGCTCACCAGGTGCTCGAGCATCGTCAGGGTCATGCTGTCGGCCCAGTGCACGTCCTCGATCACGATGAGCTTGGCCGCCTCGCCGGCGCACAGGATCTGCACGGCCGCCCGGATGACATCCTTTCGGAACGCCTCGCCGGAGAGATCGGCAACCTGGATATTGCCGGCCTTGCGTCGCGAATCGCCGCCGGTAAACGTGGCGATCGCGCGCGCCGCGCGCTCGTCGACGGGAAGCCCGATGCCGTGCAGGGCCTCCCGCAGCTGCGGTGCGTTGCCGCGCTGCAGGACATCCTTTCCCACGCTTGCTTCCAGAAAGCCGATCAGCGGCTGCATGGGCTCGCCGGTCATCCGTGCATCGCATTGCAGAAGAATATCGGCATCGTTTTCGCGCCCGAGCGAGCGGCGCAGTTCGGCGACGAGCCGGGACTTGCCGATACCGGCTTCACCGGTCACGGCGACCGATCTGCCAGTGCCGCTGCATGCGGCGTTCCACTCGATCGTGAGCCGCGCCAGCTCTTTCTCGCGCCCGCCCATCGGCGCGCCGCGCGCCGGGTTCGACCGGTCGCGGAGAGATCCAGGGCTTCTGGCAAGAGGCTGCCACAACGCCGACGGTTCAGAGAAGCCCTTGAGAGCGGCGTCGCGCAAGAAAGTATAGTCGAACCTGTTTCGGGTGAGCTGGTAGGTTGCCTCGGCAACAAGGACCGTATCAGGCTGCGCTTCCGCCTGAAGCCGCGCCGCCAGTATCGGTGCGGTGCCGACAATATCCTTGCCGTCGGAGGAGAGGACGACGACGCTGGTTGCGACGCCGACGCGCAACTTGAAGGGTACCGTGCGCGGGCGGTGGCTTTGCCGGGTCGCCATCTCAATGAGCTCCAGAGCCGCCTGGACGGCCATTTCGGCTGCGTCCTCGACCTGCGCCGGATAGCCGAAGTAGCCGCATCCGCCGTCGCCAAGCCGCCGGCTAAGATTGCCCCCATGGCGACGAATGATGTCTTCCGAACTGTTGTGGAGACTGGCGATGGAGCGGAGGTATTTCTCCGGGTCGTTGCTGAGCAACAGCTCGGTCGAACCGACGATATCGTAGAAAACCGCCGTCACCTGGCGCCTTTCGCCGCCGAGCTGAATTCGCGAATCGGACCCCTTCATTCTCGCCATCGCCCAACGTCAGCCGAGTTGACCACATCCCACTCCATTTGCCACGCATAGGCAAGCGACCATGGGGCAGAATATCCTAATATTCCTACCTCAGAGGTGACGGAGCTTACGGTGGGCAGGGATTTCGGCGCCGTATCGGGCCGCCAATGGCGTCAAAGCGACATCCAGCGCGATCTGAAAATCAAGGATTTAAAGAGAGAAGATTGGCTGGGGAACCTGGATTCGAACCAGGACTAACGGAGTCAGAGTCCGTGGGTCTACCGTTAACCTATTCCCCAAAGCCGCCGTCGGAGCGAAGCCCGTCGGTGTGGTTGGCGGGCTTATAAACAAATCGACGGCTGATGCAAATACCTTTTGCAAAAAAAATCGCGGCTGAAGTGAGATCGCAGCCATCGAGGGGGACCGGAACAGGGGCCCAGGTGCTCAACCCGGTGTGTTTGCTGGGTTCGGGCGCCCGACGCCTTTGTTGTGCACAAGCCGGTTCTCAAAAAAAGTTTGGCGAATGGGGGTTGCGCTGGTACAGTCGCGCCAACGAAAAATCGAGAGAGCGCCTTGAGCGGCCCTAAGGCCTTGCGCGGCGCCATGGTTGAAACAAGTGAAAGACCCCGATCACGGCGATAAGCCGTCCGAATCCGGGGCGTCGGCAGCAGGCCGCAGTGATGGATCGAAGCTCGGTCCGCGCAACGGCAAGGGCAAGCGTAAACGACGCAAGTCGTCTGCTTCGCCGTCTGCAATTGCCAGCCAGTCCGGCGCAGCCGGTTTGGCAGGGCGTCCCGCAGGAGAGAACGAAACGGAGCCGGCGCGCAAGCGCAAGCGGCGGCGTCGTTCGAAATCAGCAAAACAGCAGGCGCAGGCCGGATCCGCGTCGCAAAGCAGCGGCGTTCAGGTCGTCGATGCGTCGCTTGGCGAACGCAAGGGCCACAAGCGCAGCAAGAAGGCCAAGCACCGCCGCGGGCTCCAGGGGCGCCCGCTGACGAGCGGCGAGCGCCAGCCGGCGCAGCAGCGTGGCGCCGATGGCGGCGGCAATGCGCGGCAGACTTCTGCCGCCGGCAGCGGTCAGGCGGGCGCACAGCCGCGTTCGGGCAATCGCGGCGAACAACCGCGTGCACCCTATATCGCTGCTAGCGAACCGCCCGCGCCGCTCTATGCCGCACTTGATCTCGGCACCAACAATTGCCGTCTGTTGATCGCTCAGCCGACCCGTCCCGGCCAGTTCCGGGTGGTCGACGCCTTCTCGCGCATCGTCCGTCTCGGCGAAGGGCTCGGTGCCAGCGGCCGGCTGTCGGACGAGGCGATGGAGCGTGCCGTCGAGGCGCTGAAGATCTGCGCGTCGAAGCTCGGCGCCCGTACCATCCGCCGAAGCCGCCTGATTGCGACAGAGGCTGCCCGCGCGGCTGAAAACGGTGAAAGCTTCCTTGAGCGGGTTGCGAGCGAAACCGGTCTCGATCTCGAGATCATCAACCGCGAAACCGAGGCACGGCTTGCCGTTTCCGGCTGCTCGTCGCTGGTGGATCGCGAGACGCGCTCGGTCGTGCTCTTCGATATCGGCGGCGGCTCGTCCGAGATCGCCGTCATCCGCATCGGTGATTCGCGCTCGAACCGGCTCGCCAACCACATCACCCACTGGACTTCGCTGCCGGTCGGCGTCGTGACGCTTTCGGAGCGCCATGGCGGCCAGCATGTGACGCCGGCAAGCTTCGAGGCGATGGTGCAGGAAGTGGAAGGCATGCTTTCCCGCTTCGACAGCCCGCCTGTCGAAGCTCTGGCGAACGGCACGTCGGGCAGCGGTTTCCACCTGATCGGCACGTCAGGCACGGTGACGACGCTTGCCGGCGTGCATCTCGACTTGCCGCGCTATGATCGCCGCCGCGTCGATGGCCTGTGGCTGACGGACGACGAAGTCTCGGCCATGCAGGCGCGGCTTCTCTCCTGGGATTTCGACGCGCGCGCCGCCAATCCCTGCATCGGCCCTGATCGCGCCGATCTGGTGCTTGCCGGCTGCGCCATCCTCGAAGCGATCCGCCGGCGCTGGCCGTCGACCCGCATGCGGGTTGCCGATCGTGGCCTGCGCGAAGGCCTGCTCACCGATATGATGGCGGACGACGGCGCCTGGCGCCGCTCGCGGCCGCGCCGCCACCAGCGCGGTTCCAATGCCTCCGGCAGCCACGAAGGAAACAAACCATGACGAAACCCCCCGTCGGCGCCAACCGTAGCGGCCGCAAGCTTGGCCAGAAGGTCAAGAAGGGCAAGCTCAAGGCATCCTCCCGCCGCTGGATCGAGCGCCACATCAACGACCCCTATGTGCAGCGGGCGCAGCTCGAGGGCTACCGCGCTCGCGCGGCGTTCAAGCTCCTGGAGATCGACGAGAAGCACAAGATCCTGAGCGGCGCGCGCCGCATCATCGACTTGGGCGCTGCCCCCGGCAGCTGGTCGCAGATTGCCGCCAAGGTCACCAACTCCACCGATACCGATCCGCGCGTTGCGGCGATCGACTTCCTCGAGGTCGACCCCCTTCCGGGCGTGCGCATTCTTCAGATGGACTTTCTCGATCCGGAAGCGCCGGGCAAGCTGATGGAAGCGATCGGCGGAACGCCTGATCTGGTGATCTCCGACATGGCGGCGCCGACGACCGGCCACCGCCAGACCGACCACCTGCGCACCATGCATCTGTGCGAGGTCGCGGCCTATTTCGCCGTCGACGTGCTGGCCAAGGGCGGGCACTTCCTGGCGAAGACCTTCCAGGGCGGCACCGAGCGCGAGCTGCTCAACATGCTCAAGCAGAATTTCCGTCAGGTCATCCATGTGAAGCCGGCCTCCTCGCGCGCCGAATCGGTCGAGATGTTCCTGCTTGCCAAGGATTTCAAGGGGCGCCAGCAGGCCGGCAGCGAAACGGAAACCGAAGACGAAGCGGCCAAATAACATGCTGCTTTACGTCACCGTCGGCAGCAACGATCTGACACGCGCCGGCGCGTTCTACGATGCGGTAATGCCGACCCTTGGCTACCGCCGGCAGCGCCAGGACGAGACCGAGATCGGCTATGGCGCTGAGGGCGATCGCATCCGCTTTTGGGTGGTGACGCCCTTCAACCGCGCGCCCGCCACCTATGGCAATGGCGTGAGCATCGCGCTTGCAGCTGAGACCCGCGCCGCCGTCGACGCTTTTCATGCCGCAGCCCTTGCCAATGGCGGCACGGACGAGGGTGCGCCGGGCCTACGCCCGTTTCACGCAAATTTTTATGGTGCCTGGGTTCGCGATCACGACGGCAACAAGATCGCCGCCGTCTGCGAGCAGCCGGAGTAACCTGTCGCACGGCGCCGAGCTTCCAACGATGTCCTGATGGCGCACGCAGGCGCCACGGGGCCAGGCCGGCTTGTGCCGATCGGCCGCACTCCTGATCGCCCTCCAAAACCCGGCCCCCCCCAAAGACGGCGCATCGTGGTTAATCGGCCATTAACCAGTTGAGTGCAACTCTGGTGTTACTATCTGGTCCATTAGGACCTCCTAAGGTTTTAAATTTCACCGAGCGCTGGCTGCCGATCGACGATTGGCGACGGGTCGAGCACGTGCCCGGTTGGCTGCATGTGGAAGTACCTGGATGTCGATGATTTCGCTTGCCGTTCGGCTCAGAAGCCGCGCGCATTTTTCCGTCAAGAGGAATGGTGCCGGCAAGCCGGGGGTGATCATCGGCACCAGCGCCGGCCGCAGGAACCAGGCGCGGCAGCGCGTGGGGATCCTGATCGCCGGCTTTGCCGTCGTCTTTCTCGTCGTCGGCGGGCGGCTGGTTCAATATGGCCTGTCGGCGCCGGCCGAAACCGCGTCGATCGGCGGCAGCGGCCATGTCATCGCCTCTCGCCCGGATATCGTCGACCGCAACGGCCATCTCTTGGCGACCGATCTCAACACGATGTCGCTCTATGCGGAGCCGCGCAAGATCGTCGACGCCGACGAGGTCGTCGAGAAGCTCGCGACCGTGATTCCCAATCTCGATTGGCGCGATACGCACCGCAAGCTCCAGTCCGGATCAGCATTCCAGTGGCTGCGACGCCAGCTCACGCCGAAGCAGCAGTCGGACATTCTGGCGCTCGGCATTCCCGGCATCGGCTTCCGCCCGGAAAAGCGCCGTTTCTATCCCGGCGGCGTCACCGCTTCGCACATCCTCGGTCACGTCAATGTCGACAACCAGGGGCTGGCCGGCATCGAGCGCTATCTCGACCAGCAGGGCTTTGCCGATCTGCGGGCCGCTGGCCTTACCAGCAACGCCTCGCTCGAGCCTGTGCGGCTGTCGATCGATCTGCGCGTCCAGAACATCGTGCGCGAAGTGGTCGCCAACGCGATGACCGACTATGAGGCCGAGGCGGCCGGCGCTGTGGTTCTCGATGCAGAGACCGGTGAGGTGCTCGCCATGGCCTCGGTACCCGACTACGATCCGAACGAACCCTCGCGAACCTTGCCTGGCGGCGGCGTCGACAAGGAGTACGAAAAGGGCTGGTTCAACCGGATGAGCAACGCCACGTTCGAGATGGGCTCGACCTTCAAGAGCTTCACGCTGGCGATGGGCCTCGACGCGGGCAAGGTCAACCTGAACTCGGTCGTCGACGCGTCGCGGCCGATCCGCATGGGCGGCTTCACCATCAAGGACTTCAAGGGCAAGAACCGTCCGCTATCGATCCCGGAGGTCTTCCAGTACTCCTCCAACATCGGCACCGCGGCAGTTGCCGACATGGTCGGGATCGAAGGTCACCAGCAGTTCCTGACGAAGATGGGCCTCCTGTCCCGCATGCAAACCGAAATGCCGGGGGTCGCCATCCCGACCCAGCCGCGCACGTGGAAGAAGATCAATTCGGTGACGATCTCCTTCGGTCACGGCGTGGCGACCACGCCGTTGCAGACGGCCGTCGCCGCCGCGGCGCTGATGAATGGCGGACACCTGATCCCGCCGACCTTCCTGCCGCGCTCACCGGAGGAAACGAAGTTCGTCTCGCAAAGGGTGATCAAGGAAACGACCAGCGCCGACATGCGCTTCCTCTACAACTGGAACGGCGTGAAGGGCTCCGGCAGGCGGGCGCAGGTGGAAGGCTTCCATGTCGGCGGCAAGACCGGCACGGCCGACAAGGTCATCAACGGCCGCTATGCCAAGGACATCAACTTCAACGCCTTCCTTGCGGCCTTCCCGATGGATAAGCCCAAATACATCGTGCTGTCGATCATCGACGCGCCGAAAACCGGAGAAAACGGCGGGCGGACGGCCGCGGCCAACGCCGCTCCGATGGTCAAGTCGATCATCGGTCGGTCAGCGCCGCTCCTCGGGGTGAAGCCCCGGTTTGGAGACCTGGGCGCCGAACAGTGGCTGGCCAACTACTAAGGCCGGCACCGTTGCTGGGAAGGCACCGTCGATCAGTCGGTGCCCAAGGGATCATTTCCCCGCAGCCGTCTCGACTTCGCGCGCCGGCAGCCGGTGTCCCGACACGGAGGAGCCGGCGTTCTTCGCCATAGTGAGGAACGGGATCGCCGCGATCAGGTTGGCGGCGGCGATGATCATGAAAGCGGTGTGGAAATCGTCGAGCTGCAGCGGGCCGCCGCTGAGCTTCGTCTCGATTTCGAGGATCGCGCCGGCGACCGCAACGCCGAGCGCCAGGCTGATCTGTTGCAGCACCGCGCTCATCGAGGTCGCCTTGCTGGCATCCGCATCGTCGATATCGGCAAAAGACAGCGCGTTGACGCTGGTGAAGAAGAACGAGCGCGCAAAGCCGGCGATCAGGAGGATGGTGATCAGCACCAGATAGGGCGTCTCCGGCGTGAAGAAGCCGTTGGCGAAGGTGGTGATCGCCGCAATGATCGCAGCGATGATCAGCGTGGTACGGAAGCCGGCAAAGGCCAGAACGCGCCGCGCGTAGAACTTGGTGGTAATCGCGCCGACCGCGCCGATGAAGGTGATGAGGCCGGACTGGAACGGGTTGAGGCCGAACCCCACCTGCAGCATCAGCGGCATCAGGAAGGGAACGGCGCCGACCGAGATGCGGAAGATCGTGCCGCCGATCGAAGCGGCGCGAAAGGCGTTGTCGCGGAAGAGCTTCAGGTCGAGGACCGGGGCCGGATGACGCCGCGCATGGCGGATGTAGAGCAGGGCCGAAACAAGGCCGATCGCTACCGAGGCGATGCCGACAACGGGGGGCAGGGCAGGCAGGCTGATCACCGACAGGCCGAAGACGATGCCGGAGGCAGCAATGCCGCCGAGCAGGAAGCCCAGCACGTCGACCGGCGGCGGATCGAGCGGCTCCATCTTCGGCAGGTAGATGCCCGACAGGATGTAGCCGGCGATGCCCACGGGCACGTTGATCAGGAAGATCCAGTGCCAGGAGAAGTAGGTGGTGATGAAGCCACCGAGGGGCGGTCCGGCAAGCGGACCCACGAGCGCGGGGATCGTCAACAGCGCCATGGCCGACACCAGTTCGCTGCGCGGCGTCCCGCGAACCAGCACGAGGCGAGCGACCGGCGTCATCATCGCGCCGCCCATTCCCTGCAGGAACCGGGAGAAGACGAAGGCGGGCAGGCTGTTCGAAATGGCGCAGAAGATCGATCCGGCAATGAAGACCAGGATCGCCGCGCGAAAGATCCTCTTGGCGCCGAAGCGGTCGGCCATCCAGCCGCTCAAGGGGATGAAGATCGCCAGCGCCACCATGTAAGCGGTCAGCGCCAACTTCAGCGTGATCGGCCCGACGCCGATGTCGCGGGCGATTGCCGGCAGCGACGTGGAAATCACGGTCGAGTCCATCTGCTCCATGAAAAGAGCGACGGCAAGGATCATCGGGACGATACGGTTCATGAAACGATGCTTCGGACGGTCAGCGATAAGCAGAAGCTAATAATACCGGCCATGGCTTTTGTCGGGGCAAAACCGGTGATTGCGGATCAAAAGCCTGTGATCCCGACTGGCCTTTGCTGTCAAGACGCTAGTTCTGGCCGAGTTGTCGCCGATGGATCCAACAGAAAGCGGAAACGAACCATGAGTGAAATGTCGATGAAGCGCAGGACCTTGATGGGAGCGGGAACGCTCGGCGTGCTCGCAGCGCCCTCGCTGATGACGGGCATTGCAGTCGCTCAGGAAAAATCGGAAAACACCGGCATGAAAGCCAGCCCTCCGACAAGAATGCTCAAGCTTGGCGCGTTCAAGATCGTTGTCGTCAATGACGGCACTCGCGTCAGCGACAAGCCGCACGAGACCTACGGCACCAACCAGCCGCAACAGGCGGTGGCCGAACTGCTGCAGCAGAACTTCCTGCCGACCGATGCGCTGCTCAACAGCTATTCGCCGGTTCTTGTCGATACCGGATCGGACCTCGTGCTCTTCGATACCGGCATGGGCGAGGGCGGTCGGGAGACCGGCGCTGGCCGCCTGCTCGACGGGATCCGCGCTGCCGGCTATTCGCCGGAGCAGGTCTCGGTTGTCGTGGTAACCCATATGCATGGCGATCACATCGGCGGCCTCATGGAGGCCGAAAAACCGGCCTTCGCCAATGCCCGCTATGTGATGGGCGAAGTCGAATACGCCTTCTGGAAAGATCCGGCGCGCGCCGGCACGCCAGCAGAAAACGGTCACAAGGCCGTGCTGGAAAAGGTCGTGCCGCTTGCGGAAAAGACCACCTTCATCGGCGACGGTGCCGCGGTCGTTCCGGGCATTTCGGCCATTGCCGCTTTCGGCCATTCGCCGGGGCACATGGTGTTCCGTCTCGATTCCGACGGCAAGGCGCTGATGCTGACGGCCGATGCCGCCAACCACTATGTGTTGTCGCTGCAGCGGCCGGACTGGGAAGTGCGCTTCGACATGGACAAGGCGAAGGCAGCAGAGACGCGCCGTCGCGTGTTCGACATGATCGCCAACGAACGGCTGCCCTTTATCGGCTACCACATGCCGTTTCCTGCGGTCGGTTTCGTCGAGAGGCAGGGCGAGGGTTACCGTTTCGTGCCCGCAAGCTATCAGCCCGATATCTGATTGGTTGCCGCGCCTCTTCGCGCGAAATTGCTGCTCTGCAACAAATATCGGCCGACGGCGGGACATTTCCCGGCTTTGGCTATTTTCATCCTGACATATCCGTGTTACGAGCCCTCGCCAACTTCCAAGACACGCTTTGAAGTCGCCCGGTGGACAAAACGCAGCCCGTCCCCGGGGATTTTCGCTATTTGAAGGGAATTGGCCATGGCGCGCATCATCGAAACGGCAACTGGTCTGGAGGCTCTGACCTTCGACGACGTCCTGCTCCTGCCCGGGCATTCCGAAGTCATGCCGGGTCAGACCAACATCGCGACCACCATTGCCCAGGACATCGACCTGAACCTGCCGATCCTGTCGTCTGCCATGGACACGGTGACTGAAGGGCGTCTCGCAATCGCCATGGCGCAGGCCGGCGGCATCGGCGTCATCCACCGCAACCTGACGCCGGCCGAGCAGGCCGAAGAGGTTCGCCAGGTCAAAAAGTTCGAAAGCGGCATGGTCGTCAATCCGGTGACCATCGGTCCCGACGCCAAGCTCGCCGATGCGCTCGGCCTGATGAAGCAGCATGGCATTTCCGGCATCCCGGTCGTTGAAAACGGCGGTGCCGGTGGCCAGAAGCAGGGCCGCCTCGTCGGTATCCTCACCAACCGCGACGTTCGTTTCGCCTCGGATCCGAACCAGAAGATCCACGAACTCATGACCCATGAGAACCTGGTCACGGTCAAGGAAAGCGTCGACCAGCAGGAAGCCAAGCGCCTGCTGCACGCCCATCGCATCGAAAAGCTGCTCGTGGTCGACGGCGACGGCCGTTGCGTCGGTCTCATCACCGTCAAGGATATCGAGAAGGCACAGCTGAACCCGAACGCCTCCAAGGATGCGCAGGGCCGCCTTCGTGCCGCCGCCGCCATCTCGGTCGGCGATGACGGCTTTGAGCGCGCCGAGCGACTGATCGATGCCGGCGTCGACCTGATCGTCGTCGACACCGCCCATGGTCACTCGCAGCGCGTTCTCGACGCGGTCGCCCGCGTCAAGAAGCTCTCGAACTCGGTTCGCATCATGGCCGGCAACGTCGCGACCGCCTCCGGCACCAAGGCGCTGATCGATGCCGGTGCGGATGCGGTCAAGGTCGGTATCGGCCCGGGCTCGATCTGCACCACGCGCATCGTCGCCGGTGTCGGCGTGCCGCAGCTCGCTGCGATCATGGGCGCCGTCGAAGCCGCCCAGGCGGCCGGCATTCCTGTCATCGCCGATGGCGGCATCAAGTTCTCTGGCGACCTTGCCAAGGCGATCGCCGCCGGTGCTTCGGCCGTCATGATCGGCTCGCTGCTTGCCGGCACCGATGAAAGCCCGGGCGAAGTGTTCCTCTACCAGGGCCGCTCCTTCAAGGCCTATCGCGGCATGGGCTCCGTTGGCGCCATGGCGCGCGGCTCGGCGGACCGCTACTTCCAGGCGGAAGTGCGCGACACGCTGAAGCTGGTTCCCGAGGGCATCGAAGGCCAGGTCCCCTACAAGGGTCCGGTCGCAGGCGTCCTGCACCAGCTCGCGGGCGGCCTCAAGGCCTCCATGGGTTATGTCGGCGGCCCGACGATCAAGGAATACCAGGAGCGCGCCCAGTTCGTGCGCATCTCCGGCGCGGGCCTGCGCGAAAGCCACGCCCATGACGTGACGATCACTCGCGAAAGCCCGAACTACCCGGGCGCGCACTGATTGCGATTGCATTCGAAGGGCGCCGCGCCATCGCGCGGCGCCCTTCGCTATTTCAGAGTAAGCGTGTTTGAGGGAGTAGCGTAATGACGGGTTTCGAGATTTTCTGGCCGATCGTGGCGCATGTCTTCCTCGTCTTCTGCCTCTATGCTCTTCTCTCCTTCCGCCGGATGGGCCTGGTGCGCGCCGGTAAGGCGAATGCCGGCCAGTTTCGCGAAAACCGTGACGAGCCGGGCGAAAGCCTGGTGGTGAAAAACAGCATCGCCAACCAGTTCGAGCTGCCGGTTCTCTTCTACGTCTGCTGCGTGCTGCTCTACATCACCGAGGCCGACAACATCGTCTCCCTCGCTCTTGCCTGGCTCTTCGTTGCCCTGCGCTATGTGCACGCCTTCGTGCATGTGACCAGCAATCGCCTGCGCTATCGCCGCCCGCTGTTCATGGGCGGTGTTGCAACGCTGTTTGCGATGTGGGTGTGGCTTGCCGTCTGGATGGCGATGAGCTGATCCGGATAGGCGCACCGCCATTCTGACGCAGATCTGAGACAGTCTGCGCCTTCATCTTCCCGTCTTGATGCGTATCAATTACCCGATGCCGCTTTTGCGCGTAGTCTCTCCGGCGTTGGGCAACAACGCATCGGAGGACGAGATGACCGCAACGATGAAAGCCGCCGTGGTGCGCGAATTCGGCAAGCCGCTGGTAATCGAGAATGTGCCGATACCGGAGCCGGGTCCCGGCCAGGTGCTGATCAAATACGAGGCGACGGGCGTCTGCCACACGGACCTGCACGCCGCCAACGGCGACTGGCCAGTCAAGCCGAAGCCGCCCTTCATCCCCGGACATGAAGGCGTCGGCTATGTCGCCAAGCTCGGCAGCGGCGTCGCGCGGCTGAAGGAAGGCGACCGCGTCGGCGTTCCGTGGCTGCACACCGCCTGCGGCGGCTGCACGCCTTGCCGCACCGGATGGGAAACGCTCTGCGGCAGCCAGCAGAACACCGGTTATTCCGTCAACGGCACGTTTGCGCAATACGGCCTCGCCGATCCTGACTTCGTCGGCCGCCTGCCGGCAAAGCTCGAATTCGGGCCCGCGGCCCCCATCCTTTGCGCCGGCGTCACCGTCTACAAGGGCTTGAAGGAAACCGAAGTGCGTCCGGGCGAATGGGCGCTGATCTCGGGCATCGGCGGACTCGGGCACATGGCGGTGCAATATGCCAAGGCCATGGGCATGCATGTCGCCGCCGTCGATATCTTCCCGGACAAGCTGGAGCTTGCCCGAAAACTTGGTGCCGACCTCGTCGTCGATGCGCGCGACAAGGATGCGGTCGAGCAGGTGCGAGATGCGACCGGGGGCGTGCATGGTGCCCTGGTGACGGCCGTCGCGCCCAAGGCGATGGAGCAGGCCTTCAACATGCTCCGCTCCAAGGGAACCATGGCGCTGGTCGGCCTGCCGCCCGGCCAGATGTGCCTGCCAATCTTCGATACGGTTCTGAAGCGCATCACCATCCGCGGCTCGATCGTCGGGACGCGGCAGGATCTGGAGGAATCGCTCGAGTTCGCCGGTGAAGGCAAGGTCGCCTCGCACTTCACCTGGGACAAGATCGAGAACATCAACGCCATCTTCAAGCGCATGGAGGAAGGCAAGATCGACGGTCGCATCGTGCTCGACCTCAACGGCTGATCGGCGTGCGTGGGAGCTTCGACCTGTGAGGGCGAAAGGAAACACGCGGCAGTAACGCAAGTTTGTATGTTCCAGACCGCCCGCCGACCTATTCTGTCGCGGGCGGTTCTGTCTGCCGCCGCGGGAGATAAGAACCGAAGGAGGCTGGCATGCAGGAACCGAAAATCACGCAGGCGATGATCGACGCCTATGACGAGTACACGCATCTGACCCTCGATCGCCGTCGCTTCATGGAAAAGCTCACCGGTCTCGCCGGTTCCGCGGCTGCGGCCGCGGCGATCGCGCCGCTGCTGGCGGCCAATGGTGCCAAGGCGGAGATCGTGGCTGCAAACGACACCCGCGTGACCGGCGAGGACATCACCTATCCCGGCGCTGCCGGCGATATGAAAGGCTATCTCGTTCGTCCGGCAGAGGTGAGCGGCAAGCTGCCGGCGGTCATCGTCATCCATGAGAACCGCGGGCTGAACCCGCATATCCGCGACGTCGCGCGGCGCATGGCGCTCGAAGGCTTCCTGGCGCTGGCGCCGGATTTCCTGTCGCCTGCGGGCGGCACGCCGACGGACGAGGACAAGGCGCGCGAGATGATCGGCGCGCTCGATGCGGCGGCAACGACCGCGAATGCGGCGGCGACCGTGGCGTTTCTGGAAGGACACGCGCAATCGACCGGCAAGGTCGGCGCCATCGGCTTCTGCTGGGGCGGCGGTCTCGTCAACCGGCTCGCGGTCGGATCCCCGGATTTGAAGGCCGGCGTCGCCTATTATGGCGCGCAGCCCAAGGCCGAAGACGTGCCGAAGATCAAGGCGGCGCTGCTGCTGCACTATGCAGGCCTCGACGAACGCATCAATGCCGGCATCGACGCCTATCAGAAGGCGCTGAAAGACAACGGCAAGGACGCGACGATCTATGTCTATGACGGCGTCAACCACGCCTTCAACAACGACACCTCGGCCGCGCGGTATGACAAGGCCGCGGCCGATCTCGCCTGGAGCCGGACGGTCGAGTTCCTGAAGGCCAAGCTCGCCTGAGCGCTGCTACGCTCAGGCCGCTGCCGCCTGGAGAATATCGTCGGCGCAGCCGCTGATCGCCGCTGCGAGCGCTTCCATGTCGCGCTCGCGCGGGCTGCTGCGCCGCCAGATAAGCCCGATCTCGCGCGCCGGTTCAGGCGCGGCGAAGGGTACGATGCGGATGGAGTTGCGCGCCGCCTCGGTCGCGATCGCGATCTCGGGGATGAGCGTCATGCCCATGCCGTTGGCGACCATCTGCAGGAGCGTCGTCATCGAGGTCGCGCCGAACGAGACGAGACGGCGCTTGCCGGCCGTGCTGCAGACGGCGAGCGCCTGATCGCGCAGGCAATGGCCCTCTTCGAGCAGGAGCAACTGTTCGACATCCACCTGGTCTTCAGTCAGCGGCGACATCAGGATGTTTCGCTCGTCGTCCGCCATTGCCATGTAGAAGCGGTCGGAAAAGAGCGGCTTCGTCGAAAGTCCGTCGGCCTCGATCGGCAAGGCGGCGACGACGGCGTCGAGCAGACCCTCGCCGAGATCGGCGACCAGTCTTGATGTCACCGATTCCTTCAGTTCGATCTCGATTGCCGGGTAGACCTGGCGCAGGTGCGGCACCAGCCGCGGCACGAGGTAGGGGGCAAGCGTCGGGATGACGCCGATGCGGATCCGCCCTTCGAGCGTGCCGGAACTGGCGCGCGCGCTCAACTCCAGCTGATCCACCTCAGAGAGGATGGCGCGGGTACGGGCCAAAACCTCTTCGCCCTTGCGGGTCAAGAAGACGCCGCTGCGGCTGCGCTCCACCAGCTTCACGCCCAAGTGGTTCTCCATTTCCATGATCTGGGCGGAGAGCGCCGGCTGGCTGACATGGACGAGTTCGGCCGCCTTGCCGAAGTGGCGAGCGGAGGCGAGCGCATCGAAATAGCGCATCTGTCTGAGTGTAAGCATGATAGGAAAATCTTATCGATCTTTAATTTTTATGCAATTGGAGATTATCGAGGCGCCGTGGGAAAAACCTCTTGCCAGAGCGTTCGGGCTTTGATCGCCGCGCAGATTGCAGCCGGCTGCCGTCGGTCCTGTGCGACCACCCGGACGCGAAACCCTTTGACAGGAGGACGCGATGTCTGATCGACCCATATTGACGACGAGTGCCGGAGCCCCGGTGCCGGACAACCAGAATTCGCTGACGGCCGGCCCGCGCGGCGGCGTCATGATGCAGGACTATCAGCTTATCGAGAAGCTGTCGCATCAAAACCGCGAGCGCATTCCCGAGCGCGCCGTTCACGCCAAGGGTTGGGGCGCCTATGGCACGCTGAAGATCACCGGCGACATCTCGAAATACACCAAGGCCAAGGTTTTGCAGCCCGGCGCCGAGACGCCGATGCTGGCGCGGTTCTCGACTGTTGCCGGTGAACTGGGTGCTGCCGACGCCGAACGCGACGTGCGCGGCTTCGCGCTGAAATTCTATACGCCCGAGGGCAATTGGGACCTCGTCGGCAACAACACGCCAATCTTCTTCGTTCGCGACGCCTACAAGTTCCCGGACTTCATCCACACCCAGAAGCGCCACCCGAAGACCAACCTGCGTTCGGCGACCGCGATGTGGGATTTCTGGTCGCTGTCGCCGGAAAGCCTGCATCAGGTCACGATCCTGATGTCCGATCGCGGATGTCCGGTGTCGCCGCTGCACATGAACGGCTACGGCTCGCACACCTTCTCGTTCTGGAACGACGCCGGCGAGCGCTATTGGGTCAAGTTCCACTTCAAGACCCAGCACGGCCACAAGCACTACACCAACGCCGAGGCGGCAGACGTGATCGGCCGGACGCGCGAAAGCTACCAGGAAGCGCTCTATGGGGCGATCGAAGAGGGCAACTATCCGCGTTGGACGCTGCAGGTGCAGATCATGCCCGAGCTCGAAGCCGAGAAGACGGCCTATGATCCCTTCGACGTCACCAAGGTCTGGCCGCATGCAGATTATCCGCCGATCGAGGTCGGCGTGCTGGAGCTCAATCGCAACCCGGAGAACTATTTCGCCGAGGTCGAGAATGCCGCCTTCTCGCCGTCCAACATCGTGCCCGGCATCGGCTTTTCGCCGGACAAGATGCTGCAGGCCCGGCTGTTCTCCTATGCCGACGCCCACCGCTACCGGCTCGGAACGCATTACGAGCACATTCCGGTCAACCGGCCGAAATGCCCGGTGCATCACTATCACCGCGATGGCCAGATGAACACGTTCGGCGGCATTCAGACCGGCAATCCGAGTGCCTATTACGAGCCGAATTCGTTCAACGGCCCGGTCGAGCAGCCCTCCGCGATGGAACCGCCGCTACGCATCAGCGGCGACATGGCCCGCTACGACCACCGCGAAGGCAACGACGACTACGTCCAGCCGCGTGCGCTCTTCAACCTCTTCGATGCCGGCCAGAAGGCGCGCCTGTTCTCCAACATCGCCGCGGCGATGGGCGGCGTGCCGGGGCCGATCGTCGAGCGCCAGCTTGCGCACTTCAAGCGCGTCCACCCGGACTATGAGGCCGGTGTGCGCGCCGCCCTTCACGCGGCCCACGGCTACGAAGCCGACGCCGTCGGCGCGGCAGCCGAATAGACTGGTATCGAGTTCGGCCGCGTGCTGATCTCTGGACAAAAAAAGGCCACGCACCGGCTTGGTGCGTGGCCTTTTCCGCTTTCTGCAGCTCTTACCAGCCCGGCAGCATATGGCTCTGCCGGAGGCGCGGATAACGCGGGAAGCCCTTGATGTCGGCCTCGAGGTCGTCGTTGGCGCTGATCGGCGTGATGTTGTCGAGGCAGGCGGTGATGTGGTTGCTGATCGCGTTCGAAAGCGAGGGCGAAAGGCCCGGACGCTTCATGATGCCGATCTGCACCGGCGCCAAGGCCGGGAAGCCGTCCGCAAGCGTCAGCACCTTCATGCCGGGACGAAGCGCCGATTCCGGCAGGACAGAGACGGCCATGCCGGCCAGCACAGCGGCGGCGACGACCGTCGACGACCAGCTGGTGAACAGGATCTGGTACTCCCGACCCGTCGCATCGAGTGCGGCACAGGCCGCCTGGCGCCACAGACAGTCGCGCCGGCCGACAGCAAGCGGGATCGGTGCGTTCTCGGGCAGCGGGTGGTTGATCGAGCTCACCCAGCAGAGCGGTTCGGTCCGCACCACGTCCGACGCGCGGGCACGCGGATTGTGCGTGACGAGCGCGATGTCGAGGTCGCCCTTGGCCATCTTCTCGGCGAGGTCCACGGAGGGCTCGCAGATGATGTAAAGCTCGACATTCGGATGCGTCTTGGCAAAACGCATGATGATCTCGGGCATGTAGCGGTCGGCGTAATCGTCTGGCGTGCCGATCCGGAGCGTGCCTTCGAGGCGATTGTCGTCGAAGGAAGCGATCGCCTCGTTGTTGAGGCGGATCATCCGGCGCGCGAAATTGAGCAGCCGGTCGCCTTCGACCGTGAGCCGGTTGCCGCGGCCGTCCTTCATGAACAGCGCCTTGCCGATGCGCTCTTCCAGGCGGCGCATCTGCATGGAAACGGCGGATTGGGTCTTGAAGACCCGGTCGGCCGCCTTGGTGAAGCTGCCCGTATCGGCGATCGCGACAAAGGTCTGGAGCTGATCGATATCAAGGGGTGCGGACATGGCCGTAATGCATCCATAAGATTGTTTGATGAATATCATTAAAAACATTCGTTGGACTGATCAATAAGGATTTGCGATCTATCGGAGGCAAATTCATCGATCCCCGGCCGGCAATTTCGCCAGCGAATCCCAAACTCTTTGGCCCGCCCCTGCGTTTGATCTCCCGCAGGGGATGGGCCTCTTCGTGCCTGAAAGGAGAAATTGTCATGCGCACGACACAGCACGCCCTCGATCTCGACCTCGTTGCCGGAACGCAGTCCTATGCCTCCCGCGCCGTCGGCGTGACAGGCATGCTAACGTCCGTATGGCAGCTCCTCCGAAATCGCTATGCGATCGGCCGTCTGAACGACCTGGATGACCGCCAGCTCCTCGACATGGGGCTGAAACGCGAAGATGTGCGCGAGGCGATTACCTCGCCCTTCTTCGACAATCCGGCGAGTTACCTGACACGCGCGTCGCGAAACCGGGCGAGCCTCTTCTACAAAGGGGCCCGCCACGACTGATCGTCCCCAATGGCGCATCCCGCCGCTTGAGATGTGCCAGTCGAGCATGATCCGCGAAAGCCTGCCGCCGCCGCGGGTCATGCTGCGAAATTCGGTGCCGCTGACCTCAACGGTCGCGCGCCCAAACGTTCCCCGCAGGGTAGAGCCAATAGACCCTGCCGCTTGGCCCGGTGCATGACCAAGACATGCACCGGGCCTTTTTCTTTCCGAAGCTGTTCGAAACAACGCGCTGACGCCCGCACTTGCAGGCGATTGCCGTCCGATGGAGGCGCGGGATGTGCTGACGGGGAGGCTTGGCCTCAGCTCTTCGTGCCGGGGCCGGTCTTGTAAAGGTCGAACAGCGCCTCGACGTTCTTCTGGTATTCTTTCTGCATCTCCAGCCCGGTGTCGAACATGCTGTTCATGACCTGGGAGAATTGGGCCAGCGCCGGATTGTCGGCTGCCGGCTTCTGCGCGCCGGCGGCACCCGCCTGCATCATGTCCTGAAACGCCTTGACGAAGGGGTTGTCGGCAAAGACGTCGGCTGTCTTCGGCTTCTCTTCCTTCTTCGGGGCCATGCCGAAGAAGCCCTGCATCGCCTGGGTGAAGGGGTTGTCGAACGGGCTCGGCTGCGGTTCCGGCTTCTTGGCGAAACCGGCCGCTTCCATCCATTGCCGCATCGCGGTCGCCATCGGGTTGTTGGCAAAGGCATCGCTTGCGGCGGCAAATTGCCCGGTTGTCTGCTTGAACAGCCCGCCCATCAGCGTATCGGCCATCACAGGCAGCATCTGCTTGTAGATCTCCTGGCTGACGCCGGTGACCTGGGCCGCCTGCGCGGCGATCGCGCGCGACATTTCCTTCGAGCCGAACAGTTGCCCGAGAACGCCGTTGCCGTCGGCCATGCCCTGCGGCGTGAAGGCCTGGCTCATGTCTTCGAAGTATTTGGCGTAGTTGCCGCTGCCGAGCGCCGTCAGCAAGGCGCCGAAGTCGTAGGGGTTGGCGGTGTTGCGCTTGAAAGCCGCCGAGAAGGCCGGCAGCAGCGCCGCTGTCGCCTTCGTCATTTGCTCCTGGGCGATGCCGAACTGTTGCGCCATCAGCTCGATGGCCTTGCCGTTCTGCGCCTGCGCGAACATGTCGAAAAGCGGTGCCATCCCAGTTCCCCTTTATGGACGCGCGGCGCTCTAAGCGACGCATATCCTTGCACTATAACGGGAAATCAGGGACTGGGAACCGCTTTTTGAGAGGGCCGCGACGAGCACCGCGCCCCTGTCCGAGCCTTAATACTGGTACTCGGCAAAGACCGGGTCTACGGAGCCGTTCCAGCGGCCATTGTAGAGCGCCAAAAGGTCTTCCGCGAGCGTTGCCTTCTTGGCCAGCACCTCGTCGAGCGGCGCCAGGAACTGGCTTTCGTCGATACCATCGCCGTTCAGCCTGTTGCGGCGCTTCAGACCGCCGCGCGAAATGGAGATGACCTCGCGGGCAACGTCGTAAAGCGTGCCGGTGCGGAACTTGGCGGCAAGCGCCTGAGCCGGCACGGCGTTGCGCATGGCACTCACCTCTTCGAAGGTCCAGTCGCGCGTCAGTGCCTCGGCGGCGTCGAGTGCCTCGCGGTCGTAGAGCAGGCCGACCCAGAAGGCCGGCAGCGCGCAGATCCGCCGCCACGGGCCGCCATCGGCGCCGCGCATTTCGAGGAAGCGCTTCAGGCGCACGTCGGGGAACAGCGTCGAGAGATGGTTGGTCCAGTCGCCCATGTTCGGCTGCCAGTCGGCGACCTCGCCCTTGAGTGCGCCGCCCATGAACTGGCGGAAGGTGATGTGGGTGCAATCGTGGTAGTGGCCGTCGCGCACGACGAAGTACATCGGCACGTCGAGCGCCCACTCCACGTAGTCGGCAAAACCGAAATCGGGACGGAAGGCGGACGGCAGCAGGCCGGCGCGCTGGTTGTCGGTGTCGCGCCAGATGTCGCCGCGCCAGGAGAGAAGCCCGTTCGGCTTGCCGTCGGTAAAGGGCGAGCTTGCAAACAGCGCGGTCGAGAGCGGCTGCAGCTTCAAGGACACCTGCATCTTGCGGCGCATGTCCTCTTCCGAGGAGAAGTCCAGGTTCACCTGGATCGTGCAGGTGCGATACATCATGTCGAGGCCCTGGGTGCCGACCTTCGGCATGTAGCGGCTCATGATGCCGTAGCGCGATTTCGGCATGCGCGGGGTCTCATCAAAGGTCCACTTGGGGCTGCCGCCGATGCCGAGGAAGCGGATGCCGAGCGGCTCGGCGACTTCGCGCAGCACCGCCAGATGCTGGTTCGATTCCTTGCAGGTCTGGTGCAGGTTTTCGAGCGGCGCGCCGGAAAGTTCGAACTGTCCACCCGGTTCCAGCGAGATCGCGCCATTGCCCGACTGTTCGGCAAGGCCGATGATGTTGCCTTCGTCGATGATCGGTTCCCAGCCGCTTTTCGCCGCCATGCCGTTCAGAAGCGCCTGGATGCTGGCCTCGCCGAAATAGGGGACGGGGCTGTTGTCCGCCTTAAAGAAGGCGAACTTTTCGTGCTCCGTGCCGATCCGGAACCGCTCCTCCGGTTTCGAACCTTCTGCCAGGTAGGCGGTCAGGTCAGCGACAGAGGTTACCGGCGTCTGGTCGGTGGTATCTCGGGCCATGAGCGTCTTCTTTTGTTTGGGCGGCTCCCGCAGGTTAGCGGGAGTTGATGGAGGCTGCTTGAACCGTAATCAGGTGCGGTGCAAGTCAATTTCTTTCAAGATCTCATCAAAAAAAGTAGGACATTTGCTTGCTCTGGAGCAAGCACCGCGGAAATGGGTACTGGTGACCCAATCCTGCCTTGCCGGAGAGATCGTCCCCTTCTAGGGGAGCGAGCGGTGTCCGATTTGCCCGGGAACGACCGGCTATCGCCAGTCGCCGACAGTTGCCTGGATGACCGCCATGGCGGCGACGGCTGCCGTGTCGGCCCTGAGGATGCGGGGCCCGAGCGGAATGGCGGTGACGAAATCGAGGCTGTGCAGCAGCGTGCGCTCGGCTTCCGAGAAGCCGCCTTCCGGGCCGATCAACAGCGCGAGCTTCTTTTCCTTGATGCCGGCGAGGATCGGCGACGGATTCTGGCTGTCGCTGCCTTCGTCGCAGAAAATAATGCGCCGGTCGCTCTGCCAGGTGGCAAGCAGGTCTTCGAGCCGGCGCGGTTCCTCGACATGGGGAATGCCGAGTACGCCGCATTGTTCGGCCGCCTCGATGACGTTGGCGCGAACCCGCTCGATATTGCCAAGCTTGCCCTGCACATGTTGCGTCATGACCGGCTGCAAAGTGCCGGCGCCCATTTCGACGGCCTTCTGCGCGAGATAGTCGAGCCGCCCGACCTTGAGCGGGGCAAAGAGATAGACGAGATCGCAAGGCGCCGGCTGGGGGCGCGTCTGCTCGACGGGCGTCAGCACCAAGCGCTTCTTGCTGGCGAAGGAAAGCTCGGCCCGCCACTCGCCGTCGCGCCCGTTGAAGACGAGGATCGAGGCGCCTTCTTCGTAACGCAGCACGTTCACCAGGTAGTTGAACTGTTCCTTGGACGCTTCGTGCGCCGAGCCGGCACTCAAGGGGTGTTCGACGAACAGTCGCTGCATGCGAAAATTGGCGCGCATTGAGGAGGCCTTCAGGTGAAAATGCCGGAGAGGATGAAATAAAGTACGGCCGACAGGGCGGCAGAGGCCGGGACGGTGATAACCCAGGCGCCGATAATGGTGAGGAAATGCGAGCGACGGACGAGATGCCGGCGCCGCACCTCGGCAAAGTTGGTTTCCGCCGATTCCATGAAATCCGCCTGTCCCGTTTTTTGCCGGACATATTCGAGCCGCCGCTTGGAATTGCGGATGTACCATTCGCGGAAGAAGCCGACGCCGAAGACGGCGCCGACGGCCGTGTGCGTCGAGCTGATGGGCAGGCCGAGCGCCGATGCCAGCAGCACGGTGACCGCGGTGGCCAGTGCCACACAGAAAGCGCGCATCGGATTGAGCTTGGTGATCTCCTGGCCGACGACTCGGATGAGCTTCGGGCCGTAGAGCAGCAGACCGATCGAGATGCCGAGCGCGCCGATCGCAAGTTCCCACAGGGGCGCCGGTGATTTGTCCGTCGTGATGACGCCGTCGAGCGCCGAGACGATCGCAGCCAAGGGACCGATGGCGTTGGAGACGTCGTTGGCGCCGTGAGCGAAGGAAAGCAGTGCCGCCGCTACGATCAAAGGCAGGCGGAAGAGCCGGCGCAGCGACTGGTTGCGGTTTTCGAGCCCTTCCGATTGGCTGGCGATCCAGGGCTTTGCCTGCAGATAGACCGCAAAACCGGCGACGCCGCCGGCAGCAAGACCCACGGGCATGGTGATCGCGGCCACCTGAACCAGTGCGATCACCGCGAGATAGGCCATGAAGCAGCCGGCGGTGACGCCAAGGATGACCGGCATCCATCGCCTGGCCGCGGCGATCTTGTCCTCGCGGTAGATGATGAATTCCTTGAGGAAAGCGAGGAGGGCTGCGGCGATGGCGCCGCCGAGTAGCGGCGAGACCGACCAACTGAGCGTGATGCCGGCGAGCGACCACCATTGCACGCTCGAGAAGCCGGCCGCCGCGATGCCGGCGCCGACGATGCCGCCGATGATCGAGTGCGTGGTCGAGACCGGTGCCCCGGAATAGGTGGCGATGTTGATCCAGGCCGCCGCGGAAGCGAGTGCCGACATCATGATCCAGACGATTGCCTGTGGTCCAAGCACGTCTTCGCCATAGACGATGCCCGCCTCTATCGTCAGCGCGACCTGCCGGCCGGCAAGCAGCGCCCCGGCGATCTCGAATATCGCGGCGATGGCGAGCGCCGTCGCCATCGACATCGCCTTGGCGCCGACTGCGGCGCCAACGTTGTTGGTCACGTCGTTCGCGCCGATGTTCATGGCCATGTAGCCGGCAATGGCAGCCGCCGCGATGATGATCGGCGCGCTGGCGGAGCTCGTCACGAAGCTCGCGGCGAAGGCCATGCTCAAGAGCAGGAACAGCCCGGCGAGCGCAGGTGCCGCGAGGCTGCGCTTGACATGTTGCGACGCCTCTTCGGCAAGGCTGAGCTTGTCGAGGTCTTTGTCGATCGTTTGTTTTGCGAGGCGTATGCGCGGCTGTGCCACTACCTGGAACTCCATTGTCACGACGGCCACTAAGGCCACAGCGACACGCATTCAAGTGGATTTGATGGACATCCGTATGGCGCAGGCCGGGAACCCGCGTCTGGCGGCGTCGAATGCTCTTGGAATGCTTGAAAGGCTAGCCGTTCACAGCCTTCGGCATCGGGCTCGCTGCGCTCTCCATGCGTTCACCGAAGGCAAGGATGAGATCTTTCAGCGACGGTTCGGCAACCCGCGAGGCCGCTTCCTTGTAGTCGACCCATTCGAGCTGTCGGCGCCCTTCCTCGGGGAAGTGCTTGCAGAGATCGTCGACTTCCAACGCGTGCACCTGCACCTTGACCGAAATCTTCAGCCCGTGATCCATGCGCTTCTGGTAGAGATAGTAGCCGGCGGTCGCCTTCTGCACATGCCCCTTGACGCCGGCTTCCTCGTAGGCTTCGCGCTCGGCCACTTCATGGGCGCGCTTGCCCTGCATCGGCCATCCCTTGGGAATGACCCAGCGGCCGGTATCGCGGCTGGTGATCAGGAGGATTTCGAGGGCCTTGGTCTTCTTGCGGATCCGATAGCAGAGCGCGGCATACTGCATGCGCGCCGGTCGACGCAGCATCAATTGGACATCGGATGCGAGCCTGTTCAAGAAGTTCAAGGTCGTCTGTGCTCCTCTCGGCGAATCAGTGGCTTTAATTGCTTTGCCGGCCAGTATGGCAGCGTCCTGCAGCGTGTAAATGTCGCGGGTATTCGGCAGCCGGATATGCGGTTTGCTTTCCGCAGAACTGTGGTCCGGATACGACAGGATATGGTGTTTTCGCGGCATATTTGCAAACCGACCGACAGCCATACGTTGTCGTCGGATCACGATTGGTTTCGGGGTGGAACGGTTCGAGATCGCAAGGGCGATTGATTCCGACCGGAGAGGCGGCTGCAGGGTAGAGCCGGGGGTCGGGCGCGGGCCCGATCTGTCAGTTCGCGCGGTCGCGCTGCTGCATGCGCAGGCGGGCGATGCGGTTCCATTCTCCGGTGCGTTCCGCCTCGCGGGTGGCGGCGGCGACGAAGTCGATATGGCTCTGCGAGGCGGCTTTCGCCTTCGCCGGATCCCTTGCCATGATCGCCTCGTAGATCGCTTCGTGCTGCACAAGAAGCCGGTCGCGCGCCCCCGGCGCATCGAAGACCGAATTGCGATGGAAGAATATGCCCTGCTGGAGCAGCCGGTAGCAGGCGCGCAGCGTGTGCAGGAGAATGATGTTGTGGGCGCTCTCACCGATCGCCTGATGCAGCTCGATATCGGCTTCGAGTTCGGCGTCAAAATCGCCGGCGGCGTGCGCTCTGCGCATGCGCTCGATGATCCGTGTCAGGATGTCCCGGTCGTAATCCGTCGCGCGGGTGGCGGCGAGTTCCGCTGTCAGCCCCTCAAGCTCGCGCCGGTATTCGAGGTAATCCTGGGTTGCCTTGTGATGGCGCGCAATGAGGTCGATCAGCGGCCTGGAGAAGATCTGCCCGACGACGTCGGCGACGGAGGTGCCACCGCCGTGGCGGCTTTCGACCAGGCCACGCCCTTCGAGTTCCTTCAGCGCCTCGCGCAGGATCGGCCGCGACACGTCGAAGCGCTTGGAGAGTTCCCGCTCGCCGGGCAGACGGTCGCCGTCGCGCAATACGCCTTCGAGGATCAAAAGCTCGATCTGCTGCACGACCTCGTCCGCCGTGCGGCTATGGCTGATACGGGCGAAAAGGTCGATCTGGTCTTCGGTCACGTCTGGTCTCCAGATCACGCGGATTTCGGCCGGGTTTGCCCGAAATCGCGAATGTGGTCGGTTTGCATGCGGCAAGGGCGAAAGGAGCGTCGATGCTCAGCGCCGCAATCTAGGCAGGTCGCGCAAAGTGGTCAATTTGATTGTCCACTTGGGTGCGTCCGATTGGATGCGACTGACAAAAGTCAAACTGCGGCAATGCGTCCTTTGTTCTTTTGCTCTTTCCGTTGATAAGAAAGTTGTGATGAACGCGTGAGGGGGACAAGGCGCTTCATGGCAAAGGGTAGTTTTGCATTTCCGGTGGCGCCGATGCGCGCTTTGGCCTTGGGCGAGGTTCATTCGCGCCCCTATGCGCTGGTGACCACGCCGCGGGTGATCTTTCAGCTCGCCTTCCTGACAGATGGTGGCTCGATCGTCGATCACGCCGTGCTGTCGGAGCTTTCGCGGGCCCGCGGCATCGCGCCGCCCGGCCGTGACGCCAACCATCACGCGATGCCTTGGGGGCAGGGCACGCTGCGCTGGGAGCGTCATACCGAATTCTCCACCTATTTCTGGGACGCGCCGCCGCCGGAGAAATTCGGCGGCGATGTGCCGATCCATCCGTTCGGCGACGGCTTTTCGCCGCCCGGCTCTCTGATCTCCGGCATCCGCCTCGAGATCCGGCCGGATACGCCCGAGACCCGCGAGGCCATCGGCCTCTTCGATCCGACGAGCCTCTGTTACAGCGAGACCAAGAACGGCCAGGCGGTGATCGTCACCGACTTCCGCCAGAACGGTGACGGCCTGACGCAGATCCTGGTGATCGATCGCGGCATGACGGAAGCCGGTACCGGCGCACTCGTCCAGCGCTTGCTCGATATCGAAACCTACCGGACGCTGGCGATGATGGGCCTGCCGCTTGCGCAGTCGCTGTCGCCGGAAATCCGCCGGACGGAGGACGGGTTGACGGCGGTGACCCAGCGCATGAAGGAAAACGTGCGCGAGGAGGCCGACGACATGTTGGCCGAGATCACTCGGCTCGCGGCCGATCTCGAGGCCGGTGCCGCGCTCAGCCTCTATCGCTTCGGCGCCAGCCGCGCCTATTACGGCATCGTCCAGGAGCGCATCCGCACGCTCGCCGAAACGCCGGTGCCAGGCTACGAGACCATCGGCACCTTCCTCGAACGACGTTTGGCGCCGGCCATGCGCACCTGCCAGTCGGTCGAGGAGCGCCAGGCGAACCTGTCGCGCAAGCTCGCCCGCGCCACGGCGCTGCTTCGAAGCTGGGTCGACGTCGAGCTTGAACGGCAGAACAGCGCGCTTTTGAACTCGATGGACCGGCGCGCCAGGTTGCAGTTGCGCCTGCAGCAGACCGTCGAAGGCCTGTCGGTCGCCGCCATCTCCTATTACGTGGTCGGGCTGTTCGGCTATCTCGCCAAGGCGGTCAGCCACGAGCTGCCGATCGATCCCGGTCTCTTGACCGGGCTTGCCGTGCCCTTCGCCGTTGCCGGGGTCTGGCTGATCGTGCGCCGCATTCGCCGCCACCACGAGGACAGCGAGCATAAGTAAGCAATTCCAGCAAAAGTGTGCAGCGGTTTTGCGTCCGGAATTGCGGAAAACAAAGATGCCAGGCCGGTTCGCCTACTGCTCCCAATAGGGGATCGGTCCGTAGAGTTCGGCGAGATAGTCGATGAAGAGGCGCACCTTGGCCGGGAGGAACTGGCGGCTTGGGTAGACGGCCGAAAGCGTCAGCTGCTTCGAACCTTCCCATTGCGGTAGCACCTGCACCAGCTGGCCGCTGCGCAATTCCGGGCCGATATCCCAGGTGGAGCGCAGTGCAACGCCGGCGCCGGCGATGACGGCAGCGCGCACAATCTCCGAGGAGTTGGTGACGAGCGGCCCTTCCGGGTGCCAGACCAGCGCGCCCTCCGGCCCTTCGAGCTTCCAATTGTCGTTGTTATGCGCCGGCAGGCAGAGGTGGTTGGCGAGGTCGCCGATCTCTTTCGGTGCGCCGTTGCGGGCGATGTAGTCCGGCGAGGCGCAGAGCAGCCGGCGGACGGGGGCAAGCTTACGGGCGACGAGCGACGAATCCACCAGTTCGCCGATCCGAACCGCCATGTCGAAGCCTTCCGCGACGATGTCGGTGAATTCGTCCGTCAGCACGATGTGCAGTTTCAGATCCGGATGGTCCTTCATGAACTTGGTCAGATGCGGCGCGATGTGCATGCGGCCGAAGGAGGTGGGTGCCGATATCCGCAGCACCCCGAGCGCATGCGACGAGCGGCCCGACGCATAGGCTTCCGCCTCCTCGATGCCGGTCAGAATGCCGAGCACCCGGTCGTAGAAGCCCTGGCCGGCTTCCGTCAGCGAAATCTGGCGCGTCGTGCGTTGAAGGAGGCGCGTGCCGAGCCGGTCTTCGAGTCTCTTGATGCGCTTGGAGATCACAGCTGGGGAAAACCCCAGCGCCCGCCCCGCTGCCGACATACTGCCGGTGGAAACGACCCGTGCAAAAATCTCAAGATCGCCTAAATTCGTCATCAATCGTTGCCATTATTTCCAAAACGGAAAAGCTCAATAGCATTTGCGAGGCCTCTGTCCTAGTGGTAAAGAAAATGAACCAATCGATATGCGGCGGGAGGAGCTGATGGCGGAGACAATCGGTTTTCTGCAGCCGAAACCAGAGGTTATCGCCCGGCGCCGCGAGATTATCGCCGACCTCTCGGACCTGCTGCCCGAGGGCTGTCTGATCAGCGACGAGCGCGGACTGAAGCCGTTCGAGACCGATGCCTTCATCGCCTATCGCCGCATGCCCCTGGCGGTCGCCTTGCCGGAAACCACCGAACAGGTGGCCGCGCTCCTGAAATACTGCAGCCGCTACGGCGTTCCCGTCGTGCCGCGCGGGGCCGGTACCTCGCTTTCGGGCGGTGCCATCCCACAAGAGGATGCGGTCGTCATCGGCCTCTCGAAGATGTCGCGCATCCTCGATGTCGACCTTTTCAATCGCACCGCCACCGTTCAGGCGGGCGTTACCAACCTCAACATCTCCGAGGCGGTTTCCGCCGATGGCTTCTTTTATGCACCCGACCCGAGCTCGCAGCTCGCCTGCACGATCGGCGGCAACATCGGCATGAATTCCGGCGGTGCTCATTGCCTGAAATACGGCGTCACCACCAACAATCTGTTCGGCGTGAAGATGGTGCTGTTCGATGGCACCGTCGTCGATCTCGGCGGCAAGGCGCTGGATGCGGCGGGCTATGATCTGCTCGGCCTCGTCTGCGGCTCGGAAGGCCAGCTCGGTATCGTCACCGAGGCGACGGTGCGGTTGATCGCCAAACCGGAGGGAGCCCGCCCGGTGCTCTTCGGCTTTGCCTCCTCGGAGGCGGCCGGCGCCTGCGTCGCTGATGTCATCGGTTCCGGCATCATTCCCGTCGCGATCGAGTTCATGGACAAGCCGGCGATCGAGATCTGCGAAGCCTTCGCCCACGCCGGCTACCCGCTCGATGTCGAAGCGCTACTGATCGTCGAGGTCGAAGGCTCCGAGCCGGAGATGGATGCGATGCTCGCGAGCATCGTTGCGGTCGCGCGCCGTCACGGGGTCGCGACCATCAAGGAATGCCAGTCGGCCATGGAAGCGGCCGCGATCTGGAAAGGCCGGAAATCCGCCTTCGGCGCCACCGGCCGCATCGCCGACTATATCTGCATGGACGGCACCGTGCCGCTCAGCCAACTCTCCCATGTGCTTGCCCGCACCGGTGAGATCGTCGCGAGCTACGGCCTGCGCGTCGCCAATGTCTTCCACGCCGGCGACGGCAACATGCATCCGCTGATCCTCTACAACATCAACGACCCGGAGGATGCTGCGCGCGCCGAGGCTGCCGGGAACGATATCCTGAAGCTCTGCGTCGACGCGGGTGGCTGCCTCACCGGCGAGCATGGCGTCGGCATCGAAAAACGGGATCTCATGCTGCATCAGTACAACCAGATCGACCTCGACCAGCAGATGGCGGCGCGAGCTGCCTTCGATCCGCAATGGATCCTGAACCCGTCCAAGGTCTTCCCTCTTAAAGGGCGTCCCGCCGCATGATCGTGCATTTCGAACCGGCCAGCGAAGAGGGGATTGCGACCGTCGTTCGCGCCATGGCGGCGGACAAGGCGTCGCTCGCAGTGATCGGCGGCAACACGCGCTCCGGCCTCGGCAATCCTGTGCGCGCCGATCGGGTGCTGTCGACCCGCCGCCTTTCCGGCATCGTCAGCTACAATCCGGCCGAAATGACGATCACTGCGCTTGCGGGAACGCCACTGCGCGAGATCGGCGAGGCATTGGCCGAAAACCGGCAAATGCTCGCCTTCGAGCCGATGGATCACCGGCCGATCTTCGCCTCCTCGGGTGAGCCGACGATCGGCGGGGTCTTTGCCGCCAACGTATCCGGCCCCAGGCGCTATGTCGCCGGTGCCGCCCGCGACAGCCTGCTCGGTGTGCGTTTCGTCAACGGCGAGGGCGAGGCGATCAAGGCCGGCGGGCGTGTGATGAAGAACGTCACCGGTCTCGATCTGGTCAAGCTTTTGGCTGGCTCGCATGGCACGCTCGGCATCCTCACCGAAGTCACCTTCCGCGTCCTGCCGCTGCCGCCGGCGTCGGAGACCATCGTCGTCTCCGGGCTCAACGATGCCGAGGCGGCGGCGGTCATGGCCGAGGCAATGGCGCAGACAACTGAGGTTTCCGGCGCGGCGCATCTGCCCGAGAGCGTGCGCGGACGGTTCCTGGATGGCAACCTTCCGGATGGTGCAGTCACCGTGCTCAGGCTCGAAGGGCTGGAGGCATCCGTTGCGATCAGGGCTGAAAAGCTGACAAAGGCAGTCGGCCGCTTCGGCGCGGTGACGCGGCTTGATGCATCGCAAACAGCAAGGCTTTGGACGGAGATCCGCGACGTCAAACCCTATGCCGACGGTACCAGGAAGCCGCTCTGGCGCGCGTCCGTCGCCCCGTCGCTTGGCCATCAACTGGTAGCAGCACTGCGGCTGCAGACCGGCGTCGACGCTTTCTACGACTGGCAGGGCGGTCTCGTATGGTTGCGCATGGAGGCCGATCCCGAGGCGGAACTGGTGCGCCGTTACATCAAGGTTCTCGGCGGCGGCCACGCGACCCTCGTCAGGGCCGATGACAGCTACCGTCAGGCCGTTTCATCGTTTGAACCGCAACCCTTGCCCGTGGCACAGTTGAGCGAGCGCGTGCGCGCGAAGTTCGACCCGCACCGGATCTTCAATCCCGGCCGCATGGCCGCGATTTCCTGAGCGCATTCGCAAGGGAACAGGAGAGACAAGCATGAGCGATAAGGGTCCGCAGACACCGTTCTCCCGGGAGACCGATCGCTGGCTGGAGCCGGGCAAGATCAACGTGCAGGTGATCTATGTCCTTTATCTCGTCGGGTTTGCGGTGGGCATCACGCCGATCATCGGCGTCGTCATGGCCTATCTCAATCGTGGCAAGGGCGCGCCGTGGGTCCAGACGCACTATGTCTGGGCGATCCGGACCTTCTGGATATCGCTGCTGTTCCTGTTGATCTCGCTGTTGCTGACGGTGGTGCTTGTCGGCATCCTCGGCTTCATCGCCACCGCTGTCTGGATCGTCGTGCGCTGCGTCGTCGGCCTGCAAAGGGCCGCGCGCGAAGAGCCGATCACCAATCCCGAGGGCTGGATGGTTTAGGCCGGTATGCAACCGGAGACCGGCAAGGTCGAAGGAAGCTGAAAACAGAATGTTGCAATCGACCGCGGCGCGAAGCGCCCGGTTCCGCAGGACGAAGAGTGGAGTTCGCACTTGCAGACCAATTTTACCGCCGCGCAGCTCGCCGATCCGCACGTGGCCGAATCCGAGGCCATTCTGCGCAAGTGCGTGCATTGCGGCTTCTGCACCGCGACCTGTCCGACCTATGTTACGCTCGGCGACGAGCTCGATAGCCCGCGTGGGCGTATCTATCTCATCAAGGACATGCTGGAGAACGGCCGGGCGGCCGACAAGGAAACGGTCACCCATATCGACCGCTGTCTGTCGTGCCTCGCCTGCACCACTACCTGTCCCTCCGGCGTCGACTACATGCATCTCGTCGACCATGCCCGCGTGCATATCGAAAACACCTATCGCCGCCCGTTCAAGGACCGGCTGGCGCGTTCCGTGCTCGCAGCCGTGCTGCCCTATCCGCAGCGCTTCCGCCTGTCGCTGAAGGCAGCCGGCCTTGCCCGGCCGCTCGCCGGATTGATGAAGCGCGTCGCCTTCCTGAAAACTCTTGGCGTGATGCTCGATCTGGCGCCCGCCGTCGTGGCGGAGCCCTCGGCTTCGGCCACACCCGGCGTTCATGCGCCCAAGGACAAGCGTGTCGGCCGCGTTGCGCTGCTCAGCGGCTGCGCCCAGCCCGTGCTGAAGCCGGAGATCAACGAGGCGACGATCCGGCTTCTGACGCGATTTGGTGTGGAGGTGGTCGTTTCGGCCGGCGAGGGCTGCTGTGGCGCGCTGGTGCATCACATGGGCCGCGAGAACCAGGCGCTCGAAGCCGCGCGCCGCAACGTCGATGCGTGGCTCAAGGTTGCCGACGAAGGTGGACTCGACGCCATCGTCATCACCGCTTCGGGTTGCGGAACGACGATCAAGGACTACGGCCACATGCTCAGGCTCGATCCCGCCTATGCGGAAAAGGCCGCACGGGTCTCGGCGCTGGCCAAGGACATCACCGAGTATCTGGCGACCCTCGACCTGCCGGAACAGGAGGCGCGCGGCATGACGCTCGCTTACCATTCCGCCTGTTCGATGCAGCACGGCCAAAAGATCACGCTTGCGCCGAAGCAGCTTCTGAAGCGCGCCGGCTTCGTCGTGCGCGATCCGGCCGAGGGCCATCTCTGCTGCGGTTCGGCCGGTACCTACAACATCCTGCAGCCGGAAATCTCGGCCAAGCTGAAGGCGCGCAAGGTGAAGAACATCGAGGCGACGAAGCCGGATGCGATCGCGACCGGCAACATCGGCTGCATCACCCAGATCGCCAGCGGCACCAAAATCCCCATCCTGCATACGGTCGAATTGCTCGACTGGGCCTATGGCGGGGCAAAGCCTGAGGGGCTCTGAGGCAAAGCAAAAGGCCGGCCACCTTTCGGGAGCCGGCCTTTTTGGTGGGTGGAAGTTTCGGCGTCCTCAGCCGCCAAAGATCTGGCGGAAGATGTCGACGCCGCGATCGTCGAAATAGGTGTCGCCGGCCTTGCTGCCGGGGCCGATGACGATGACCTTCGTGCCGACGTCGGCGCGGTCGTAGAGATGCTCCACGTCCTCGTTCATCATGCGGATGCAGCCGGAAGACATGTTCTGGCCGATGGTCCAGGGCTGGTTGGTGCCGTGGATACGGAAGATCGTGTCGCGGCCGCCCTTGTAGAGATACATGGCGCGGGCGCCGAGCGGGTTGTCGATGCCGCCTTCCTGGGTGATCGGCAGGATGCGGCCCTTGGCGGCCTCGCGGCGGCGCATTTCGGCCGGCGGCGTCCAGGTCGGCCATTCGGCCTTGCGGCCAACCTTCACGACACCCGACCAGCCGAAGCCGTCCCGGCCGACGCCGATGCCGTAGCGCGTCGCGCGGTTCGGGCCGTCGATGTAGTAGAGAAACTTGTTGTTGGTATCGACGATGATCGTGCCGGGGGCTTCGTCGGTGCGGAAGCGAACCTTGGTGCGCCAGTATTGTTTTGCCGGCTTCTTCGGAGTGGCCACGAGTACAATGTCTGACGACTGGATCTTGGGGCCTGCTACGGGCGCCGGCGTGAAAGCCGAGGCGCTGGCGGCCACAAGAATAGTGCTGGTCGCAATCGCGATTGCGACCACTTTGCTGGCATGACGCTTCATTTACGATTCCCTCTAAACCCTCGTTGCAGGCAGGCTATGCAAAACGCATCGAAGTTCAAGCCCGCGATACATCCGGTAGATCAAACGTGATCACAAAACTTGCCTGTCCTTACGCTGCTGTTGCCTGAAAATCACGCATAGGCAACAGCAACACGGGTGAGGAGAGGGGAATATTCTATGCAGTGCTGCAATTAGATGACGATAACCTTCGTGCCCACTTTCACGCGCTCGTAAAGATCGACAACGTCTTCGTTGCGCATGCGGATGCAGCCGGAGGAAACGGCATAGCCGATCGTCCAGGGCGCGTTGGTGCCGTGGATGCGGTAGAGCGTCGAGCCGAGATACATGGCGCGTGCGCCGAGCGGATTTTCCGGGCCGCCGTCCATGCGCGCCGGCAGGTAATGGCCCTTGGCCGCCTCGCGGGTGATCATCTCCTGCGGCGGCGTCCAGCTCGGCCATTCCGCCTTGCGGGTGACCTTGTGGGCGCCGGCCCATTCGAAGCCCGGCTTGCCGACACCGACGCCATAGCGCCGTGCCTCACCGTTGCCGGTCACCAGATAGAGGAAGCGGTTGTTGGTATCGATGACGATCGTGCCCGGCTTTTCCTTGCTCTCATAGGCGACCGTCTGCGGCAGGTACTGCGGGTCGAATTTCGATTTCACCGGCCGCTGGGCGCGCATGGCATTGGCCGGCTGGATCAGCGGATTGACGGCGCGGCGCTTGACCTGAGGTTTCGCGACCTGTCCCTGCTGATAGAACTGTTTTCGGGTGGCCTGCGGAATCTGCTGCCGGTAGATAACCTGCCGCGTGCGCGCCTGCTGTCCGCCGAGCTGCATCACCCAGGGGGCGGTGAGGTCGGGACTGACGACGACGGGCGGCCTGTTCTGATACCGGTCCTGTGCTCCGGCCGGGCCAGCCACGAGGGTCAGAAGAGAGGCGGCTATAAGAAGAGACTTTTTCAACATCGGACGGACTCGCTACCTTTCGCCGAAAATCACTGAAGGGGGCGCAGTCTGCCGGTGAGCGGAATGCTCGAACGGACGGGTTGCGCCTTGGCAATGGGGGCAATCGTGTCATTTGGAGGGCGACCGAATGGTAAACGGTGCCTCGTTAAAAGCCGATGGCGCCGATAAAGCTTTGGGTAGGGTTATCCGCTGCTTTAGGAATCTGGTTTGCAAATGGTAAAGGCAGGAAAATGAGCAGGATGGAGCAAAGAGGGCGATGACGGCCAAGGGCATTGTGATCGGTGAGGACGGATTTTTGCGTTGCGCCTGGCAGGGCAATCTCGACGATTATCGTCGCTACCATGACGAGGAATGGGGGCGCCCGGTCACCGACGACCGCCGGCTTTTCGAGAAGATCTGCCTGGAAGGTTTCCAGTCCGGCCTGTCCTGGCTGACGATCCTGCGCAAGCGCGAGGCGTTTCGCGCCGCCTTCGCCGGTTTCGATTTCGACGCGGTCGCAAAGTTCGGCGACGCGGAAATCGGGCGTTGCCTTGCCGATACAGGCATCGTGCGTCATCGCGGCAAGATCGTCTCGACGATCAACAACGCGCGCCGCGCCCAGGAACTGAGGCAAGAGTTCGGTTCGCTGGCGGCCTATTTCTGGTCCTATGAGCCGCAGGCAGCCGAGCGTCCGCAGGTGGTGACCTATGAAGCGATCGTCGCCAATCCGACGACCCCGACCTCGACCCGCATTTCCAAGGATTTGAAGAAGCGCGGCTGGACCTTCGTCGGCCCGACGACGATCTACGCCTTCATGCAGGCCATGGGCCTCGTCAACGATCACATCGAAGGCTGCCACTGCCGCACGGTCGTCGAGGAGTTGCGTGGCAAGCTTGCAAGGCCCCAGGCCCGCGTCGCCTGATGAGTGCGCCCGTCGTCTGCCTGACGACGGGTGTTTGCCGGTGGCGTTGGGACTGCGGGTTCAGCCGCCGTTCTTGGCGAGCCACGCCTTCATCGTCCTGATCTCGCCTTCCTGCGCCTTGATGACCTCTTCGGCCAGCTTGCGCAGCGTTTCGTCCTTACCGTATTCGAGCTCCACCTTCGCCATGTCGATCGCGCCCTGATGGTGGGCGATCATGCCGCGCACGAAGTCGATGTCCGCCTTGCCGGTGTAGGTGATGTCCATGTCCTTGTGCATGCGGGCATTGGCTTCGGCGAAGGCTTTGCTCGAAGGCGAATTGTCGCCCTTCGGCATCGCGGTTTCGGTCGCTCCATGGTGCATGCTGCCGTGTCCGGACTCCTCTGCCAACGCAGGAAAGCCGAGGCAGGCGGAAAGCGCGAGGGCGGCGATCAGCGGTTTCAGCGACATGGTGTTTCCTTCCTTATCTGATGTCTCGTGCCAAGAGGCCGGCCGTGGCCGGCTCCTTGGCACTCCATCAATCTAGGGAAGGGCTGGCTGCGGATTCAACCCGTCCGTTCAGGCGTCAAGCGCAGGACGCTCGCGCGGAAAGGCGAAAATGCCCTGCAGCATGTTTTCGCCGGTGGACGCGTCGAGCGACGACCGGCCGACGCAGAAAAGCTGTGCCGCCTTCAAACTTGGCAAGCGCACGAGCGCCGTGAAGCAGAACGAAGACGGCGACGCGGTTGCCTGCTCGAGGATGTTGAGCACTGTCACGCGATCCCGGCTGTCATAGGCACGCACCAGATCGACGATGCCGCAGGAGCGGTTGGAAGCGCCAAGCAGGGCGGCGGTTCGCTCGCCCAGATGAAAGACGCCGCTGGCCAGATCGCAGCGCCATGTCTCCACGAAATAGTCGCTTTCATCGAGGTGGTCCATCCAGGCCGAATGCGCCCCGAGGTGCCCGGGTTGGATGGCTCCCGAGCCAGGTGTCATGAACCTCAACATGATGCCCTTCTTCTCGCCGCGCGGACGTGATGTCTCGTTACCGGAGACCGCCACTGCCGCAAGGCGCTTCGATGCGTTGTTTGCCATTGAAGTGTTTTCCCGATGCAGTCATTGCATCGAAAACTCGTTTGTAGGTACTCGGCCCTTGGCCGCGAAGATAGACGATCATCGGTGCAGCCGGAACGTCGTCGATCGGTCAGGCGATAAACTTTTAGTGATTGCATATCGTCTAATGCGCCTTGTGGTTGAGGTCAAGTCCTCCCCGACGCGTCGCGATGGTGCGTGTCGATCCCGATGACGCGAAGCTCACCCGTGCTAGGCTTTGACGCAAAGCGCCGGCGCATGGCCCGGGCGAACGCTTTGCGCGGTGCAAACCCTTGCCGCCCCCCACTTGATCCGATAGGGAAAGCAGCCAACAAGAGACAGTCCGGAATGCTCCCATGACCGAGAAACAGAAGAAACCGCAGAAGCTCAAGGCGCGTCTTCCGCGCGGCTTCGTCGATCGCTCCGCTGCCGATATCCGCGCGACGGACGAAATGATCGGCAAGATCCGGGCGGTCTACGAGCATTATGGTTTCGACCCGGTCGAAACACCGCTGTTCGAATACACCGATGCGCTCGGTAAGTTCCTGCCCGACAGCGACCGGCCGAACGAAGGCGTCTTCTCGCTGACCGATGACGACGACCAGTGGATGTCGCTGCGCTACGACCTGACGGCGCCGCTCGCCCGTCACGTCGCCGAGAACTTCAACGAGATCCAGCTGCCGTTCCGCACCTATCGCGCCGGCTACGTCTTCCGCAACGAGAAGCCTGGCCCGGGCCGCTTCCGCCAGTTCATGCAGTTCGATGCCGACACCGTCGGTGCCGCCGGCGTCCAGGCGGACGCCGAAATGTGCATGATGATGGCCGACACCATGGAAGCCCTTGGCATAGCGCGCGGCGACTACGTGATCCGCGTCAACAACCGCAAGGTGCTCGACGGCGTCATGGAGGCGATCGGTCTTGGCGGCGACGACAAGGTCAATGCCCGCCTGACGGTGCTGCGCGCCATCGACAAGCTCGACAAGTTCGGCCCCGAAGGCGTCAGGCTCCTGCTCGGCGAAGGCCGCAAGGACGAAAGCGGCGACTTCACCAAGGGTGCGGGCCTCAATGGCGAGCAGATCGACAAGGTCCTGTTCTTCGTCGGCATCCAGAATTATGCCGAAAGTGCCGACGAACTGGCAGTGCTCGTTTCAGGCACCGCCAAGGGCGGCGAAGGTGTCGAGGAACTCAACACCATCCGCAGCCTGGTCCTGAGCGCCGGCTACGAGGCTGACCGCATCAAGATCGACCCCTCGGTCGTGCGTGGTCTCGAATATTATACCGGCCCCGTCTTCGAGGCCGAGCTGCAGTTTGCCGTCACCAACGAGAAGGGCGAAAAGGTCGTCTTCGGTTCGGTCGGCGGTGGTGGTCGCTACGACGGTCTCGTGTCGCGTTTCATGGGGCAGCCGGTCCCGGCGACCGGTTTCTCGATCGGCGTTTCCCGCCTTATGACGGCGCTGAAGAACCTCGGCAAGCTCGGTGCATCTGACGTGCTCGCGCCTGTTGTCGTCTGCGTCATGGACCGCGACATCGAGGCGATGGGCCATTACCAGCGTTTCGTGCAGCAGCTCCGCCATGCCGGCATCCGCGCCGAAATGTACCAGGGCAACAAGAAGAACTTTGGCGATCAGCTGAAATATGCCGACCGCCGTGGCTCGCCGCTCGCCATCATCCAGGGTGGCGACGAGCGCGCCGCCGGTGTCGTGCAGATCAAGGATCTGATCGAGGGCAAGCGCCTGTCGGGTGAGATCGAGGACAACGCGGCCTGGCGCGAGGCGCGCGTGGCCCAGGTTTCCGTGCCGACGGCCGAACTGGTCGAAAAGGTGCGCGAGATGCTGGCGGCACAGGCCGAGGATCGGGCAAGGGGCTGACGACTATGGCCCTCATCAATCTGCCTGCCTTTGCCGATGCGCTGCTTGCCGACTTCGAAAGCCTCGGCGCGCTGCGTGTCGACACTCCGGTGATCCAGCCGGCCGAGCCTTTCCTCGCCATGGCCGGTGAGGATCTGCGCCGCCGCATCTTCATGACCGAGAGCGAGACCGGCGAGAGCCTGTGCCTGCGGCCGGAATTCACCATTCCCGTCTGTCTCCGCCATATCGAGGCGGTGACCGGAACGCCGAAGCGCTATGCCTATCTCGGCGAGGTCTTCCGCCAGCGCCGCGAAGGCGGCAACGAATTCTACCAGGCCGGCATCGAGGATCTTGGCGACACCGATACGGCGGCAGCCGATGCGCGCGCCGTCTCTGACGCGATGCGCATCGTCGCCAACCGGGTGCCGGGCCGGTCTCTCAGCGTGACGCTTGGCGACCAGGCCGTGTTTGAAGCCGTCGTCGGTGCCTGTGGCCTGCCGGCTGGCTGGCAGAAGCGGCTGATCCACGCCTTCGGCGACCAGAAGCACCTGCAGAAGCTTCTGACCGAGCTCGCCCATCCGCGCACGGTCGGCGTCTTCGGTCCTGAAGTCGTGCGGCTGTCGATGGACGGCCTGCTCGAAGACGAGGACCGTCTCGTCGCGCATGTCGCCGCAACGATGGAAGCGACCGGCTATTCGACCAACGCTAGCCGTTCGCCGCAGGATATTGCGCGCCGGCTGAAGGAGAAGATGGAACTGGCGAACACGCGGCTTGACCGCAGAACGCTGGATCAGGTCGCCGCGTTCCTGGCGCTCGACGTGCCGCTTGCCGATGCGCCGGCCGCACTCTTCGCTTTCGCGCAGAAATCCGGCCTCAAAATCGATGATGCGCTCGCCCGTTTCGATGCCCGCGTTGCCGCCCTTAGCAAGGCCGGTTCCGACATCGGCGCCATTCGTTATCGAGCGGCCTTTGGTCGTCCTCTCGACTATTATACCGGCCTGGTTTTCGAGGTTGAGCTTGCCGGAACGCATGCCGTCCTTGCCGGCGGCGGCCGCTTCGATCGGCTGCTGACTCTGCTCGGCGCCCGCGAGCATATCCCGGCCGTCGGCTTCTCGCTCTGGCTCGACCGCATCGAAAAGGCGATTGCCTCTGAAGGAGGCGCCCAATGACCATCACTATCGCCTTGCCGTCCAAGGGGCGGATGAAGGATGACGCTTCGGCGATCTTCGAACGCGCCGGCCTGAAGATCGTTGCCGTCGGCAACGACCGCTCCTATCGCGGCCGCGTCGAAGGTGCTGATGATGTGGAGATTGCGTTCCTTTCGGCGTCGGAAATCTCGCGAGAGCTCGGCAACGGCTCAATCGATTTCGGCGTAACCGGCGAAGACCTGGTGCGCGAGGGGCTTGCCAACGCCGATGCGCGCGTCGAGTTCTGCGCCCGTCTCGGCTTCGGTCATGCCGACGTCGTCGTCGCGGTGCCTGAGGTCTGGTACGACGTCGACACCATGGCCGACCTTGGCGACGTTGCCGCCGATTTCCGTGCCCGCCATGGTCGCCGTCTGGCGATCGCCACCAAGTACTGGCGGCTGACGCAGAACCATTTCTCGGGCAGCCACGGCATCCAGCTTTACCGCATCGTCGAAAGCCTCGGGGCGACCGAAGGCGCGCCGGCCTCTGGTTCCGCCGACATTATCGTCGACATCACCTCGACCGGTTCGACGTTGAAGGCAAACCACCTGAAGATACTCACCGATGGCGTGATCCTGCGTTCCGAAGCTTGCCTGGTTCGGGCGCGCAAGGCGGCTCACGAGGGCGATCCTGTGGTGGCACGGATTATCGCGGCCGTGCGTAGCGTCCTTTGACGCTGCGAACGGGGCATGCGCGGTCTTGACGATCCCGCCGGTTACAAAAATAAAGTAGGGCCCTCAAAAGGCGCGCCCTCCGCTCCTATGTAAGTCTGCGTGCGGCGTTTCTGCCGCCTCCCGCTGTTCCGTTCCAGGAGACCTTCATGGCCGATCTGTCCGCCTTTCCGATCACCAAGCGCTGGCCGGCGAAAAACCCTGATATCATCCAGCTCTATTCGCTGCCGACGCCGAACGGCGTGAAGGTTTCGATCGCGCTCGAAGAGCTGGGCCTGCCCTACGAACCGCACCGCATCGCCTTCGATACCAATGACCAGAAGTCGCCGGAGTTCGTCTCGCTCAACCCCAACGGCCGCATCCCGGCGATCATCGATCCCAACGGCCCGGATGGAAAGCCAATCGGGCTGTTCGAGTCCGGCGCGATCCTTATCTATCTCGCTAAAAAGACCGGCAAGCTGCTGCCTGCCGACGCGGCCGGCCGCTACGAAACGATCGCCTGGGTTATGTTCCAGATGGGCGGCGTCGGTCCGATGTTCGGCCAGTTCGGTCACTTCTTCAAGTTCGCCGCCGACAAGGTCGCCAACAATTCCTACCCCGTCGAGCGCTACCGTGACGAAGCCAAGCGGCTGCTCGGCGTGCTCGAAACCCGCCTTGACGGGCGGCAATGGCTGATGGGCGACGATTACACGATCGCTGACATCGCCACCTATCCCTGGGTCGAAGGTGCGCGCAGATTCTATGGCGGTGCCGAGGTCCTGGATTACAAGAGCTTCCCCAAGGTGATGGCCTGGGTCGAGCGCGGCCTGTCGCGCCCGGCGGCTCAAAAGGGCATGGACGTGCCGCGCAAGGAATAGCAAACGGCGTGGCCTGTGCCAGAGTTGACGAAGCTCGGGCGGAAGGCTAGGCCTTGTTGTACAGATGAATAAAGGCAGGTGGGAAGCGTGTCCGGAAGGCTTGTTGTTGTCGGTGGCGGTCAGGCCGCCTTTGCTCTAGTTGCGAAGCTCCGTGCGCTCAAGGACGAGCGGCCGATCACCATCGTCGCCTCCGAAGCAAGCCTGCCCTATCAGCGCCCGCCGCTCTCCAAAAAGTATCTCCTGCGCGAGATGAGCCTCGACCGCCTGCTCTACCGGCCGGAAGCCTGGTACGGCGAGCACGCTGTCGACGTGCGCCTCGAAACGACCGTGATCGGGCTTGACCGGGCCGGCAAACACGTGACGCTCAGCGATGGCACATCGCTCGACTATGAAGTGCTGGCCTTTGCGACCGGCGCCACGCCGCGCCGGCTGCCGGCCTCGGTCGGCGGCGATCTCGAGGGTGTCTTCGTCGTTCGCGACTTCAGGGATGCCGACAGCCTTGCCGAGGAGATGAAGCCCGGCCGTCGCGCGCTCGTCATCGGCGGTGGTTACATCGGTCTTGAAGCGGCAGCCGTCGCGCGCACCTGCGGCCTGGACGTCACGGTCATCGAAATGGCCGACCGCATCCTGCAGCGTGTTGCCTCCTCGGCGACGTCGGGGCTCGTGCGCGACATTCATCGTGGTCGCGGCGTCGATATTCGCGAGGGTACCGGTCTCAACCGCCTCGTCGGCGACAATGGCCGTGTCACCGCGGCGGAACTCTCCGATGGTTCCACCTTGCCGGTCGATGTCGTCATCGTCGGCATCGGCGTGACCGCCAATGATCGCCTGGCCCACGACGCCGGGCTCGAAACCGCAAACGGCATCGTCGTCGACGCGCATGGCCGCACCTCCGATCCGGCGGTCTTCGCGATGGGTGATTGCGCCGTTCTTCCCTTCGAGGATCTGCGCATCCGGCTGGAGTCGGTGCAGAATGCCGTCGATCAGGCCGAAGCGGTCGCGGCTATCCTTGCCGGCAGTGATGCCCCTTACGATCCCAAGCCCTGGTTCTGGTCGGACCAGTACGACGTCAAGCTGCAGATCGCCGGCTTCGGGCTCGGCCACGACGAAACCATCGTCAGGCCCGGCCAGCGCGAAGGCAGCGTGTCGGTCTGGTATTTCCGGCAGGGGCGCCTGGTGGCCGTCGATGCGATCAACGACGCCAAGGCCTATGTGACCGGCAAGAAGCTGCTGGAGAGCGGCATCAATCCTGACCGAGCCGTCATCGCCGATCCCCAATCCGACCTCAAGGCGCTGCTGTCGCAAGCATAGGCGGCGAACCACGCCAGGCGGCGCTTTTTGGCAGGCTGCAACTTGAAGGCGGCGTGGTTTCAAAATTCGTTAACGACGAAACTATTGTCTTGCTGGGCAATTGCCCGGCAGAGCCTCGATTTATCACTTCCTTAAATCACCTGACGCCAACACAGGCAGCTTAAGTGGAGGCGAGAGGTCTCGTTTCCCGACAGAATTTGATTTAGGCGATTGGCGATGTTCAAGGTTCTTACATGCCTGGTGGTAGAGCATAATCCCAGACTGGTCGTTTTGGCCGCACTTGTGTGCTTTCTCGCGAGTTACGGAGCAGTAACGCTGCTGCAGCGCGCCCGCGGCTCCTCGGGCAAGGCGAAAGCGATCTGGGCGACGGCCGCCGGCATCGCCAGCGGCTTCGGCATCTGGGCGACCCACTTCATCGCCATGCTCGCCTATGATCCCGGCGTCGTCCTCGGCTACCAGATGGATCTCACCGGCCTGTCGCTGGCCGTTGCCATCATCCTCACCACGACGGCCCTATTGATCGCGACCCATGTTCAGGACCGCCTCGGCTGGATTGCTGGCGGCTTCGTTCTCGGCGGCGGCGTCGCCTGCATGCATTTTCTTGGCATGGCGGCGCTCGACGTGCCGGGCAGCATCCGCTGGAATGCGGCACTGGTCGTCGCCTCCGTGGTCGTCGGCTCGCTGTTTGACATCGCCGCTCTGCGCACGATCGCCAGTGTCGGCAAGCCGCTGAAGGCGAAGATCCTTGCCACCCTGCTGATGACGCTCGGGATCGTCGCGTTGCATTTCACCGCCATGGGTGCGGTCACGATCGAGGCCGATCTGCTGACGCCGACCCATGCGGGCATGATCCAGCCGCATCTGCTTGCCTTCGTCATCGCCGGCACCGCCTTCTTCCTGCTGTCGATGGTGCTGATCGCCGCCGGCTTCGCCCATCATGCCGAGCTTTCCGCCGCTGCTGCCGAACGGGAATTCGCCCGCTTCGTGCGCAGCGTGAAGGACTACGCGATCTATATGCTCGACACCGACGGCCGCGTCGCCAGCTGGAACGCCGGCGCCGAGGCCAACAAGGGCTATAAGGGCGAGGAAATCGTCGGCAAGAATTTCGCCTGCTTCTACTCGCAGGAGGATCAGCGCGACGGCGTACCGCAGCGGGCGCTCGAGGTCGCACTGGCCGATGGTAAGTACGAGAACGAAGGCTGGCGCTATCGCAAGGACGGATCCCGGTTCTGGGCTCACGTGGTGCTCGACCCCTTCATGGACGACGACGGCAAGCACGCCGGCTTCATCAAGATCGTCAAGCACATCACCAAGGCGAAGCTTGACGCCGACCGTATCGCCGAAGTCAGCAACAATCTCGATGTCGCGCTCGAAAACATGTCGCAGGGCATCTGCCTGTTCGACAGCAGCGACCGGCTGTTGCTCTCCAACCGTCGCTGCCGAGAGATCTTCGGCTTCTCCGAGACACTCGCCGGCAAGGGGCTGACCTTCCGCGAAATCCTCGATATCGTCTTTGCCCGCATCTACACAGATCCGGAGATGGCCCGGACCAAGGCCGAGGAGCTCTACCAGAAGCACCGGATCGAAATGGTCGGCAATGGCGGCGGCGATATCGTCGAAAAGCTCGTCAACGGCCGCTCGATCCTGACCAAGCATCGCACGCTGCCCGATGGCGGCTGGGTGAGCACCTATGAGGACATCACCGAGCGGCTCGACACCGAGGAGCAGATTACCTTCCTTGCCCGCCACGACAGCCTCACGGGGCTGCCGAACCGGCTGCAGTTCAGCAGCTATCTCGAAGAGGAGCTGGACGCGGCCGCCTGGTTCAACCGCAAGGTCGCCGTCATCGGCATCGACCTCAACAAGTTCAAGGAAGTCAACGATCTGCACGGCCACGCCGCCGGAGACTTCGTGCTGGTGACGATCGCCCAGCGCATGAAGGGCCTTCTGCAGGAAGGCGAGTTCGTGGCACGCTTCGGCGGCGACGAGTTCGCGGCGGTCAAGCGCTTCGAGGAACTCTCCGAGCTTAACGACTTCCTGCGCCGGATCGAAAAGAGCCTGCATGAGGAAATGCGCTTTGGCGATTTCGAGCTCAAGTCCGGCGGCAGCATGGGTGTCGCGATCTATCCGCAGGATGCCGAGACGGCCGACACGCTGATCAACAATGCCGACCTTGCGATGTACCGGGCGAAGGCCGCCCTCAACCAGACCGTCTGCTTCTACGAGGTGTCGATGGATGAAGCTGCCCGCCAGCGGCGCGCGCTTGCCAACGATCTCTGGGACGCGGTCGAGAAGAAGCAGCTTGCCTTGCACTACCAGGTGCAGAAGTCTGTGATGAGCGGCGCCGTCATCGGCTACGAGGTGCTCCTGCGCTGGAGCCATCCGGAACGCGGCATGGTGCCTCCGAGCGAGTTCATCCCGCTTGCCGAGGAATGCGGCGCGATCCTGCCGATCGGCGAATGGGTGCTGCGCGAGGCCTGCCGCGAGGCGGCGGGCTGGGAGAGCAGTCACAAGATTGCCGTCAACCTTTCGCCGGTCCAGCTTGCCAACGGCGACATCGTCAGTCTGGTTCAGGACGTGCTTGCCGACACGGGTCTCGACCCGAACCGGCTGGAGCTCGAAATCACGGAATCGACGATCATCGACGACAAGGAGCGGGCGCTGCTGACGCTGCGCCAGATCAAGGAACTGGGCGTCACCATCGCGATCGACGACTTCGGGACCGGCTATTCGTCGCTCGAGACGCTGCGGTCCTTCCCCTTCGACAAGATCAAGCTCGACCGGAGCTTCATGTGGGAAGTGGAAGGCAGCCCGCAGGCCAAGGCGATCGTGCGCGCCATTCTTGCGCTCGGCCAGAGCCTGTCCGTGCCTGTCCTTGCCGAAGGCGTCGAAACGCAGAAGCAGCTCGATATCCTGCAAGCCGAGGGCTGCGACGAGGCGCAGGGCTATCTGCTTGGTCGCCCGGCGCCGATCACGGTGCTCTTCACGGGCAAGGACGACGCGGCGGCAGCCTGAGCCGTACGTCCGCGTCTCTGCCGCACACCTTCACCGCAATCGCCCATGGGGCGGTTGCGGCGGCCATATGTGATCGAGGGTTCTCTACACTCGGGCCCGTGCGCGGGCAGGGGCGGGCTTACTGGCGCAGCAGTGCGCGACCCGCGACTTCCACGAGAAAGCGTGGAAAGAAAAAGATGCCGGTGATCATGCCGGAATAGCGCTGTTCGAGGCCGGAGGATTCTCCGATGCAGAATAGCGGCTGCTTCTGGCCGGACTCCTCGAGCGCGATCGTCGTCGAAAAGCAGAAAGACGAGCAGCTCGTTGCCGCCTGTTCGAACAGTTCGAGCACGTGATTGCGATCGGCCGGATCGTAGCAGCGAACGAAGTTCAGAAGGCCGCACTCGCCGTCACGCAGGCCATGGATCGCGGCCGCCTTCTCGCCGAGCCGGAACAGGCCCGTCGACAGGTCGCCGGACCACCCCTCCGAGACGCAAAACTGCTCCATGAATTCATGATGCGGTAGGCCCGGATGCAGATGTCCCGAAGAGCCGAGGGGAGCGGAATTTGCTCTGGTGATCTTAAACACGGTCTACCCCAGCAGAGTTCCCGGAGCTGCCTTCGGCGCCCCAGGGAAACGCGTCCCAATGTGCAAACTGCGCCCGACATGACCAATACGAGAGCGCACGCCACGTGATGTGGGTGTTTTCTCAAGTAGAAAGGTCTATAGATAGTAGTGGATCTCGCCGGCGAACTTATTTCGAAGGAGAGTGTCGGCTTAATTTGCGATTAAATACTTTTATTCTTTAGGTATAGTCTCGAAGAATTTCCGGATGGGCAGCGAATACGAAAAAGCCCCGGCGATTGCCTGTCTGCCTTAAGTGTGCCGCCCAGTCTCCCCTCAATCTTCGCTCACTTGGGGCGCTGTTATAGTTCGTTTTTTTTCGACTTCAACGGTTTTTTGAAGCCTGACTACAACCGATGGGTTTTTTCCTGCCGACTGTTCGGCAGATGCTCTCCGGCGATGAGTGGCATTGATAAAAAACAAGAAAGGCGACCCGAAGGCCGCCTTTCCGATCCGGATGGATCCTTGCAATAAGGCTKTCGCCATTATCACATCATGTCCATGCCGCCCGTTCAGYGCGCTTGACGCGCTGAACCACTTTAAGTGCATGGGCGAAGCTTTATGGACGATGCTGCGATAAGGCTTGACGCGCTGAACCACTTTAAGTGCATGGGCGAAGCTTTATGGACGATGCTGCGATAAGGCTGTCGCCATTATCACATCATGTCCATGCCGCCCATGCCGCCCATGCCGCCAGGCATGCCAGCCGGGGCGTCCTTCTTCGGCAGTTCGGCGATCATGGCTTCCGTCGTGACGAGGAGGCCGGCAACCGAAGCAGCGTCCTGAAGGGCGGTGCGAACGACCTTGACCGGGTCGATGATGCCCATCGAGATCATGTCGCCGTATTCGCCGGTCTGGGCGTTGTAGCCGAAGTTGTCCTGGTCCTTGTCGAGGATCTTGCCGACAACGATGGAGGCTTCGTCACCAGCGTTCTCAGCGATCTGGCGGGCCGGAGCCTGCAGAGCGCGACGAACGATGTTGATGCCGGCTTCCTGGTCGTCGTTTGCACCCTTGACGGTGATCTTGACGGAAGAACGCAGCAGGGCAACGCCGCCGCCCGGTACGATGCCTTCCTGAACAGCAGCGCGCGTCGCGTTGAGAGCGTCGTCGATGCGGTCCTTCTTTTCCTTCACTTCGACTTCCGTCGAGCCGCCAACGCGGATCACGGCAACGCCGCCAGCGAGCTTGGCAAGACGTTCCTGCAGCTTCTCGCGGTCGTAGTCGGAGGTGGTGTCTTCGATCTGGGCCTTGATCTGGGCAACGCGGCCTTCGATGTCGGCCTTCTGGCCGGCGCCGTCGACGATCGTCGTGTTTTCCTTGGAGATCGAAACCTTCTTCGCACGGCCGAGCATGTCGAGCGTGACGTTTTCGAGCTTGATGCCGAGGTCTTCGGAGATCACGGTGCCGCCCGTCAGGATGGCGATGTCTTCGAGCATGGCCTTGCGGCGATCGCCGAAGCCCGGAGCCTTGACGGCAGCGATCTTCAGGCCGCCACGCAGCTTGTTGACGACGAGCGTTGCAAGAGCTTCGCCTTCGACGTCTTCAGCGATGATGAGGAGCGGCTTGCCGGTCTGAACGACAGCTTCGAGAACCGGGAGCATGGCCTGGAGGTTCGAGAGCTTCTTCTCGTGAAGGAGAACGAAGACGTCGTCGAGGTCAGCGACCATCTTTTCCGGGTTGGTGACGAAGTAGGGCGACAGGTAGCCGCGGTCGAACTGCATGCCTTCGACGACTTCGAGTTCCGTTTCGGCGGTCTTGGCTTCTTCAACCGTGATGACGCCTTCGTTGCCGACCTTCTGCATCGCTTCAGCGATGTCGAGGCCGATCTGACGCTCGCCGTTGGCCGAGATCGTGCCGACCTGTGCAACTTCTTCCGAAGTGTTGATCTTCTTGGCCTTGGCCTGGAGATCCTTGACGACTTCGGTGACAGCGAGGTCGATACCACGCTTCAGGTCCATCGGGTTCATGCCGGCAGCAACAGCCTTTGCGCCTTCGCGAACGATCGCCTGGGCAAGAACGGTTGCAGTCGTGGTGCCGTCGCCGGCGATGTCGTTGGTCTTCGAAGCAACTTCGCGGACCATCTGGGCGCCCATGTTTTCGAACTTGTCTTCGAGTTCGATTTCCTTGGCGACCGATACGCCGTCCTTGGTGATGCGCGGAGCGCCGAAGGACTTGTCGATGATGACGTTACGACCCTTCGGGCCGAGCGTGACCTTTACCGCGTCAGCGAGGATGTCGACGCCACGCAGCATCTTTTCGCGCGCGGTGCGGCCGAACTTGATTTCTTTTGCAGCCATTAGAGAAAACTCCCGGGCTCATTGCCCATTGGTTGTCATAAAAAGGGGTGGACGCCGGCTGATCAGCCGATGATGCCCATGATGTCGGCTTCCTTCATGATCAGAAGGTCTTCGCCGTTGATCTTGACTTCGGTGCCCGACCACTTGCCGAACAGAACGCGGTCGCCAGCCTTGACGTCGAGGGCAACGACCTTGCCGCTTTCGTCACGGGCGCCCGAACCGACGGCGACGATTTCGCCTTCCTGCGGCTTTTCCTTGGCGGTGTCCGGAATGATGATGCCGCCCTTGGTCTTCTCTTCAGACTCAACGCGGCGAACGACGACGCGGTCGTGCAGCGGGCGGAAGTTGGTGCTTGCCATTAGTCTAATCCCTCGATCAAATGACATTACGGATCGCTGATCGACCCGATGGATGGGTGTTAGCACTCTCATTTATCGAGTGCTAGCGATGCCGAGATAAGCTTGGGTATGGGGTGAGTCAAGGATCGGCGCCTAGATTTTTTGCTGACGGCAGTTGCCCTGGACGGGCGCAGCAGGCGCGGGCACAGGCAGCCTAGCCCCATTCTTGGCGAAATGTGGGCGATCGCGTCGATGAGTGGCATGGGCGGGATTTTGACGGTTGATAACCACGACAATGTGCTTCTACGCGGCGGGCCGCATCTGCAGTGCATTTTTCCTGGTTCTCGACACCGCCGGAATCCTTGGGAGGGTGCGCCTTTTTCGGGAGACGAGACTTGTAATCTCCTGTCTTCCTTGCCATGCAAGCCGGAAACCGTGTTTGCAGGAAGCCAGGATGGCCGCAAGGATCAACAGTTTTCGCGAAATCGCCAAGCGCTACGATGTCGTTTTATGTGACGTCTGGGGCGTGCTTCACAACGGCGTGCAGGCTTTCGCGTCCGCCTGTGAAGCATTGGCCGAGGCGCGCGCCGCCGGACTGACCGTCGTGCTCATCACCAATTCACCGCGCCCGAGCCCGATGGTGAAGGTGCAGATCCGCAGTCTCGGCGTGCCCGACGAAGCCTATGATCGGATCGTCACTTCGGGCGACGTGACCCGGGCGCTGATCGCTGCCGCCGACAAGAAGATCTTCTTCATCGGCGCCGAGCGCGACCTGCCCCTGCTCGAGGGGCTGGGGACGCAGATCGTTTCCTCGGAAGATGCCGAGACGGTCGTCTGCGCCGGCTTCTATGACGACGAGACCGAAACGCCCGAGCATTACCGCGCGACCCTGACGGGCCTTGCCAAGCGCAAGATCCCGTTCATCTGCGCCAACCCGGACCTCGTCGTCGAGCGTGGTCACCGGCTGATCCCCTGCGCCGGTGCGATTGCCAAGCTTTACGAAGAGCTGGGTGGCGAGGCGCGCATCGCCGGCAAACCCTATATCGCGATCTATCGCGCCGCCCTGGGCGAGGCGAAGGCCGCGCGCGGGGCGATTGACCTGACCCGTGTCATCGCCGTCGGCGACGGCATGCCGACGGACGTCAAGGGCGCGCAGGACGCGGGCCTGGATCTGCTCTATATCAGCGCCGGTATCCACGCCCAGGAATACATGAACGAAAGCCGGACCGACGAGGCGAAGCTTGCCGCCTTCCTCAAGAAGGAGGGCGCCTCGCCGAAATACTGGATGCCACGGCTCGCCTGACGGGAAGACGGAGATGACGGTTTTTCATCGCAACGAGACCCGTGATCCGCTTCCGGAGCACTTGCGCGGCGGTGTCGTCGCCATCGGCAATTTCGATGGCGTTCACCGCGGCCACCAGTCGGTCCTTAACCGGGCGCTGGAGGAGGCCAAGTCGCGCGGCGTGCCCGCGCTGGTCCTGACTTTCGAGCCGCATCCGCGAACCGTTTTTCGCCCGGACACTCCAGTCTTCCGGCTGACGCCGGCGCCGCTGAAGGCGCGCATCCTCGAAGGCATGGGCTTCGGCGCCGTCATCGAATATCCCTTCGACCGTACCTTCTCTCAGCTTTCCGCCTCGGATTTCATCCACCGCATCCTGCTTGAATGGCTGCATGCCTCGCATGTGGTGACCGGTTTCGACTTTCATTTCGGCAAGGGCCGCGAAGGCGGGCCCGCCTTTCTGATGGCGGCAGGCGGCGACAACGGGTTTGGTGTGACGCTGGTCGATGCCTTCCGTGATGAAAATGCATCCGTCATCTCGTCGAGCTATGTCCGCGCGCTGCTCGGCGAAGGCGATGTCGCCCAGGCCGCGGGCATGCTCGGCTACCGTTATCTCGTCGAAGCCGAGGTGATCGGCGGCAAGAAGCTCGGTCGCGAACTCGGTTTTCCCACCGCCAACATGCGGCTTGCACCCGAGGTGGAACTCCGACCCGGCATCTACGCCGTGCGCTTCCGTCGTCCCGACGGCTCGCTTTACGACGGGGTCGCCAGTTTCGGGCGCCGGCCGACGGTCGACAGCGACGGCGAACCGCTGCTCGAGACCTTCGTCTTCGACTTCTCCGGCGATCTCTATGGCGAAGTCTGCGCCGTGACTTTCTTCGGTCACCTGCGCGACGAATTGAAATTCGATGGCCTCGATCCGCTGGTGGCGCAGATCCGGCAGGACGAGGCCGAGGCCCGCGCGCTGCTTTCCGGCGTCACGCCACTCGGTGACATCGACCGCAAGCTCAACTTCGCCCGATAAAAGATTTCGGTCTTCGCGCGGCGGCGGACCTTTTCAAAAGGCCGAAAACGCCTTAAACAACCGGCCACCATGACCCGGCACCGTCGATTGATCATCGATCAGCGAATTATTGGCCCGGCCTTCCGCGTGCTGTGATCAGCCGGAAGGTCCGGGATTTCGGCGTTTCCGACGCCCCAGTCATCTCTCGATACCGAGCCCATTTCGTATGCGCGGCCGTTCGCGCGAAGAAGCGATTGCAAAAACCATGACCGACACCGCTGAAAAGATCGACTACTCCTCGACCCTCTATCTGCCGCAGACGGAATTTCCGATGCGCGCGGGCCTGCCGCAGAAGGAGCCGGAAACGGTGGCCCGCTGGCAGAAGATGGGCCTCTACAAGAAGCTGCGCGCATCGGCTGCCGGCCGCGACAAGTTCGTGCTGCACGACGGCCCGCCCTATGCCAACGGCAACATCCACATCGGCCACGCGCTGAACAAGATCCTCAAGGACGTCATCAACCGCTCGTTCCAGATGCGCGGTTTCGACGCCAACTACGTACCCGGCTGGGACTGCCACGGTCTGCCGATCGAGTGGAAGATCGAGGAGAAGTACCGCGAGAAGGGCCAGAACAAGGACGAGGTTCCGGTCAACGAGTTCCGTCGGGAATGCCGCGATTTCGCCGCCGGCTGGATCCAGGTCCAGGCCGAGGAGTTCAAGCGTCTCGGCATCGAGGGCGACTTCGACAATCCCTACACGACGATGAACTTCCACGCCGAAGCGCGCATCGCCGGCGAACTGATGAAGATCGCCAAGCTCGGCCAACTCTATCGCGGCTCGAAGCCTGTCATGTGGTCGGTCGTCGAGCGCACGGCGCTTGCCGAAGCCGAAGTCGAATACGCCGATGTCGAAAGCGACATGATCTGGGTGAAGTTCCCGGTCACCGAAGGTCCCGACAGCCTTGCCGGCACCTTCGTTGTGATCTGGACGACCACGCCCTGGACCATCCCCGGCAACCGCGCCATCGCCTACTCGTCGCGTTATGCCTATGGCCTCTACGAAGTGGCGACCGCCGAGAACGATTTCGGCCCCCAGCCGGGCGAGAAGCTGATCTTTGCCAAGCGCCTGGCCGATGAGTCTGCCGCCAAGGCGAAGCTCACCTTCAACTTCGTTCGCGACCTCGAGGCCGATGAACTGTCGTCCGTGACCTGCGCCCATCCGCTGCACGGTCTGGGCGGCGGCTACGCCTTCAAGGTGCCGTTGCTCGACGGCGACCACGTGACAGACGATGCCGGCACCGGCTTCGTGCACACGGCCCCGAGCCACGGCCGCGAGGACTTTGATGCCTGGATGGACAATGCCCGCGCGCTCGAAGCCCGCGGCATCTCCTCGGCGATCCCGTTCACGGTCGATGATGCCGGCTACTTCACCGCTGACGCCCATGGTTTCGGCCCGGACGCCGAAGGTGGCGCGGGCCGCGTCATCGACGACAAGGGCAAGAAGGGTGACGCCAACGATCGCGTCATCAAGGCGCTGATCGCCCGTCACGCGCTCTTCGCTCGCGGTCGCCTCAAGCATTCCTATCCGCATTCCTGGCGCTCGAAGAAGCCGGTGATCTTCCGCAACACGCCGCAATGGTTCGTCTACATGGACAAGGCCTTTGGTGATGGCACGACCCTGCGTTCGCGCGCGCTGTCCGCCATCGACGACACCCGCTTCGTTCCGGGCGCCGGCCAGAACCGCCTGCGTGCGATGATCGAAGGCCGTCCGGACTGGGTGCTCTCGCGCCAGCGCGCCTGGGGCGTGCCGATCGCGATCTTTGCCGACGATCAGGGCGAGATCCTGATCGACGAGGCCGTCAACGCTCGCATCCTCGACGCTTTCGAACAGGAAGGTGCCGATGCCTGGTTCACCGAAGGCGCCAAGGATCGCTTCCTCGGCAACGACCACGATCATGCCAAGTGGCATCAGGTCATGGACATCCTCGACGTGTGGTTCGACAGCGGTTCGACCCATACCTTCACGCTCGAAGACCGTCCGGACCTGAAGTGGCCGGCCGACGTCTATCTCGAAGGTTCGGACCAGCATCGCGGCTGGTTCCATTCCTCGCTGCTCGAAGCCTGCGCCACGCGCGGCCGCGCACCCTACAACGCCGTTGTCACCCATGGTTTCACCATGGATGAGAAGGGCGAGAAGATGTCGAAGTCCAAGGGCAACACCGTCACCCCGCAAGAGGTGATGAAGGATGCCGGCGCCGACATCCTGCGCCTGTGGGTGATGACGACGGATTATTGGGAAGATCAGCGCCTCGGCAAGACGATCATCCAGACAAACATCGACGCCTATCGCAAGCTGCGCAACACGATCCGCTGGATGCTCGGCACGCTCGCCCACGACAAGGGCGAGGAAATTGCCTATGCCGAGATGCCGGAACTCGAAAAGCTGATGCTGCATCGCCTGGCCGAACTCGACCAGGTCGTGCGCGAAGGCTACGACGCCTTCGACTTCAAGAAGATCGCCCGTTCGCTGATCGATTTCTCGAACGTCGAACTCTCGGCCTTCTATTTCGACGTTCGCAAGGATGCGCTCTACTGCGACGCGCCGTCGAGCCTGCGCCGCCGTGCGGCACTCGCCGTCATCCGCAAGCTCTTCGATTGCCTCGTGCTGTGGCTGGCGCCGATGCTGCCGTTTACGACCGAAGAGGCCTGGCTGTCGCGCAAGCCCGATGCGGTCTCGGTGCATCTCGAACAGTTCCCGGCGATCCCGGCGGAATGGAAGAACGATGCGCTCGAAGCCAAGTGGGAGAAGATCCGTGCGGTCCGCACCGTCGTCACCGGCGCGCTCGAGATCGAACGCAAGGACAAGCGCATCGGCTCGTCGCTGGAAGCCGCACCGGTCGTCCACGTGGCCGATCCGGAGCTGTTGAAGGCGCTGGAAGGCCAGGATTTCGCCGAGATCTGCATCACCTCGGGGATCACTGTCGAGACCACCGAAGGTCCGGCCGACGCGTTCCGGCTGGCTGACGTGGCCAAGGTCAGCGTCGTGCCGAAGCTTGCCGAGGGCCAGAAATGTGCTCGCTCCTGGCGGATCACGACCGATGTCGGTTCTGACGCACTCTACCCGGACGTGTCCGCCCGGGATGCCGCTGCCTTGCGCGAGCTTGGTTTCAAGGCTTAACGCATTGTTACCGGATGAATTGCACTCCTTGCGTTCATCCGGTAAAACCTGCCCGAAATTTGGCGGATTTCTCCGCCATGGGCGCTTGAGTGGCCGCGCTGACTGGTGGCCGGCTGGAAGGAATCTCATGGAAATGACGCGAGAGTTGCGAGTGTTTGCCAGCGTGGCCGCCATTTTGACGAGCGGCCTGGTGCTTACGGGCTGCATCGGCGGGCCGACCTACGGCACGGACAAGACGGCCGGCGAGCAGCTCATGGACGACCTCGGCAGCGTCGCCAGCTTCGGTCCGCCGAAGCGGGATCCGGTCAAGTACCAGCCGCGTCCTGGTCTCGTGCTGCCGCCGTCCACCCAGCAGGCGTCACTCGTCGAGCCGCAGAAGTCGCTCGCCAGCCGTGAGGGGAACCCGGAATGGGTCGAGTCTCCGGAAGAGGTGCGCAACCGCCTGCGTGAAGAGGCCGACGCCAACAAGAACAACCCGAACTACGTCTCCCCCCTTGCCAAGGCCAGCGCCAACGGCCGCCGCCTTTCGGCAAAGGAGCAGCAGGAGGCCTACCGCGAGGCCCGCAAGGTCGAGCAGGGCGCCTATTCCGACAAGCGCCGCTTCTTGAGCGATCCGCCGCTCGACTACCGCCGCCTGCCCGAGGGCACGGAGACCGACCTCGGCGAGCCGGAGAAGGACAAGGAGCGCCGCCGCAAGAAGGAAGCGCAGGTCAAGAATTCCGGCACCAAGTGGTATTGGCCCTTCTAAGACCAGTTCGCCGTTTCATTTGAAACGGCGAATGCCTCACCCTTTTGCATCCATGCAGCTCCGGACGAAAGCACTTCGCGCGTTTTCTGGAATTGCCTAAGCAGCGCCAGAGCCATGACCATCAGCATTCGCGACGCCCGCCCGGAAGATGCAGAGACGATCCTGCGCTTCATCACGGAACTTGCCATCTACGAAAAAGAGCCCGACGCCGTCGAGGCGACGGTCGGGATGCTCCAGGATTCGCTTTTCGGCCCGGGCGCCATCACCCGCGCCGTGATCTGCGAGAAGGACGGCAAGCCGGCCGGCTTTGCCATGTGGTTCTACAACTATTCCACCTGGCAGGCGCGCAAGGGGCTTTATCTCGAGGATCTATACGTCACGCCGGATTGCCGCGGTTCGGGCGCCGGCAAGATGCTCCTGAAGCACCTGGCAAGGATTGCCGTCGAGGAAGGCTGCGGCCGCTTCGAGTGGAGCGTTCTCGACTGGAACGAGCCGGCGATCCGGGTCTACGAGGCCGTGGGTGCCGAGCCGATGTCGGAATGGACGCGCTACCGTCTCTCGGGCGCAGCACTGACGAGCTTCGCAGCCGACTGAAGCAAGAATACGGACGTGCCTTCTCAGCGCTTGCTGGCGAAGAAATCCCTCAGGATCTCGGCAGATTCCCGCTCGGCGAGGCCGGAATAGACGTCGGGGGCGTGATGGCAGGTGGGCGAGCCGAAGAACCGTACGCCGCTGTCGACCGCACCGCCTTTCGGATCGTCCGCGCCGTAGTAAAGGCGGCGGATGCGCGCAAAGGAGATCGCCGCGGCGCACATCGTGCACGGCTCGAGCGTCACGTAGAGGTCGGCGCCAGCAAGCCGTTCGTCGTTGAGGACTGCGGAGGCTTCGCGGATCGCGACAATTTCGGCATGGGCCGTCACGTCGTTGAGCTCGCGGGTCCGATTGCCGGCGCTGGCGATGATCCGGCCGTCGAAAACCACCACGGCGCCGATCGGCACTTCGCCGCGTTCGGCAGCCTTGCGGGCCTCTTCAAGGGCCGCATCCATGAAGCGTGTCGTCTCAGCCATCGCTCAAACAATAATTTCTCTTAACCCACGGGCCGCGACCTGATAGGACAGCCGCAAAAGGCAGGCAACACAAATGACATCCAAAGACAAGCCCACGCGGCCTGGCGGCAAGTCCGCTGGCCGGGACAAGAAACCGCATTTCGCCGACAAGAAGGGCGCTGCGCCGAAAAAGGCTGCAGGAGCCAAGGCTTCCGGCCCGAAGTCTTTCGGTGCCAAGGGCCCCGGCAGGAGCTTCGACGCAAAGACGTCTGATCCCAAGGCCGGCGCTTCGCGTCCGGCCCGGGAGCGCCCGGCAGCGGCTGCAGCGGCCGCCGACGAGCCGCAGCGCATCTCGAAGATCCTGGCGCGCGCCGGCGTTGCCTCGCGTCGCGACGTCGAGCGCATGATCATGGAAGGCCGCATCAGGCTCAACGGTGTCATCCTCGACACGCCCGTGGTCAACGCGACGCTCGCCGATGCGATCGAGGTCGATGGCCAGCCGATCCGCGGTATCGAGCGCACGCGCCTCTGGCTCTATCACAAGCCGGCCGGTCTGGTGACCACCAATGCCGACCCGGAGGGCCGTCCGACCGTATTCGAGAACCTGCCGGACGAGCTGCCGCGGGTTCTGTCGATCGGCCGCCTCGACATCAACACCGAGGGCCTGCTGCTCCTCACCAATGATGGCGGCCTTGCCCGCGTGCTCGAACTGCCGTCGACCGGCTGGCTGCGCCGTTACCGCGTGCGCGCCCATGGCGAGATCGATCAGGAAGCGCTCGACAAGCTGAAGGACGGCATCGCCGTCGATGGCGTGCTGTACGGCGCCATCGAAGCGACGCTCGACCGCGTCCAGGGCTCGAACGTCTGGATCACGATGGGGCTTCGCGAAGGCAAGAACCGCGAAATCAAGAACGTGCTCGGCGCGCTCGGCCTCGACGTCAACCGCCTGATCCGCATCTCCTACGGCCCGTTCCAGCTCGGCGAACTGCCGGAAGGACACGTCCAGGAAATTCGCGGACGCACGCTGCGCGACCAATTGGGACCGCGCCTGATCGAGGACGCCAAGGCGAACTTCGACGCGCCGCTTTACAATGATCAGGCGGCGACCGTTGCCGGTGAGGCTGAAGACGACGCCGCCGACACGCGCAGGCCGGAGCGCAACAACCGCTGGGAAAAGCCGGAGGACAAGCGCGAGCGTGCCCTTTCTCGTCTGGACACCCGTCGTGACGACCGCCGCGACGGTGGTGGTCGTGGCAAGGATGGTGCCCGCGGCAAGGGTGGCCCGCGCGAAGACCGCGACGCCAAGTTCGAGGATCGGCCGAAGCGCGCGCCGGCTCAGCGCGCCCGCACGGCCAATGTCTGGATGGCGCCGGGCGCCCGCCCGCTCGCCGAAAAGAAGCCGAAGTCCGTTGATGGCGATGCCACCGAGAAGTCCGCCCGTCGCGAGCGTCCGGAAAGCGCGCCTAAGTCCAAGCGCTACGGCCGCAACAAGGATGGTCTGGCGACGAAGACGACCGGCAAGTTCGACCCGGACCGCAAGGGTGGCCCGCACAGAGACTTCGACCGCGCCGATCGTCCGGCCTCTGCCGCGCCGGTCAAGCGTCGCGACGACGAGGGCGAATGGATCAGTGCCAGCGAACCTGCCCGTCGCGGCAAGGACGAGGGCCGCGATGGCGGTTTCGGCCGGCGCAAGTCGGGCGACGCGGGTGACCGCAGGTCGCGCGATCACGGTGACCGTCCTGCGCGCCGTGACGGCGGCGACCGTCCCCGTTCTGAAGGCGGACCGCGCAGCTATTCCGACAAGCCGAGGGCGCCACGCGCCGACGGTGATCGTCCGCAGCGTCGCGAAGGCGGTGAGCGTTCGTTCAGTGACCGTCCGGCTCGCAGCGACGGCGGTGATCGCCGGTTCGACAAGCCGCGGGCTCCACGCGCTGACGGTGACCGTCCGCCGCGTCGCGAAGGTGGCGACCGTCCGTTTGGCGACAAGCCTCGCGGCAAGTCGTTCGGCGGCAAGCCCTCGGGCGGAAAATCCTTCGGTGAACGCTCCGGCGGTCCGCGCGGCGGTAAGCCTGGTGGCGGCAAGCCCGGCGGTGGACGCCCCGGCGGTCCTGGTCGCTCCGGCGGCGGGCGCCCGGCTGGCGGCGGCAAGCCGCGCGGCAGAGGAAACTAAGCGGTCGTGCGGATCGTCGGCGGAGAGTTTCGGGGTCGCAGCCTGGCGACCCCAAAGTCCAACGATATCCGGCCGACCACGGACCGGACGCGCGAAAGCCTGTTCAACATTCTGAGCCATTCCTATCCGGACGCGCTCGACGGCACGCGTGTGCTCGACCTTTTCGCGGGCACCGGCGCCGTCGGCTTCGAGGCGCTGTCGCGCGGATGCCGGCATGCGCTCTTTGTCGAGCAGGGCGTCGAGGGCAGGGGCCTGATCCAGACCAACGTCGAGACGCTCGGCCTGCAGGGCCGGGCCAAGGTCTTCCGGCGCGACGCCACGAGCCTTGGCGGCGTCGGTACGATGGAGCCGTTTCATCTCGTCTTCGCCGATCCGCCCTACGCCAAGGGGCTGGGCGAAAAGGCATTGGAGTCGGCTGCCATCGGCAACTGGCTGGTGCCCGGCGCCCTGGTGATCCTCGAAGAGCGGGCAGATGTCCAGCCGGCGCCGGTCGCAGTCTTCGAAAACCTTGACGTCAGGGTGTTCGGCGACACGCGCATGCATTTCTATCGGTTTCGCGGAGCCTGATGCCGTAATTTCGGTTGAGTTGCCGGGATAGGCTCAGCCGGACGACGCCATTTTCTCAACCCGCCCAGCGCGGAGGCATGCCGATGAAGCAGGATCTTTCGATGACGCATGGATCGGCTGGGGCCCCGGCGCGGCCCACCGTCGCGCTGGCGCTTGGCGGTGGCGGCGCCCGCGGTCTTGCGCATATCCATGTCATCGAGGCACTGGATGAACTCGGCATTCGGCCGGTCGCGATCGCGGGCTCGTCGATCGGCGCGATCATGGGCGCCGGCATGGCGGCGGGTTTGCGCGGCGAAGAGATCCGGGCCCATACGCTTTCCACCGTCGGCCACCGGCGCGAAGTGGTCAACCGCCTGTGGCAATTGCGGCCGTCGAGCCTTTCCGAAGCGATGGCGAGCGGCTTCCGTTTCGGCCAGTTCAATGTCGAGCGGGTGCTCAAGGCCTTCCTGCCCGAGGCCATCCCGCAGAAATTCTCCGACCTCGAAATCCCGCTGAAGGTAGTCGCCACCGACTATTACGGTCAGACGGAGAAGATCTGCGAGAAGGGCGACCTCCGCAAGGCCCTGGCTGCGTCTGCGGCGCTGCCGGCGATCTTCACGCCGGTCCGGATCGACGGGCGGGTCATGATCGACGGCGGCATCTACAATCCCATTCCCTTCGATCACCTGCGCGGCCTTGCCGATATCGTCATTGCGGTCGATGTCGTCGGCGGGCCGGATGGCGACGGCAAGGCGATCCCGAGCCGGATCGACAGCCTGTTCGGCGCGAGCCAGCTGATGATGCAGTCGATCATCGCCATGAAGCTGAAGGAGGGGGCGCCGGACATCCTGTTGCGTCCCGATGTCGGCCGCTACCGCGTGATGGATTTCCTGCGCGCCCAGGACGTGCTGAACGCAACGGCTGCGATCAAGGACGAACTGAAGCGCGCCCTCGAAGAGCGGATGACAGCGCCAAGGCTCACCTGAACCTTGGTGTTTGAAGCTTGGGGCCTGAACAACCTTGGCAATGACGGCGCGTGCCGTCGCAGCGTGAGCGGTTAGGCGCTTTCGCGCTCGTCCGCGGGAAGGCCCGGGAGGATCCGTTCGCCAGTCTCTTGCGAATGGTCGACCTCGCGCTTCGGCTTGACCAGCGGCTCCGGACGCACAGGCCGCGAGTGCAGCATGTCGCGGCCGGCGGTGATGCCCTCGGCCTCCTGTAGCACGAGGCGCGCCTCGTCGCGCTTGCGGATGTCGTCCATGATCGCGATCGCCTCGTCGTCGCCGACCCCCAGTGCCTCCAGTGTCTTGCGGCCGAAGAGCAGGCCGGACTCGAAGGTCTCGCGCAGTTCGTAGTCGACACCCTTGGCGCGCAGTTCCAGCGTGTGCAGACGATCGTAGGAGCGGGCGTAGATGCGGGCATTCGGATATTCGGATTGCACGAGATCGATGATGTGGTCGGTCGTTTCCTTCTTCTGGGTGCAGACGGCGACGATCTTGGCCCGTTCGATGCCCGCGGCGCGCAGCACGTCGAGACGGTTGCCGTCGCCGAAGTAAATCCGGAAGCCGAAGGTCGCGGCCTGGCGCACGCGCGCGGCGGAATGATCGATGATCGTCACATCGCGACCGCCGGCAAGCAGGATCTGGGCGGCGATCTGGCCGAAGCGGGAGAAGCCGATCATCAGCACATCGGCATTGGCGCCGTCGAAGTCTTCTTCGATCTCTTCGTCCATCTCGTCCTGCTCGCGCATCAATTTCGGCGCGAGCATTGAGGCAAGGGGCGTCAGCGCCATCGACAGGGTCACGATCGCGACCAGCAGCGAGGCGTTGCCGTCCGAGAAGACGCCGGCGCTTGCCGCCGCCGTGAACAGCACGAAGCCGAACTCGCCGCCCTGCGGCAAGAGCAGGCTGATGCGCACGGCGTCATTGTGATGTGATCCGGTGAAGCGGCAGAGCCAATAGAGAACCAGGCTCTTCAGTGCCATCAGCAGCGGCACGGCGATGATGATCAGCTGGTAGCGCTCGACGATGACGCCGAGCTCTAGCGACAGGCCGACCGCCATGAAGAACAGCGCCTGCAGGATACCGCGAAACGGCTCGATATCCGCCTCGAGTTCATGGCGGTAGGAGGACTCGGCCAGCAACACGCCTGCAAGGAAGGCACCCATGGCCATCGACAATCCGGCGAGCTGCATCATGGTCGCCGCCCCCATGACCACAAGCAGTGCGGCGGCGATCATGACATCGCGTGCGCCGGTGCGAGCGATGAGCTGGAACAGCGGGTTCACAAGGTAGCGCCCGGCAGCGAAGAGCACGACGATCGCAGTGGTGGCGATGGCGAAATCCTCGAGCGGCGGCGTGGTGTCCTCGGGCGCCTGTGCCGCCAGCAGCGGGATCAGCGCCAGAAGCGGCACGATCGCGAGATCCTGCAGCAGCAGGATCGAGAAGGCGCGTTGCCCGTAGCGCGTGTTGCGGTCGTTGCCCTCGTCGAGGATCTGCATGGCGAATGCCGTCGACGAGAGGGACAGTCCGAAGCCGGCGATGATGCTGCCGCCATGATCGAGGAGGCCGAGGGCATAGATGGCGTAGGAAAGCAGGATGCCTGTCAGCAGCACCTGCGCCGTGCCGAGGCCGAAGATGTCGCGCCGCATCTGCCAGAGGCGCGAAGGCTTGAGTTCGAGCCCGATGATGAAGAGCAGGAAGACGACGCCGAGTTCCGAGACGTGCAGGATCTGCTCGCCTTCGGTGATGCTTTGGGCGACAGGTCCGATCAGCACGCCGGCCGAAAGGTAGCCGAGGATCGTGCCGAGCCCGAGCCGCTTGAAGATGGGAGCGGCGATCACTGCGCCACCGAGCAGCATCAGGGCCTGGGAATAGATGATCGGTGTCGTTGCCATGCCTCAGGCTTTCACTGTTGCTGAACCCGGCCCCCAAGCGGAGCATTCGAGAGCGCTTCATTTGCGGTGTTTGAGCGGGAATCGGGTCGATGCCCTTGATGCCTGCTTCGCCGCACAATAAATGGGGCAGGAATGAAAGGCCACACCATGTCAGACACGATCGATTCTGCCGACCTCGAAAAACGCGCATCCGAACTCGTGGACCTCGCCCGCAAGGCCGGCGCCGATGCGGCGGACGCGGTGGTGGTGCGCGGGCGCTCCCGCTCCGTCTCCGTCCGCCTCGGCAAGGTCGAAGCGACGGAAGCCTCCGAAAGTGACGACTTTTCGCTCCGTGTTTTTGTCGGACGGCGTGTCGCCAGCGTTTCGGCCAATCCGGGTTTTGACCTGAAGCTGCTCGCGGAGCGCGCGGTTGCCATGGCCAAGGCTTCGCCGGAGGATCCCTTCGCCGCGCTGGCGGACGCCGACCGGCTGGCGAAGTCCTATCCGGACCTCGACCTTTTCGACGCCACGGCGGTTTCCACTGAAACCCTGACCGAGGCAGCGCTTGCCGCCGAAGAGGCGGCACTCGCGGTCTCGGGCGTTACCAATTCCAGCGGCGCTGGGGCATCGGCCGGCATGGGCGGGCTGGTACTTGTCACCTCGCATGGCTTTTCCGGCTCCTACATGGCCACCCGCTTTGGCCGCTCCGTCAGCGCGATTGCCGGCGAGGGCACCAAGATGGAGCGCGACTACGATTATGATAGCCGCCTCTTCTTTGCCGACCTGCGCGACGCCGACGAAATCGGCCGCCTGGCCGGCGAGCGCGCGGTCGCCCGCATCAATCCGCGCCAGGTGCCGACCGCCAAGAATGTCACCGTCGTCTTCGATCCACGCATAGCCCGCGGCTTCGTCGGCCATCTGGCCGGCGCAATCAATGGCGCGGCTGTCGCCCGCAAGACGAGTTTCCTGCGCGACATGATGGGCAAGCAGATCCTGAAGTCGGGTCTTTCCGTGACCGACGACCCGCTGATCGTGCGTGGCTCCTCTTCGCGTCCCTTTGACGGCGAAGGGGTCAGCGGCGAGAAACTGGCGATGGTCGAAGATGGTGTGCTGAACCACTGGTTCCTGTCCACATCGGCAGCGCTCGAACTCGGGCTTCAGACCAACGGCCGCGGCGTGCGCGGCGGTCCGACGGTCAATCCGTCCTCGACCAATCTGGCGCTCGAGCCGGGATCGATCTCGCGGGACGATCTCATCCGCGGGGTTGGCACCGGCTTCTACGTCACCGAACTGATCGGCCAGGGCGTCAATATGGTGACCGGCGAATACAGCCGCGGCGCCTCCGGCTTCTGGATCGAGAACGGCGAGCTGACCTTTGCCGTCTCTGAAGTCACGATCGCGTCCAATCTCAAAGACATGTTCATGGCGCTGACGCCGGCAGACGACATCGACCGCAAGTTCGGCGTCGCGGCGCCGACGCTCGCCATCGAGGGCATGACGCTCGCCGGCCTCTGACAAGGCCGCTGGAAAAGCAGGCGCGGGAAGCCCGCGCCGATCCCGCCTTCCGGACAAGGGAGAGGCGGGCTGACGGGGTTTTGAATGTCTGACACAGCACCACCGGGCGCGGACTGGAAGCCGGATCTCGACGTGATCCGTGCCGCGGCGGTTGTCGCCGGCGAAACCGCGCTCGGCTATTTCCGCAAGGCGCCCGACGTCCGCTGGAAGAACGAAGGCCGCTCGCCGGTAAGCGAGGCGGATCTTGCCGCAAACGATGTGCTGAAGACGCGCTTGCTTGCGGCCCGGCCCGATTACGGCTGGCTGTCGGAGGAGACGGACGACGATCTGAGCCGGCTGTCGCGCGAAACGGTCTTCGTCGTCGATCCGATCGACGGCACGCGGGCTTTCATCGCCGGCAAGGAACTCTGGTGCGTCAGCGTCGCCGTCGTGCATCGCGGCCAGCCCGTTGCCGGCGTGCTCTATGCCCCGGCGCTCGATGAACTCTTCGAGGCGGTCGCAGGCGGCAGTGCGCTGAAAAACGGTGCCCAAATCTCGGTGCGCGAGGCAAAACCCGGGGAAACACTGCATCTGGCGGCTGCCGAGGACACGATCGGCAAGCTTCCGGCGCCCTATCGCAGCGCCGTTACCCGTATCCCGCATGTGCCGTCGCTTGCCTATCGGCTGGCCATGGTTGCCGACGGGCGGATCGACGGCACGCTGGTGAAGAAGAACTCCCACGACTGGGACCTGGCTGCAGCAGATCTCATTCTAGCGAGCGCCGGCGGCGCGCTGGCCGATCTCGATGCGCAGCCGCTCTCATACAATCGATCCACTGTCGTTCACGGGGTTCTCTGCGCGGCGGCAAAGCCGCTCTTGCCGGGCCTGATCGCCGCATCGCGGTCCATGGAGCCCCATTGACCTTTGAGGCTGAATGCCTCAAATCAACGCCCACACCCAACAAGAATAAATGGAAGTCCGATGGCTCACGACACCGAGAAAAAACAACGTCTGCACCTCGTCTTCGGCGGCGAACTCACCACGCTGACTGACGTACATTTCCGCGACCTGGACAAGCTCGATATCGTCGGCATCTACCCGGACTACGAAAGCGCCCTGACTGCTTGGAAATCCAAGGCGCAGATGACCGTCGACAACGCTCACATGCGTTACTTCATCGTCCACATGCACCGTCTGCTCGACCCGGAAAACGGCTGATGCCGATGAGGTCGGGATGCGCGGTGTTTACCCGCATGCCAGTCGCCCTTAAGTCTCTCCGGGCCGGAACGGCCGGGGAAGGTGGCCTGTCATGAGCAGCTTTCGCGCGCGCCTGGCGCTGTCCAGCTACCGCTGGATCGGCTCGGCCATCTATCCTCTCGTCTGGTCCTACCTTGCCATTCGCGCGGCGAAGGGCAAGGAGGATCCGGCGCGCCGCCGTGAGCGCTACGGCCATGCCAGCGAGCCGCGGCCGCAGGGCCCCCTCGTCTGGTTCCACGCGGCAAGCGTCGGCGAAACCAACGCCGTCATCCCGATGATCAAGGAAATTAGGCGGCGCGGCATCCACGTCGTGCTGACGACCGGGACGATGACCTCGGCGCGTGTCGTGGCCGAGCGCCTGGGGTCGACGGTGATCCACCAGTATGTCCCGCTCGATTTCAAGCCGGCCGTCAGCCGTTTTCTCAACTACTGGGAGCCGGATCTGGCGATCATCGCCGAATCCGAGATCTGGCCGATGACCATCCTGGAACTCGGCCGCCGCCATATCCCGCAGGTTCTGGTCAATGGGCGTATGTCCGACCGGACCTTCGCGCGCTGGAAGCGTCGGCCGGCGCTCGCCGATGCGCTGTTCGAGAATCTCGCGCTCGTCATTGCCCAGTCCGATGTCGATGCGGAGCGCTTCCGCACGCTCGGTGCGCTGCCGGTCATGGTGTCGGGCAATCTCAAGGTCGACACCGACGCGCCGCCACACGATCCGCAGGCGCTGAAGGAGTATCGCCAGCAGATCGGCACGCGCAAGACCTGGGCGGCGATCTCGACCTTCGACGGCGAGGAGGCGGCCGCCGGTGTCGTGCACCGTGCGCTCAAGGAGCGAACCGGCCTTCTAACGATCATCGTTCCGCGCCATCCCGATCGCAGCGACGCCATCGAGGCGGCGCTGACGGCCAAGGGGCTGAAGGTCGCCCGGCGCACGCGCCGCGACGCGCTGACGCCGGACGTCGATATCTTCCTTGGCGACACGATCGGCGAAATGGGTCTCTATCTCCGCCTGACGGAGGTTGCCTTCGTCGGCCGTTCGCTGTTTGCCGAAGGCGGTCAGAACCCGCTGGAGCCGGCCATGCTCGGCTGTGCCATCCTGTCAGGCGGCAACGTCCAGAATTTTCGCGAGACCTACCAGACGCTGGCCAAGAACGGCAGCGCCAAGATCGTGCGCGATGTCGAGATGCTGGCCAAGGGCGTCAACTATCTGCTCGCCAACGACGACATGCGTCGCTCGATGATCGATGCCGGCCTCGAAACCGTGCAAGAGATGCGCGGCGCCCTGTCGGCGACGATGAAGGGACTTGAGCCCTATATCAATCCGCTCATCGTCAAGGCGCGTCTCAACCCGCCGACCGACAACTGATCCAGCAGGAGACGAAGCCTCGTCATGACCGCAGCCAAAGCCATAGCCGGCATCCTGTTCGACAAGGATGGAACCCTGCTCGACTACGCAAAGAGCTGGGTACCGGTGAACTACGAACTGGCGCGGATCGCGGCAAAGGGTGATGAGGCTCTGGCCCGCACGCTGCTTGCAGCCGGCGGCATGGACGCCGACACCGGCCACGTGCTGCCCGACAGCCTGCTTGCCGCAGGCAACACGGTCGAGATCGCGACCGGCTTCGTCGGCGCGGGCGCGCCCTTCACGGTTGCCGAACTGACGACCCTGCTTGACGGCCTGTTTGCGCGCTCGGCTGAATATGCCGTGCCGGTGACCGATCTCGGCGCTTTCTTCGCCGGGCTGCACGCCAAGGGCTACCGCCTCGGTGTCGCCTCGAGCGACAACGAGCGTTCGATCCGCGAAACGGCAAAGCGCTTCGGCTTCGAGGATTACCTGCACTATGTGGCGGGCTACGACAGCGGCTACGGCGTCAAGCCGGAGCCGGGCATGGTGCTTGGCTTTTGTGCTGCGACCGGCCTTGAGCCGCAGCAGGTCGTCGTCGTCGGTGACAACAATCACGACATGCACATGGGCCGCAGCGCCGGCGTCGGCATGACGGTCGCCGTCCTGACGGGTACCGGCTCGCGCCAGTCGCTTGCGGCGGCTTCCGACCATTGCCTCTCGGATATCACCGAACTCGAAGCTGTCCTCTAGATCGAGTTGCGGCAGCACTTGCCGCGATTGCCTTCAGTTTTGCATCGTGATCGGCCCGGTTCAGCGCCCCTGCCGTGGCCGTATTGGTCTCCATAGCTTGCGTTTTTTCCCGTTCTGACGTTTTTTGTCGCAATCCGCCGGTTTCGACCGGCGAACAAACCGTCCCTCCCGGAAACGGAAGGACCTGAGCGGCCGGGAGGCCACGGAACGAAGATGGTATCGGAAGCGCCGCCATTCTGGTGGACCAAGGCGGATTGGCGTGCGCGCGCGTTGTGGCCGTTCTCATGGGTTTACGGACGGATTGCCGGCATGCGCATGGATCGCGCGCAGCGCGCCTCCGTGCCGGTCCCGGTCATCTGCATCGGCAATTTCACCGTCGGCGGCGCCGGCAAGACGCCGACCTCCATCGCGCTTGCGCGCGTCATCCGCGAAAAGGGGCTGAAGCCCGGCTTCCTCAGCCGCGGTTATGGCGGCTCGCTCGACGTGACGACCGTCGTCGATCTGGAACATCACCGCGCCCGCGACGTCGGCGACGAACCATTGCTGTTGGCGAAGGAGGCCTTGACCGTCGTCTGCCGCCGCCGCGTCGATGGGGCTCGCCGGCTGGTGAAGGAAGGCGTCGACATCATCATCATGGACGACGGTTTCCAGAGCGCGCGGCTGGCCTTCGACTTCGCGCTTTTGGTGATCGATTCCCGCCGCGGCATCGGCAACGGCTATCTGGTGCCGGCGGGCCCGGTGCGGGCGCCACTGTCGAACCAGCTCCGCCACGCCACGGCCCTGCTCAAGATCGGTGACGGCATCGAGGCCGACGCCCTGATCCGTCGCGCCGCCCGCGCCGGCAAGCAGATCTACGAAGCCGACGTCATAAGGCGCGACGACGGATCGCTAAATGGCGTCAAGGTGCTTGCCTGGGCGGGCATTGCCGATCCGGAGAAGTTCTACCGCACCGTTCGGGAGACGGGCGCCGTCATCGAGGAAACCCGCAGTTTTCCCGACCACCACCATTTCTCCGAGGACGAAATCGCCGATCTGCTCGACCAGGCTGCAGCGCTCGGCTGCCAGCTCGTTACCACGGCCAAGGATCTGGTGCGCCTGGAGCCCGGCCACGGCCGCGCCGCCGAACTCGCCGCAGCGAGCAGGGTGATCGAGATCGATGTGCGCTTCGACGACCCGATGGCGCCGAAAAAGATCATCGAGACGGCGCTTGCCGCGGCGCGTGCCCGCAAGCTGCGCGAAGGCGCGGCTAAGTAACGGCGCCCTGTGGGTCGTGGCGCCGGAGTGCCGTCGTTGGTGTCCGGGCTTGATTAGCGGCGCTGGTTGGGCAGCGCGCCTGCGCGCTTTTCCGCCTCGAGCGAGGCTTCCGCGTCGACATAGGGCTCCTGCCGGGCGACGCTCCAGTAACGCAGTTCGTCGACGGGGATGATCTTGCCGGTCATCGCGCAGACCACGTGCGAACCCGCAAGCACGATCTGAAAGTCGCCGTCGAGATAACGGATCTTCGCTTCGCGCGAAGCGCTTCCTTCAAACCGGTTCATCATGCTCGGCGCCTGTTTCCGTCTTCGTTATTGGTTCTCTGGTCTAGCTCGCCGTCCGGAAAAATGCCAGTCGCATTTCGCCAGGCGTGAAGATCAGCTCCGGCCGAACAGCCGTTCGATATCGGAGAGCTTGAGTTCGATATAGGTCGGCCGGCCGTGATTGCACTGGCCCGAGCCGGGCGTCGCCTCCATTTGCCTCAAAAGCGCGTTCATCTCCTCGGTGCGCATGCGCCGTCCCGAGCGCACCGATCCGTGGCAGGCCATGGTCGCGGCGAGATATTCGAGCCGGCTCGTCAGCCCGCTTGCCGTATCCCATTCGGCAAGCTCGTCGGCGAGCTGGCGCACGAGACCGACGGCATCCATTTCGCCGAGCATGGCCGGCGTTTCGCGCACCGCAATCGCGCCCGGTCCGAAGCGCTCGATCGCGAGACCCAGGCGGGAGAACTCCTCCGCATGGGCCATCAACCGGTCGCAATCGTCTTCGGGCAGGTCGACGATCTCCGGGATCAGCAGCGCCTGGGCGGCGACCGGTCGCGAATGCAGCGCCGTACGCATCGCCTCGAACACCAGCCGCTCGTGCGCGGCATGCTGGTCGACGATGACGAGGCCGTCATCGGTCTGGGCGACGATGTAGTTTTCGTGCAGTTGGGCGCGCACGGCGCCGAGCGGGAACGATTGCGGCGGCGGCGGTTGCGGGGCCTCCGGCGCCGGCACGGGCATTTCTCGCTCGAACGGGGTGGCGACACGCGCGGAAGGGGCGGAAAATGCCGCAAAGCTTGCCTGCGGCTGCTCGCCGAGGTGGCGCAGCATCGCGTCGAATTGTGTCGGCCGGGAAGGCGACGTCTCGGCGCTCCAGGGCTGCGGGCGGTAATCGCCGGAGCGGAACGCCTGCATCATGCCGCGGGCGCCCGTCGTTGCGGCGCGGTCGCCGTCGCGCGTCAGCGCCTGACGGATCGCGCCGATGATCAGCCCGCGGATCAGGCCGGGGTCGCGGAAGCGCACGTCGGACTTTGCGGGATGCACGTTGACGTCGACGAGCGCCGGGTCGAGCGTGATCGACAGCACGGCGACCGGATAGCGGCCGCTCGGGATCGTCTCGGAATAGGCGGCACGGATCGCTGACAGCAGCAACTTGTCCTGCACCGGGCGGCCATTGACGAAGACATATTGCTGCAGCGAGTTGCCGCGATTGTAAGTCGGCACGCCGGCAAAGCCGGTCAGTTCGACGTCTTCCCGCGCCGCATCGATCTCGATCGCATTGTCGCGAAAATCCTTGCCGAGCACTTGCGCCATGCGCGCCAGCCGGTCGTCGCCGGTTGCCGGGAATTCGAGTGTCGAGCGGTCGCTGCCGGAGAGCACGAAACGGACCGCCGGAAACGCGATCGCCATGCGGCGCACCACTTCCGAAATGGCCGCCGCTTCCGCCTTCTCGGTCTTCATGAACTTCAGTCGGGCCGGGGTGGCGAAGAACAGATCGCGCACTTCGACGACGGTGCCGGTATTGGCGGGCGACGGGCGGACCGCCTCGGTTTTGCCGCCGGTAACCGCAATGACCGCGCCTTCGCTGGCGCCGGCCGTGCGCGTCGTGATCGACAGCCGGGCGACCGAGCCGATCGAAGGCAGGGCCTCGCCGCGAAAGCCGAGGGTGCGGATGTCGAAGAGGCTGTCGTCGAGCTTCGACGTGCAGTGCCTTCGGACCGCAAGTTCGAGGTCGCCAGGTGCCATGCCCGAGCCGTTGTCGGTGACCCGCAGCAGCGTCTTGCCGCCGCCGGCGGTCGCGATCTCGATGCGGGTCGCGCCGGCGTCGAGCGCATTCTCGATCAGCTCCTTGGCGGCGCTGGCCGGACGTTCGATCACTTCGCCGGCGGCGATTTGGTTGATGAGGGTTTCTGAAAGCTGCTTGATGGCCATGGCCCATTTTCCGGGATTCGCCGCGGAAACGGAAGAGGGGACGGTATCTCGTCCCCGGTCGCGAGCGCTTGGTGCCGACACCCTTGAAAAATGATCGAGGGTTTAATCGGCCCTTAACACTCTGCTGCGATTTTCCACAACAACCTGAATGATCACGGGTTTTGTCTTTTGAGCCTTGCGGCGTAGCTGGACGCCGCACTCCCGCCGCTCGAAGAGACGCCTGCCAAGGCCACCCCAGCATGTCCCGAAATGAAACCGCCGTTGCAGCGCCGCGCGTCATTATGAAGACGCGGCAGGCCGTTGTGGCACTTTGGATGGCCGCCTGTTCCCCCTGATCTGACGATCCAGGGACACATGCGGTAGGCGAGTGAGGACAGTGCGATGAGCGATGGGGCGCCGAACGGCGCGGACATCAACAGGGTCATTCTTGAGTCGAGTTGCGACGCACTCGGCATCGCTGTGCTTGTCTGCAGCCGGGACGATACCATTCTCTTTGCCAGCCGCACGATGCTGCAATTTTTCCCGGTCCCGGCGGAAGCCCTGATGCCGGGCGCGCGGCTCAGGGATTTCCTCGGTGCCGTCTATGACACCGGTGTCCGTCCGGGCACCGTCCCGGAAAACAGCCGCCGACGCACCAACCGCGAGGAATGGATTGCCGAGCACATGGCGCTGCATTGGCGCGAGCGCTACGAGAGCGTAGAGCGCGCCGGCCGCACCCGCTGGGTTTCGATGCGCAAGCGCCGCCTGTCGAGCGGCATGGGCATCCTGTCGATCAGCGACGTCTCTGACCAGAAGAAGCGCGACGAACAGCTTCAGACCGACCTGGAGCGGGTGGAGCTGACCGAGCAGATCCTCGACGCGCAGCCCAATCCCATCTGCGTCAAGGATCGCAATCTCAATTACATCGCAGTCAACAAGGCCTTCTGCCTGATCCATGACCTGGCGCAGGACGCCATCCTCGGCCGCTCAGCCTGGGACCTGGTCGAGAGCGACCTGGCGGAGCGCTTCGAACAGTCCGATCGCATGGTGCTTGAAACCGGCAAGCCGTTTTCGCAGGCCGAGCACATCGTGCGTGCCGACGGCAGCGACCTCTGGGTGCTGACCCGCAAGTACCGCGTCGGCATGCCCGGCCGCCATTTCGTCGTCACCTGCATGAACGACGTGACCGATATTGCCGTCTGGTATCCGGGCGGCGAGGAGCCCTCGGGCGAGGTCACCCTGCAGATCCGCGACTACAGCATTTTTGCCGCGGCGCAGAATTTCTACGATCCTTTCCGGGCGCTGAATGTCCAGCAGCTCGTCGAGGCGGGGTCGATGATCGAGACCTTGCCGGCGCGCGGCCTGCGGGTGCTTCTGGCGACCGACGACCGAGCGCTGGAGGAGCGGCTTGTCGCCCGGCTGCGCGGCTCCGGGCTCGACGCCTGCGCCGTTCGCGATGTCGACGAATTGCACGCCTTCTGCGCTGCTGTCGACGAGGCGGGGCTGAAACTCGACATCCTGCTGCTCGACGCGGCTTTCCCCGAGCGGCAGAAGATAGCTGCCGGCTGGCGCGACAGCCCGATCCTCCCGGTGTCCGCCGATCAGGACGGGGCGGCGGTGCTTGCGGAAGTCTTCCGTGTTTGTTCCGAGCGCGCGGGTGCCGCGCTGCAACCGGAATGGTCGCTGTCGTTCGAGGCCGAAGAGATCGCGCCGCCGCCGCCGGCTCCGCAGGTCGACGTGCTCGTTGCCGAGGACAATCAGATCAACCAGTTCGTCTTCACCCAGATCCTCGAGGGGCTCGGCGTTTCGCATCGGATCGCCGCCAACGGTCGCGAGGCCGTCGAACTCTGGCACGAACTGCAACCGGCCCTTGTGTTGATGGATGTGTCGATGCCGGTCATGAACGGCTTCGACGCAACCGTCGCAATCCGGTCGGCTGAAAAGGGACGCGCACAGAAAACTCCGATCATCGGGGTTACCGCCCAGGCCTTGGATATCGACCTGCAGCAATGCAAGGCATGCGGCATGGACGACCACATCATGAAGCCGGTGAGCCCCGATATGATCGAGGCGGTGTTGAGAAAATTCATGCCGGTGAAGGCAGTACGAACGGCAGGTTGAGTAAAAGGCGTGTCAACTCGCTAGAATTGGGGAGGCCAATGGCAAATCTTGGAGCGGCACGATATCGGATTGTTAACCGCCGATTGCGATCGTCTGCCCCGAATTGCCGCTAAAGTGTAGAGCCCCATCCGTATGCCTCGCATCCACCTCGTTGCCCAAGCCCCGGTCGTGTCGGAAAGACACAGCCGGTCTTCGTCGTGGCGCACGCTGGCGGCGGGCTCGATCGCACGCCATCCCTGCCAGATGAGTGGGGGACGGCGATGATGACAGCGGAAACTCCTTACCACCGTGTTGGCCGCGAGGCGCCTGCGGCCCGGGGTGATGTCGATCAACTGACGGGGCTCGGCAACGCCCGTTGCCTGCGCCAGTGTGTCCTTGATCTCGCCGAGGAGCGTGCCAGCGACCCGGCCCCGTTCACCATCGGCCTTGCCAATATCGATGGTTTCAAGCCGATCAATGACCTGTTCGGACCGGAAGCGGGCGACGAAATCCTCTGCCAGGTGGCCTATCGCCTGAAGGCCTGCGCGCCCGAGGGCGCCACGATCATCCGTTTCGACAGCGATGAATTTGCCTTCGTGTTGCCGCTGATCTTCGAGCGCAAGGGCGCCGAGAAGATCGGACAGATGCTGAAGGAGGTGCTGTCGGCCCCCTTTGATCTCGGCGACCGTCACGTTCGTCTGTCCGCCTCCTTCGGTTTCGCCGTTTATCCCTTTGCCGGAGAGGTATTCGAGGACCTCCTGAAAAGCGCCGATACCGCGCTTTATCGCTCGAAGCGCCGCGGCCGCGGGCAGATCACCGTCTACTCGCAGGAGATCGCCCAGGAGATGAAGCGCGCGACGCAGCTTGAGCAAGCGCTGCGCAACGCCATCATCGCCAACGAGGTTGACGTGCACTTCCAGCCGATCGTCGATCTGCGCAACGACGCGGTTGTCGGCTTCGAGGCCTTGGCGCGCTGGTGCGATGCCGATCTCGGCTATGTCTCGCCGGCGGTGTTCGTGCCGCTCGCCGAAGAGCGTGGTTTCATCGATTCGCTCGCCGAGGTCCTGCTGCGCAAGGCAGCCCATGCCGCGCTTTCCTGGCCGAAGGAGCTCTTCCTCTCCTTCAATCTCTCCTCGGCGCAGCTCACGGATCCGACCACCAGCCGGCGCCTGCTGTCGATCATCAGCCAGATCGGCCTCGACCCGCGGCGCCTGGAGCTGGAAATCACCGAAACGGCCGTCATGGCCGATGCGGATATCGCCCAGAAGATCGTTGCGGAACTGCGCGCCGCCGGCGTCCGCGTCTCGCTCGACGACTTCGGCACGGGCCAGTCGAGCCTTGGCCGGCTGCGCGACTTCTCCTTCGACAAGGTCAAGATCGACCGGGCCTTCGTCTCGCGCATTTCTGCCGATCGTGCCTCGGAGCATATCATCAAGGCGATCGTGTCGATGTGCGAGGGGCTTGAGCTCGAAGTCGTCGCCGAAGGCATCGAGGATTTTTCCGAAGCCCTGAAACTGAAGGCGCTCGGCTGCGGACTGGGGCAGGGCTACTTCTATGGAAAGCCCGCCGATGCGGTGGCGACGATGCGCTATCTTGCCGATCGCTACCGCGATCTTCCCGCCCAGGCCTGATCCGGGTTAGTCCTCGGCGCCGGACATCGCTGCGCGGTCGCGCCGCCCCTCATCCAGCAGCCAGTCACGCACCCTTTTGGCCTGCGCATTCAGTTCGCGCGATCGCGGCCAGACGACGTAGAAGGCAAGGCCCGTCTTCAGCACGTGTCCGGCGACCGGGACCAGCGCGCCCGAGCGGATCTGCGGATAGATCAAGTGTTCCCAGCCGAGCGCCACGCCTTCGCCGGATAGCACCGCCTGGATCACCAGGACATAGTCGTTGATCGAAAGCCGGCGCGCCTGTTTGGGATAGGCAAGACCGGCGCTCGCAAACCACTCGGTCCAGTCGCAGGCGCGTCGGACCGGCTCTTCCAGGTGGATGAGATTGTGGCGTGGCAGGTCGGCGGCCGTTTTCGGCAAGCCGTGCCGCTCGATATAGGCGGGTGTGGCGACCGCGTTGACCACCTCGTCGGCGAGCAGGGCGGCATGGTAACGCGGCCAATGGCTTGGGTCGCCGCCGCGGATGCCGAGCGGGATCGGCTCTTCCTCCAGATCGAGGTCGCGCACGCTGGTCTGGATCCGGAGATCGATTTCCGGCAGGTCCTCGCGCATGCGGTTGAGGCGCGGCAGCATCCACATCGAGGCAAAAGCGGTGGAGGCCGCGAGCGTCACGTTGGTCTCGCGGCCTTTGGCGCGAATGTCTTCGGCCGACTTCTGGATGCGCGACAGGCCGACGGAGACGTCGGCATGAAACTTCTCGCCCGCTTCCGTCAGCTCGACCGCGCGGTGCACGCGATGAAACAGCGGCACGCCCAGCTGTTCCTCAAGACCGCGCACGGCGTAGGAGACTGCAGCCTGGGTCATGCCGAGCTCGTTGGCAGCACGGGTGAAGTTCTGGTGGCGGCCGGCTGCCTCGAACACGATGAGGCTTGTGGCGGACGGGAGCAGGCGGCGCAGGTTTTCCATAAATGACGCTTATAGCATGGATCGAATTTTTCCAGCGTTACAGTGGAGTTTTTCGCCCATAGCATCATCTGAGATGATGGGAGGATATGGGCATGGATACGGCACTGGCAACGGACGCGGCGGTACCGAGACGGACACGCGGCACACGGCCGAACCGGCGCGAGGGCGCAGGACGCAGCCTCGGTGTTCCCTACATCACCAGAAACATTCCGACCTACGATATCCTCGGCGAGGAAAGCCTGCTTCGGATCGAAGCGATTGCCGATCGAATCCTTGCCGAAGTCGGCATCGAGTTTCGCGACGACCCGGTTTCTCTCGATCACTGGCGAAGGGCCGGCGCGAAGGTCGACGGCGTCCGGGTGACCTTCGAACCGGGCATGCTGAAGGAAATCGTCGCCTCGGCGCCGCACCAGTTTACCCAGCATGCCCGCAATCCGGCGCGCAATGTCGAGATCGGCGGCAACAACGTCGTCTTCTCGCCGGCCTATGGCTCGCCCTTCGTCATGGACCTCGACAAGGGCCGGCGCTACGGCACGATCGAGGACTTCCGCAACCTGATCAAGCTGGCGCAGTCGAGCCCCTGGCTGCACCATTCCGGCGGCACGATCTGCGAGCCGGTCGACGTGCCGGTCAACAAGCGCCACCTCGACATGGTCTACAGCCATATCAAATATTCCGACCGCGCCTTCATGGGTTCGATCACGGCGGAAGACCGTGCCGAAGATTCGATCGAGATGGCGCGCATTCTCTTTGGTCGCGATTTCGTCGATCGCAACTGCGTCATCCTCGGCAACGTCAACGTCAATTCGCCGCTCGTCTGGGACGGGACGATGACGAAGTCGCTACGCGCCTATGCGCGGGCAAACCAGGCCGCGGTCATTGTGCCCTTCATCCTTGGCGGCGCCATGGGGCCGGTCACCAATGCCGGCGCCATCGCCCAGTCCTATGCCGAGACGCTTGCCGGCTGTGCACTGACCCAGCTGGAGCGCAAGGGCGCCCCGGTCATTTTCGGCAATTTCCTGTCGTCCATGTCGCTGCGCTCGGGCTCGCCCACCTTCGGCACGCCGGAACCGGCGATCGGCAGCATGGTCGTCGGCCAGCTTGCGCGCCGGCTCGGCCTGCCGCTGCGCTGTGCCGGCAATTTCTCCAATTCGAAGCTGCCGGATGCACAGGCGATGCAGGAAGGCGCGATGTCGATGCTCTCGGCGGTGCATTGCGGCGCGAATTTCATCCTGCATTCCGCCGGCTTCGTCGATGGGCTGCTCGCCATGTCCTACGAGAAGTTCGTTATGGACACCGACTTCTGCGGCGCGCTGCATGCCTATCTTGCCGGCGTGGTCGTCGACGACAACACGCTGGCCATGGACGCCTTCCTGCAGGTCGGTCCCGGCAGCCATTTCCTCGGCTGCGACCACACCATGCGCAACTACCAGACCGCCTTCTGGGATTCGGCCCTTTCGGACAACGAGCCCTTCGAGAAATGGGTTGAGGAGGGCGAGACCGACATGGCGACGCGTGCCAACCGCGCCTGGAAGAAGACGCTTGCCGAATATGAAGCGCCGCCGCTGGATGTGGCGCGCGACGAGGCGCTGATCGATTATGTCACGCGCCGCAAGGAGAGCATGGCGGATGCTTGGTACTGACGAAGCCGGCATTCTCGGTCGCCTTTCAAGGAACAGGAAACGACATCGTCGAAAGATCCGCTGCTGCAGCCTTCCCGCCTGAGCCGACGACCTCGTCGTGTCGAGCTGGGATATCATCGCCGGGACGGTGAAGCCGGAGGGGCCGGTGCCGCTCTATGACGACAACGGCGCCTATAGCGGCATGATGGCGGCCGAACTGATCGCGCGAGGCGGCGGCGAGCAGATCGTCTCGCCCGAGCGCATGTTCGCGCCCGAGGTCGGGGGCATGAACCATGTGCCCTATGCGACCGCCTTTGCCGAACACAATGTCCGGGTGACGATCAACACGCGGCTGAAATCCGTTCGGCGGGAGTGCAATGGCCTTGTTGCGACGCTCGGTTCCGATTTTTCGGACAAGGCAACGATCAAGGGGCGTGTCGCGCCACTGGTGGTCGAGGTGCCGATGGACGACCTCTGTCGTGAACTCGAGCTGCTTTCTCGGAAGCTGGGGGGCGTCGATTACAAGGCGCTGCTTCGCGGTGAGAACCCCACCCCGCAGAAAAACCTCGATGCCCGCTTCGACATGTTCCGGATCGGCGATGACGTCGCCAGTCGCAACATCCACGCGGGCATTTACGATGCCTACGCGACGGAGTGCTCGTCTGACGCAAAGCCAAGGCGGCGGTGCCTGGCACCGCCGCCCGTTGGAAGGCGTACTGAACAGCTTGGAATGCTACGACGTTACTGCTGCGGCTGTTCGGTACCCTGCTGCATCGGCTGCGCCGGTGCAGTAGTCGTGGTCGAAGAGGTCGTCGACGTGTCAACCGGCTGGTTGGCGTTCTGTTCGGCAACCTGCTGCGCCTTCGTCTTGAACTCCGGAGCCGACTTCAGCGTATCGGCGGTTTCGGTGGTCGTCAGCTTCAGCTTGTCCGTGTTGGGCTGCTCGGCGATCGTGATGCGATCAAACGGAACCGCTACGTCCTTTTCGCCGAGACCCAGGAAGCCGCCGACACCGATTACGGCCGCTTCCACGCCGCCATCCTTCTTCATGATCAGGTCGTTGATCTCGCCGATGCTTTCGTCACCGGCATTGTAGACGCTCTGGCCGATATAGGTGCTGGTTGCGATCTGGTCGCTTGCCTGCTCGGTCAGATAGGTGGCGTCCGATTGCGCCATATCAGCGGTCTTGGTTTCCGTGATCGGCGGCTTCGTTTCAGCCTGATCGGCCGGAGCCATGGCGTCCGGGGCGGGCTGCGCCGGCTGCATTGTCTGCGGCTGTTCCATCGGCTTGGTTGCGTCCTGCGCGAAAGCCACCGGGGCGACAGTAAGACCCGCGAAGAGCGCGCCGGCTGCGACGGTTGTTACGAGTTTCTTGATCATCTCAAACTGCCTTTCCTTGACGTTTCGATCAGGGCGCGGCCTGGCTTCTGCCGCCAGGTCGACCGCGCCGGTGATATGGTGTCAACGCCCGGGAGCCCGAACGGTTCCGGAAAAAATAGTCAAAGTTTCAGGTCGAAAGGTCCGTTGCCGGTGAACGTGACCCTCGTCCGCGATTTTCCAAGGATTGTCGGCAATCTCGCGCGGACATGTATTTTGGATTTCGAATATATGTATTTTAGTGATCAATTATGTACTTTGGGTCATTCATGAATTCTTGAGCGTTCTTGTCGATACTTGGCAGATGGCAGGAAATAGCGCGCAGCGTCGTCACCCTGTTATCCCGGGATGGTTTTCGATGTTTTTGCCGCGCCGCTTTCTTTCTGTTTCCTTGCTCTCCGTTCTGGCGATGGCCGGCCTCGTTCTGATCGAGCGCAATCTTTTTGGGCTGCGCTATTTTTCGGAACGGGTTCCTGGCGTCGAGCCCTACAATCTCTGGCATGCCTGGGTGGCGCTGAGCCTGTCACTCGCGGCGGTTCAGGGCTTTACCCGCGATGCCGCCTGGCTGGGCGCGCCGGAGCTGCGGCTGGCGTCCGGCCGCGAGCTTGGGCTTTGTGTCGCCGGCTGGATGCTCGCCGTGCTGATGGCGCTGGTGTTCGTTGCCGATCCCCTCGGTTTCAGCCTTCTGGCGCGTGAAGACGGCCTGGTCGAATGGGCCTCTGCCCTGCTGATCTTCATCGCCAGCGGTTTCTTTGCGTTTGCTGCCGTCGGGCAACTGCGCGTGGCCCGTTCAGGAATGGGACGTCGCGCCTGGATGGCCGCGGCTTTTGCAGCGCTTCTGGCGCTTTGCTTCTTCGTGGTCGGCATGGAGGAGATATCCTGGATGCAGCGCGTCTTCGGTATCGCCACGCCGGAGGGCCTGCTCGCGCTCAACAAGCAGCAGGAATTGAACCTGCACAACATCTCCACCGGCTTCTCGGAACTGCTCTACTACACCGGCAGCTTCTTCCTTTTGACGCTGGCGCCCTTCGTCTGGCTCTATCTGCGCAAGAGCATCAGCCTTGGTCGGCTCGATGCTTTTGCGCCGAGCGTGCTGGTGCTGGCGGCAAGCGCCCCGATGGCCGCCTTCAACAGCGACAACTGGAGCATGTTGCCGACGCAGATGATGGTGATGATGACCGTGATCATACTGCTGATGGTTGCCGATATCGCGCTGAGGGCAGGGCACTGGCGCGAGTTCATCGTGCTGACGGCAGGCGCCATTCTGATCGTCGCGATCCAGGAGCTGTTCATTCTCCAGGCTTCCACGCTCGTGCGCCTTTGGGACCCGACCGAGTACAAGGAGTTTTTCATTGCGCTCGGGCTCGCCATCTACGGCTTTGAAACCTGGTCGCGACTGCGTTCGCCGGCCGCAAGGCTTTCGCCGTTGGGCTCCCGTCCCCTGGCCGGATAAAAATACCCCGCCTGACGGGCGGGGTATTTGAAACGCGTCTGCCTCGAACTGCGTCCGAAGCCGTCAGTGGCTTTCGCGCAGCACTTCGCTGCCGCTGCCGCCGACGAGGAAGTCGAGGTCCGCACCCTTGTCTGCCTGCAGCACCGTGTCCTGGTAGAGCTTGTAGTAGCCGCGGGTCCATTTCTGCGGCGGCGCCTGCCAGGCGGCCATGCGCGTGGCAAACTCTTCCTCGCTGATCATCAGGTTGAGCTCGCCCTTCATCGCGTCGAGGCGGATGCGGTCGCCGGTCTTGACGATGGCGAGCGGCCCGCCGGCATTCGATTCCGGGCTGACATGCAGGACCACGGTGCCGAAGGCGGTACCGGACATGCGGGCGTCGGACACGCGCACCATGTCGCGCACGCCCTTTTCGACGAGGCGCCGCGGGATCGGCATGTTGCCGACCTCGGCCATTCCCGGATAGCCCTTGGGTCCGCAGCCCTTGAGCACGAGGATCGTGTCTTCGGTCACCGGCAGGTCCGGATCGTCAATCTTCGCCTTCAGCTCCTCGATCGTCTCGAAGACATAGGCCGGACCTTCATGGACGAGGAGATGCTCGCTTGCGGCCGACGGCTTGATGACGGCGCCGTTTGGGGCAAGGTTGCCCTTGAGCACGCGAATGCCGGCGGCAGCCCGCAGCGGATTGTCGAGGGGGCGGATGACGTCGTCGTTGTAGACTTCGGCATCCTCCCAGTATTTGCTGATCGGCACGCCGAAGACTGTCGGCGCGTCGGCATGCAGCAGATGCTGTATGCGGTTCATCACCGCCGGCAGGCCGCCGGCATAGGCGAGGTCTTCGATCAGATACTTGCCGGACGGCATGCAGTTGACGATGCACGGCACCTGGCTGCCGACGCGGTCGAAATCTTCAAGACAGAGATCAACGCCGGCGCGGCCGGCGATCGCCAGCATGTGCACGACGGCATTGGTCGAGCCGCCGACGGCGGCGTTGGCAATGATGCCGTTCTCGAAATTCTTCTTGGTCAGCACCTTCGACAGGCGCAGGTCTTCATGCACCATCTCGACGATGCGTTTGCCGGTCATGTGCGACAGCGCCATGCGGCGGGCGTCGACGGCCGGCAGCGCCGCATTGGTCGGCAGCGACAGGCCCATCGCCTCGACGATCGACGCCATGGTGGTGGCCGTGCCCATCGTCATGCACACACCCGGTGAGCGCGACATGCCGCTTTCTGCCGCCATGAATTCCTGCATGCTCATATCACCGGCGCGTACGGCCTCGGAGAACTTCCAGACATCCGTGCCGGAGCCGATGTCCTTGCCCTTCCACTTGCCGTTCAGCATCGGGCCGGAGGAGACGACGATCGTCGGCAGGTCGACCGACGCCGCACCCATCAACTGGCCGGGGGTTGTCTTGTCGCAGCCGCCGAGCAGCACCACGCCGTCGATGCCATAGGCGCGGATCGCCTCTTCGACATCCATGGCAAGCAGATTGCGAAAGAGCATCGCGGTCGGGCGCATCTGCGTCTCGCCGAGCGAAGACACCGGGAACTCGACCGGGAAACCGCCGGCCTCCCACACGCCACGCTTCACGCCCTCTGCCAGAATGCGCAGATGGCTGTTGCAGGGCGTGAGTTCCGACCAGGTGTTGCAAATGCCGATAATCGGGCGGCCGTCGAAAACGTGGTCCGGAAATCCCTGGTTCTTCATCCAGGAGCGATGGATAAACCCATCCTTGTCGGTGCCGCCGTACCAGTGACGGCTGCGCAGTTCTTTCTTCTTGTCGCTCATGCGAGCTTCCTCCTCACCATGCGATCAAACGCGTGGCTGAATTGTATGACTTTTTATTGGCGCTTCGCCAAGAGTTACTCGGCCAAGAATTTCCGGTCAGAGACGGAAAGACGGTTCGAACCGGCCCTTGACACTGACGCCGAGATCGAAGGCCTTGCCGGCATGCGGGTCCGCCGCACGCGTTGCCTCGTCCATGTCCTGCCAGGCGGATGTCACCAGCATGCGGTCGGCCTTCGCTCCGATGAAGGCGGTACAGCTCGGCTGGCTCGTCGGCACGGCGTAGCGCGCGATGCGCGCGCCGTCGGGGCGGTAGACATCGACCGTGCCGCTGCCCCAGCGGGCGTTCCAGATCAGGCCGTCGGCATCGCACACGGAGCCGTCGATACCGCCAGCTTCGCCACTGCCGTCGACGAGCAGGCTCGGTTCGCCTTTCGGCAGCCCGGTCGCGGCGTCGATATCGACGCGCATCAGGTGATTGATGTCGGTATCGACGAAATAGGCGACGGTTCCATCCGGCGAGAAGCAGATGCTGTTGGGAATGGTGATGGCGGCATAGAGCTTCGTCACCTTGCTGCCGGCGACGTGATAGATCGCGCCGGAGCCCTTTTCGGCGCTGCGGCCCATGGTGCCGATCCAGAGCGAACCGGACGCATGAACCCGGCCGTCGTTCGAGCGATTGATGGGTTCGTCCTCAAGCGTGGTCAGCAGGCTGAAGGCACCGGTCCGCGTATCCCGGATGAAGAGGCCCTGGTCGGAGGCGATCAGCTGCCGGGTCGGATCGATGACGGCGAGCACGCTGCCGAGGAAGGGTAGGGCGTGCACGGACTTGCGCCCGCTTTCGAGGTGCAGTTCATGCAGTTCCTGGCCCTTAATGTTGAACCACCAGGCAGTGCCGGTGGCCGGGTCATAGGTCGGACCTTCGCCGAGGATCGACGTCGCTTCGCAGAGAATGCTGCCGGAAAAGGGGATGGTGTCGCTCATCAGCGCGCTCCGTAGACGGCGTCGTAGGCCTTGATGGTGGCAACGGCGCGCTCGCGCACTTCAGCCGCGCTCATGCCGGGCTTGTAGAGGCTGGAACCAAGACCGAAGCTGCGGATGCCGGCCTTGGCATAGTCGCCGAAATTCGCGTCCGAAACGCCACCGACGGCAGCGATTTCCAGCTCTGGCGGCAGGATCGCGCGGATCGCGGTGATGCCGGACGGGCCGAGCACGCTTGCCGGGAAGAACTTGAGGCCGGTGGCGCCCGCCGCCGCGGCCGAAAGCGCCTCGGTCGGGGTGAGCACGCCTGGCATGGTCACCATGCCCTTTTTGGCGGCGAGAGAAATCACCGCCGGCTCGACATTGGGGCTCACCATCAGGCGGCCGCCGACATCGGCGAGTTGTTCCACCTGTGTCGTCGTCAGCACCGTGCCGGCGCCGATCAGGCATCCCTCGGGCGCCATCTTCACTGCCGTCTCGATCGAGCGGAACGGATCGGGCGAATTCAGCGGGATCTCGATCGCGGAGAAGCCGGTCTCGATCAGGGCACCAACGACGCCTGCGGTTTCCTCGGGCTTGAGGCCGCGCAGGATCGCGATCAGCGGGTACTTCATCGACGGAAAGGGAATGCGGGTCATGAGCGTGTCTTTCGTTCAGAGGGGCCAGATCGCCTGGGCGGCGGTCGAAAGGCCGGAGCGGACGGCCGTGTCGGCATCGACCACCTGAAGAGGGCAGTCGAGGCTTTCGAGCGCAGCCTGATAAAGCGTACCAAGGGATCCGGAGGCGACGAGGCAGATGCTGTCGATCGTCTTGGCTGAAGCCAACGCGCCGGCGATCTCCAGGCCGATCAGCGTGCCCGACAGCAATGCCTTGGCGTCGGTCGCGCTTGCGCCGTGCAGCAATTGGCCTGAGCGCGCGCCGAAGATCAGGCTGGTGGCGAGCGCCGGATTTGTGCGTGCCTCGGCCACCGCCGCCGCAAAGGCGGGATGATCGCCGGTAAACGCATGCGCGTCGGCGATCGAGTGGCTGAGGATCGAGTGCTTGGAGATCACGTCGAACAATTCGCCGGTCATGAAGGTGGAAAAGCCGCTGACGGCGCCGTCTTCGAGCCGCACCCATTTGCTGTGTGTGCCCGGCATGCAGACGAGATGTAGACCGCGACCGAGGTCGCTTGCCGCGCCGAGCAATTGCGTCTCCTCGCCGCGCATCACATCCGGGTGCCGCCGATCACGCTGCGCCAGACCCGGCAGGATACGGATGTCGCGATCGAGATCCGGCACTGCCACGGCATGGGAGGCGATATCGGCGAGCGCGGCCGGCGTATCGAGGTAGCCGGCCTCCACCCAACCCTGCTTGGCCCCGGCCATGCCGCAGATGATCGCCGGCAGGTGGCCTGGCGCATCGACGGCGGCCAGGTGCTTTTCGAGGATCGCATGGAACCCGGCCTTGTTGGCCGTGGTCATGCCTTCGCCGCTTCGGCGCTCGGCGAGCACCGAGCCGTCCTCGCCGATGATCCACAGCCGGAAACTCGTGGTTCCCCAGTCGACCGCGGCATAATAGGCTGCCGTCATCAAAGTGCGCCTCCATCGATGATCATTGTTTGCGCGGTCATGCCCGACGAGCACGCCGACGCGAGAAAAAGGCAAGGGCCGACGAGATCGTCGGCGGTGAGGCTGCGCTTCAGGCACTGCCGTTCCTGCATGCCGGCGATTGCCGCGTCGCTCAGCCACAGCCGTTTCTGGCGCTCGGTGACGATCATGCCGGGCAGGATCGCGTTGACGCGGATGTTGTCCTGGCCGAGCTTTCCGGCGAGCGATTTGGTCAGGCCGACGATCGCGGCTTTCGCCGTCGCATAGGCCGGGATTTCGGCCATGTTGAGCAGATAGGCGATCGACGAGAAATTGACAATCGACCCGCCGCCGGCTTCGCGCATATGCGGCGCAACCGCCTGGCTCATGAAGAAGAGGTGCCTGAGGTTGACCGCCTGGCTCTCGTCCCAGCTCTCTTCGGTCACGCTTTCCAGTGGCTCGCGATCGTCGCGCGCCGCATTGTTGACGAGCACGTGGAGCGCGCCGAGAGCGGCCGCCGCAGTCTGCGCGGCCTTTTTTACCGCTTCGATGTCGCGCAAATCGGCGGGAATATAGACCGGTGCCGTGCTTGCCTTGATGGCGAGCCTTTCGACGAGGTCGAGGCTTGCCCTCTCGTCGATATCGACGAAGGCCACCCGTGCACCCTGGTCGACGAAACCCTCGACAAGCGCTGCGCCAATGCCGGAACCGCCACCGGTGACCAGCACCGCGCGGTCTTTGAGATCATGAAATTGTGCCTTCGGCACCGGCATATTCCTGTATCCCCGATCAGTCCTATGGTGAAGATTTGTTCCATTATTTGGAACTTGATTTTATTATATGGAATTATCACGTCGAAGCGTCTACCTTGTCAAGGTCGCGCGCCCGATCGCGCGACTGCAATCGGAAACAAACAAGCGAGCGACGATGACGGATGAAGCGGCAGGCGGAGGGGACGAAGTGCGTGCGGAGGCTGGCACGGGCACGCTCGGCAAGGCAATCACCGTCCTGGAAGCGGTGGTCACCGCCGATGGCCCGCAGCGTTTTACCGATATTCTCGCCCGGTCCGGCCAGCCGCGCGGCACGTTGTACCGGCTGCTCAGCCATCTGGTCGAGGAAGGACTGCTGATCCAGCGCCGCGACCTCTCCTATGAGCCTGGCCTTCGGCTGCTGACGCTGGCCTATCGTTCCTGGTCCGCCAATCGCTTTCGCGACGTTGCCGAGCCTCACCTGCAGCGATTGCACGAACTGACCGGTGAGACCGTGCATCTCGGCATTCTGCGCGAGACCGAGATCGTCTATGTCGACAAGGTAGAAAGCCGCCAGACGGTGCGCATGAGTTCGCAGATCGGCAAGGCGTCGCCGGCCTATTGCACTGGCATCGGCAAGGCGGCCCTGTCCTTGCTTGGACAGCCGGAGTTGGAAGGTATTTTGGCCCGAACCGAGTTTCAGGCCTTCACGCCGCACACCCATCGCTCGGCCGCCACCTTGCTGGCGGAGATCGAGGAAATCCGGCGCGACGGCCACGCCTTCGACCGCGAGGAACATGAAACGGAGATCCGCTGCGTTGCAGCACCTATCCTCATTCCCGGCAGCGAACTTGCGGCCGGCCTGTCGGTGACCGGGCCCGCCTATCGGGTGACCATGGAACAATTGTCGGCCTGGGCGGCAGCGGTTCGGGCAGCGGCGCAAGCGGTTGGCGAGGACGCGGCGATCCGTCTTGGGCCCGGCCGTGGTGGACCTTGAATTCACTTTACGGTAAATTAGAAACATCGACTGGACGTGGCGCGTCTCGCTCGATAGCTTTAATATATCAGACTCAGGTTCGTGGATGGTCTTAGTCTGGTTCGTTTTTGGTATTGGTATAAATTTTTGACGTGATCTTCATGCGGCGTCAGCGGCCGGTTCCCGCATGGAACCGGATGTGGAAAAGGGCGGAAGATGATTGATTTCAGCGCGAATTTGTCGGCGTTGGCGCTTCCTGATGGGCGAACCATCCGTGGGCCGATTTGTTGCGAAGAGGATATCAGGCGCGTGATCGCCCAGGTTGCGGATTCCTACGGTTTCCGTGGTTTCCTGGTGCTTGCCATTCCGGAAACGGAGAGCAACAGCCTGTCCGTCAACGCCTTGATGACGAACTACCCGGCCGCCTTTCTCAAAGGCTATGACAGTGCCGGCTTGATCAATGGCAGCCCGGTGATCCAGCGGCTTCGGCGCAGCACCATCCCCTTTACCTACGACGCGCACCAGCTTGCGCGCCGCCGAGCCGACGGCAAGGGCGATGCGGCGGTCTGCGTCTTCGAGCAGGCGAACATGCCGCGCGGCCTCTATCTGCCGGTGCACGATGCGAGCGGCCACCGCGCCGCGATCGCCTTTGGCGGCGACCGTCCCGTGGTTTCCAATGACGAGCTTCAGGAGCTCAACCTTTGGGCCGGCGTGCTCTACAGCAAATACATGGAGGTGCGCGATCGCGACAAGCGCGGTGCGGGAAGCCTTTCACGCCGCGAGGTCGAGTGCCTGCGCTGGGCGGCCGCCGGCAAGACCACCAGTGAAATGGCGAAAATTCTGGCGCTGTCCGAATATACCGTCAACCACTACCTCAACCGGGCAACGCGCAAGCTGGATTCGGTCAATCGCGTTCAGACCGTCGCAAAGGCCGTGCGCGCCGGGTTGATCAACTGATCGCCGGCACGCGTCGCGCGCGAGCTGATGGCAATATCGGCCTTCACGAGGGGAAATACACAGACTTTTGGGTCGAAGCGGCAGGGATTTTCGATCATCTGTTGGCATTGGCAGGCGGCTCGGTCTATTTGATACGTGATGAATGCCATGGAACGCGCGAATGCAGGATACGATGACGACCGGGATGACTGACGCAGATCTGCCCCGGGGCGGCGATTTCGCGTCCGAGATCGCAAAGCTTGAGACCCAGTTCGATATCATCCGCTATATGCGGCGGATCACGCAGGTTTTTGGCTTCAAGACGTTTCTGATCTGCTCGATCCCCTCGATCGACGTGGAGCGCCTCGCCGCGAGCACCGTCATCTCCAACATGCCGGCCGAGCTGCTGAACAAGTATGACAGCCTGTCGATGCTGCGCTTCAGCACCGGCGTGCGCCGCCTGCGCGAGACGACGACGCCGTTCCAGGTGACGCTTGCAGCCTGGGAGGGAGAGGGCGGCAAACCGGAATCGGCGGCCGAATACATCGAGATGCTGCGCGAGAACGGTATCTTCCAGGCAAGCTACTTCCCGGTTCATGACGCCGAGGGCGGCCGCGGCGCTGTCATCCTGATGGGCCCGCTGGTCGAACTGCCGATGACCGTCACCATGGAACTGCAGATGATTGCAATCCATGTCTATAACCGCCTCGCCGAAATCGGCTCCGTGTGGAAGAGTAGCGGCGCAGCACTTTCGGAGCGCGAGATCCAGTGTTTGAGCTGGACGGCTGCCGGAAAGACCAGCGCCGAGATCGCCGGCATCCTCGGGCTCTCCGAGCATACGGTCAACCACTACCTCAACCACGTGACCAAGAAGCTCGACGCCGTCAACCGCACTCAGGCGGTCGTGAAGGCGATGAAGAAGGGCTACATCAGCTAGCCCCAAGTCGGCCCTGCGCCGCAAGCCTCTTCCTGAATGTCCTCGACCTGATGCGATCGAAAGAAGCTTGGGGAAGCCCGGCATGCTGTCGCCAAGGTTCCGTCATCTGGGCGATCTGCTCCATCCTTGGACGATTTGCAGACGGTTGCTCAGAAACTGGGCATATGCCATCGCCGGCCGATGAATGGCGGTCGAGATTATCTTTTTGAAATTGCTGCCTATTTCCGCCAGATCTGAAACTGGCACGCATCCTGCATTTCTATTGGCATGTCCAGAGGGGACTAAAAAGAAGACAGCGCCCAAGAAGGTCGCGACCGAAAGGGCCACTGCCCGCCTTGAAGGTGATCCCGGATGTACGGACACCGAGGCGGGTGGTGGCCCTTCCTTTTTCCGATATGTCGCATTGGCGAAGCGCCCCGCCTCGACTATCTAAGAGATAACAAAAGAATGAGAGGGCGCGATGCCGGAAGTCACGAAAGAAGTGGTGCTTGAAAAGTTGCGCACGGTGCGTGGCCCGGGCATGGAAGGCAATATCGTCGACCTCGGGCTCGTGTCTGATGTCTTCATCTCCGACGGCAAGGCCTATTTCTCGATCACCGTGCCGGCCGAACGCGCCAAGGAACTGGAGCCGATGCGGGCTGCAGCCGAGCGCGTGGTGCGTGACATTCCCGGGATCACCGCGGCAATGGTCGCTCTGACGGCCGATCGCAAGGCAGCCGCAGGCAGCGCGCCGGTGCAGCGCCCGCAGCCGCAGGCACCGTCCCATGCAGGCCACTCCCACGCCCCGCGTCCGGCTGGCGGACCGCCCGCCAAGGCGGGGATCCCCGGCGTCGGCGCGATTATCGCCGTCGCTTCGGGCAAGGGCGGTGTCGGCAAGTCGACCACGTCGGTCAATCTGGCGCTGGCACTCCAGGCAAACGGCCTGAAAGTCGGTCTGCTCGATGCCGATATCTACGGCCCCTCGATGCCGCGGCTGCTGAAGATTTCCGGCCGGCCGCAGCAGATCGAGGGCCGGCTCATCCGCCCGATGGAAAATTACGGCCTCAAGGTCATGTCCATGGGTTTCCTCGTCGATGAGGAAGTGGCGATGATCTGGCGCGGACCGATGATCCAGTCGGCGCTTCTGCAGATGTTGCGCGAGGTCGCCTGGGGCGATCTTGACGTGCTCGTCGTCGACATGCCGCCGGGCACGGGCGACGCCCAGCTCACCATGGCCCAGCAGGTGCCGCTTGCCGGTGCCGTCATCGTCTCGACGCCGCAGGACCTGGCGCTGATCGATGCGCGCAAGGGCCTTGCCATGTTCCGCAAGGTGGAAGTCCCGGTGCTCGGCATCGTCGAGAACATGAGCTACTTCGTCGCGCCCGACACCGGAAACCGCTACGACATCTTCGGGCACGGCGGCGCCCGCAAGGAGGCAGAACGCATCGGCGTACCCTTCCTCGGCGAGGTGCCGCTAACGATGGGAATTCGCGAGACGTCGGATGCAGGAACGCCGCTGGTCGCCTCCGACCCGGCAGGCGAGGTCGCGCGCGTCTACCGCGATATCGCGACAAAGGTCTGGGAACAGGTATCGGCCACGCAGCAGGACAAGAGCCGCGCCGCGCCGAACATCGTGTTCGAGTAGTTTGTCTCGAAGCGGTTCTGCCCGGCTGCCGGGCACGAATCGTTTTGCCCTTGATTCGGTTTTGATTTAAGCAAACATGCTATAGGGTGGCGCCGAACTGGCGGCGCATGCCCGCGTGCCGGATTGCAAGAGGGCATTGATTTTGCGTTTGCGTTGCGCCATATGCCTTGCCGCACTTGCGAAGGTGCCCAACTTGACGCCCTCTCGCCCGAGATCTTGGCCTCTCGCGATGACTGAGTTGAAGACTTTGTCCTGACTGGCGGAACGTCCCATCCGATGGATCTCTATTGTGGGTATTTTGTGGCGCACGACCTTTCGCCTCTTCCATTCGACCCTAAGGTTGGCATGACGAGGACGCTCGCATGATCACCGGCTATTGCGCCGATGGCACGGCCGTCGTCCTGACGCCCGCCGACCCGCCCGAGAGCTTGCGTTCGGACCTCATCTGGCTGGATCTGGTCGAGCCGAACAAGGCGGAAGATCTGATGATGGAAAAGCTGCTCGGCATTTCCATCCCGACGCGCGACGACCTCAAGGACATCGAGCCTTCGAGCCGTCTCTATATCGAGGAGAACGCCGTGTTCATGACGGCGTCACTGGTGTTTCGTTCGGACACGGAGATACCCGGCCTGACCGACATCGGCTTCATCCTGGCGGGTAGCCGGCTCGTCACCATCCGCTATGCCGAGCCCCGATCCTTCGCCCTCTTCAAGGCGTCGATGCACCGCTTCCCCGGAAATTGCCGAGACGGCGCGGTGGTTTTGACCCGGCTCCTGGAAACGATCGCCGACCGGACCGCCGAAATTCTCGAAGAGGCCGTGACCAAGATCGACGATCTGTCGATCGCCGTCTTCGGCGACAAGGCCGCCGGCAAGCGCCGCCCGCCGCATTTTCTCGAGGCGCGCCTGCGCGACGTTGCCGGGCATCATCGTCTGGTCGCCAAGACCCGCGACAGCCTCGCCTCGCTCTCGCGCCTGCTGACATTCGTCTACACCGTTCCGCAGGTGCAGGACGACAAGGAAACGCGCGAACTCTGCCGCTCGATTTCGCGCGACATCCAATCGCTGTCCGAACATGCCGGGTTCATTTCCGGCAACATTACCTTCCTGCTCGATGCATCGCTCGGCCTGATCAACGTCGAGCAGAACGCCATCATCAAGATCTTCTCGATCGCGTCGGTCGTGCTTCTGCCGCCGACGCTGGTCGCCTCTGTCTACGGCATGAACTTCCGCGTCATGCCCGAGCTGGAATGGCAATTCGGTTATCCCTGGGCGATCGCGGCGATGGTGATATCGGCCGTGATCCCCTTTTTCTTTTTCCGCTGGAAAGGCTGGCTTTGAACGCCAGTAGGTTTGCATGACCCAATCGCATGCCCCTTCCACTCATGAGCCGAAGGACCTGCGCCGTCTGCTGGTTCTCGGGCTTGGTTCGATCGGTGTCGTCTATGGCGATATCGGCACCAGCCCGCTCTATGCCTTTCGCGAAGCGTTGCGCCCGGTTTCCCATGACGGTGTGACCGATGCGGAGATCATCGGCCTGATCTCGCTGATGATCTGGACGCTGACGATCATCGTCACGATCAAATACGTGCTGTTTCTTCTGCGCGCTGACAACCAGGGGGAGGGCGGTACGCTGTCGCTGCTTGCCCTGTTGATGAAGTCCGCCAACGGCCACGCCGCCATCCTCTTCTTCATGGGCATTGCCGGCGCCGCGCTCTTTATCGGCGACGCGATGATCACGCCGGCGCTGTCGGTTCTTTCGGCGGTCGAAGGTCTGAAGCTGGTGACGCCGGCGCTGTCGGAATATGTCGTGCCGATCGCGGTGGTCATCCTGTTGATGCTCTTTGCGGTGCAGTCGAAGGGAACCGCGGCGGTCTCGAATTTCTTCGGTCCGATCACGCTCGTCTGGTTTCTGGTGATGGGCGGCATCGGTTTCGTGCACATCTCCGACGACTTATCGATCTTCAAGGCCTTCAATCCCTACTACGCCGTGAGCTTCATGCTCAGCGAAGGCTATGTCGGCATCATCGTGCTCGGCGCCGTCTTCCTGACGGTGACCGGTGCAGAGGCGCTCTACGCCGACCTTGGCCATTTCGGCCGCCGGCCGATCCAGTGGGCCTGGTTCCTGATCGTCTTTCCGGCATTGACCCTTAACTATCTCGGCCAGGGCGCCTTCGTCCTGAAGAACCCGGAAGCGATGTCCGACCCGTTCTTCCTGATGTTCCCGAAATGGGCACTGCTGCCAGTGGTCATTCTGGCGACGGCGGCAACCATCATCGCCAGCCAGGCGGTGATAACCGGTGCCTTCTCGCTGACGCGCCAGGCGATCCATCTCGGCTTCCTGCCGCGCATGGCGATCTTCCATACGTCCGAGACCCATACTGGCCAGATCTACCTGCCGAACGTCAACACGCTCCTGATGTTCGGCGTCATGGCGCTGGTCTTCGTCTTCGGTTCGTCCGAATCGCTGGCGACCGCCTACGGCATCTCGGTGACCGGCGCGATGGTGGTGACGACGGTGCTTTCCTTCGAGTTCCTGCGCATGCGCTGGAACTGGTCGGCGCTTGCGGCCGCCGCTGTGCTGTTGCCGCTCTTCGCGCTGGAGTTCATCTTCCTCGGCGCCAACATGCTGAAGATCCACGACGGCGGCTACGTTCCGGTGCTGATCGCCGCCACCTTCATCATCATCATGTGGACCTGGCGGCGCGGCACCGAAATCCTGCACGCCAAGACCCGCCACATCGACATTCCGCTGGCGAGCTTCATCAAGTCGATCGAGCGCAAGAGCGAACATGCGCCGGTGGCCGTGCCCGGAACCGCCGTGTTCCTGACGAGCGATCCGGAATCGACGCCGGCCGCACTGCTCCACAACATCAAGCACAACCACGTGCTGCACAATCAGAACTTCATCCTGACGATCCGCACGGCCAATACGCCGAAGGTGCCGAAGTCGGAACGGGTGAGCATGCAGCCGTTGTCGGACCGGTTCACATTGCTCGAAATGCGCTTCGGCTTCATGGAAACGCAGAACGTCTCGCAGGCGCTCGGTCTCTTCCGCAAGTCGGGCCTGAAGTTCGACATCATGTCGACGTCCTTCTATCTCGGCCGCCGCAAGCTCGTGCCCGATGCCGAGAGCGGCATGCCGCACTGGCAGGACCGGTTGTTCATCGCGCTTGCGAATGCGGCAATCGATCCGTCGGACTACTTCCGCCTGCCAACCAACCGCGTGGTCGAACTCGGCTCGCACGTGATCATCTGACGTTTGCCCGGTCCTTGGCCGGGCCGCGGGATGGGCCGGATATACAACGCAACGAAGCCGCCTTCCGATGGGGAGGCGGCTTCGTTGCGTTGTGGGGGCATCCACCTTTCAGCGATCGCGCATTAACCAAACATCAAGGTTAATGCTTCATTTTCAAAGCACGAACGGAGCGGTCCCGGCGAAGTGTCCGGCTGCTTGATTGTCTAATCTTCCCGCGCGGAATTCTCGACGCTGGCGCATAGCCGGCGCGGGCGAAGCCGTGCCGCCTGATAGCGTTGCGTGGAGTCGGTTGGTGCGTAAGAGTCGGAACCTGCGTCTAAAGTCTCGCCTGAACCCGTCCGCCTGGATGGCGCCCGCGATCATCGGCCTTGCGCTTTATCTCGGCTTTCCCTCGTCTGTGGCCTATGCCGACCTCGCGACCTTCCTGTCCGGCATCAACCGGGGCGGCGAGCGCTGGCGCATGTATATGACGCCGTCGCCGGCCGGCTCGATCCACGAAGCCGAAATGGTGTTTGCCGATCCGGTCACCACGGGCGCGCTTGACGGCGGCGCCGGCATCACCATGCCGGACGGCAGCCGCGTCGCGCTGACCGCGGAAACCAAACATTCGGGCACGCCCGACGAAGACCGCGTCAACCGTCAGGCCAAGAAGGGTCGCGTCGTTGCCGTGACCCCGGTAACGCCGCCCAAGGATTTCTCCGCCGGCTCCATCCTGCAGCGCACCAGCTCCCTGATGGAGCCAAGCCTGGGGGAGGGGGAGAAGATGGTCTTCGCCAAGTCCCGCATCGAAGGCAAGGAGATCGAGATCGCCACCGCCTTCTACCGGAAGACGCCGCCAAAGGCGGAGCCCGGCGTTTCGCCGATGCTGGCCAAGCTCGTTACCAACGATCGCCCCGACATTCTTGCGACTGCTTACGTCCGGCCCGAGCCGGACTACGCGCGTGAATCGCCCTTCGATTCGATCCTGCGCGAAGACAGGAACGCCGGTCGCTTCATTCCCGAGATTGCGCCGGACGACCACGCCTGGGCCGCCACCGCATTGCCGGGGTCGGTCTTCAGCAAGGAAGAGCAGACCTGCCTGGCTGAAGGCATCTACTTCGAAGCCCGTAGCGAGCCGCTCAAGGGTCAGGCCGCGGTCGCGCAAGTGATTCTCAATCGCGTGCGCAATCCCACCTATCCGAAGACCATCTGCGGCGTTGTTTATCAGAACAAGGCCTGGCGCAACCGTTGCCAGTTTTCCTTCGCCTGCGACATGATCCGCGACCTTATTTATTCCCGCTCGCACTGGAAGACCGCCAAGGAAGTTGCGATGGCCGTCACCGCCGGCAAGATCTGGCTGCCGGAAGTGGGCTCTGCCACCCATTACCACGCAACCTACGTCAATCCGCCGTGGGCGAAGACGATGAAGCGGGTCGGCAAGATCGGCATGCATATATTCTATCGCACCTATGGCGGCGGCTGGAGCTGATCCGCGCCCGACGCGATTCCGCCGCCTTTCCTGCGCACACGCGGAAGGGGGGATTCCCGCCGGTCTCCGGCCGGAATCCTGCCGCGACCTTGTCGAAGATCGATGAACGTGTGCTTAACCCATTGAATTTCATGGAAAACATTGTCCACGATCAAGCGACCTGCACGCCTTGACTATGCGGGTGCCTAAAACTATGTTGCGCGCGACTTCAAATGGGGCCGAAACGTGGCTTGTGCGAAGGCCTATTGTATGACCGAAATCGCGGTCTGAGACCCGATAAGGACGACAAGGGAGTAGCCACGTGGCGGAGAAACCTGAAGAAAGTCTGGAAGCGCGGCTGAAGCAGCTCGGCGACAAGATTGAGGCCAAGAGGCCCAATACGCCTGATGTAGCGGAAGCCAGGGCCGCCGAAAGCCGTAAAGGTTATGCGGCGGCGATGAAGCTCTCGAGCGAGTTCATCGCCGGCATCGTTGTCGGGGCGTTTCTGGGCTATCTTTTGGACCACTTTGCGGGTACAGGGCCGTGGGGATTGATTATCTTCCTGCTTCTCGGCTTCTGCGCTGGCGTGCTGAATGTGCTGCGCTCGGCCGGTATGGTGGCGACACCGGAAGCCGGAAGAGGCGGTTCTGGGAATGACAAGAAGGACGGCGACGCCCGCTGAGGCGTTGCCCCGAAGAAAACGGTTTCCGCTCTCGGGCGGGTAGAACGAAAGAGAAGCGCGGTGTCAAACGATCCGACCCACCAGTTCCTGGTCAATAAGATTGTCCCGATCGAAATTGGCGGAATGGACTTTTCCTTCACCAATGCGTCGCTGTTCATGGCTGCGACCGTGGGTGTTGCCGCAGGCTTTCTTTATCTGACGACGTCGCAGCGCGGTCTTATCCCGACCCGCATGCAGTCGGTCTCGGAAATGTCCTACGAATTCATCGCCTCGATGCTGCGCGAAGGTGCCGGCAGCGGCGGCATGAAGTTCTTCCCGATGGTGTTCTCGCTGTTCATGTTCATCCTGACGGCGAACCTGCTCGGCATGATGCCCTACTTCTTCACGGTCACCAGCCAGATCATCGTCACTTTCGCTCTGGCGCTGTTCGTCATCGGTACCGTCATTCTCTACGGTTTCTACAAGCACGGTCTCGGCTTCCTGAAGCTCTTCGTGCCGCATGGCGTTCCTGGCGTCCTTCTGCCGCTCGTCGTCGCGATCGAAGTCATCTCGTTCCTTTCCCGCCCCATCAGCCTCTCGGTCCGTCTTTTCGCCAACATGCTGGCCGGGCACATCACGCTGAAGGTCTTCGCAGGCTTCGTCACCTCGCTCAGCGCCCTCGGCGCGGTCGGCATCGGTGGCGCCATCCTGCCGCTCATCATGACCGTCGCCATTACCGGTCTTGAGTTCCTCGTCTGCTTCCTCCAGGCCTATGTCTTCGCGGTACTGACTTGCATGTACCTCAACGACGCTGTCCATCCCGGAAGCCACTAAGGAATAACAGTCGCTTGCTTCCGGCCGGATCTCCGCCGGAAGCGCAATCCTAAGCCGCAACACCATTCGAAGGAGTTCAAACATGGAAGCGGAAGCAGCAAAGTACATCGGCGCAGGTCTCGCTTGCCTCGGCATGGCCGGCACGGCTCTCGGCCTCGGCAACATCTTCGGCAGCTACCTCTCTGGCGCGCTGCGTAACCCGTCGGCTGCTGACGGCCAGTTCGGCCGCCTCGTATTCGGCTTCGCCGTTACGGAAGCTCTGGGCATCTTCTCGCTGCTCGTAGCCCTGCTCCTCCTCTTCGCCGTCTAATATCGGCTGGAGTTTCGGCCGCGACCCGTCAAAAGGTCGCGGCCGCGCATATTCTTGAGTGCACCTGGAGGTGAGCATGTTTGTGACCGCGGCTTATGCCCAGCAGTCAACCACCACTGAAGGCGCCGAAGCACACGATGCCGCTGCGGCCGGTGAGGTGCACACCGAAACGGGTGTGGCTCACGAAGGCGAGGCTGGCTCCGGCGTGTTCCCGCCCTTCGATACGACCCATTTCGCATCGCAGCTGCTTTGGCTCGCGATCACGTTCGGCCTCTTCTATCTCCTGATGTCGAAGGTCATCATTCCGCGCATCGGCGGAATTCTGGAAACCCGTCACGATCGGATCGCTCAGGATCTCGATGAAGCGTCCCGCCTCAAGGGCGAAGCCGACGCTGCCATCGCTTCCTACGAGCAGGACCTGGCAGCCGCCAAGTCCAAGGGTCACAAGATCGCCGACGACGCCCGCGAATCCGCAAAAGCCAAGGCCAATGCTGACCGCACCGCCGTCGAAGCCGACCTTGCCAAGAAGATCTCGGCTGCAGAAGACCGCATCGCCGACATCAAGGCAAAAGCACTGGCCGACGTCGGCGCCATCGCCGAGGAAACCGCAACGGCTGTCGTCAAGCAGCTGATCGGCGGAACCGTCACCAAGGCCGAGATCACCGCTGCCGTCAAGGCATCGGCTGGCAACTGAGGAGCACTGAACTATGCATCTTGATGCAACTTTCTATGCCTTCGTTGGCCTGATCCTGTTCTTCGTCCTGATTGCCTATCTCAAGGTTCCGGGCATGGTCGGCAAGGCGCTCGACGCCCGCGCCGAAAAGATCGGCAACGAGCTGACCGAAGCCAAGCGCCTGCGCGAAGAAGCACAGGGCCTCGTCGCTGAGTACCAGCGCAAGCGCAAGGATGCCGAAGCGGAAGCTGCCGGCATCGTCGCTGCCGCCCAGCGCGAAGCCGAAATGCTGACCGCGGAAGCCAAGCAGAAGACCGAGGAATACGTCGTTCGTCGCACGGCTCTTTCGGAACAGAAGATCAAGCAGGCCGAAAGCGACGCGATCAACGCGGTTCGTTCCGCTGCCGTCGATCTCGCGATCGCCGCTGCCGAGAAGGTCATTGCCGCCAAGGCGGACGCCGGCGCCCAGAGCGATCTGTTCAAGAAGGCACTTGGCGACGTCAAGGCACGCTTGAACTAAGCGCTCGGACATTCGATTGAAGAAAGCCCCGCTTCGTGCGGGGCTTTTTTTATGCCTGTCTGCAGAGAACGCGCTGGCCCGAACAATGGGTGGCGCCAGCCTCCGTCAGAGATTTGCGTAGGCGTTTCGCCACATCAGGTTCGGCCGCCGAAGTAGGACCAGTGTTCAAGGGCTAGCGTAGCGCACGTCAGCACGCGCGCCGCCGGTATGGCTTTTGACGCGAGAAAAGCTGTTGACGAGATATGTCGGAAGCGGAACCGAAAACGCCTGCGTAGCGCTGGTCAGGGATTGCGCAAAGGTTAGTCGTCCCGGCGCAGCGGCCGGAAGCTCATGCGGTGCAGCGGGCAGGGGCCGTGGGTCTCGATGGCGCGACGGTGGGTCACCGTCGCATAGCCGGCATGGAGCGCGAAGCCGTAGCCGGGATGTGCGAGATCGGCACGGGCCATCATGCGGTCGCGGGTGACCTTGGCGACGATCGAAGCGGCGGCGATCGACAGCGACCGCGCATCGCCCTTGACGACCGCCTTGGCGTGGCAGGTGAGGCCGGGCGGCACGTCACGGCCGTCGACGAGCACGAAGCGTGCGTTCGAGGGCAGGCCGGCCACGGCGCGCCGCATGGCTTCAAGGCTTGCCTTGCGGATGTCGGTGGCGTCGATCGTGCCGGCCGAAGCCGAGGCGATCGACACTTCGGACGTGGCGAGGATTTCTTCGAACAGTTTTTCGCGCGCCTGCGCCGTCAGCTTCTTGCTGTCGTCGAGGCCCGCGGGAATGGCGTCCGGATCGAGGATGACGGCGGCGGCGACCACCGGTCCCGCGAGCGGCCCACGCCCGGCCTCATCCGCTCCGGCGACCGGCCAGAAGCCATCGCCCTTGGCCGAAAGCTCGAAACTGAAATCGGGCGCTTCGATGATATCGGGAAAAAGGGGAGAATCGGACGATCTGCGAGACATAAGTCTAATTCGCATGATCGACCGATTCTCTTCAAGCCCCCAAGTCCGAGTGCGGCGGCGGACGGGGGATTACCGGGGCCCACGGCGGGTAAGGGGCACCGGAACTGCTATGCGATCTGAGGCGCCCGCTATCGGGTTCGCCTGGCGGTGCGGGGCGATCATCTCTCGCTGCGCGCCGATTACGAATTGCGGATGCTACCAGGCGATCGGAAAGCCTTCAAAGAAGCGAGAGCTGCACCCCCGTTCCGAGCGGCGGCACGAAGAGATCGTCGCGCAGCTGCCGGCGCGTCGGGTTGAAGCCGAGGCGCTTGACCGCCAAGTCGAAGCGGCGGCCAATCTGCCACGCATAGGGGCCGGCGCCCTTCATGCGTTTGCCGAATTCGGCGTCATAGTCCTTGCCGCCACGCATGGAGCGGATGAGCGACATGACGTGCCGGTAGCGGTCCGGATAATTGCGCAGCAGCCAGTCGCGAAAGAGCGGGCTGACCTCGAGCGGCAGCCGCAGCAGGACATAGCTTGCTTCCGTTGCTCCGGCTGTCCTTGCTCCTTCGAGCACGCGCTCGATCTCGTGGTCGTTCAGCGCCGGAATGATAGGGGAAACGAGAACACCGGCCGGGATGCCCGCTTCGGCAAGCATGCGTATCGCCTCCAGCCGCTTGCTCGGCGTAGAGGCCCGCGGCTCCATCGTGCGGGCGAGCTTCCGGTCGAGTGTCGTGACGGAGATGCCGACGCGAACCAGTCCCTTTTCCGCCATCGGCGCCAGGATATCGATATCGCGGGTGACCATCGCTGATTTGGTGACGATCATGACCGGATGGTTGGCGTCCCGCAGCACCTCGAGGATCTGGCGCATGATGCGCCACTCCTTCTCGATCGGCTGATAGGGGTCGGTGTTGGTGCCGATGGCGATCGGCCTCACCTTGTAGTCCTGCCGCGCCAGTTCGCGCTCCAGAAGTCGCGGTGCATCCGGCTTGGCAAACAGCTTCGCTTCGAAGTCGAGGCCGGCCGATAGGCCCATATACGCGTGCGTGGGGCGGGCGAAGCAATAGATGCAACCATGCTCGCAGCCGCGATAGGGATTGATCGAGCGGTCGAAGGAGATGTCGGGAGACTCGTTCCTCGTGATCACCGTGCGCGGCTTCTCGACCTGAACCTCGGTCTTGAACGGCGGCAGATCCTCCAGGCTTTCCCAACCGTCGTCGAACGTCTCGCGGCTGCGCGGTTCGAACCTGCCGGACATGTTGATCCCGGCGCCGCGCCCCCGGCGGCGATCGATGTCGATCCGGAGGCCCGTTGCGCTCATCATCGCTTCGGCCACATCTGCCGTGTTGGCGGGCGCAAGGGCACCCTGCCTGATCTGAGACAGCTCGGTCATTGGAATCTCCCCGGAATCAGATATTTGATCCCGTTTTGTTCTGATTATTTTCCTATCGCGAATGAGAGAACGATTCAAGAACAAAAAATTGGAATTTCGGTTTTGTCGATCAAGGCACCGCTTCGGTCGATGTCCTGGATGTAGCAATTGCCGTGCCGATGCGTTACGAGAAACCATGCTCACGATCATCATGGAAACCCGCGACAACGAAGCCGAACTGGCGCAGACGCTTGCTGTGTTGGTTGCCGGCGCCGTGGAGGGGCTGGTCAGCGATGTGATCATCCTCGATCATGGTTCGAAGGATGGTTCGTCCGATGTGGCCGATGCCGCTGGATGCCGTTTCTGCCGGGATTGGGATCTCGCCGATGTGGTGGGTTCGGCGCGTGGCGAATGGCTGATGTTGCTGGAGCCGGGCGCCCGCCCGATCGGCCGCTGGATCGATGAACTGGCCGAGTACGTGTCGATGAACAAGGCACCGGCCCGCTTCTCCGGTTCGAGACTGCATCGCAGGCCTTTCTTCCGCCGGCTGACCCGGCGGGGAAAGCCGCTGGAGACAGGCTTTCTCCTGCGCAAGAACGATGCTCTTGCGGCCGCCCGCGGCAATACGGGCCTGGATGCCATGACGAATGTCCGCTCTGTCCGCAAGCTCTCGACCGAACTTGTTCCGGCCTGGGTCGCCGTCGAAGCCAGGCGGTAACGCCGGTTCGTAGCGCGCAAAATTAAAGGTGCCAGTCCCGGGGGGACGGCACCTCCAAGCGGCTCTCAAATGACCTTGTTTGGTAGATTTCTATCCGGGCAGCATTCTGGCTACCCGTCGTATCCAACATTGCATTCCGCCTGGGGGACAGAGGCGGAAGGGTCTTGCGGCGCGAGGAATAGAACGTGCGGCGGTCGTTCCTCGCTGTGTCAACGCTTGGAGACTAACGAGAGGAGAAGCGACCGTCAGTTACTAAGGTAACAGGTCGGCCAAGCCGGAACGGTCCAAGCTCTTCAGCCACGTTTCAGATGCTCGTCGAGCCGCGGCATGATCTCCACGAAATTGCAGGGCATGTGCCGATAGTCGAGCTGTTGCTTGAGGATGCCGTCCCACGCATCACGGCAGGCACCGGGCGAACCCGGAAGGACGAAGATGAAGGTGGCGTTGGCAACGCCGCCAGTTGCCCGCGACTGGATCGTCGAGGTGCCGATCTTCTCGAAGGAGATACGGTGGAAGACTTCGGAGAACCCGTCCATGCGCTTCTCGAACAACGGTTCCAGCGCCTCAGGCGTCACGTCCCGCCCGGTGAAGCCCGTTCCACCTGTCGTGATCACCACGTCGATGTTGGGATCGAGCGTCCAGGCCTTTACCTGGTCGTAGATCTTCGTCTTGTCGTCGGAAACGATGGCGCGCGCCTCAAGCCGATGGCCGGCGTCACGCACCCGCGCTTCCAATGTGTCGCCCGACTTGTCGTCGGCGCGCGTGCGCGTGTCGGAGACCGTGAGGATGGCGATCCCGACAGGAATGAACGGACGCTTTTCGTCGATACCGGCCATGCTATTTCCCTTTGCCCACTGTCCTGCAGGCGAGAACGTACCACCCGGGGTAGGCCTCCGAAAGAGCGCGCGCTGTCGCAGCCGCGCGCACGTCGCTGTCGAAAAGGCCGAAGCATGTGGCGCCTGAGCCCGACATGCGCGTGAGCGCCGATCCGGCTTCGGTCAATGCCTTGCAGACCGTGCCGATCACGGGCTCAAGGCCCTCTGCCGGCAGCTGCAAATCGTTGCGCATCGTTGCGATCGCAGAAATCCACTCGGCCGCCGTGCCGGCTCTGTGAGGCGCAACGAGCGGCGGGTTCGTCTTGTTGGCGAGGGCCCGGAAGACAACCGGCGTCGAGACGGCGACGAGCGGATTGACCAGCACGACCGGCAGCGCGGGGAAATCCGCAAGCGGCGTAATGTCCTCGCCGATCCCCTTCGCGAGCAGTGGCGTGCCGGCAAGACACATCGGCACGTCCGCTCCGAGCTGCAGCGCGATGGCGCCGAGGCGGGAGGGTTCGATCGTCGCGCCCCAAAGATCGAGAAGCCCAAGAAGCGTCGCCGCCGCATCCGCGGATCCGCCGCCAATGCCCGAGGCGAGCGGCAGGTTCTTCTCGAGATGCAGGTGGACCGGCCCGGCCGTGTCGGGGTCAAGTGCCTGCAGTTCGGCGCGCAGCAGGTCCCGTGCCTTTAGAACCAGGTTGCCGCCCGCGCCGGCATCCATCGGCAGCGCGGCGGCAAACGCGCCCGAAACCGTGAAGCGATCCGCATCCGCCGGCGAGAGACCGATGCGATCGCCGCAATCGGCAAAAGTGACGAGACTTTCGAGAAGATGGTGGCCGTCGGCGCGCTGGCCGACGACGTGAAGGGCCAGATTGATCTTGGCGGGGGCTGCACGCGTCAGCGCGAAGCCCGCGATGTCACCTTCCGACATGGAACGGTCAGGACTTCTTGTCCGGCGCCGGTGCTTCCGGGGTCACCTTCTTCGGCGCGGTTTCCTTGGCATCGGCCGAGGCGGGGACCGCTTCCTTGAGCGGCGGCAAGCCGTTCTCGATCTTTGCCTTGATCTTCGGGATCTCTGCTTCCTCGGGCTTCAGTTCGAGCGTCTGCGTCCACTGGAACACGGCTTCGAGCTTGCGGCCGACGCGCCAGTAGGCGTCGCCAAGGTGATCGTTGATCGTCGGGTCGCCGGCCATCAGTTCGGCCGCCTTCTCCAGTTCCACGACTGCGTCGTCGAAGCGGTTCATGCGGAAATAGGCCCAGCCGAGGGAATCGACGATATAGCCGTCATCCGGCTTCAACTCGACGGCCTTGCGGATCATCTCCAGGCCTTCTTCGAGGTTGATGTTCATGTCGACCCAGGAATAGCCGAGATAGTTCAACACCTGCGGCTGGTCCGGATTGAGCTCCAGCGCCTTGCGGAAGTTCGGCTCGGCCTTGTCCCAGAGCTTCTGGCGCTCATAGGCGATGCCGCGTTGGAAGAACACCGTCCAGTCGCTGCGCTTCGGGACGGAGCCGATCTGTTCGACGGCGCGATCGTAGAGTTCGCCCATCTCCTTGTAGTCCTTGGCGTCGGAAAGCACGCTGCCATAGGCGAGATAGTTGCGGATGTTCTTCGGATCGACGTCGATGAGCGCCTTCAGGTGCTTCTTCGCCTCGTCGACCTTGCCGATGCTGGCGAGGCTGAGCCCGAGCTGTAGTTCCGAAACGCGCCGCATCGGCGAGGTCTCGGGAATGGCCTTGTAGAGTTCGATCGCCTCGTTCGGTTTCTTCAGGTTTTCGGCGATGCCGCCGAGCATGACCAGGATGTCGGCGCTGTCAGGGTCGAGCCGGCGCGCGGTCTGCAGGTAGAGCGAGACGATGTCCTCGGCGCCGTCGCGGTTGAGTGCCGCACCGATCGAGAAGAGCACGGCCGCAGCGCCCTGGGTGGCGTTCTTGACCTGCTGTTCCTGCGGAACACCATTCTCGATATCGGTCCTCAGCGCCTGCAGCGGCGTGTAGTTGTTGACCATGTTTTCGCCGACGGCGACGGTATCGAGCGCCTTCTGCTTGTTGCCTTCGCGCGCCTCGAAACGGGCAAGCGCTTCGACCGCGCGCATGAAGGTGTCGGGAGCGGCACTTCCGCCCTCGCGGTCGAGAATGGCATCGTTGAGCCTGGTGCGCGCCGTCTGCTTGTCACCCGCAGCAACCGCGATCGCGCCCGCATGATAGTTCTTGAACACGCGGAACCATTCAGGACCGTCAAGGCCGTTGATCTCGGCGAGTGCTTCCTTCGGCTTGCCCTGGCCGAATTTCGCCCAGGCCGAAAGCAGGCCGTTCATCAGCCGGTCGAGATCGTTCGGACCCTGGTAGTTCAGAAGCTTCTGTGCGTTGCGATACTCGCGCTTGCGGATCGCCTCGATCGCGCGAATGACCGTCGTGATGCGCTCGACGGCCGGGTCGGACTTCAACTGCTCGGCAATCTTCGCGCCTTCGTCGAACTGGCCCGCCATCAGAAGCGTGATCATCAGCCGCTGCTTGACGTCGTTGTTGTTCGGCTCGAACTGCAGCGCGATGCGGTAGAGTTCTGTGGCGGAAGCGAAGTCGCGGTCCGTATCGGCGGTGCGGGCAGCGAGAAACGCGCCGGAAAAGGTATTGACCGACTTGATGTCGAACGGCTCAGTTTCCTCGACGGCTGCGGTCTTCTCCTCGGCAAATGCCGGGTAGCCGCCGCTGACAGCAGCGAGAGCCAGCAGTGCTGCGCCGCTGAGGAGGCGGAGAATCGTCTTTTGCCGCATGTCAAACCTTTCGCGCCGATTGCTCGGCTTTCGCACCACTAAGGGTTGTTTTCGGAGTCAGCCACATATAGCCCAACGCAACTCTTGAGGAACAGAATGGCTTTTTTGGCGCAACGCGGCAAGAAAATCCTGTCGCTCGTTCTGACCTGCCCGGAGCCCGTCAGCTGACGCGATCGATGCAGAAGTCGATGACTTCGGTGAGCGCCGATTTCCAGGGAGACGCCGGCAGCGGCGCCAGCGCATCGCGGGCAATCGTGCCGTAATGCTGGGCGCGCGCGATGGTGTCGCTCAAGCCCCCATAGCGCTTGATCAGGCCGAGTGCCTTGTCGAGGTTCGCGTCGCTGCTGTCGCCGCCTTCGATCGCCTCGCGCCAGAAGGCACGGTCTTCCGCCGTTCCGCGGCGATAGGAGAGGATTACCGGAAGGGTGATCTTGCCCTCGCGGAAGTCGTCGCCGACATTCTTGCCGAGGTCGCTCGACGAGCCGCCATAGTCGAGCACGTCGTCGACGAGCTGGAAGGCGAGGCCGAGGTTCATCCCGTAGGATTTCAGCGCGTTGCGGTCCGATTTGCTGGTCTGGGCAACGATCGGCCCAACTTCGGCCGCGGCGGCAAAAAGGGCTGCGGTCTTGGCACGGATGACCTGGAGATAGTCGTCCTCGGTCGTTTCCATGTTCTTGGCGACGGAGAGCTGCAGCACTTCGCCTTCGGCAATGACCGAAGCTGCGGTCGACAGCACGTCGAGCGCGTCAAGCGAGCCGACATCGACCATCATGCGGAAGGCCTGGCCGAGCAGGAAGTCGCCGACCAGCACGCTTGCCTGGTTGCCCCAGATCGTGCGTGCGGTGGATTTGCCGCGGCGAAGGTCGCTTTCGTCAACGACGTCGTCATGGAGAAGCGTCGCGGTGTGCATGAATTCGACGCTGGTTGCGAGCTTGACGTGGGCGTCGCCCTCGTAGCCGAACATCGCAGCGGAGGCGAGCGTCAGCATCGGGCGCAGGCGCTTGCCGCCCGAAGAAATCAGGTGGTTGGCGACCTCGGGAATCATCTGAACGTCGGAGCCGGCCTTCGACAGGATAAGCTGGTTGACGCGCTCCATGTCCGCAGCGGTCAGATCAACGAGCGGCTTTACGGACGCCTGTTTGTTTTTGCTGTCTTCCAGCGGTATCACTACGCCCACACCGGGACTCCTGTTTTCATTGTCGCTTTCGACAATAGGAAGGGGTGTCCCGTGCGGCAAGAGGCGAATTGTCCCGCTTGCTGAAATAGGACAGGAAAAACCGCCGGATGAAGGAATTGATCCGTACCAACGATGCCGTCGTGCTCTCCTTTGCCGAGAGCCTGATGAAGGATGCCGGCATCGCAAGTCTCATCGCCGACCAGGGGATGAGCATTCTTGAGGGCTCGCTCGGACTCTTGCCCCGTCGCTTTCTGGTCGCCGAGGAAGACGCGGACGCGGCGCGCCGGATCCTGATCGATGCCGGGCTCGAGGCGGAGTTGCGCCCTTGAGCACGGAGCCGATGCCGGCTGCGACCGAAACCGTCGATGCATTTCACCGCGGCAAGTTCCATGTCGTCCAGCCACTCGGCCAGGGGCATCGCTCCGGCATGGACGCCATGCTGCTTGCGTCGCTCGTTGCATCGGATCGTCCCTGCCGGGTCGCCGATCTCGGTGCGGGCGCGGGTGCAGCCGGCATGGCCGTCGCCTCGCGGATCGACGATGCGGAAGTGGTGCTGGTGGAGCGCTCGCCCGTTATGGCGGAGTTTGCCCGCCGCAGCCTGGCGCTTGCCGAAAACGCCCGTTTTTCCTCGCGCGTCTCGGTCGTTGAGGCCGACGTTTCACTGACCGGCAAGGCGCGTGTCGCGACGGGTCTGGCGGATGACAGCTTCGATCATGTGATCATGAACCCACCCTTCAACGATGCCTCGGACCGCAAGACTCCGGATGCGCTCAAGGCCGAGGCCCATGCGATGAGCGACGGGCTGTTCGAGATCTGGGTGAAGACGGCGGGCGCGATCATGAAGCCCGGCGGGCAACTGTCGTTGATCGCTCGGCCGGAATCGATCGCCGAGATCATCGCCGCTTGCGGCCGCCGCTTTGGCGGCATCGAGATCACGGCGCTGCATCCGCGGGTCGGTGAAAACGCCGTGCGCATCCTGGTGACGGCGATCAAGCAGAGCCGCAAGCGGCTAGTCTTCCGCGCCCCGCTCGTCATGCACGAGGAGGGGCATCGCTTCGCAGACCATGTCGACGACCTCAACAATGGCCGCGCCGCCTATCGCCGCCGCTGATTTACCGTATGCGGCATTGCGTTCGCCGCATCAGTGCATACATGGCATGGAAGAGCCCCTGGCGGGCGATCCGGCGAAGCATTCCGCTTTTCGCCGATGAGACGCGGTCATGTCTATGATTTCCGGTCGTTCCGGCTCAAAATCATGGCATGTCCCAGCAGGCAGGAGTTGAAATGAAGGCGTTCCTGAGACGGTTGTTGCCCAAGCGTTTTCGCAAGGAAGGCGTGACGATCCCCGTCGTCCGGCTCCACGGCGCGATCATGGCCGGCGGCGGTCAGTTCCGGCCGGCGCTCAACCTGGCGACAGCGGCCCCGCTTCTCGAAAAGGCCTTCGCAATCAAGGAGGCGCCTGCTGTCGCGATCTCCGTCAATTCGCCTGGCGGCTCCCCTGTGCAGTCGCGATTGATCTACCAACGCATCCGCGATCTCGCCCAGGAGAAGAAAAAGCGTGTGCTGATCTTCGTCGAGGACGTCGCCGCATCCGGCGGCTATATGATCGCGCTTGCCGGCGACGAGATCATTGCCGACCCGACGTCGATCGTCGGCTCGATCGGCGTTGTCTCCGGCGGGTTCGGTTTTCCGGAACTCCTGAAGAAGATCGGCGTCGAGCGGCGTGTCTATACCGCTGGCGAAAACAAGGTGATGCTCGATCCGTTCCAGCCGGAAAAGGAAAACGACATCGCGTTCCTGAAGAACCTGCAGCTCGATATCCACGATACCTTCATCCAGATGGTCAAGGCCCGTCGCGGCCAGCTGCTCGCCGACGATCCGGATATCTTCTCCGGCCTTTTCTGGACCGGCCGGCGCGGGCTGGAGCTCGGCATCATCGATAGTCTCGGCGATCTGCGCGGCGAGGTGAAGAAGCGCTATGGCGACAAGGCGCGGCTCGAGCTCATCCAGCCGGTGCGCAGCCTTTTTGGCCGCCGGCAGAGCGGCGCGGCCATTGCCGGTGCTCTGGTCGAGCCAATGGCCGCTTCCGCAGCGGCGGGACTTGCCGAAGCCATCGAGGAAAGGGCATTGTGGGCGCGGTTCGGGCTTTGATGCCTGCCCGGCCTGAAATGTCCTTGGAGGGAAAATGCCGCAACTCATCCTGCTCCTGATCGCAGGTTTCGTCTTCTGGCTCGGCTATCGCAAGTTCGTGGCGGATGCCCAGAAGCTGACGCGCCAGCGCGAACAGGCTCGCCGCGAGGAGCAGACCGGGGCGCAGGGAACGTTGGTGCAGGACCCGGAAACCGGCGAATACAGGCTGAAGCGCGACGGCGAGTGAGGGCGGTCGGAACGCGTCGGTGTGGCTGCGGTCTATTTGCCCGCCCGCTGCCGTAGCGCTTGACCCCTGTCATCAGGCGTGGCACCTGTCCGGCACATTTTCTAGAAGAAATCCGGACGCGATCCATGACCACTCTGCCTGATCATATGAACCCGAAGCGCTCGTTTCAGGCTCTGATCCTGACACTCCACAATTACTGGGCCGATAAGGGTTGCGCCGTGCTGCAGCCCTACGACATGGAAGTGGGCGCCGGTACCTTCCATCCGGCAACGACCCTGCGCGCGCTGGGCCCGCGTCCCTGGCGTGCGGCTTACGTCCAGCCGTCGCGTCGCCCGACCGATGGCCGCTACGGCGAAAACCCGAACCGCCTGCAGCACTACTATCAGTATCAGGTAATCCTGAAGCCGAACCCGTCCAACCTGCAGGAACTCTATCTCGGCTCGCTCGAGGCGATCGGCCTCGACCCGCTGCTGCACGATATCCGCTTTGTCGAGGATGACTGGGAAAGCCCGACGCTCGGCGCTTGGGGTCTCGGCTGGGAGTGCTGGTGCGACGGCATGGAAGTGTCGCAGTTCACCTATTTCCAGCAGGTCTGCGGCATCGAGTGCTCGCCGGTTTCGGGGGAACTGACCTACGGTCTCGAACGCCTCGCCATGTATGTGCAGGGCGTCGACAACGTCTACGACCTGAACTTCAACGGTCGCGAGGGTGCCGAGAAGATCAGCTATGGCGATGTCTTCCTGCAGGCCGAACAGGAATATTCGCGCTACAATTTCGAATACGCCAACACGGCGATGCTGCATCAGCACTTCATCGATGCGGAAGCCGAGTGCCAGGCGTTGCTGGCTGCCGGAGCACCGGGCGACCACAGCAACAACCACCTGCACAAATGCGTCTTCCCAGCCTACGACCAGTGCATCAAGGCAAGCCATGTGTTCAACCTGCTCGATGCCCGCGGCGTGATCTCGGTCACCGAGCGCCAGAGCTACATCCTTAGGGTGCGCACGCTCGCCAAGGCCTGCGGCGAAGCCTTCCTGTTGACCGACGCCGGTGGCGCGAACCTCAACCGGGACGCCGCTTGAGCGTAGAACCGTCCGGCCTTGTCGTTCACATCAACGGCTGGCCGGGTACCGGTAAGCTGACGATCGCGCGCCATCTTGCTGAAAGGCTGGGCGCGCGGCTCGCCGACAATCACACGCTGATCAATCCGGCCGAGGCACTGTTTGCGCGCAGTGACCCGCTTTATCGCTCGCTTCGATCGGCGGTCCGCCAAAGCGTGTTCGAGCACCTGGAAAGGGCGGCAGCCGAACGGTCGTTCATCTTCACCGATGCGCTCTCGGACGATGCCACCGACACGCGTGCCTTCGAGGACTGCGCCGCACTCGCGCAAAAACGCGGCGCTCGCTTCGTTGCGGTCGTGATCGATTGCGACGTCGAGGAAAATCTCAAGCGCCTGACACGCGCCGGCCGGAGCAAGCTGCACAAGCTGACCGATCCGGAAGTTCTTCTGGGATTGCGGCGCGCGCACCGGCTGCTGCGCGGCAGAAGCGACCGATTGATTGAAATCGATGTGACGACGCTCGGCGCTGATGAGGCGGCAGCGGCGATCGCGGCGCGGATCGCTGAACCTTCGACTGTCAGATGACGAAGGTCGTGCCGGCGTCGTTCTTGCAGTACGGCTTCATTGTGGGATAGGCGCCGGTATAGACCTGACCGGAGTAGGTCTGAAGAGCGCGGCGAACACCGCTCGGCCGTTCCGGAGAATGCGCGCTCGCATAGGCAACGAAGAGCGCCGTAAAGGCGATCACGTTGATGAGAGTTGCGAGCGTTTTCATGGTCTTCACTTCGTTTCCGGGGTTGTTCGATGAACCGACTATCGCCCATCGCCGGTCCGGTCGCCGTTCCCGATGGAACAGGAAAGCCGGTCTTTTGACGTGAAAAGGCGTGGCATCGGGAAACACAGTGTTCACGGTGCAGCGGGAATTGGGGAGGAGCAGGTTTCTCTGGCCAAATGCTGCAGAAAGCGCTTTGAAGCTGAGAAGCGAATGCTAATCTCTGCGCGAGTTTTTGGAGGGTGCCCTATGATCGGTCTGGCAATCGCCGTCGTCGTGATTCTGTATCTGGTTTTCGTCTATAACGGTCTCGTCAAGGCGCGGCAGATCGCCGAGGAGGCGTGGTCCGGTATCGATGTGCAGTTGAAGCGCCGCGCCGATCTGATCCCGAACCTGATCGAAACCGTGAAGGGCTACGCCGCACACGAGAAGTCGACGTTCGAAGAGGTGATCGCCATGCGCAACCGCGCACAGGCGGTGCCAGCCGGCGACGTCGAGGGGCGGGCCCAGGCGGAAGGCGCGCTCTCCCAGGCGCTCGGCAAGCTCTTTGCGCTGGCGGAAGCTTATCCGGACCTCAAGGCCAACGAGAATTTCGCCGAGCTGCAGCGCTCGCTGGAAACGATCGAAGGCGAAATCCAGATGTCGCGCCGCTATTACAACGGTGCGGCCCGTGACTTGAACGTCAAGGTCGAGAGCTTCCCGTCCAACCTGATCGCCAACGCCTTCCGCTTCGTCAAAGCCGGCTATTTCGAGATCACCAACGAAGCCGACCGCGCGGTGCCGCAGGTCAAGTTCTGACAGCCACGCCTCCCGAACATTCCTCGCCGCGGGATCCCGCCGCGGCGCCATTCGCATCAAGAGACCTATTCGATGACCTCCGATAGCATGAAAAAACTGACCATCCTGCCGACCGACCACCCGCTCCGCGGTCATGTGCGCCCGCCGGGCTCGAAGTCGATCACCAACCGGGCGCTGCTTCTGGCCGGCCTTGCCAAGGGCACGAGCCGGCTGACGGGTGCCTTGAAGAGCGACGACACCCGCTACATGGCGGAAGCCTTGCGCGCGATGGGCGTCGAAGTCAGCGAGCCGGATGAAACGACCTTCGTCGTCACCAGCACGGGCAAGTTGCTCCCGCCGGCAGCTCCCTTGTTCCTCGGCAATGCCGGAACGGCGACACGCTTCCTGACGGCTGCTGCCGCGCTCGTCGATGGCACGGTCGTGGTCGATGGCGACCAGCACATGCGCAAGCGGCCGATCAAGCCCTTGGTCGAAGCACTCGGAACGCTCGGCGTCGAAGTCACCTCCGAAACCGGCTGCCCGCCGGTCACCGTCAAAGGCACCGGCGGCTTCCCGGCCGGTCGCGTCGTCATCGATGCCGGCCTGTCGAGCCAGTATGTCTCGGCCCTGCTGATGGCGGCCCCCGGCGCCAAGGGTCCTGTCAACATCGAGCTTGCCGGCGACGAGATCGGCGCGCGCGGTTACATCGACCTAACGGTTGCCGCCATGCGTGCCTTCGGCGCCGAAGTCGAGCAGCTGAGCCCCTCCGTCTGGCAGGTCGCGCCGACCGGCTACAAGGCAGCCGACTATGTCATCGAGCCGGATGCTTCGGCGGCGACCTATCTCTGGGCTGCGGAAGTCCTGACCGGCGGCGCCATCGATATCGGCGTTCCGGCGGACGCCTTCTCGCAGCCGGATGCCCGCGCCCATGCGGTGATCGCGAGCTTCCCGAACCTGCCCGCCGTCATCGACGGCTCGCAGATGCAGGACGCGATCCCGACGATCGCCGTGCTTGCCGCCTTCAACAACACGCCGGTGCGCTTCGTCGGTCTCGCCAACCTGCGCGTCAAGGAATGCGACCGCGTGCGCGCGCTGTCGCTCGGTCTGACCGCGATCCGGCCGGATCTGGCGCACGAGGAAGGCGACGACCTGATCGTCTCTTCCGATCCCACGCTTGCCGGCCAGACCTTGCCCGCCTCGATCGACACCTTCGCCGACCATCGCATCGCCATGAGCTTTGCGCTTGCCGGCCTGAAGATCCACGGCATCGCCATCGAAGATCCCGGCTGCGTTGCCAAAACGTACCCGGCCTATTGGGATGCACTCGCTTCGCTCGGCGTCGAATTCACCGGCGACCGGCCTTGATACCGTGCGGGATGTGCGGCCGTGTCTGCGGTTTCCGCGCGCATCCCGTTCTCACCCATAAGAACCGATCTCGTGTCTTGAACCTCAACCGGAAGAAAGCTTGATCCGCATGGTCCGTTTCGCTGCCGCATTTGCCGTTCTGGTGTTTTTGCTGGCAACGGCAGGCGTCGGTCGGGCGGAGGAGGTCTTCTCCGCCTATCGCTCCGTCATCGATGTCGCCAAGGACGGCACGATGACGGTGACCGAGACGATCACGGCGACGGTCGAGGGCAACAAGATCCGCCGAGGTATCTATCGCGATATGCCTTTGACCTTCACCGACGCGAAGGGCAAGCGCAGCAAGGTCGATTTCAAGCTGCTCTCGGTCGAGCGTGACGGTGAGGAGGAGCCCTATCGCACCGAGACGATCAACGGCGGCATCCGCATCTACACCGGTTCGGCCGAGGTCTTTCTGGAGCGGGGGGAGCATACCTTCCAGTTCACCTACGAGACTGGCCGGCAGATCCGCTTCTTTGACGATCACGACGAACTCTACTGGAACGTCACCGGTACGGAGTGGGATTTCCCGATCGACGAGGCGAGTGCGACCGTGACGCTGCCGGAAGGCGTAAGGGCCGAAGCGCTCGATTACTTCACTGGCGGCTATGGCGCGACCGGCAAGGATGCGCGCGCATCCAGGGACGGCAGCGAAATCTTCTTTGCCACCACCCGACGTCTCGATCCGCGCGAAGGGCTGACGATCGCCATCAAGATGCCGAAGGGCAGCATCGACAGGCCCACCTCCAGCCAGGAAAATGCCTGGTGGCTGCACGACCATCTGGCGCTCGTCATCGCCGGTGCCGGCCTTGCCGTCGTCCTGCTTTACTATAGCCAGGCCTGGCTCAGGGCCGGGCGTGACCCGGACCGCGGCGTCATGGTGCCGCGCTGGGATCCGCCGGAGGGCATCTCACCGGCGCTGGTCAATTACATCGACAACAGGGGCTTTTCCGGCGAGGGCTGGACCGCGTTGTCGGCGGCAGCACTCAATCTCGCGGTCAAGGGCCACGTGGTTCTCGAAGACCTGAAGAACGCCATCGTCATTGCCGCCACCGGCAAGAAACCCGACGAAAAGCTGCCGACCGGCGAGGCGGCCGTGATGAAGGCGGTCGATGCCGCTGGCGGCAAGCTCACCATCGACCCCGCCCATGGCACACGGGTGCAGGCGACCGGCGCCGATTTCCGCAACGCCATGGAGCGCGAGCATCGCGGCAAGTACTACCACGCCAACAGCGGTTACATCGTCGCCGGTGTCATCCTTTCGGTGTTGGCGGTTGCGGCCGTGTTCCTGTTCGGGGATCTCAGCGAGGACAGCCTGCCGCTGGTGATCGTTCCTGTTTTCATCGCCTTCTTCGTCTCGATCCTCGCCGTCTCCTTCGGCAAGTCGCTTCGCCGCGAAAGGAGCCTGATGAGTCGGATCATGTCGATCGTCGTGGTCGCCTTCATCGGCTTCGTCGCCTTCACCATCTTCTCGACCATCCTTGCGGCCGTCTTCTATTCGGCAGCCGAAACCGACGAACTGCCGCTGCTCTTCGTGATCGGCGCGATCGTGCTCGTCAACGTGCTGTTCTTCTTCCTGATGGGTGCGCCGACGCCGCTCGGAACGCGGATGATGGATGGCATCGACGGGCTCAGGCAATACATGACGCTCGCCGAGAAAGACCGGATGAACATGCAAGGCGCGCCCGAAATGTCGCCCCGGCATTTCGAGACGCTGCTCCCTTACGCCGTGGCGCTTGGCGTCGAGAAGCCCTGGACCGAGACCTTCGATCGTTGGCTGCTTGCCGCGGCGGCTGGGGCGGCTGCGGCCGCTGCATATCAGCCGGGCTGGTATCACGGTGACGGCTTCGGCTCGAGCACCTTCGGCGATCGCATCGGCGGTTTTGCCGGATCCATGGCCGACACGATGACGTCCTCCCTGCCGCCCCCACCCAAATCGTCATCGTCGGGCTTTTCTTCCGGCGGCGGCTTCTCCGGCGGCGGCGGTGGTGGCGGTGGTGGCGGCGGCTGGTAAATCCGCCTCGCACTTGCCCTTGGAAAACCAAATTCATCGCGGCGCTTGGTGACAATCTTGCCAGAGATTGCTAAGTCCGCCGCAACCGTCAGGAACAGAAAAAGTCACTCCCATGCCCGATCTTCTTATCGAACTCCGCTCCGAGGAAATTCCTGCCCGCCTGCAGCGCAAGGCGGCCGGTGACCTCAAGAAGCTGCTGACCGATGCCCTGGTCGAAGCGGGCCTGACCTATGAGGGGGCGCGCGAGTACTGGACACCGCGCCGGCTGACGCTTGACATCCGCGGCCTCAACGCCCGCTCCGCCGATGTTCGCGAAGAGCGCAAGGGTCCGCGCACCGACGCCAACGAGAAGGCGATCGAAGGCTTCCTGCGCGGCGCCGGCCTTTCCTCGATCAGCGAGGCGCACGTCCATAGTGACCCGAAGAAGGGCGACTTCTACGTCGCCCATATCGTCAAGCCGGGCCGTCCCGCCGAAGAGATGATCGCCGAGGCGATGCCGGATATCATCCGCAATTTCCCCTGGCCGAAGCCGATGCGCTCCGGCGTGGCCTCGGCCAAGCCTGGTTCGCTCCGCTGGGTCCGCCCGCTGCAGTCGATCGTCTGCACCTTCGGTTCGGAAACCGAGGAAACCCATGTGATCCCGTTTGAAGTCGACGGCATCGTCGCCTCGAACGTCACCTATGGTCACCGCTTCCACGCGCCGGAAGCGATCACGGTTCGCCGCTTTGCCGACTATGCCGAGAAGCTGGAAAAGGCGAAGGTCGTTCTCGATGGCGAGCGCCGCAAGGAAATGATCCTGGCCGACGCCCGCAATGTCGCCTTCGCCAACGGCCTTGAGCTCGTCGAAGACGAAGGCCTGCTCGAAGAAGTCTCCGGCCTCGTCGAATGGCCGCAGGTGCTCATGGGCAGCTTTGAGGAAGCCTATCTCGAGATCCCCTCGGAAATCATCCGGCTGACGATCAAGACCAACCAGAAGTGCTTCGTCACCCGCGCGCCGGGCGCCGACACGCTCTCCAACAAGTTCATCCTCGTCTCGAACATCGAGGCGAAGGACGGCGGCAAGGAGATCGTGCACGGCAACGGCAAGGTCGTGCGCGCCCGTCTTTCGGACGCAGCGCATTTCTGGCACCGCGACCAGGGTAACTTGCCGGATCTCGAAACGCTGGAAGCATCCGCCAAGAAGTTCGATCTCGATCTGAAGAAGCCGCTCGATCAGCGCATGGCCAAGCTCGACGCATTGAAGGTCACCTTCCATGCCAAACTCGGCACGGAAGGTGAACGCGTTGCGCGCATTCGGGCGCTCGCGGCCGAACTTGCCAAGGTGACCGGTGCGGATACGAAGCTCGTCGATCGCGCCGTCGTGCTGGCCAAGGCCGACCTGCGCACCGAAGCTGTCGGCGAGTTCCCCGAGCTTCAGGGCATCATGGGACACAAATACGCGCTGCTTCAGGGCGAACAGCCTGCGGTCGCCGACGCGATCGAAGACCATTACAAGCCGAATGGCCCCTCGGACCGCGCTCCGACCGATCCGGTGGCGGTCACCGTCGCGCTTGCCGACAAGCTCGACAAGTTGGTCGGCTTCTGGGCAATCGACGAAAAACCGACCGGTTCGAAGGATCCTTACGCGCTGCGCCGTGCCGCACTCGGCGTCATCCGCCTGATCCTGGAAGGCAAGGCGCGCCTGGCGCTGCTACCCGCTTTCGAAACGGCGCTCGTGGCCCTTCGCGCGCAGAAGCCGGAACTTTCGGCTGACATTTCCGCCGACCTGCTCTCCTTCTTCCATGACCGCCTCAAGGTCTACCTGCGCGATCTCGGCGCCCGCCACGATCTGATCGACGCGGTGCTGACGCCGGATTCGGATGATCTTCTGATGATCGCCCGCCGCGTCGAGGCGCTGACCGCCTTCATCACTGACGAGGAAGGCCGCAACCTCCTCGCCGGCACCAAGCGCGCGACGCAGATCCTGGCAGCCGAAGAGAAGAAGGGAACGACCGTCGCCGACGCCGTCGATGCCGGCCTCTTCCGTCTCGATGCCGAAAAGGCGCTGCACCAGGCCGTCGAAGCCGGTTCGGGCGAGGCGCGCGAGGCGATCGCCAAGGAGGACTTCCGTTCGGCCATGGAAGCACTGGCAAAGCTGCGCCAGCCGGTCGACCAGTTCTTCAACGACGTGCTGGTCAATGACGACGATGCTGCGATCCGGGCCAACCGCCTGGCGCTGCTGGGTCTCATCCGCTCGGCCACCGGCACGGTCGCCGACTTCTCGAAGATCGCCGGCTAAGGCACGGCTGCCTGCCGCCGGCTCGCTGGCGGCCTCGGCGGTCCCTCGCGCACAAACGTTCAAGCTGGTTGGGAGCCGGCGCCCTATATCCTGTCTCCATCATCATCATGGAGACAGCCGATGAATGTCGCGACGAAGACCTACAAGCCGATCAATTTCGCTGAGAAGCTCTCGCTCTTCAGCGATCAGTGGCAGCCGCGCGTCCTTGCCGAACTCAACGACTACCAGTTCAAGATCGTGCGCATCGAGGGCGACTTCATCTGGCACGATCACAAGGATACCGACGAGGCCTTCATCGTCATCGAGGGCACGCTGCGGATCGATTTTCGCGACGGGTCCGTGACGCTCGGTCCCGGCGAAATGTACGTCGTGCCGAAGGGCGTCGAACACAAGCCCTATGCGGAGCACGAGGTGAAGATGCTCTTGATCGAGCCGCGCGGCACGCTCAACACCGGGCATGAGGGTGGCGAACGCACCGCGCAAAACGACCGCTGGATCTGATCCCTTGTCCGGGCACTGCGATCGCGCTTGCTGACCGGCAGGGCGCCGGAGTAGAGAAAGGCATGCCCGCAAAAATTCTCGTCAGCGCCTGCCTCATGGGCCATGCCGTCCGCTACGACGGCCAGTCGAAGCCGCTCCTGCACCCGGCGATAGACCGCTGGCGCGCGGAAGGCCGTCTCGTGACCATCTGTCCGGAAATGTCGGCCGGCATGCCGGTGCCGCGTCCGCCGGCCGAGATCGCCGCCGGCGCTGTCGGCAAGGACGTGCTCGCCGGCAAGGCGAGGGTGGTGGAGATAGACGGCGGCGACGTCACCGAGGGGTTCATACAGGCTGCCGAAAACGCTCTTTCGCTTGCCAGGCAAGCCGACTGTCGCTTCGCGCTCCTGATCGATGGCAGCCCGTCCTGCGGGTCGGGTTTCGTCTATGACGGGAGCTTTTCCGGCGCGCGCCATCCGGGTGAAGGCGTAACGGCCGCCTTGCTCCTCGCCAACGGCGTCGAAGTCTATTCTGACAGACAGATAGAGGCGCTGGTCGCGCGGATCGATGAATTGGAAGGCTCGCAATAAAAAGATTGCGCCCCCGCTTCTCTCAGGGGCGCAATCTCTCGCTCTTACAGCGATACGCCCGTCAGCCTTTGAATGCAGGGGACGGCTGAGCGGGGCAGGGAACTTTCCCGATAGGCGATCAGTCTAGCCGAAGTTCGAGGGTGGACGGATCAAAATCCTGTGAGCTCTCGTCGGCCACGGGCGCAGCCACCATGGACGCGCCGATCGGGGTCACCGCGGCGGTCTTTGCGGTCTGATCGATGGAAAGAAACTCCGGCCTGGACGCCTGCGGGTTCTGGTCGTTTGCGATGTTCGAGACGGTCACCGTTGCAGCATCGTCGGTTTCGGCCGCGGCCGTCCTGATCATCTCGTGGGACGGCTTGCTGACGAACACCACCGGCGACCCGCCGAGCCAGGCCTCCGTGCGCACCATCTTCATCTCGCCGTTGATTTTCTTGAGCTCGATCGTCTCGTCGCCCGCCGCGATCGTCGGGACGACGTAGGTGACCTTCTTCCGCGACTGCAACGGCGGGCAATCGGCGCAGGAAACCGTGGAGACGCTGGCATTGTCGGTCGTGCCGGAGGCGATCGCTTCGATCGACGACGCCGCGGCGTTGCCAGCAGCAAGCCCAAGGACGGTGGTGATCAGCAACAGGCGCATCGTTTTTCTCCCGGATCGTTACCGGCGAGAATATGCGCGCTCCCTTACTTTCCCGTCAGGAGAATTGGTAAAAATAGAATGATCCGCGAATTGACCGGTTTCCGGTCAGGCCTTCTCGCGCGCGACCGCGCGCCAGCCGATATCGTGCCGGTAGAAGCCGTTGTCCCAGGAAACGGCCGACAGCGCCGCATAGGCCCTGTCCTTGGCCTCGCCGGCACTTGCCCCTGTCGCCGTAATGTTGAGCACACGGCCACCGGTTGCGACCAGGCCTCCGTCCTTCATCGCTGTGCCGGCGTGGAACACCTTGGTGGTGTCGGATGCTGCGGGGAGGGCGTCAATCGGGGTGTTCTTCGCGTAGCTGCCCGGATAGCCCTTGGAGGCCATCACGACGGTCAGCGCCGTCTCGTCGCGCCATTCCACAGTCATGCCGGCGAGCGTGCCGGTCGCCGCGGCATAGAGAAGCGGCAGAAGATCGCTCTTCATGCGCATCATCAGCACCTGGCATTCCGGGTCGCCGAAGCGGACGTTGTATTCGATGAGTTCCGGTCCTTTGGCGGTGATCATCAGCCCGGCAAAGAACACGCCGGAGAAGGGATGGCCGCTTTCCGCCATGCCGCGCATCGTCGGCTCGAGGATTTCCTTCATCGTGCGCTCGATCATCTCTGACGTCATGACCGGGGCCGGCGAGTAGGCGCCCATGCCGCCGGTGTTCGGTCCGGTATCGCCGTCGCCGACGCGCTTGTGGTCCTGGGCCGACGCGAGCGCCAGCGCCGTCTTGCCGTCTGAGAGGCAGAAGAAGCTTGCCTCCTCGCCGTCGAGATAGGCTTCTACGACCACTTCGGCGCCGGCGGCGCCAAAGGCGCCGGCGAAACAGTCGTCGACGGCGGCGAGCGCCTCGTCGAGCGTCATGGCGACGGTGACACCCTTGCCGGCGGCGAGACCATCGGCCTTGATGACGATCGGTGCGCCCTGTTCACGCACATAGATCTTGGCGCTCTCCGCATCGGTGAAGCGGCCATAGGCGCCGGTCGGAATATCGTAGCGGGCGCAGAGATCCTTGGTGAAGCCCTTGGAGCCTTCAAGCTGGGCGGCCGCGGCAGAGGGGCCAAAGACGGCGATGCCGGCTGCGCGCAGCACGTCGGCGATGCCGGCGACCAGTGGACCCTCAGGTCCTACCACGACGAAATCGATCGCTTCCTTGCGGCAGAAGTCGGCGACCGCTGCATGGTCGTCCGTGTCGAGCGCGATGATTTCCGCTTCTTCGGCGATGCCGGGATTGCCCGGTGCGGCATAAAGCTTCGTCAGTTTCGGCGACTGCGCGATCTTCCATGCAAGGGCGTGTTCGCGCCCACCCGATCCGATCAGAAGAACCTTCATTGCAGCCCCCGATATCCCGAAAAATGTTGCGCTGCGGTTAGGACGGCAGGGCGGCAAGGTCAAGGGAAAACGGGAGTTCGGGTGGCGATTCTCGCAATCGCCACCATCTCAGGCGATGGCCTGGCGGCTCTGTTGCTCGTCCAGCGCTTCGTCGTGCGCATAACGCGCGGTGCGTGTCAGCGCCCAGATCGCCAGATCCTCGATCGGCAGCGGCTTGCTGATGAGGTAACCCTGGAACAGGTCGCAGCCGGCAGCCGTCAGCATGGAGAGTTTCTCCGGCGTGTCGATGCCTTCGCCGACGACCGCGACGTCCTTGGCGTGGCAGAGCGCGATCAGCGCCTTCAATACCGGCAGGGAATGCGACGCGGTGAGGTTCGACACCAGCGCCCGGTCGAGCTTGATGGTATCGGCGGTGTATTCGATGATCTGCTGCACGGACGTGTAGCCGGCGCCGAAATCGTCGATCGAAAGCCGGAAGCCGTTCTGGCGGAGCGCATCGATGTTGCGGCGAAGCTGGTCGCTGAACTTGACGGCGAAGGTTTCGGTAAGCTCGATCTCGATCGAGCGTGCCTCCAGCCCATGCCGTTCCAGGCAGTCGGCGAAGTGGTCGGCGATCGCCTTGGAATGTAGTTCGGCCGAGGAAATGTTGATGGCGAGCACTGTTTCGGGGCCGAACAGGGCCTTCAACTGGCCGCAGTCGGACATCGCCTTGTTGATCACCCACCAGTCGATCTTGGTGAAGAGCCCCGAGCTTTCGGCGATCGGCACGAATTCATCCGGCGTGACGTTGCCGAGCACCGGCGAGTACCAGCGCAGCAGCGCCTCGCAGCCGGTGACCCGGCCCTCGGTATCGACCATTGGCATGTAGACGAGGTGGAACTGTTCGTCCGGATCGAGCGAGCGCAGCTCGTCCTGGATCTGGCGCAGCCGCGTGCGCTTGTCGTGAAGCGCGCGCGAGTAGCGGGCGGAGCGGTTCTTGCCGCTGGTCTTGGCCTGATACATTGCCGCATCGGCATTCGCGATCAGTTCGGTGAGGTTGGTGGCGTCATCCGGGCAGATCGCAGCGCCGATGCTTGCGGTCACCGGATAACGCTTGTCGGAGACTTCGAAGCCGTCCTCGAACAGCGAGAGGATGGCGCCCGAAATTTCCCGGACCGTTCCGTCGCCCGGGCGCGAGCGCACCAGCACGGCGAATTCGTCGCCCGAAAGGCGCGCGAGGATCGCCGGCTTTTGGCCGCGGCGCTCGGTGATCACGTCGACCCGCTCGGCGATGCGGGCCGCCAAGGTTTTCAGGAGTTCGTCGCCGATCTCGTGACCATGCTTGTCGTTGACGAACTTGAAGTTGTCGATGTCGATGAAAAGCAGGCTGCACTTCTCGCCGGCCGCGATCGCCTCGCGAACGACGCCTGCGGCGAGTGCGTTGAAGTGGCCACGGTTGCTGATCCCGGTCAGCGTATCGGTCCAGGAGCTGCGTTGCACGAGCTTCAGCGATTGCACCGACTGGCGGTGCAGTTCGCGGATGTTTTCGGTGAGACGCCCGATCTCGCCCTTTTCTTCCATATCGCGGATTTCGTCGCGCGCACCCACCATCACGGCCATCACATTGGCGTCGAGAGTGGCGATCGGATCGGTGATGAAGCGGCGGATCAACATGATGATCAGCCAGATCGAGAACAGGCTCATGGCGACGGCGCCGAGCGCCAGCAGGATTTTCTGCCGCGCCATCAGCGCGTCGAAATGCTCGCTCGAAACGGTGAGCGTCGCATAGAGCGAAGGTCCGAGATGCACGCTTGCCGAAAGGTCGTCGGTGATGGCCTGCGGCCAGGGCTGCAGAACGATGTCGGATCCGTATTCCTTTTTCAGCGCCTGCTGCATGTCGAGGAAGCGGTCGGGCTGGATCGCGACCTGGACGAGCAGGGCGTTCGATTTCTTGCTCGGCAACGGCCGGGTAAAGGCAATGGGGTCGAGGAAGAAGGAATAGACGATGCGCGGTCTCTGGCCCGCTTCGTAGAGATAGGTCCAGTCAGCGAGCTTGTCTTCGCGGATCAGCCGGCGGGCGAGGTTGAGCTGTGCCTCGTCGATCTCGGCGAACGGATCCCAGCTGTTTTCAAAATAGTATTCGGACTTGAGTTCCGAACTCAGAAGCGCGAGCGAAACATAGCCCGTCGGATCGTCGAGCAGCGATTTGACGCTCTCCTGCAGCCGGACGCCGAGCGCATTGGCCCTGTAGCTCGCATCGGTTTCGGAAACGTACTGGCGCAGCGAATTGCCGTTCAGCAGCGCATTGAGAAAGCCCTTGCTGCGGCCGATCTCGTTCTGGAAGACGGCGGCCGCATGTTCAAGGCGCTGCGACAGCTTGGCATGCTCGAGCGCGCGAATGGAGCGGCTCTGCGTGACGTGGACCGAGACCGCCGCCAGCAGATAGCCGGCAAGCACCACGGGAAAGATCAGGATGAGCGCGCGTTTGCCGAGGTTCACTGGAAATTCGCCAATGTGCTGATGATACGCCGGCGCAGTTGCACCGACTCTGTGGACAGTTCCTGTTGATACTGGCTCTTGGCCAGAATGTCGGGCGAGGGGTAGATCGCCGGGTCGGAGCGAACCTCTTCCGGCAGGAGTGCGTGGGCCGCCCGGCTTGCCGTCGGCATGTTGAGCGCCAGCGCGTTGGCGGCGGCACTTCCCGGCGAACCGAGATAGTCGAGCAGCGCCAGCGCCCGATCCTTGTTTTGCGAATTGGCAACGACGGACATGCAGTCGAGCCAGGAGAGTGTGCCTTCCTTCGGAACCGCATAACGCCACACGCCAGGGGTGCCGGCCTTGGCGTTCAGCACGTGCTGGTCGCCGCTGTAGCCGAGCGCCATGTAGATGTCCTTGCTGACTGCAGGGTTCTGGATCGCGCTGATGATGTATTCGTAGGTGAGCACCGAAGGGGCCTGTTCCTTCATCAGCGTAAAGGCGGCCTTCAGCGTGCTGCTGTCGTTGGTATTGATCGATTGGCCGAGCAGCATCAACGGGGCGACGAAGGCCTCGTTGTGGTCGTCGTACATGGCCACATGCTTGGCAAGCGCAGCGGCAGGGCGCATCAGGTCCTGCCAGGAGGTCGGCGCTTCGGCTAAGACGTCGGAACGGTAGAGAATGCCCATCGTGCCCCAGAGATAGGGCAGGCCCCGGCCGGAGCAGCGCTTGCGCCAGCTCTCGTCATAGTCCCTGAGCGAGGCGACGTTGGTCTCGTCGATTTTTTCGAGAACGCCCTTGCGACCGAAGAGAGCGGCGCTGTTTTCGCCGGTTACCACCAGATCGACGCGGCTGTTCGGATCGGCCAGCACCTCGTCGCGGGTATCGCCGCTGTCGTAATAGACCTGGTGCACTGACACGCCTGTAATCGACGACCAGCGGTCGAGGATCTTCTGGTCGATATAGGATTCCCAGATGAGCAGGTTCAGGGTCTCGGCCGGTGCCGCCGTTGCAAAGAGCAACGTCGCCAGTAAGGCCGGAATCGCCGTTCGCCCCTGCATTGTGTACCCCTGCCCAAGCCCGTCAGACGACCGTAGCGCGCAAAAATTGATGAATGATTACGTAGGGCTGCGACGAGTGGCCGGGGTGCCGCGTGCCGTTTGCCGCGCAGACGAAAACCGGGCGCCGCATGGCGGCGCCCGGTCCGATTTTCTGTTTTTTCTGCCGGAGCGGCTACCGCGTCGGGAGCTTCGGCAGGAGGATCGTCAGGATGCCGAGCAGCGGCAGATAGGAGCAGATCGTGTAGACGAACTCGATGCCCTGCCGGTCGGCGAAGATGCCGAGTACGGCAGCGCCCATACCGCCGAAACCGAAGGCGAACCCGAAGAAGACGCCGGCAATCAGTCCGACGCGACCGGGAACCAGCTCCTGGGCGAAGACGACGATCGCCGAGAAGGCCGAGGAGAAGATCAGGCCGATGATGACGGAGAGCACGCCGGTCCAGAAGAGGTTCGCATAGGGCAGCATCAGCGCGAAGGGGATGACGCCGAGGATCGAGAACCAGATGACGAAGCGGGCGCCGTAGCGGTCGCCGATCGGGCCGCCGAGGAAGGTCCCGGCTGCGGCAGCGCCCAGGAACAGGAACAGCATCAACTGCGCCTGCTGTACGTCGATACCGAATTTCTCGATGACGAAGAAGGTGAAGTAGCTGGAGATGCTCGCCATGTAGACGTTCTTGGTGGCCGTCAAAAGCACGAGCACGGCAACAGCCCACATCACCCGGCCCTTCGGCAGAGGCAGCGCCCGGCTCGGCGCAGCGCGGCTCATGGTCGTGCGGCGATGGCGGACATACCAGGTGCTGACCCAGGAGAGCACGAAGAAGCCGATGATCGCGACGATCGAGAACCAGCTGAGGCTGCCCTGGCCGAAGGGGATGACGATGAAGGCGGCGAGCAGCGGACCCATGGCGCTGCCGGCATTGCCGCCCACCTGGAACAGCGACTGCGCCAGGCCATGGCGGCCGCCGGAGGCGAGGCGCGCGATGCGGGAGGACTCCGGATGGAAGATCGCCGAGCCGACGCCGATCAGGCTGGCAGCAACCAGAAGAACCCAGAAGTCATGGGCGTTGGCGAGCAGGATCAGGCCGCTGCAGGTCGACAGCATGGCGAGCGGCAGGGAATAGGGCAGGGCCCAGCGGTCGGTGATGATGCCGACGGCCGGCTGCAGCATCGATGCCGTCAGCTGGAAGGTAAAGGTCAGGAGGCCGATCTGCACGAAGTCGAGCGAGTAGTTCGCCTTCAGCAGGGGATAGAGTGCCGTCAGCAGCGACTGCATGATGTCGTTCAGCATATGGCAGAAGCTGACTGCCAGGATGACGGAGAAAGCCGTCTTCTCCGGGGAGATCCCGGAAGTTGAAGTCACGGTAGACATGGGTGATTCCTTGCCGTCTCGAAGGTTGTGTGCGGCGTGGCCTATCTCTACTGAGGTTGCCGTTGGCCTGCTTTTGTGATCTGGTCGATTTCTTTCGTGAGTGGGCCAAATGCCGATCCGCCGATATCCGCTGCCGCAGCTTCCCGATGACGATCACTTCCGGAACCTCGACTGGGTCGAGACGGGAAACGCCCCGGTGCTCGCGCTCGGACGGGATTACAATGCCGGCCTCCTCGTGCCTTTTCACAAACACACCCGGACCCAGCTGTGGTGGGCGCGCGGCGGCGTCGTGCTGATGCGCACCGAGCGCGGGCGGTGGATGGTGCCGCCCGGCCACGCTTTGTTGATCCCGGCGGGCGTGGAGCATTCGGCCGAGATGATCAGCGACGTGCGCATGCACTCGATCTATTTCGCGCCGGACCTTTTGCGAGCCGAGCGGCCGATGGTCATGGAAATCAACCCGCTGGCCGGCAGCCTCGTCGATGCGCTCGTCAGCGTAGAGAACGAGGCGATGTCGGAGCGGCGCGAACAACTGGTGACTGATCTGCTTTTGGAGGAAATCGGCCGGCTGCAGGAGCGCCCACTCGGCCTGCCGTTCCCGCGCGACGAAAAGCTTGCGGCGCTCTGCCGGCAATTCCTGCAGGCGCCGTCGGCGGCCGCAAGCATCGACCAGTGGGCCGACAGGCTGGGTCTCAGCCGCCGCTCGTTCACGCGGCTGTTTCGCAACGAGACGGGCGTCAGCTTCGTCACCTGGCGCCAGCAGGCCTGCATCTTCGCCTCGCTGCCGCTTCTGGCCGACGGCGAGCCGATCATCAATGTGGCGCTCGATGCCGGTTATGAGAACGTCGCGGCCTTTACGACGATGTTCCGCCGCATGCTCGGCAGCCCGCCGAGCGTCTATCTGAAGACCTATCTCGGCCAGTGACCGCGGGCAGCTACGGCGCTCATGGGAAACGAAAGCTGAATTGACCTGGTTAACGGAATCGTAGGAACAAGGGCCAATAACTCGCCCTGTGCCGTTCCTGCCCACTCCCTCCTTCGGCCCGACGGCACGGCCAATTTCGCCCCGGCGAATGAATCTTCCGGAGTTGTTTCTTGCGTATCCGTTCTCTTGTTTTCCTTTCTGGAACCCTTTTGCTGTCGGCAAATGCCGCCTCCGCCGGTGACGGCCAACATTTCTGGTCCGGTGACTGGTACCTGAAGGTCGGCGCCACCGGCTTTTACGGCCCGAAATACGAAGGCGCTTCCAAGCGCATGTTCCAGGCGGCCCCGCTGATCTCGCTCGGCAAGGCCGGCAGCACGGTCCGCTTCTCCTCGCGCAACGACAACATGTCCTATGCGCTGGTCGACCAGGGCAGCTTCCGCGCCGGTCTCGTCGGAAAGCTGATTTTCGAACGCGATGCCGGCACGTCCAGCGACCTCAAGGGACTTGATCCGGTCAAGTTCGGCGGTGAAGCCGGCGGCTTTGCCGAGGTCTACCCGACCGACTGGCTGCGTGTGCGCGCCGAAGTCCGCCAGGGTATCCGCAGTCACCACGGCGTCGTTGCCGATGTCGCGGCGGACGCCTTTGCCGATGTTAGCAGCAATGTCCGCATTTCCGGCGGCCCGCGCCTGTCGGCAGCCAGCAGCGGCTACTACACGGCCTATTACGGCGTGAATGATCGCGAGGCGACGGCCTCCGGTCTCAGCAACTATACCCCGCATGGCGGCGTCGGCTCGGCCGGTGTCGGTGCTGCGATCACTTGGCAGGCAACCGAAAAGCTCGAGACGAGCGCCTATGCCGAATACAAGCGCCTGCTTGGCCCGGCGGCCGATTCCAGCCTCGTTCGCGAACGCGGCAGCCGCAACCAGGTTCTCGTCGGTCTGTCGGCAACCTACCGCTTCGACTTCACGCTTCCCTGATCAGGCGTTTTCCTCCCGTGGTCGGCGGCGATCTCGCCGCTTGACCGGCCGGGCCTGCGGCGTCAAACAGGGATATGAACACAATCTCTGCCGATTCCGGCCGCGTTCAGGACGCGCCGTCCAACAACTGGGTCTATCGAGTGCTGCCGCGTGCGCTCTGGCCCTATGCGCAGCTTGCCCGCTGGGACCGTCCGATCGGCTGGCAATTGCTGCTGCTGCCTTGCCTCTGGTCCGTGGCCCTGGCGTCGGGTGTGTCGGCGAGTGCCGGTCAATTCTCCTTCGGCCGCTTCCTGTTCCATTGCTTCCTGTTCACTGTCGGCGCCATCGCCATGCGTGGTGCTGGCTGCACCTACAACGATATCGTCGATCACGACATCGACATGGAGGTTGCCCGTACCCGCTCGCGGCCGCTGCCGTCGGGGCGCGTCTCGCGCCTTCAGGCCAAGGTGTTCACGGTGCTGCAGGCACTTGTCGGCCTTGTCGTGCTGCTGCAGTTCAACACCTTCTCGATCGTGCTCGGCATCCTGTCCCTGGCGATCGTCGCGATCTATCCCTTCGCCAAGCGGTTTACCGACTGGCCGCAGTTCTTTCTGGGATTGGCGTTTTCCTGGGGCGCGCTGATGGGCTGGGCGACCGAATTCGGCACGTTGTCGGTTGCCGCCGTTCTGCTTTACGGCGCTGCCATCGCCTGGACGATCGGTTACGACACGATCTACGCTTACCAGGACAAGGAGGACGATGAACTGATCGGCGTGCGCTCGACGGCGCGGCGTTTCGGTGAAAACCCGCGCCCCTGGCTGATCGGCCTTTATGGCATCGCGACGCTGCTCGTCCTTCTGTCGTTCGTTGCAGCCGGCGCCGGTGCCGTCGCCTATGTCGGCCTCCTGATCGCAGCAGCGATGCTGACCTATCAGATCCTCGTCCTGAACATCCATGATCCTGCACAGTGCCTGGCGCTGTTCAAGTTCAACAGCATCGTCGGTCTGATCATCTTCGCCGGGCTGGTGCTGGCGCTTCTCCTGCGCCTGATATGAAAAATCCTCCGTTGCGGCGGAGGATCGTCTTCATTGCCCCATGGTCGGCCTGCCTGTTGCGGGCCGCAAAAATCTCAGGCCCAGCTGATGTCGCGGGCGGCCTTGCGCTTCCTCGCCTCGTGACGCGCACGGAAGCTGGACAGGACGGCGGCAACGACTGAGGCGATGTGCTTGCGCATCGGGTTTCTCCTTCTTTCGTGGTCTTGGCTATGCAGCCCATATGGCACGAAGAAGGCGACGCAACTGTTTCCGGGGGAACATTCGGTAAATCGTCGGGGGAGGCGGCGACGACCCAGTGCATGCGTGCACGAAGAAAATGTCCCGACAGATCTGACCTCGCCAAACGCGACAGCCGGCCGCAGGGAACGGCCGGCTGTCGCGCTGGAGGTAGGCTCTTCAATCAGCTGCGGGCGATGATCTCGCGCCCGTCGATCTTCATGTGTACGCCAAGCGTGCCGGTGGAGCGGCGCACGAGGAAGCGCGGGCGGCGCTCTGCGAAGAAGGAGTGGCGGCGGCGCGGCTTGACGGGCGCGGTGCGCACGTCGCCAAGGTGCTCTTCGAGCGGCCTTGCCACGCCATCCGCTTCGACCATGAGCATCGGAATGCGATAAGCTTCTGCCCAGGCGCGCCAGTCGGCTGCGATGTCGGACAGGTCGTGTGCGACGAGCAGCGGGACACAGAGGTCCGGGTCGTCGTGATGAAGTTCCAGCGTCACTGTAACGTCTCCGTCGCCGTGATCGATCGCGCGAGCCGCGACCCCCTTGAATGCGCGCGCCGGCAGTGCGATCGAAAGCGGCAGGCCGCTCGATGGTAGCACCTTGCGCAGAACTGCGCCACGCTCGTCCAGGCTGATCGTGACATTACCGGTGTGACCGCGCAAGGCGTAGCTCGCCTGCTGTGGAAAGCGCTGCGGATCAAGACGGAGCGTGTTTTCGACCCATGCGGGTTGAGAGAGTGTGTTGCGCATTTCAATCGCCCTTGTTTTTCCTTGAGAGCCGGTTTCCGGTCTTCTCGTCGGGACTTTTCGTCCTCTATGAGCGGGAGAATAGGCGGCGCCCTTTCCGAACGACTTAAAATTCGCGGTTAAGAAAACTTTGCGTTTCTCGATGGTTAGCAAAAGCCGACCGGTCAGGGTTTCCGTTTCGTCAACAGCGCGGCCGCATTCGTTCCGATCAGGCGCACCTTTGCCGTCGTTCGAACTGCCGGGAAAAGCCACACGCAAGCCAGTCCTGCAATCATGACGCGTCAGAATTCTGTTTCGGGGCTCGGGTCCAGCCTGTCCCCATGGGTAACCGACAAGGCGCCAGGGCATGGTATCGACCTATCTCGACTACAGTCGCATCACGCGGGACATGAGGAGCAGCCTCAACCGCATTGCCCAGCAGCCGCAGATCGCGCGCGAAGCGGAGTATTATAAAGAGAACATCGGCAGCGTGAAAACTGTCGAGGAGTTTCTGAACGACTATCGACTCTACTCATACGCGATGAAAGCGCATGGCCTGGAGGACATGACCTATGCCAAGGCCTTCATGCGCAAGGTGCTGGAAAGCGATCTTTCGGACGAAAGCAGCTTTGCCAACCGTCTCACCGATGAACGCTACCGCAACTTCGCGCAGGCCTTCAGCTTCAGCTCGTCGAAGCCGGTGGCTCAAACCAACGCACAGCAGGATGCGCTGATCGGTCTCTACAACGAGCGGATCGCCAGCCTCGACACGGCCATGCGCGGAGAGATGGCCTATTTTGGCGCGGCCATGGATCTCGTCACCGATGTCGACAAGTTCCTCGGCAACGAACGACTGCGTTCGTTTGCCTTCACCGTCTTCGATATTGACCCGAAGACGTTCAACTACACCGAGGTCCGCGACGCGCTGACCAGCGACCCTGCCGCTCTGACCGCAAGCCGCACGGCCGCTGTGACGAGGCGGGAAGAAGCGCTCAAGCTGCAGACTGACCTTCAGACGCGGCTCAAGTCCCTCGGGGAGATTAACAGGCTGACGTCCGAACTTGCGGAGGCGCCCGCTGCCGACAAGCCGGCGATTCAGGCCAAGATCGACGAGCACAACGCGATCGTCGCCGATCTCGATGCCAAGCTTCCGCCACGCGATCAGGCGCCCGCGCTGCTCGCATCGCTCGGCGAGGAATTGAACACGCTGAACGGGCGCATCCGCAATCTCGAAACCTACATCAAGTTGGCGGAAACCTTTAACTTCAACGCTGATGGCAGCGTGCCGGCCGGCGAAAAGGCGATAAGCGACGCAAAGAAGACGGAACTCAACAACATCTACGTCTTCAAGAAACCGGGCGAAACGCCGCTCGGCGGCGCGCGCCTGACCGGCGCCGGGGCACTGCTCAACAAGGAATATTACGAAGGCAAGATCGCCGGCGTCACCAGCATCTCCGAGCTGACCAGCGACAGCCGGCTGTTCAACTACCTCGTCACGGCCTTCGGCCTCAAAGCGTCGACGACCGTGCCGTCGACGATCGAAAACATCCTCACCAGCGACATCAACGACCCGAACAGCTACGTCAACACGCAGGGCGGCGAGTACAATGCCGCCTTTAAGGAAATGCACAAAGCCTTCAACTTCCGGCCCGACGGCACGCTGCAGCCCGGCAAGACGGCGCAGGACGCCGATCAGTTGAAGAAGACGTCCGACGGCTACATGGTCCGCTACAATGACAAGGGCGATGCCGAAGACGAAGCCTTGGTCAAGCGCTTCAAGCTGCTGGTCAATTCGATGGAGTCGGTCGACAAGCTGCTGGCCGACAATGGCGTACTGAAGTTCACGCTCAGCGCCTTCGGTCTCGAAGACGAGGGCCTGAGCAAGCGTGATCTGAAGCGCATTCTGACGAGCGATCTCAACGATCCCAGAAGCTACGTCAACACGCTGCGCGACGAACGCTACGTCAAGCTCGTGAAAGCGTTCAACTTCAATCCGGACGGGACTCTCGGCGCACCAAAACTCGCCCAGAGCGACGGCGACATCATGAATACGGCGCGGGCCTATATCGTCGCCAAGTCCCGCTTCGGCACGGACGACGAGAAGAAGATCGCGAAGGAAAAGGCCCAGGAAGAAGCCAAATATTACACCTCCGAGATCGCGAAGATCGAAACGCTGGATGCCTTCCTCAAGAACCGCCGGCTGGTCGACATGGTTCTCGTCGGCGCAGGCATCGATCCGGAGACGGTCAAGTCCGACTATCTCAGGAGTATGTTCACGTCGGATCTCGAAGATCCGAAGAGCTTCATCAACACCGACCCGAATGGGCTGAAGTATCGCGAGATCGTCTCGTCCTTCAACTTCGACAAGGACGGCAAGATCGTCAGGGGCGAGGCAGGGCAGATCCAGACCCGCCGCGGTCTCGTCACCACCGTTGATCTCTTCCTCAATCAGTCGCTCGAAGAGAAGGAGGGCGCCGATAACGGCGGCATTCGCCTGGCGCTCTATTTCAAGCGCAAGGCCTCGGACATCAACACGGCCTACGACATCCTGGCCGATCGCGCCCTGTTCGAGGTCATCAAGACCGCCTACAGCATGCCGGAGGGCTTGCAGAACGCCAAGATCGAGGCCCAGGCGGCCTTTATCGAGCGCACCGTCAACATCAAGGAACTGCAGCAGCCGGGTCAGCTTGAGAAGCTTCTGCAACGCTTCACGGCGCTCTACGACGTCGAGAACAACCAGGATGTATCGCCCGGTCTCGCGATTCTGACTGGCGGCGGCAGCGCTGGCGTCAGTGCCGAGACCTTGCTGTCGCTCTCGCAATTGCGCGCAGGCGGCCGCTGACGCACGCCGTCTGACGGTCAGCCCAAGCCTGTTGCTGCATCGCCGCGCGCCGCGCGAAACGGCGCGTCGTCAACCGTCGGCGCGCAGCACTTTATCGGGGTTCATGATGCCTGCGGGATCGAACGCGTGCTTGATGCGTTGCATCAGCTCGATTTCGATCGGCGCCCGGACCTCGGCGAGCTCGTCGCGCTTCAACTGGCCGATGCCGTGCTCGGCGGAGATCGAGCCGTTATACCCAAGCACGATGCCGTGGACGATGGCGTTGATTTCGCGCCAGCGGTCGAGGAAGGCCTGCTTGTCGGCGCCGACTGGCTGCGAAATGTTGTAGTGGATGTTGCCGTCGCCCATGTGGCCGAAGGAGCAGATGCGGGCGCCGGGGATCGCTTTCACGACGGCGGCATCCGCCTCCTTCATGAAGGCCGGAATGCTGGAGACGGGCACGGAGACATCGTGCTTGATCGAGCCGCCCTCGGGCTTTTGTGCCGGCGACATGCTCTCGCGCATGTGCCACAGCGCCTTCGCCTGTGTCTCGTTGGCGGCAATCACTGCATTCTCGACGAGGCCGGCCGCATATCCCTGCTCCAGCAGATCCTGTACCATCCGTTCCGCGCTTTCGGCGCTATCGGACGTCGAGATATCGATCAGCGCGTACCAGGGATGGACCGTTTCCATCGGATCACGAACGCCGGGGATGTGCTTGGTGGTGAATTCGACGCCGAGCCGCGGCATCAGCTCGAAGCCGGTCAACGCCGGCCCGCAAAGGCTGGACGCCTTTTCAAACAGAGCGAGCGCATGCTCGACGCTGCCGACTCCGGCAAAGGCGACCTGATGCCCGAGCGGCTTCGGGAAAAGCTTGAGCACGGCGCCGGTGATCACGCCGAGCGTGCCCTCGGCACCGATGAAGAGATCGCGCAGGTCGTAACCGGTATTGTCCTTCTTCAACCGGCGCAGCCCGTCCCAGATTTCGCCGGTCGGCAGCACCACTTCGAGGCCGAGGCAAAGCTGGCGCATACTGCCATAGGCAAGCACGGCGGTGCCGCCTGCATTGGTGGAGAGATTGCCGCCGATGCGGGCTGAACCTTCCGAGCCGAGCGACAGTGGGAACAGGCGATTGTGCTCGTCCGCCGCCTTCTGGATATCGGCGAGGATACAGCCGGCATCGGCGACGATGACATTGCCGACCGGATCGATGTCGCGAATGCGGTTCAGCCGTTCCAGCGAAAGAACGATGTCTGCCTTGCCCTCCCGCGGGATCTGCCCGGCGACATGGCCGGTGTTGCCGCCCTGCGGCACGATCGCCGTGCGGGTGGCGCTCGCGAGCTTCATGATGCGCGAGACCTCGTCGACGTTGGCCGGACGCAGGACCATCGGCGTCGTGCCGCGGTAAAGTCCGCGCGATTCGACGAGATAGCGCGCCTTGTCGGCTTCGTCCGTCAGCACGTTGGTGTTGCCGACGATCTCGGCGAAGGAAGCGATGAGTTCGGGAGAGGGAAGGGTGGTCATGGGCCTCACTTCGCATTGCGCCTGCGCGCGCTATCGGATCGGTCGATCTGAGGATCTGGTCCTCGGTTCCTGGTCGGCGGCGATCATAACCGCAATTGGTGCCGTTCGATGAGGGTGGGTGCGGAGAAGATGCCGCACACTATCTTACCCTCGTGGTGCCGCCGCCCGTTGTAACCGGTCGATGATGGCTTCCCCCAACCCGTCCGAAGGGATCGGCCCGAAGGCGATGGTCTCTGCGCCGCTGGCATCCGCCCGCTTCATATAGTCGAAGAGATTGGCGGCGGCTTCGCGCAGATTGCCAGTCGGGCTGAGATCGAGAACGACGGCCGCCTGCTCTTCGCCGGCGATCCGATTGCCGCCGAAACGGATCAAGGCTTCGCCGGCATGCACCTCGGCGGCATCGAGCCGGACGGCAGCGCCGGGCGCGTAGTGCGAGGCGAGCATGCCCGGCGCCTCGATCGTCGCTCCCGCCGTCTCCGGCCGGGTCACCGGACGACCAAGCAGGCGTTCGATCTCGGCGGCATCGAGGCCACCCGGCCGAAGCAACCGGATCTCGTCGCCGTCGACCTTGATGATCGTCGACTCAAGGCCGATTTGGGCCTGGCCGGCGTCGAGGATCAACTTCAGTTTGTCGCCGAGATCGGCTTCCACATGGACCGCACTGGTCGGGCTGATTTTGCCCGACGTATTGGCACTGGGCGCGGCCAGTGGTCGCCCGAAGTGAGCGATTACCCGGCGCGAGAAACCGTCGGGCATGCGGATGCCGAGCGTGTCGAGGCCGGCGGACGCCAGCGCATGAACCGTGCTGTCGGCGCGCTGCCGAAGGATCAGCGTCAGCGGGCCGGGCCAGAAGGCTTCGGCCAGCTGCCTCGAAATCGGATCGAAATGCACATGGGCTTCGGCCATCGCCATGTCGGAAACATGCGAGATCAGCGGATTGAAGCGCGGGCGCCCCTTCATCTCGTAGATGCGACTGATCGCATCGGGATTGGTAGCGTCGGCGGCAAGGCCGTAGACGGTCTCGGTCGGAATGGCGACCGGCTCGCCTTCGCCAAGAACGGCGCAGGCGCGCGCGATCGCGCGGTCCGGTTCTCTATCCGTGTCGATGATCTCAGCCATGCCGTTTCCTTTCCGACGCTTCCTTAACGGACGCACCGGAAAAACAGAACGATTTTCTTTGAAGGAACCGGTTCGGCTCAGAGGCTGCGAATGATGCGACGCAACGCGTCATCCTTGGCGCCAAGCATCAGTACGTTTTTCAGCGCGACCTTGGGATCATCCGTGCGAAACAGCAGCCCGTTGTCACGAAAGTTGCGGTTGATGACCATTTGCCCGGCTTGGGCGCCCGGTTCGATGGCGACGGCGAAGTACATGCGTGAATAGCCGGGCTGGATACTCTCGAAAAAATGCGTCTCGTCGCCCAGGTTGCAGAAGAAGTTGGCGAAGTAGAAGGACCAGGTGATGTCCTTGGAGGGAGTAACCGGCGTACGCGCCGCCGTCACGTGACAGTAGCCGAGATGCGGCCGGCCGACGAGCGTGCGGTGGAAGATCATCTTCGGGAACTGGATCGAGTTGTGGAACCCGTTGATCCGCTTATGGGTCGTGTCGCCGGCGGTGCTGAGCTTCTTGCCCGTCCTGTCTGCGACTTCCTCATAGCTCAAATACCGGCGTTCGCTCGGCAACCATTGCCTGCGGTTGATCCGGCCCGTACGCAGGAATTCGGTATGAACCGCCACCTTCGGCGGGATTGTCGGCAGCTTCTCGGCTGTCGCGTCGTAGTATCTCAACTTTGCCATGATCGTCAGCGCGCCATCTGCCTGCCTGCAGGACCTCTCTCGTCCGCCGGCTAGGCTAGCGGCTCATGGTTAATGAATGATTTCGTCCTGGCTGCATCATTAGCGTTCTCTATCTGACGCGATGTCGCAAACGGGCGAAGCCCTCCCGCATCTGCGCCGACCGCGCCGCAAAAGTCGGCAATTGCCCAAGATGTGATCTATCTATATGTTTGCAATGTAAAAATTCTAAGACGGTGGCCTTTTGTGGCGGTTTTTTCCGTGTCGTCATTCTGGAATTGGATGTCGCTATCGGGCAGCTGCCAAGGTGACTTCCGCGATTACATATCCTTACTCAAGGTGCCGTCTTCGAAGGGAAGATGGAGAATTGGGAAGCCGGTCAAATCCCGGCGCTGCCCCCGCAACGGTGGTGGAGCGAAAGCCTCGGCAAAGGCCACTGGACGGTTCGTCCGGGAAGGCGCCGGGCAGGTCCGAAAGGACGGCTCCTGAGCCCGGAAACCAGCCTTGACGGACATAACCGTAACGGGTTGCGGCGGGCAGCCGGATCGGAGCCTCAAACGCATGGGCGTGCGCCCGTGCGGGTTCCTGTCCTGCCTCTCCGAAACATGGCGCATGAGGACAGGACATGGACACCAGAAACGATATGCTTCGAAAGCTGAAGGGCAGGCAGGACGGCTACAGCCTCGACCGGGCCTTTTACATCGATCCCGACTACTACAGGCAGGATCTGGAAAACATCTGGTACAAGGATTGGCTGTTTATCGGCCATGACTGCGAGATCCCGCGGGCCGGCAATTACTTCACCGTCCAGGTCGGCGACTACCCCGTTGTCATCACCCGCGACCGCCAGGGCGCCATCCGGGCTCTGCACAATTCCTGCCGCCACCGCGGCTCGCGCGTCTGCACGCAGGCGAAAGGCTCGTCGGCAAAGCTTGTCTGTCCCTATCACCAGTGGACCTACGAACTCGACGGCTCGCTGCTCTTTGCCCGGCAGATGGGAGAGGATTTCGACAAGGCCGCCCACAGTCTGAAGCCGATCCATTGCGAAACGGTCGGCGGCTACATCTTCATCAACCTGTCGGAAAAGCCGATGGATTTCACGGCGTTCCGCGACATGGCCTTGCCGTATCTCGCGCCGCATCGGCTCGGCGAAACCAAGGTCGCGTTCGAAAGCACCATCATCGAGAAGGGCAACTGGAAGCTCGTCTGGGAAAACAACCGCGAATGCTACCATTGCGCCGCCAATCATCCGGAACTCTGCCGCACCTATCCTGAGGCGCCGACGGCGACCGGGGTGCAGGGCGCCAAGGATGATCCTGTGATCGCCGAACATTGGGCGAAGTGCGAGGCCGAGGGCCTGCCGAGCGAATTTAAGATGTCGCCGACCGGTCAGTTCCGCGCCGCCCGCATGCCGCTTGTCGACAATGCCGAAAGCTACACCATGTCGGGCGCCCGCGCCGTCAGGCGGGCCCTGTCCGCCGACGTCTCCCAGAGCCAGATCGGCACGCTCTTGATGTTCCACTATCCCACCACCTGGAACCATGTGCTCGCCGACCACGCCATCACCTTCCGGGTGCTGCCGCTCGGGCCCGAACTGACGCAGGTGACGACGAAGTGGCTCGTCAACAAGGATGCGGTCGAAGGCGTCGACTACAATCTAGATGAACTGACGCATGTCTGGACCGAGACCAACGACCAGGACCGTCAGATCGTCGAGGAAAATGCCTTCGGCATCCGCTCACCGGCCTATGAGCCCGGTCCCTATTCGCCCGAGCACGAGGGTGGCGTGATGCAGTTCGTCGAGTGGTACTGCAAGTTCATGGAGCAGCGCCTTGCCGGCGACGCGGCTCCGCTTTCAAGGGTCGCCTGACATGCAGATGGCCTCTTCGTTTCACCATTTCGACGCGCTCCACGTCTGGATCGACCGGCAGCAGATGCTCGAATGCACATCGGCGGTTGTCGAGACCGCCGATGTCATGACCTTCACCTTCCGGGCCGAAAAGCCCGCCTGGTTTCGCTATCTGCCCGGGCAATTCGTGACCCTCGAACTGCCCGTCGCCGACGAGCCAGTGATGCGCACCTACACCCTGTCGTCGACGCCCTCGCGGCCGCTGTCGATCGCCGTGACCGTCAAGGCGCAGTCAGACAGCATCGGCACCCGCTGGATGTTCGAGCACCTGAAGCCCGGAATGAAACTCCGCGCCTTTGGCCCGCTCGGCGATTTCAGCTTCGTCCGCCATCCCGGCGACAAGTACCTGTTTATCTCGGCCGGCTCCGGCATCACGCCGATGATGTCGATGACGCGCTGGATGGCGGACTGCGTGCCGGAGACGGATGTGACCTTCATCTCCTGCGCGCGTCGGCCGGAGGACCTGCTGTTCCGTTCGGAGCTGGAGGTTCTGGCGACGCAGATGTCCGGGCTGAACCTCGGCTTCATCGTCGAGGGACATGAGGCACGCCACGGCTGGCACGGGCTTCGCGGCCGCATTGATGGCGCCAAGCTGCCGCTGCTTGCGCCCGATTTCATGGACCGCACCGTTTTCTGCTGCGGCCCCGAACCGTTCATGCGCGGCGTGCGCGAGATGCTGAAATCGGCCGGTTTCGACATGGGCCGCTACCACGAGGAGAGCTTCCAGCCGGCCGCCGCACCTGCGGCGGAAGAGATTGCCGTGCGCGCCGGCGCCGGTGACGAGGGCGAGGTCCAGGCCGCCAAGATCGCCTTCACCATGAGCGGCAAGGAGATCGAGGCCAAGCCCGGCCAGACGATCCTGCAGGCGGCGCGCGCCAACGGCGTGCGCATCGGCGCTGCCTGCGAAGGCGGCATCTGCGGCACCTGCCGGGTGATGAAGGTCTCAGGCGAGGTGGATATGAGCCACAATGGCGGCATTCTCGACGACGAGATCGATGAGGGCTACATCCTCGCCTGCTGCTCGCGACCGCTCGGAGACGTCCAGATCGAAGCTTGAAGGCTTTAATGATGTCGCGCAAAAGTGTGCAGCGGTTTTGCGACAAAGACATGCATAACAACAAGCGCTTAAAGCCTGTCGCGTGAATGCTTTTCACGCGACAGGCTTTAGGGCGCGTTGCAGGGGATCGGATTGGCGGAAATGCTTGCCGGGGCGTCGGTGCCGGCCCCCGTCTTGGAGCAGGCGCCCTGGGCGGCATCATTGCCGGCGATCGCCACCTGCAGGGCACGTTCCTGGCGGGCGAAATCGATCGAGCCGGTCACCAGCATGTCGACACCGCTGCCGGCGCCGCTCGTAGCGTCAGCGCGGCTCACGAGCAGCGGCTCGCTAAACATCGCAGTCGCCCTTGCGATCGCCTGCATGCCCGTTCCCCGCTCGGCTTGGGCGACGAGCATCAGCGGCAGTGGCTTTTCCGGCAGCAAGGCGCCCTGTGCCCAGATCGCTTTCAGCGCCGGCGGCGACATTGCCGCCACATTCACGTCGATGTCGTCAAGCGTTCCCGGCACGCGGTAGGGGCAGCGGCGCTTGCCGCAGTTGATGCCCGAGGAGAACTGCCACAGCGCGTAACTGTCCCAGTTGCCCATCGGGAAAACCTGGCGGATATCCGGTTTGTAACGGGCGTACCAGAGCGGCAGGCGCGACAGCAGCCGGTGTTTGGCCCGGTGCGCGGCGATGTATTTGGCGGTGATGTGGTTGGTATAGAGGATCGGGTAGCGCCCGGTCCGGGTCTTGATGTGCCCGGCGAAGATGGCGGCGTCCTCCAGCGACATGTACTTGTCCGGATCGATGCCCTCGAGATCGAGCACCATCAGCTCGTCGTCGCGCGGATCGGCGTAATCGAGGAAATGGTTCGCCTGGTCGACGGGATTGCCCGGGCGGGCAAGATGGTAGGCACCCCACAGCAGCCCGTGCGAACGGGCAATCATCCGGCGGGTCTGGTAGAGCTCGCGGCTGACGGCGTATTTGCGCCACATGGTCTTGCAGTGGTTGAAGGTGTCGCCGTTGTGGTCGCCGGTGCAGGAGAAGCTTTCGGGCAGGCCGTCGGAGGCCTTGGCGATGAAACCGGAAACGCGCTTGTCGCCAAGCATCGTTTCCCAGTCGATGCTGTTCATCTCATAGGCGTCGACGATGATGGCATTCGACTTGGTCTTCCAGGGCTCCATTTCACCGGCGCGTGCGATCGCCGCCGCGAAAGCCAGACCGATGAAGGTCGCGAGGCGCAGAATCATCCCTGTCGTGGAGATACACCGCTTTGCCATTCTCTGAGATTGCCGACAGTATCGTTAACGCATCGTAAATCCCAGCCCCCGAGCGGACTGTGCGGGAGCGACGCGCGAATGTATACCGACCTGTGGCTGTATATAAGAAATTGCTTTCATGTTCGCGATCTGACGATCAGCCGGGAAGGCGTTGGTCGACGATGCGGCAATGCCTTGCTGCAGCAACGGGTGCTGGCCGCGCCACCTGATCCCGCAGGAGGCGGAAGATGGAACAAAACCGGTGACTTATGCGTTATCGGTCGATTTCGGATTTCCCGGCTGAGGGACATCCCCGTATCGGCCTCGGTCCGGGTGAAATCATGGAAAGGTTGAAATGCCGCGGCAACCCGAAACCGGGCCGCGCAAAATGCGTTCGGTGATGGAGGGATTTTATGAAGAACGTGCTGAAGTCCGGGATGAGCCGGTGGTTTTCCGTGGCCGTTGCGGTGGCTGTGCTGGCGACGTCGGCCGCCCCGTCGCAGGCCTTCACGCCGACACCGCCGCGCCTTGAGCGGCAGAGCGATGCACAGAACGTCCAGTATCGCCGACCGGGCATGGAGCGTCGTGGCGGCTATTACTACTACAACGGCTACCGCGGTTATAACTACCGCCGCCCTGGCTATCGCTACTACAATGGCTGGTGGTATCCGATGGCAGCCTTCGGCACCGGAGTGATTATCGGTGGAGCGATCGCCCAGCCGCCGCGCTACACGCGTCCTGCCCCCGTCTATGGCAGCCGCCATGTGCAGTGGTGCTATGACCGCTACCGCTCATACCGGGCCTACGACAATACCTATCAGCCCTATGGCGGCCCGCGCCGCCAGTGCTATTCGCCCTATGGTTAAAGGGTAGGCAGGGCCGGGCGCTTCCGCTCCTGGCCCTTTTTCGCCTGGGATCACATGAGGCCGCCATAGCTGCGAGCGATGGGCCTGGCCGATGATCGCGCCGTGCCTGGTGAGAACTTGTCCTGCAGTGGCTAAAGTTCTTGGGCGAGCCCGATGAGCAGCCCCTCGGGACCGCGGATATAGCAAAGCCGATAGGCGTCCTTATACTGGACCACTTCGCCGACCAACTGCGCGCCGCGTTTGCGGAGCCGCTCAACCGTATCGTCGACGTCGTCGACCGCGAGCATGACGCGGAGGTAGCCAAGCGCATTGACCGGGGCAGTCCGGTGATCGGCGACGACCGGTGCTGCGAGGAAGCGGGAAAGCTCGAGCCTGCTGTGGCCATCCGGCGTACGCATCATGGCAATTTCGACATGCTGATCGCCGAGCCCGGTGACACGCCCGGCCCATTCCCCGTCGATCGTCGCCCGCCCTTCGAGCTCAAGGCCAAGTTCGCGAAAGAAATCGATCGTCTCTTCGAGGTCTTCGACGACGATGCCTATGTTGTCCATTCGCTTGAGCGCCATGTTTCCAATCTCCACGGTGTCGTTCCGGTCTACGGGGACGTCGCTCCAAACAACACCGAACGCCTGGGGAGAGTTCCGACCGGTGTCTCAGAGAATGCCGATCCGCCGGAGAATCCACCAGGCAAAGCCCATGGAGAGTGCGATGAACAACGCCGCATAGAGCGTGCCGGTGCCGTCGGCGAAGGGCAGCGCCCCGGTATTCATGCCGAAGAAGCCGGTGACGAGCGTCGGCGGCAGGAGGAAGGCGGTCATCAGCGACAGGATGTAAAGATGCCGATTGGTCTCCGAAGAGATCTTGCTGTCGATCTCTTCATGCAGCAGACGCGCGCGTTCCTGCAGGGCGAAGACGTCGCGGTCGACCGCTTCGAGCCGGTCGGAAAGCCGCTCGGCGGCGTCGATGAACCCGGGCGGTACCTCGTCCTCATCCGATGCGCCCGCCCGCCTGAGCAAGGCGAGGATCGTGCGAAGGTGCCGATGCAGCCGCACCACCGTGCGCCGCAGCGGCGCAAGCCCCGGCTGCTGCCGATGCCCAGCCTCGCCATAAACATGGTCCTCGATGACGTTCAGATCCTCGGTCAGTTCCAGAACCAGCGAGATCAGCGTGCGCTGGAATTCGACGACGATCATCTCGAAGAGGTCGATCGGCCGTGCGCATTTCGTGCTCTTTTCCACCGCTGCCTTGACGCGGTCGATGCTGCGCAAAGGATGCAGGCGGGTGGTGATGATGATGCGGTCGCTGACGGCGAAATGCAGCCAGCCGATCGTCTTCGTCACCGCGTCGAAGGTGCGCTCGAAATCGACGAGCGTGCCGTGCACGATATCGTCCGAAACGGTGATGGCCGCCTGGGTATCGTGGCTCGTCAGCGTGGCGACTGCGAGCGGCGGCAGGTTGCCGATCCGCTCGATGAGCGCAGGCGTTCGCGCGTCCGAGAGCGCGAGGTGAACCCACACCCATCCTTCCCCGGATAGCAGGCTGTCGATCGAGGCGTCGGTGGCGATCCGCTGGCAGCGGCTTTCGCCCGGCAGGAAACGATAGGCCCAGACGATGCCGGGTATTTCAGGGGAAATCAGGTTCATCTGAACGCCTTGTCCAGGGTCCGCCGCCTGTTCCGATCCATCGTTGGCAACGGGAGGGAGGAACACGCAGCCATTCAAAGTGCTAAAGTGACAGTCGCGCGTCCAGCGACGACGCGCGGCACCATCTGTCTTGGCTTCTATGCGCCGTTGATGACAGTTTTGTTACGGGCGGCCGCAGCCCGATGTTCGGGAAGCCGACGGCAATTGACGTTGACGTTTACGTAAAAATCAATAGTGTTCGGCGCACGAGGCCGCGCCCGGCGCGACCTGGCTATCTGGGAGGATCATCATGTACAAGGCACCCGTCGACGAGATCGCATTCACGCTGAAGCACGTGGCAGGCATGGGCGATGCACTGCAATCGGGCGCGCTGGGTGATCTCGGTGAAGACCTGGTCGATGCCATCCTTTCGGAGGCCGGTCGGTTCGCGACGGAAGAGGTGGCGCCGCTTGGCGACATCGGCGACAAGCAGGGGTCGCGCCTCGTCGAAGGCAAGGTCGAGACCCCAAACGGTTGGCGCGATCTCTACCACAACTGGATCGCCGGCGGCTGGAACGGGCTGACGGCCCCGGAAGATTTCGGCGGCCAGAACCTGCCGCATATGCTGCACGTCGCCGCCATGGAAATGTGGAACGCCGGCTCCATGGCCTTCGCGCTTGGCCCGACGCTCACCATGGGCGCCGTCGAGGCGCTGGAAAAGCACGGTTCCGATGAGCTCAAGGCCACCTATCTGCCGAAGATGGTCTCCGGCGAATGGACCGGCACCATGAACTTGACCGAGCCGCATGCCGGCTCCGACCTCGGTGTGCTGAAGGCCCGCGCTGAGCGCCGCGACGACGGCACCTACCGCATCTTCGGCCAGAAGATCTTCATCACCTGGGGCGAACACGACTTCACCGACAACATCGTCCATCTGGTGCTGGCGCGCCTTCCGGACGCGCCGGCCGGCACCCGCGGCATCTCGCTGTTCCTCGTGCCGAAATTCCTGGTCAACGCGGACGGTTCGCTCGGCGAGCGCAACGATCTCTTCTGCCATTCGCTCGAACACAAGCTCGGTATCCATGGATCGCCGACCTGCACGATGATCTATGGCGACGGCAAGTTCGGCGCTGAAAAGGGCGCGATCGGCTATCTGATCGGCGAGGAGAACCGCGGCCTCGCCTGCATGTTCACGATGATGAACAACGCCCGTCTGGCCGTCGGCATGCAGGGCGTGGCCATTGCCGACGCCGCGACGCAGAAGGCGATCGCCTTTGCCAAGGAGCGCACCCAGGGTAAGGCGCCTGGCTGGACGGGGCAGGGCATGAGCCCGATCATCGAGCACCCGGATGTTGCCCGCATGCTCCTGACGATGAAGGCGCTGACGCAGGGCTCGCGCGCGATTTCCTACGCCTGCGCCCACGCCGTCGACATGGGGCATGCAGCCGAAGGCGAAAAGGCGAAGTTCTGGCAGGAACGCTCCAGCCTGCTGACGCCGATCGCCAAGTCCTTCTCGACCGACGCCGGCGTCGATGTCGCCTCGATGGGTATCCAGGTGCATGGTGGCATGGGCTTCATCGAGGAAACGGGTGCTGCCCGCTATCTGCGCGACGCCCGCATCGCGCCGATCTACGAGGGTACCAACGGCATCCAGGCGATCGACCTCGTCACCCGCAAGCTGCCGCTTTCCGATGGCGGCCACGTGCGTGGCTTCATTGCCGAGTTGCGCGAGATCGCCGCGGCAGTTCGCGCCTCGAACCGCGACGGTTTTGGCGAGACGGCTGCACGCCTCGATGCGGCGCTGGACGATCTTTCGGCCGCGACCGAGTGGCTGATTGCGGCTGTTGCCGGCGGCAAGCTCGCAGAAGCACTCGCCGGCGCCACCGCCTACCAGCGGCTCTTCGGCCTGGCGCTGACCGGCGCCTATCTCGCCAAGGGTGGTCTGGCGGACGTCAGCGATGGCAAGGACGATCAGCGCATTGCGCTCTGCCGCTTCACCGCCGAAAACCTGCTGGCCGAGACTGCCGCACTGAAAGACCGTGTCGTCAACGGTGCCGACAGCCTCGCCGTCGCTCGCGCTGTTCTGGCCTGAAAGGACCCATCATGACCGACCACGTGCTCATCGAACGGCCGGAAGCCCACCCCGGCGTCCAGGTGATCCGCTTCAACCGGCCGGAAAAGAAAAACGCCATCACGCGCGACATGTACGCGAAGATGACCAATGCGCTGACGGTCGCTTCTAGCGATCCGGCCGTGCGCGCCACCGCCTTTCTCGGCACCGATGGTTGCTTCTCCGCCGGCAACGACATGGCCGACTTCCTCGCCTTCGCCATGGGCGGTTCCATGGGCATAGAGGTGATCGAGTTCCTGAAGGCACTCGCGACCGCAACGAAGCCTGTCGTTTCGGGCGTCGACGGTCTCGCGATTGGCATCGGCACGACGATCCATCTGCATTGCGACCTGACGATTGCGTCCGAGCGCTCGGTCTTCAAGACGCCCTTCGTCGACCTGGCGCTGGTGCCGGAAGCGGCCTCCAGCCTGATCGCGCCGCGCATCATGGGTCACCAGCGGGCCTTCGCGCTGCTTGCCGCCGGCGAACCGCTCACCGCAGGCGAGGCCGTGGACGCGGGACTGATCTGGAAGATTGTCGGCGCGGACGCGGTCGAGCGCGAAACCCTGGCGCTTGCTGGCCGGCTCGCCAAGAAGCCGCCGGAGGCGCTTCGCATCGCCCGCGATCTCGTCCGTGGCGACCGCAGCGACGTGCTGGCGCGTATCGACGAAGAGGCGAAGCACTTCGCCGCGCAATTGAAGAGTGCCGAGGCGCGGGCCGCCTTCGAGGCCTTCATGCGCCGCTAAACCAGTTTGGATTTGTGATGGGTGAGACGGGTGCCTCTGTGCACCCGTTTTGCATTCGGGGGCAAGCTCTTACCCGGCCGGCGGTAAAGATCCCGTTGCCGCCGCCATCGCGAACTTGAATAGATCAATTTTAATTTGTTCTTAAATACCGGTCGCTATCGTCCTGCGCGATAGGCCCATCCCTATTTTGGGATGGCCCCAGCCGCATGAAGCAGGGCTGGCCTCGCCTTCGGGCATGTTCAACGTTTTCCCGTCAGCCTCTGCGCGCCGTCTTCACGGACGGACGACGGATGCTGCGCGAAAATCATCAAGAGCTCATGTCCGGCGGCCGCCGCCGGCACCCATTGGGAGCCCACCTTGTCCAAGCGATCGAACCTCATGACGCGCATTCTCGTTGCCGCGTCCTGTGTCGTCGTCGGCGCTTTCGCCGGCTTTTCCGTTTACATCGACAGCCTGCAGCGCGACACGACCACCAAGGCCGTCGAGGAGAACATTGCCTCCTCCGGCACCCAGGCCGCGCAGAGCGTCGCCAAGTGGCTGAACGGCCGCGTCACGCTGACGGCGATGGTGGCTGATGCCACCGGCAACGTCGCGGATGACGGTGGGGTCCAGCCGATCCTGAAGAACGACGTTCTCACCAGCGAATTCATGTCGACCTATGTTGGCAACGAAAGCGGCAAGTTCATCACCTGGCCCGACAATCCGATGCCGGCAGGCTATGACCCGCGTCAGCGCCCCTGGTACCAGCAGGCCGTCAAGGCTGACGCTCGCGTGCTGACCGAACCCTATGTCGACGCGTCCAGCGGCGCGCTGATCATCAGCGCCGCCGTTCCGGTCAAGCGCGACGGCAAGCTCTATGGCGTTGCCGCCAGCGACTTCTCGCTCGATACCCTGGTGACGATGATCAAGGGCGTCGATGTCGGCGGTGAAGGCTTTGCCTTCCTCGCCAGCAAGGACGGCCAGATCCTGGTTCATCCCGATGCCAAGCTGGTCACCAAGTCGCTCGCCGATGCCTTCCCGATCGACACACCGGCAATCGGCTCCGGTATCATGAACACCGAGCTCGACGGCAAGCCGATGCTGGTGAGCTTCGTTCCGGTCCAGGGCCTGCCCTCGGTCGAATGGTATGTCGGCTTCGTCATCGACGCCGACGCCGCCTATTCGGCGATCGATCAGTTCCGCATTGCCGCGACCATCGCCACGATCCTTGCGGTCGGCGTGATGCTCGTCTTCCTCGCGACCTTCCTCAACCGCCTCGTCATCCGTCCTGTCACGGATATGACCAGCGCGATGGAGAAGCTCGCGTCGGGTAACCACAACGTTGCAATCCCCGGCGAAGAGCGGACCGACCAGATCGGCTCGATGGCCGCCGCCGTCGCCGTCTTCAAGGCCAATGCCGTCGAGCGCGCCCGCCTCGAAAGCGAGGCGGATGCGAACCGTTCGCTGTCGGAACGCGAGCGCCTGGAACGCGAGGCGCAGAAGGCGCGCGACGCTGCCGAAGTGCAGCAGGCTGTCGATGGTCTGGCAACCGGCCTCGGCCGTCTTGCTGACGGCGATCTGGCCTATCGCATCGACAATCCCTTCGCCGATCGTCTCGATCGCCTGCGCGCCGACTTCAACAATTCGGTCGCCAAGCTGCACGACACGCTCTGCGCCGTCGGTGCCAATGCCCGCGGCATTGATGCCGGCGCGACGGAAATCCGCTCGGCCGCCGACGATCTCGCCCGCCGCACCNCTCGGTCGCCAAGCTGCACGACACGCTCTGCGCCGTCGGTGCCAATGCCCGCGGCATTGATGCCGGCGCGACGGAAATCCGCTCGGCCGCCGACGATCTCGCCCGCCGCACCGAGCAGCAGGCAGCCTCGGTCGAAGAGACCGCCGCAGCGCTTGAAGAGATCACCACGACGGTCAAGGACTCCGCCCGTCGGGCTGAAGAGGTCGGCGCGCTGGTCGCCCGCACGCGTGCCGGCGCTGAGAAGTCCGGCGAAGTCGTTGCCAACGCCGTAGATGCGATGCATGCGATCGAGAAGTCCTCGGGCGAGATCTCCAACATCATCGGCGTCATCGATGATATCGCCTTCCAGACCAACCTCCTTGCACTGAACGCCGGCGTCGAGGCGGCCCGTGCCGGTGAAGCCGGCAAGGGCTTTGCCGTCGTCGCGCAGGAAGTGCGTGAACTCGCCCAGCGCTCGGCCAATGCGGCCAAGGAGATCAAGGCACTGATCACCACCTCCGGCAACCAGGTCCGCAACGGCGTGACCTTGGTCGGCGACACCGGCAAGGCACTGGAGACGATCGTCGCCGAAGTCCAGGAGATCAACAAGCACGTGAGCGCGATCGTGACCGCGACGCGCGAGCAGTCGACGGGCCTCCAGGAGATCAACACGGCGGTCAACACCATGGATCAGGGCACGCAACAGAACGCGGCCATGGTCGAGGAACAGACGGCGGCAAGCCATGGTTTGGCGTCGGAAGCAGCCTCGCTCAACGCACTGCTGGCCCAGTTTAACCTCGGCGATACGCAGAGCGTATACGCGGCAGCGACCAGCCACCGCCGCCGGGCAGCCTAGTCCTCGCCGACATTTGAGAAGCAAAAGGCCCGGGAGACCGGGCCTTTTCTTTGCGCAGTGCATCAGGATTCTCGCTTTTCACTGCAGGATCGCGAGTCATCCCCTTGTTTCTTAAGCTTTGATAAAGCGCTCGCGCATACCGTTTCTTCGCCGCGAAATGACTTCGCCCGCACGTCGCCTCCAGCATTCATCATCGCGATGTGCCCCAGACACCTGTCCCAATGCTCAGCGTGCCCGTCACGCAATCGATGATTTGGCCGCGCACGACCGCAACGGCGGAGGCGCGAGGGGAGACATACGGTGATCCTAAAGACTGCAACGGCAAGAAACATGTTCGCCATCGTGATGACCGGCCTGTTGACCTCCATGGTCACCGCCGCCGTCGTCTTCTGGCTCTCCTATCAGCAATTGCGCGAGCGCAGCATCGCCGAAATGACCAATGCCGCATCCGCAAGCGCGCGCAGCGTCGAGACGAAGTTTGCCGAGGCAAAGACGCTCGCAAACAACATCCGCTCCGCGCTCTATGCGGTAAAGGGCACCGGCGAGCCGTCGCGCGCCGAAATCGAAACCCTGATGAAACGCTGGATCGTCGACAATCCGCTTGCCGTCGGCATGAGCACCGGCTGGGAGCCGAACGCCTTCGACGGCAAGGACGCCGAATTCGTCGGCAAGCCCGGCCATGACGCGACCGGCCGCTTCGTTCCCTATATCGCCCGCTCCGGCGACAAGGTGATCCACGAGGCGCTCGCCGATTATGACAAGCCGGGTCCCGGCGACTACTACCAGATCCCGAAGAAGACCGGCCTCGACATGGTCACCGAGCCTTATGTCTACCCGATCAACGGCAAGGACGTGCTGATGACCTCGATCATGGTGCCGCTGAAGAAGGACGGCGCCTTCATCGGTGTGGTCGGCGTCGACATGGCGCTCGGCGAACTCTCGACCGAACTCGCCAAACTGAAGCCCTTCGGCACCGGTTTCGTCTCATTGCTCAGCAAAGATGGCAGCATCATCAGCCATCCGGATGCCAAGGTCCTCGGCAAGGTGCTGAAAGACACGCCGCTCGCGGGTGAGGGGTGGGGTGACCTCCTGAGCCACACCGGCCAGGCCTTCGCGCTGAAGCACACGGATGGCAGCGGGCATCTGGCCGTCGCCGTACCGGTCAACCTGCTGCCCGACACCGAATGGTACGTCGTGGTCTCGGTGCCCGAAGCCACGGTCTTTGCCGGCCTTTCGCATCTCGCGATGATTTCGATCGCCGTCATTGCCGTTGCCGCCGCGATCATGATCATCGTCGGTTGGACACTGGCGAGCCGCTTCCGCAAGCGCGTCGCCAATGTCATCGGCGTCACCGGCCAGATCGCCGCTGGCGAGACCGACGTCGACCTGTCCGAGGCCGAGCGCAAGGATGAGATCGGGGATCTCGCCCGGTCGCTGCGTGTCCTGCGTGATGCGACGATCGCCAAGATGCAGCTCGAAAGCGAGGCGGATGCGAACCGCTCGCTATCGGAACGCGAACGTCTGGAACGCGAAGCGCAGAAGGCGCGCGATGCTGCCGAAGTGCAGCAGGCCGTCGATGGTCTGGCAACCGGTCTCGGCCGTCTTGCTGACGGCGATCTGGCCTATCGCATCGACAATCCCTTTGCCGATCGTCTCGATCGCCTGCGCGCCGACTTCAACAACTCGGTCGCCAAGCTGCACGACACGCTCTGCGCCGTCGGTGCCAATGCCCGCGGCATTGATGCCGGCGCGACGGAAATCCGCTCGGCCGCCGACGATCTNTCGGTCGCCAAGCTGCACGACACGCTCTGCGCCGTCGGTGCCAATGCCCGCGGCATTGATGCCGGCGCGACGGAAATCCGCTCGGCCGCCGACGATCTCGCCCGCCGCACGGAGCAGCAGGCAGCCTCGGTCGAAGAGACCGCCGCGGCACTCGAGGAGATCACCACGACGGTCAAGGACTCGGCTCGCCGCGCCGAAGAGGTTGGTGCGCTGGTCGCCCGCACCCGTGCCGGCGCTGAGAAGTCCGGCGAAGTCGTTGCCAACGCCGTAGACGCGATGCATGCGATCGAGAAGTCCTCGGGCGAGATCTCCAATATCATCGGCGTCATCGACGATATCGCCTTCCAGACCAACTTGCTCGCGCTGAATGCCGGCGTCGAGGCGGCCCGTGCCGGTGAAGCCGGCAAGGGTTTTGCCGTTGTTGCTCAAGAAGTGCGTGAACTCGCCCAGCGCTCGGCACAGGCCGCCAAGGAGATCAAGGCGCTGATCACCACCTCGGGAAACCAGGTCCGCAACGGCGTGACCTTGGTCGGCGATACCGGCAAGGCACTGGAGACGATCGTTGCCGAAGTTCATGAGATCAACAAGCATGTGAGCGCGATCGTGACCGCGACGCGCGAACAGTCCACCGGTCTCCAGGAGATCAACACGGCCGTAAACACCATGGACCAGGGCACGCAACAGAACGCGGCCATGGTCGAGGAACAGACGGCGGCAAGCCATGGCCTGGCGTCGGAAGCAGCCTCGCTCAATGCGCTGCTCGCCCAGTTCAACCTCGGAGAAGGGCAGGGCTCTTACGCAGGTGGGGGTGGATACCGCCGCCGCGCGGCGTGACGACGGATCGGCGTCCGCGGGTCATGCTAAGACGAGTGCAAAAACAAGAGGATAGCACGCAAGCGTGAATCAGTCTGGCAGACGCTTCAAGTCGAACGATAACGAAGGCCCGGGAAACCGGGCCTTTCTCATTTCTCCAGCGTGACCACCGCCTCGACATGGGCCGACCAGAGGAACTGGTCGATCGGCGTCACCGAGGTGATGCGGTACCCGGCGGCAACGAGGATCGAGAGGTCGCGCGCAAGCGTCACTGGATTGCAGGAGACGGCGACGACCTTCTTGACGCCGGAGCGGGCGATCTCGTGACACTGCACGTCCGCGCCGGCGCGTGGCGGATCGAAGACGACCGCGTCGAAGACCTTCAGTTCCTGCGCCATGAGCGGGCGGCGGAAGAGATCACGCTTCTCGATGGTGACGGGCTTGAGCCCCTGCGTGTTGCGAGCCGCCAGATCAAGCGCCTTCAGCGCCTTGTCTTCGCCTTCGACCGCATGCACCCGCGCCTTGCGGGCGATGCGCAGCGCAAAGGTGCCGCAGCCGGCAAAGAGGTCGGCGACGCGCTTGGACTTGCCGAGATGGTCGAGCACCAGCTTCGCCATTGCCTCTTCGGCCTGCGCCGTCGCCTGGGTGAAGCTGCCGGGCGGCGGCGAGACGGAAACACCGCCGAAATCGATGACAGGCTTCACCGGCTCGACAATGATCTCGCCATTGAGGCTGACGCGGGCGATGCCGCGCTCACCGAGCACGGCTTCGACCGTGCGGCGGCGCTCGCGGTCGTCGAGCTTCTTGATGCCATCGACCGAGAGGTCGAGGCCGGAGAGCGTTTCGAGCACGGTGATGCGGAACGGCTCGGCATTGACGGCCATGGCCGCGCCGACTTTGGCAATGGTGGCGAGCTTCGAGACGATACCCGGGCTCGCGATCGGACATTCCGAGATCGCGACGATATGGTGGCTTTCCGCCTGGTTGAAGCCGAGAAGCAGATCCTTCTCGGTCTTGCGGGCGGTGAAGACCGCGCGGCGGCGCTGGCCGGGCTCGGCGGTGATGAGCGGCGCCACCTCGGGAGTAAGCCCTTTCGACTTCAGGGCGGCGATCACCAGATCGCGCTTGAAGCCGTGGTAGAGCGTGTCGGAGGCATGTTGCATCGTGCAGCCGCCGCAGGTGCCGTTGATGCCGTCCGGCCCGAAGTGCCGACAGTGCGGTTCGACGCGCTCGGGTGAGGCTTCTCTCACCGACATCAGCGTGCCGTGCGATTTGTTGACGGCGAGCGCGACGCTTTCGCCGGGCAGGGTGAAGGGTGCATAGATCGGCCCGTCAGGACCTTCGGCAATGCCGTCGCCCTGAGCGCCCAGCCGCTTGATGGTGACGGCTTCAGTGGTCATGGCTTCTTGCCTGCCAGCAGGTATTCGACATTGCCGTCGCCGCCGGCAATGGGGGAGGGGATAAGGCCGAGGCTTTGCCAGCCCATGTCCTCGACAAGCCAGCGCTCGAGTTCGGCGGCGACATCAGGTGCGCTGTCGGGATCCTTGAGCAGGCCCGCCTTGCTGATGGCGTCGCGGCCCGCCTCGAACTGAGGCTTCACCAGCAGGATGCAGTACGAACCGGGAAGCGCCATATCGAGTGCCGGCGGCAGCGCGAGCTTGAGCGAGATGAACGAGACGTCCGAGACGACGAAGGTGACTTCGCGGTCGTCGATGTCCTCCTCGGTCATCGCGCGTGCATTGAGGCCCTCAATGCTGGTGACGCGTTCGTCACCTTCGATGCGCGGATGGATCTGGCCATGGCCGACATCGATCGCGACCACATGCTCGGCTCCACGCTTCAACAGCACTTCGGTGAAGCCACCGGTCGAGGCGCCGATATCGAGACAGCTTTCGCCTGCAGGGTCGAGCCCGAAATGATCGAGTGCCGCGACCAGCTTCAGCGCGGCGCGCGAGACATAGTCCTGCGCCGGGTCATCGATGGTGATCGTCACGCTCTCGGCAAACATCGACGCTGCCTTGGTGACCGTGCGGCCGTCGACCTTGACGGTCCCGCGCTGGATTGCGTCACGGGCACGCGCGCGGCTTGCGACCAGCCCCGAGTTCAGCAGCAGCTGATCGAGGCGGACCCGGTTCTTGTGTTCTTCGTTCTGGCGATCTTCTGACATGTGTTTCTCATGGCGACTTGCCGCCGCAATGGCAAGCCCCCTGTGCTCGCAGCCATCGAGCCCTTCCTGCAATTCCGTCCGGAAAAGCAAAAACCCCGGGGACGAGCCGGGGTTTTTGCTTGAAGTCGCACGGAAGCCTCAGCCGGCAGCGCCGATGCCGATATCCTGCTTTTGGCCGAGTGCCTTGAAGACGGTCGAGACGATGCCGGCGCGGTCGAGGCCCGCGGCGGCATACATGGCCTCGGGCTTGGCCTGTTCCATCCAGACGTCGGGCATGACCATCGGACGAACCTTGAGGCCGCCGTCGAGCAGGCCGTCCTCGGCGAGGAACTGCAGCACGTGGCTGGCAAAGCCGCCGACGGCACCTTCCTCGATGGTGATCAGCACCTCGTGGTTGCGGGCAAGCTCGCGGATGAGGTCATGGTCCAGCGGCTTGGCAAAGCGCGCATCCGCGACCGTGGTCGAAAGCCCGGCGGCGTCGAGGTCTTCTGCGGCCAGCAGACAGTCGGCAAGGCGCGTTCCGAAGGAAAGCAGCGCCACCTTGGAGCCCTCCTTGACGATACGGCCCTTGCCGATCTCGAGGATCTGGCCCCGCTCCGGCATCTCGACGCCAACGCCTTCGCCGCGCGGATAACGGAACGAGATCGGGCCGGCGTCATAGGCAGCAGCCGTGCGCACCATGTGCTTCAGTTCCGCCTCGTCGGCAGCCGCCATCACCACGAAGCCGGGAAGGGTGGCGAGATAGGTCGTGTCGAACGAGCCCGCATGCGTCGGACCGTCGGCGCCGACGAAACCGGCACGGTCGATCGGGAAGCGCACCGGTAGGCCTTGGATCGCCACGTCGTGGACCACCTGGTCGTAGCCGCGCTGCAGGAAGGTCGAATAAAGCGCTGCGAACGGCTTGTAGCCTTCGGCGGCAAGGCCGGCGGCAAAGGTTACGGCGTGCTGCTCGGCAATGCCGACATCGAAGCAGCGCGACGGATGGACCTTGGCGAACTTGTCGAGCCCGGTGCCGGACGGCATGGCGGCGGTGACGGCGACGATCTTGTCGTCGAAGCCGGCTTCCTGCGTCAGCGCATCGGCGAAAACAGAGGTATAGGCGGGCGCGTTCGGCTTCGCCTTCGCCTGGGCGCCGGTGATGACGTCGAACTTGTTGACGCCGTGGTACTTGTCGGCGGCAGCTTCCGCCGGCGGATAGCCCTTGCCCTTCTGCGTCACCACATGGATCAGCACCGGACCTTTGGCGTTGTCGCGCACGTTGCGCAGCACCGGCAGCAGATGGTCGAAGGAATGCCCGTCGATCGGGCCGATATGGTAGAAGCCCATCTCTTCGAAGAGCGTGCCGCCGGTGACGTAGCCGCGGGCATGCTCGACCGCGCGGGTGATCGCCCGGTCGACGGTCTTGCCGAGATAGGCCGTCAGCTTCTTGCCGACTTCGCGGATGCCCATATAGGTGCGGCCGGAGGCAAGGCGCGCGAGATAGGCGCTCATCGCGCCGGTCGGCGGCGCGATCGACATGTCGTTGTCATTGAGGATGACGATCAGCCGCGCGTCGAGCGCACCGGCATTGTTCAGCGCCTCATAGGCCATGCCGGCCGAAAGCGCGCCATCACCGATGACGGCGATGACATTGCGGTTCTTGCCGTCGAGGTCGGCGGCGACCGCCATGCCGAGGCCGGCGGAAATCGAGGTCGAGGAGTGCGCGGCACCGAAGGGGTCGTATTCGCTCTCGGCGCGGCGGGTAAAGCCCGAGAGGCCGCCTTCCTGACGCAGCGTGCGGATGCGATCGCGGCGGCCGGTGAGGATCTTGTGCGGATAGCACTGGTGGCCGACATCGAAGATCAGCCGGTCATGCGGCGTGTTGAAGACCTTGTGGATGGCGATCGTCAGTTCGACGACGCCAAGGCCCGCGCCAAGGTGCCCGCCGGTACGCGACACCGCGTCGATCATTTCTGCCCGGACTTCTCCGGCAAGCTGCGGCAGATCCTTGTCGTCGACCTTCTTCAGATCGTCGGGATAGGTCACCTTGTCGAGCAAGGGAGTAGCCGGCATCGGATTGGTTGGCAGTTGTGTCACGCTGCATGCCTCATGCGCGCCCCAAAGGTCGGGCGCGCGATAGTTGGTGGGTACCGTCGAAGCGGCTCTTTAGACGCAATCGTTGCTGAATGCAAAATTAGGCGTTCCTGCGTCGTCAACCAAGAGACTAGCGCATGATTCTGTGAATCGAAATCGATTCAAGCGCCATGAGGCAATGTTGCGCGGTTTTCCGCATCCATCCTGTGCCACTTTAGGTCGCGGTCAGCCCTCGGGCAGCGGAACGAATTCCTCTTCGTCTCCGGGCACGATGTCGAAGCGTCCGCTGCGCCACTCTTCCTTGGCTTTCTCGATGCGCTCCTTCGAAGACGAAACGAAATTCCACCAGATGTGGCGGGACGACCCGAGCGCAGCACCCCCGAAGAGCATCACGTGACAACCCTGCGGTCCGGCCGTGACCGTGATCTCGTCGCCGGCACGGAAGACGAGCAGCTGGTTGTCTGCAAAATGATCGCCGGCAATGATCGCCTCGCCGGAGAGGATATAGAGCGCGCGCTCTTCCCATTGCGCCGCGAAGGGGGCGCTCTTGCCGGGTGCAATGTTGAGATCGACATAGATCGTGTCGGTGAAGACCGAGACCGGCGACTTCGAGCCCTCGAAGTTGCCGATCACCACCCGCGCCTTGATGCCGTCGTCGCTCATATGCGGCAGCATGCGTTCTTCGGTATGGCTGAAGATCGGGTCGATTTCTTCCTTGTGATCGGGCAGCGCCAGCCAGGTCTGCAGGCCCGAGATCGAACGGTCGTGGCCGCGCTGGTTCTCGGGCGAGCGCTCTGAATGCACGATGCCGCGGCCGGCCGTCATCAGGTTCACGTCGCCGGGACGGATGACCATCTCGGTGCCGAGGCTGTCGCGGTGCTTGATCTCGCCGTCGAAGAGATAGGTGACGGTCGAAAGACCGATATGCGGGTGCGGACGCACGTCGATCGCCTCGCCGGCGCGCAGCAGCGCCGGACCCATGCGATCGAAGAAGATGAAGGGGCCGACCAGGCGGCGCTTGGCTGTCGGCAAAGCGCGACGAACCTGCAGCCCGCCGATGTCGCTGGTGCGCGGAACGATCAGATGTTCGATGGCGTCGCAGGCGGGCTTGTCGCCGGCGAGCGGGTCGGGGCCTGGAAAGAAAGACATGGCGCGTGCTCCCGTTTTTGCTGTCGCTTCAAGTCCTAACGCCTATGACATCAGGCGGGTAGGGGCGAAGCAAGGACGCAGTGTTTCCGCGCGACGATCAATCCGATCTTGGCAATTCCGGGAAAAGCGTGAAGCGATTTTCCGCCCGGAATTGCGATGAAACGATCAGTCGGCGTCGAGCGGCTCCACGCCCTGCGGTCTGCCGGCGCGGTCGAGGCGGATCTTTTCGATGCGGTCCTCGGCGGCCTTCAACAGCGCCTCGCAATGCTTCTTCAGCGCTTCGCCGCGCTCGTAGATCTCGATCGACTTGTCGAGGGCGACATCGCCGCGCTCCAGCGCCGAAACGATCCGCTCCAGTTCCTCGACGGCCTGCTCGAAGGAGAGGGCGGAAACGTCCGGTTGCGTAGTGGTGTTCATGTCTACCCTCTCATCAGTCTCAAGATGTGCAGGCCGGCCGATTCGGCCAGGCCCTGAAGGTCATAGCCGCCTTCGAGCAGGCTGACCATGCGGTTGCCAGCGCTGCGATCGGCGATCTCGTGCAGACGCCCGGTCGCCCAGTCGAAATCCTCGGCGACGAGATTGATCTGCGCCAGCGGATCGCGGTGATGCGCGTCGAAGCCGGCGGAGATCAGGATGAAGTCCGGCCGGAAATTGGTGAGTGCTGAAAGCACGCGGCTGCGGAACGCCTCGCGGAAATGTTCACTGCCCATGTTCGGCGACAGCGGCGCGTTGACGACATTGCCCTTGATACCCGTCTCGTCCTTGGCGCCGGTGCCGGGATAGAGCGGCATCTGGTGCGTCGAGCAGAAGAGCACCGAGGGGTCGTCCCAGAAGATGTCCTGCGTGCCGTTGCCGTGGTGCACGTCCCAGTCGACGATCGCGACCCGCTCGGCGCCGTGGACCTTCTGGGCATAGCGGGCGGCGATCGCCACCGTGTTGAAAAGACAGAACCCCATCGCCTTGTTCTTCTCGGCGTGGTGTCCTGGCGGCCGCGCCGCGACGAAGGCGTTGTCGGTCTCGCCGGTAAAGACGGCGTCCACCGCTGCGGTCGCTCCGCCGATCCCGGTTAGCGCCGCGTCGAGGCTCAAGGGGCTGGCACAGGTGTCGGCCTCGAAATGGTTGAGGCCTTCCTCCGGAATGGCGCGCCTGACGGCAGCGAGATGCTCTTCCGGATGTGCGAGCAGGACGAGATCCTCACTCGCCTTCTTCGCCTCGATCCGCTTGAGATCGGAGAAGTTCGGATGTTCGAGCGCAAGGTTCAGCGCCTTCAGCCGGTCCGGCCGCTCGGGATGCCCTTCCGGAACCTCGTGTTCCAGAAAGACCGGATTTTCATAGAGGAACGTGGTCATGCCCGGAACCTAGTGCGCCCACCCTGCAAGGTCCATGGCGAGCCGGTCGAAAGGCGCAATTTTCAACAGCGCGGATCGATGAGCAGCTTGCCGTCGCGGCTCGGATCCGCCTGATGCGCGAGCGCCGCGTCGAGCTTGCTTAGCGGATAGATTTCGGCGATGCGGCTGGAAAAGAGACCCGATCGCAAACCTTCGAAACTCTTGGCAAAGGCCGCTTCGATCACGGGTCGCCCGGCCGAATGCACCCAGGTCCGCAGCCACAGGAAGGAGAAGCGGATGTCCGGCCGCGCCTGGATCGCCGCCTGCGGCACCGGAACGCCGCTGAGCGCCCCATACTGGATGAAGGCGCCGCCCGGTTCGAGCGTGCGCAGAATAAGATCGCCGGCAAACGGACCGCCAACAGCGTCGATGATTGCGTCGAGGCGAAGCTGCGGCACGCGGCCCTCGTCGCCAAACACGATGTGGCCGGGGACCCCGGTTGCCAGCCGCTCGGCGCTGCGCGCGCTGCGGACGATCCCGGTGGCATCCGCGTCTTCGCCGGCCAGCAGCTTCATCAGCATGCCGCCGATCGCCGACCCTGCCGCGGTGACGCCGATACGGCGGCCACCGAGCGGGCCGAAATGTTGGCGCAGCGCCTCGACCAGTTGCAGCGCCGTCAGCGGATTGACGTAGCAGGTGGCCGCATCGGTCTCGCCGATGTCGTCGGGCAGGGCGAAACACCATTCGGCCGGCCGGATCAGATATTCCTGCCAGAGACCGCTGGCACCGATGGGCACCACGCGATCACCGGGTTTCAGCGACGTCACGCCAGGGCCGACGCGCGTCACCGTGCCGAAGCCTTCGAAGCCCGGCACGAAGGGCAGCGTGGTGCGGGCGCTATAGGCGCCAGTCACCGGGATGAGATCGGACGGGTTGATGGCGGCAAGCGACAGCGCAACCTCGACTTCGCCCGCCGCAGGCGCCACGCGCCCGGCGTCGACCATCGCAATCACTTGCCGGGGATCACCGAACTGGCTAACGAGGGTGGAGCGCATCGTCAGGGAGCCTCGCATGGACGGCAGGGAGCTGGAGAACGTCACGGAAATCCGGATTCCGTTTCGCGATATAGACATGCACGGCCACATGCACAATGCCGCCTATTATGCCCACGCCGAGGCCGCGCTTTCCAGCCTCTGGCGTCACCGTCCGCATGTGGTGAACGAGCCGAGCTATCTCGTGCGCCGCTCGGCCTGCGTCTATCACCGTGGTCTGCGCTACGACGAGCCGGCCCGTCTTACCGTCAACGTGGCGAAGGTCGGCGGCAGCTCGATCAGTTTTGTCGTCAAGGTCGAAGCACGCGGCCAACTCGCTGCCGAAGTCGAGGTCGTCTGGGTCGCGGTTGATCCGCAGCGACACACGCCGCTGCCGCTGCCGACGGCGACGCGCGAATGGCTGGCGGCCTATTCGGTCTAGCCAAAGCGATTCCGGGAAAAGCGCGCAGCCGTCACAATAGACGACGCTCCAGCTTTCATGGTGTTTTTGGCCCGTCCAGGCAAAAGGCGCCCCCCCTCTGTCCGGCAGAGCAGAGGGGGCATCTATCTCGTTACCAGACCAGTGTCGCGTACTATGCGAAGCGGTTTTCCGTCCGGAATTGCGCCGCCTAAACCGCGCGAAACAGGGTGACGATGCCCATGCCGCCGCCGACGCCCATCATCGCCAGTCCTTCCGTGCCTTTCGGCGATGCCAGCATCTGCGAGAAAAGCCGGACGGTGAGGATCGCCCCCGAGGCGCCATACGGATGGCCGAGTGCGATGGCGCCGCCGTCGAGATTGACCCTTTCCGCGGCGATATCGAGTTGGTCGAGGCTGCCGAGCACCTGCGAAGCGAAGGCCTCGTTGAATTCGATGAAATCGACCTTTGCCGGATCGAGCGCGGATTGCCGTGCCTTCAGCTTCTGCATTGCCGGGACCGGGCCAAGCCCGAGCAGATTGGGATCGACGCCCGCGGTCGCCGCGTCGACGAATTCGAGTGCGAAGGAAACGCCAAGTCGTTGGGCCTCGGCAAGGTTCGTCACCAGCACCACCGCCGCGCCGTCGTTGATCGGGCAGGCATTGCCGGCCGTTACCGTCCCGCCCTCGACGAAGACCGGCTTCAGCCGTTGCAGCGTCTCCAGCGAAGCATTGGCACGAGGGCACTCATCGCGCGACATAAGGTCCGTCGCTGTTTCGACCGGCACAATCTCGCGGGCGAAGCGGCCGGCAACGGCGGCCTCGACCGCGCGACGGTGGCTTTGAAGCGCAAAGGCGTCCTGGCGCTCACGGGAGATCTTGCAGGCGGTCGCGACGTTTTCGGCGGCGACGCCCATATCCGGATCACCGATCTCGTCTGGTGCCATGCGGGCGCGCTTGACCGGCGCGAGTTCGCCGCCGCGCTCCAGCGGCGGTCTCAGGCGGATATGCGCACGGCTGGCGCTCTCGGCGCCGCCGGCCAGGTAGAAACGGCCGGCGCCCGCCTGGATCATCCGTGCGGCAAGGGTGATCGCCTCCAGCCCGGAACCGCATTGGCGGTCGACGGTGACACCCGGCGTCGAGACCGGCAGGCCGGCTTCGAGGGCGGCGAGCCGGGCGAGATTGCCGGCGCTGTTGGCGGCGTTTCCGAGAAGAACGTCGTCGATCTCGCTCGCCTTTACACCGGTATCGCGGAGAATACGGGCGATCAGCGGTGCCGCCAGCTGCGACGGTTCGATATCGCGAAGCGTGCCGTTGACGCGGCCGATCGGTGTGCGGAGAGCGGCGATAATGACAGGTATGCGTGCCGGGTCAGTCGATGAGTTCGAGAGCATCGTTTCCATCCGCGATCCATTGTCTGAGCGTGCCCGCCGCCACCTTGCCCGACTGCGTCATCGGCATATTCAGGCAGAGCCAGATGCGGCGCGGATGCTTATAGCGCGGCAGGTGGGCGGCGAGATGACGCTCAAGCGCTTCTCGATCAAACATACCGCCTTCCGGCTCGATGACGGCGACGAGTTCGCTGCCGAGATCCGGGTGGTCGAGCCCGAGGACGAGAGCGGCGTGCACGCCGGGATCTGCGGTCAGCGCGGCTTCCACTTCCTGCGGGTAGATGTTGTTGCCGCCCGAAAGCACCATGCCGCCGGACCGGCCGAGGAGGTGCAGGGTGCCGCACTCATCGAGGAAGCCGAGATCGCCGACCGTCGCCAGCGACCCGAGACGACGGAAGCCGGCACCATCGGTGGTGCCGACATACCCGTCGGATATGAGGGCGCTGTCGACGAAGATCGTGCCCGTCTCACGGGTTGGCATTTCGCCCCCCCTGTCGTCGCGAATGCTGAGCGTAACACCCGGGAAGGCACGGCCGACGGCGGTGGCCGAAGCGGTGTCGCCGTTGGTAGCAACACTGATGAAGCCCAGTTCCGAGGCGCCGTAATATTCGATGATATCGGCTTGAGGAAACGCGAGTGCCGCGCTGTCGCGATCGTTTTCGGTCAGCTTGGCGCCGGCGACGGTGATCTGGGTGACGGATGTTTGCGGCCGGTCGGCGGCTGCAGCGCAGAGCCGCCGCAGCATCGTCGGCACCAGCGCCAGTCGCTTGACCTCTTTCGCCTCGACGATGGACATCGCCCGGGAGGCCTCGAAATGCGCGGCCCCGATGAATTCGGCGCCGGCGACAAGGGTTTCGGCAAGCGCATAAAGTGTCAGCCCGTGCGCGAGCGGACCGGGCGCAAAGGTGCGGGTGGCGCGGTCGATGCCGAAGAAGGGTTCGCCCGTGGCCAAGCTTCTGCGCCACGAACCGCGATCGCGGATGATCGCTTTCGGCGTTCCTGTCGTGCCCGAGGTGAAGACGATCAGGAATGGCTCGGTGTCGTCGCCGATTGCGAGCGGCTTTCGCTCGTTGCCTTCGGCCTCGCGAAAGGTTCGCGTCTCGCCGCTTGCGGGCGCATGGAGCGAGAGGTTGGCGCCATCGGCCGTGACAATGAGATCGGGCGAAAGGCGATCGTGCATCGTCTGGCGCGTCGCCTCCGGCAGATGCGGATCGATCAGCGCGACGCAGTTGCCGCCGCTGGTGGCGGCCAGGAAGGCAGCGGCGAAGAGCGGGTGATTGCCCGTCTCCAGTGCGATCAGGCGAGAGCGGTCGCCGAGCACGCTGCGGCGTTCGGCAATCCTAACCAAGTCTCCGAAACGTTCGGCAAGTGCGCCGGCGATGCGTGCGAGGTCACCAAAAGTGAAAACCCGGCCCTCGATTTGGAAGGCCGGGGCATGCGGATGGTCTTGCGCGTGGCGATGGATCGCGGCGGCAAACGGCATCGGCTCAGGCGCGGGCCGGCAACAGCGGATAGCCGGCGTAGACCGCGCGTGCGGCAAGCGTCGCGATCGCAGCCTTCAGCAGGTCGCCCGGAATGAAGGCGAGCGAGCCGGCTGCAACGGTCATGAGCGGGGTGCCGGTGACGGCGGAAACCCAGGGCATGCCGATCGCATAGAGCACGACGATGCCGCCGAGGACGGAGGCGAGGAAGAAGCCGATGAACTGGCGCGTTTCGGCCTGGCCTTCGCGCACGGTGCGCTCGGCGATCAGGCCGGTGACGAAGGTGGCAACGACCCAGCCGATGATGAAGCCGCCCGACGGGCCGGCAAAGACCGCAAGGCCGCCGCGGCCGCCCGAAAGCGCCGGCAGGCCGATGGCGACCAGCAGCAGGAACAGCAGGAAGGCGAGCGCGCCGCGCCTGGCGCCGAGAATGCAGCCGGCGAGCATGACGCCCATGGATTGCGCAGTGATCGGGACCGGAATGAAGCCGAGCGTGATCGGCGGAATGAAGCCGAGCACGACGACGATCGCGGCGAAGAGGGCGATGAGCACGAGATCTCTGGTATTCATGTAGTTCCGCTTCCCTGTTTTTTAGAATTCGCGAATTTATTGACGGCGAAATCCGCGCGCGTCAATCGCGGCAGCAATCGTGTCGGCATCTTTCAGCGTCAGGATGATCAGCGGCCCTATGATCGTCAACGGCCGGACGGGCAGTCCGCGGGCGTGATGGGCTTCGCGGATTGCCTGATAGCGCGCAAAGATATCCGGGACGAAGCGCAGTACGAGCCCGAGCGCCAGGCTGACATCGGCCCCCTTCAGCCAGCCCAGCCGTTCCAGCGGGCTCAAGAGGATGGTGATCTCGTCCATGAAGGCGCTGATCGTCGTCGTCGCCGTGACGGCGGCTGCAAACAGAACCAGCGCCATCAGCCGCAAGGTTAACGTGGCGACCTCGGCAACGGACAGGTAAAAGAGATTGACGGCCGCCAGAAAGAAGATCGTCAGGAAGACGAAGCCGACGCGCTTCAGCGCCTCCTTGGGCGTGAGGCCGGCGGAGAGATAAAGTGCGGCGGCCACGATGAAGGCGATCGCCTGAACCGCGAGCGAAGCGCTCAAAAAAAGGCCGATGCTCGACGCCACGAGTGCCATCAGCTTGACCCTGACCGGCAGCCGGTGGAGCAAGCTGCTGCCCTCGATGTGCAGGCTCGTCAGCATCCGGCGATCTCGTGATAGCGGCGGATCGCGTCTTGCGGGTTGCCGTCGAAGGCAAGACGGCCCTCATGGAAGAGCAATAGCCGTTCGACATTCTCGACGAGACCGAGATCATGGGTGATCACCACCGTATCCTCCGGCAGGTCGTCGATCGCCACGGCGACACGGCGGCGGTTCTTCAGGTCAAGCTGGTTCGTCGGCTCGTCGAGGATCAGGATCTTCGGATCGGTAACGACGACGCTCGCCATGGCGACGAGCTGCGTTTCTCCGCCCGAAAGCTCATGCACGCGCCGCCTTGCCAGGTGTTCGATGCCGAAGCGCGAAAGTGCTGCCTGCATGCGGCGGTCGACTTCTTCGCGCGAAAGCCCGCGGTTTTTCAGCCCGAAGGCGATGTCCTCGGCGACGATCGGCATGATCAGCTGGTTGTGCGGGTTCTGGAAGATGAAGCCGGCCTCGGAAAGCACGGCGCGGTCGTCTTTGATCGTATCGAGCCCGTTGACCGTAACGCCGCCGGAGGAAGGCTTCACCAGACCGTTGATCAGCCGGGCGAAGGTTGTCTTGCCGGAACCGTTGAGGCCGATGATGCCGATCCGTTTTTCGTTGAGCGTGAGCGTCAAGGGGTGCAAAGCCACCCGCTCGCCGAAGCGGACCGCGCAATCGGTAAAGCGGATGTCCATTCCGTTCCTCGCTGTCTCCGGCCCGCGCCGTTTTCGGGTTGCTCTATAGGCCAAGTGCGACAACAAGGGCAATGCAGTCCGCGGACCGATGCGGCATTTGAATTATGGGAATAAAAGCCTATTGTTATCGTCATGACGATTCGCCTTTCCAACAGCGACGCCCGTCGCATCTTCCTCGCCAAGCAGGGCCTTTCAGGCGCGCCCAACCGCGCGCTCGGCAAGGAAGGCCTCTTGAAGCTCATCCACGACATCGGCTTCGTGCAGGTAGACAGCATCGCCACGGTGGAGCGCGCCCATCACCAGATCCTGTTTTCCCGCAACCAGACCTATCGTCGAGAGCATCTGACGGCGCTGCTGGAGGACGATCGCGACCTCTTCGAGCATTGGACCCACGATGCCTCGATCATTCCAAGCAGCTTCTTCCGCTATTGGAAGCATCGCTTCAAATGGGAAGGTGAGACGATCGTCGAGCGGTGGAAGGCGTGGCGTGGCGAAGGCTTTGAAAAAGGCTGCGACGACACTTATCAACGTATTGCCGAAGGCGGCCCGGTGCTCGCCCGAGACTTGAAGGAAGCCGAACACCAGTCTGGCGGCTGGTGGAACTGGCATCCGTCGAAGACGGCGCTGGAAGTGCTGTGGCGCACGGGCAAGCTGGCGATCGCGCGGCGCGAGAATTTCCAGAAGGTCTACGATCTCACGGAAAGAGTGATCCCGCCGCACCACAACGAGGATGACGTCAGCCATCCGGAGTTCATCGACTGGGCTTGCCGCAGTGCGCTGGAGCGTCTCGGCTTTGCCACCCATGGCGAGATTGCCGCCTTCTGGGATCTGGTGTCGCCCGAGGAGGCCAAGACCTGGGTGGCGGAGCATCGCGACGAACTCGTGGAAGTGCAGATCGAAGCGATCGATGGTGGACGCCCGCGTGTCGCCTACGCCTTCGCTGGATTCCCGGACGCACTTGGCGATATCCCTGAGCCGCCGGGCCGGGTGCGGGTGCTGAGCCCCTTCGATCCGCTGCTGCGCGACCGCAATCGTACCGAGCGCCTGTTCGGGTTCTATTATCGCATCGAGATCTTCGTGCCCGAGGCCAAGCGCGAATATGGCTATTACGTCTTCCCGCTGATCGAGGGCGACCGGTTGATCGGCCGCATCGACATGAAGGCGGACCGCAAGCGCGGCAGCCTCGATGTCCGCAAGCTCTGGCTCGAAAAGGGCGTCCGCGCCTCGGCAGGGCGCCTGGAACGCATCGATGCCGAGCTCGATCGGGTTGCCCGCTTCGCCGGCGTCGAGCGGGTGGAACGGCTCGACGGCTGGAATACGTCGCTGTAGCGACTTGAGCTGCTGCATGCTTGCGTCGATCAGTGCGGATCGAGGAAACATGCGGCCTGTGATATTTTCCTTGGCTTGAACCCGCCGCCTTCCTAAATGGAGGCGATAGAAATTCCTGACGCGGGAGCGTGCCACTATGAACACCGATCTGATGAGCCTCTTCGATGCCGACGAGGCAACGGTCCGCAAGGTTCTCTCGGAAACGCTCGCCGGTGCCGACGACGGCGAACTGTTCCTCGAACATGCGCAGGCCGAGGTGCTTTCCTTCGACAACGGCCGGCTAAAGGGCGGCAGCTTCAATACCGACCAGGGTTTTGGCTTGCGCGCCGTTGCCGGCGAAGCGGTCGGCTACGCGCATTCCGGCGAACTTTCGCTTTCGGCGCTCCGCCGTGCTTCCGATGCGGTGGCGCAGGTGACGCGCGGTTATGCCGGTTCCTATGCCGCAGCCCCTCAGCGCACCAACAAGAAACTCTACGGCGACGAAAACCCGATCGGCGAACCGAGCTTCGAGGCGAAGGTCGCGCTGCTCCAGGAAATCGACGCCTATCTGCGCGCCAAGGATCCGAAGGTCCGTCAGGTGACGGCGACCATCGCCGCTAGCTGGCAGGTCGTCGACATCCTTCGCGCCGATGGCCACCGCGTCCATGACGTCCGGCCGATGACCCGCATCAACATCTCCGTCGTCACCGGCGAAGGCGATCGCCAGGAAAGCGGCTCCTTCGGCACCGGCGGGCGTCGCGGCTTCGGCGATTTCGTCACCGCGGAAAACTGGAAGCAGGGCGCCGACGAGGCGCTGCGCCAGGCACTCGTCAATCTCGAAGCGATCGATGCGCCCGCCGGCACCATGGACGTGGTGCTTGCCTCCGGCTGGCCGGGCGTCATGCTGCACGAAGCCGTCGGCCATGGCCTGGAAGGGGACTTCAACCGCAAGAAGACCTCGGCTTTTGCCGGCCTGCTGGGCCAGCAGGTGGCCGCCAAGGGCGTGACGGTCGTCGACGACGGCACCATCGAGGCCCGCCGCGGCTCGATTTCGATCGACGACGAGGGCACGCCGTCCGGCTACAACGTGCTGATCGAGGACGGCAAGCTCGTCGGCTACATGCAGGACCGGCAGAACGCCCGGCTGATGGGCATGCAGCCGACCGGCAACGGCCGTCGCCAGGGCTATGCCCATGTGCCGATGCCGCGCATGACCAATACCTACATGCTCTCCGGCGACAAAACGCCGGAGGAAATCATCGCCTCGGTCAAGAAGGGCATCTATGCCGTCTCCTTCGGCGGCGGCCAGGTGGACATCACCTCCGGCAAGTTCGTCTTCGGCTGCACCGAGGCCTACCTGATCGAAAACGGCAAGATCGGCGCGCCGGTGAAGGGCGCCATGTTGATCGGCAACGGTCCGGACGCGATGAAGCGTGTCACCATGGTCGGCAACGACACCAAGCTCGACACGGGCATCGGCAATTGCGGCAAGGCCGGCCAATGGGTACCGGTCGGCGTCGGCCAGCCGCATCTGCGCATGGATCAGATCACCGTCGGCGGCACGCAGGCGTAAGGTCCGATGGCGGTCTTCAAGCTGTCCTTTCTGTCGCCGAAGACCGCCACACCGACGCACGAACTGAGGTTTGATCGCGATGCCGCCGAGATCGCGCGGGCGTTGGGCCTGCGCAACGGCGTCTTCCTGGATCATGCCTGCTACCGTCTGGATCAAGACGACCTGACGCTGCTGGCGTCGGCCGTCGGGCTTGCCTTGCCAGAAACAGGCGAGGAAGCTGAGCTTCGGCGGCCGCATGCGTTCGATACCGTGCCCTATCTGGTGCACACCGGCTATGAGCTTCCGCTGATGCTGGAAGGGCGCAAGCCCTTCGCCTTCTTCAGCGACGATGCCGCGTCGCCCTGGCTTGCCGAAACCAAAGAGTTGTTCGCGCCGCACGTTGCCGACGGAACTTTGCTTGCGGACATGTTCGAGTTCTCGCGGATGTGCCCGACAACGACCGGTGGCGAGAAGGAGCAGAGGGTTCTCTACCTCACCTATGCGTTGCCGGGGGATGAGTGGCGTTTCGAGCGCTTCAGGCAACGCTGCCACCAGCTCTTTTGCAATTGGCGCCCATGGACGGCAGAAGACGAGCGCGAGGAGGGGCTGCTGCTTGGCTATAGCCAGGAGCAGTGCGACTGGTGGCTCGCCAACCGCTTCCGTAGAGCCGTCGTGCAAGAGTGACGAAGGCTCTGAGGCCGGCGGCCAATCAGCCGCGCGACGGCAGCATCATGCAGTCATAGGAGCGCTCTTTGAGGGCATCGCAGGCTGCCGCTGCCGCGTCGCGGCTCGAAAAGCCGACGAAGCGGGCACGATAGATCGCTTTGGCACCCTTACCGACGGCTTCCGTGTAGGGCGTGGCGCCCGCGAGCGGCGCACCGGCTTCCGAGCGCGCCTGCGCCAGCAGCATGCGCGCAGCCTCGGCTGATGGTGCCGCCGAAATCTGGATCTGCCAGCCGCCTGACGCAGCTGGAACTGCAGCCGTCGTTTCGATCTCGGCAAGCTCCGTCGGTCGTTCCGCGGGGATGGCGGACGTCGATGTCGCTGTAATCAGGGCAGCAACCGAATCCCGCTTGGCCCGCTGCGGTGCGGTGTAGGGCATCGGAACCTCGGATGTCGCGACCGCGGCTACTTCGACGGGGGCTTCAATCGTCTTGCCGCCGCGCTTGGATGCCACCAGCTGCCGTCCGCCCTTGGCTGCCTTGCCGACATGGCGATCGAGAAGGGCCGCCATCTTGGCGTCGCGGCTGCGCGCCGTCTTGCCGCCGAGAACGACGCCGACCACCCGGCGATTGCCGTCCTTGACGGCGCTGACGAGGTTGAAGCCGGAGGCATTGGTGTAGCCGGTCTTGATGCCGTCCATGCCGTCGTAGCGGTACATCAGGTTGTTGTGCCCCCGCACCTTGCGGCCGCGGAAATTGAAGCTTTCGGTCGCAAACAGCCGGTACTCCCTGGGGAAGTCGCGCATCAGCGCCACGGCGAGCGTCGACATTTCACGCGCCGTCGTCACCTGCTTGCTGGCAGGCAGGCCGGAGGCATTGATGAAGATGGTCTTGCTCATGCCGAGCTGACGCGCCTTGGCGGTCATCATGCGGGCGAAATTCGCCTCGGAGCCGCCGAGCTTCTCGGCCATCGCTGCCGCGGCATCGTTGCCCGAGCGCACGATCATGCCGAGGACCGCCTCGCGCACCGTGATCGTCATGCCGGACTTGAGGCCGAGCCGCATCGGCGGCTTGGCGGCCGCCGCCTTCGAAACCTTGATCTTGCTGTCCCAGGAAAGCTTGCCGCTCTTCAGCGCCTCGAAGGCCATATAGACCGTCATCATCTTGGTCAGGGAGGCAGGATGATTGAGGACATCGGCGTTTTCAGACGAGAGGACCTTGCCGGTGCGCGCATCGAGCACCAGCGAGGCGCTTCCGGCGACGGCTGTCGCCGTCCCGAGCGCCAGTGCGAAGGTCGCCAGCAGGAGGCAGCGCAAAGTTTTCATATCGATCCCCGTCGAGTAGCGCCCTCGGCAAGGCGCAAAGCTGTTTCGTTTTGTGACAAGATCCGTGTCTTTGCTGCAACTTTAGGGCGGAATGTGGCGAGCCGACCTTGTTTTCGAGGTTGTGGTAAATGGCCGATGAACGCTCTCCCCGTTCAACAAGGTTTAACGCCCTCGCCGTTAACTTTCCAGGCTGTTAGTCCGCGCCGGAACCTCGCGGGCCAGATTTGGGGGCGACCATCAAGGGCATGATCAGGACAATTGTTCGCCGCGCCGCAATTGCCGGTGGGCTGGAAGTCGCGGGGGGGCTGAGCCGCGCCGGGCTGATTGCCAGCGCGCGCGGGCAGGGGGCGATCTTTACCCTGCATCATGTCCGGCCGAAATCTGCCCGTGCCTTCGATCCCAATGCGCACCTGGAAATCACGCCGGAATTCCTCGATGTCGCGTTGAGGACGCTGAAGCGCGACGGCTATCGCTTCACCCCGCTCGAACACTTGCCGGAGGCGCTGGCCGCCAAAGGTGGGCCGGTCGCCTGCTTTACCCTTGATGACGGCTACCGGAACAATCTCGAGCGCGCGTTGCCGGTCTTCCAGCGCCATCAGGCGCCATTCACGGTGTTCGTTACCGGCGGGTTCGTCGATCGCACCCATACGCTTTGGTGGGAGACGCTTGCCGATATGCTCGCAACGAGCGAGAAGCTGCGCTTTGACTTCGGCCGTGGCGTAGAAACATTGCAGGCGTCGACCGCGGCCGAAAGGCATGCCGTCTTCAATCGCATTGCGGCGTTCATTCACGGCCATGATGAGGCAAAGGCGATCGCTTCCTTGAACGCTGCAGCCCTCGATGGCGGCATCGATCCGCAGGCGATTACCGAACGCCTCACACTGGACGAGGCCGGTTTGCGGCGCCTGATCGAAAGTCCTATCGCGAGCCTCGGCGCCCACACGATCAGCCACCGCGCGGTCGCGCGCCTGACGGATGCTGAGGCGCGGCGGGAGATCGAGGGATCGCTGCGGCGCGTCGAGGCGATCACCGGTCGGCCGCCCCAGACTTTCGCCTATCCCTATGGCGACGCGCCGGCGGTATCCGAGCGCGACCACCGCATCGTCGCCGATTTGGGTTTCACCCTGGCCGTCACCACCCAGCCCGGCACGCTCATCGCTCGCGCGCAAGCCAGCCTTTATGCGCTACCGCGCATTTCTCTGAACGGCCATTTCCAGCGCGCCCGCTACGTTTCGGCTCTGGCCTCCGGCATACCGTTCCGCCGGGCGGCCGGCTAGAAAAGGCGACTTGGGCAGCCGAGTGCTTCGACGTCAATTGAAGGCGAAAGCCATGAGAATGCTGTCCTGGTAGACACCGTCGTGTTTCCAGTCGCGAACACGACGGCCTTCGATCTGGAAGTCAAACTGCGCGTAGAGCGCCCGGGCAGCGGCGTTCTCATGAAGGACGGAAAGCTCGATGCGTTCCAATCCGCGTTCGCGAGCGCGTTGCATCGCCAGTTGCAGGCGGCGGCGTCCAATTCCCTTCCCACGTTACCGAGGAGCCCCATGCCCACGGTCCCGACATGCGCCGAACGGGTGAGGCATCCAGCCGGATATCGCACCAGCCGACCACGCGATCGTCGACTGCAACGATCTGGGCGCCCGGGCGCGATGCAGGACTGTCATGTATGCGGCATCCGTCGAAGGGTGGTGCGCTTAGCCGTGAAAGCCAGCGGCCTTCCTGGGCGACGTCATCGAGGCAGCGGTGACAACCGGCTATATCGTCGAGCGTCGCGTCACGAACATCGATCGTCATCAATAGGCACTCAACGAAAATGCCCGGCTCGGGCCGGGCAAAAGAAAAGATCCGCTCGGCCACCTGCATGGCCGAGCGTCGTGATTGCATCTGGCGCCTCTCTTGCGACGGACGCGCGGCTTATGGGTACATACGCACCTTTTCCCAGCCGCCTTCGGGTGCCTCGCGGCGAAACTCCATCCGGTCATGAAGCCGGAAGGGGCGGTCGTGCCAGAATTCGATCGACGTCGGGCAGATGCGGAAGCCTGACCAATAGCTTGGGCGCGGGATTTCGCCGAGCGCGTGGCGGGCCGTGTATTCGGCAACGGCCTTTTCCAGCGCGAAGCGGCCTTCGAGTGGCCGCGACTGCTTCGAGGCCCAGGCGCCGATGCGGCTGCCGCGCGGCCGGCTCTTGAAATACTCGTCGGCCTCCTCGTCGGTGACGATCTCGACCGGGCCGCGCACGCGCACCTGCCGACGCAGCGATTTCCAGTGGAAGCACATCGCCGCCTTGCGGGCGCCAAGGATCTCCTCACCCTTCTGGCTTTCGAAATTCGTGTAGAAAACGAAGCCGCGCTCGTCGAAACCCTTAAGCAGCACCATGCGGACATTCGGCAGTCCGTCGGCATCGACGGTTGCGAGCGCCACCGCATTCGGGTCGTTGATCTCGCTACCTTCCGCGTCCTTCAGCCATGTGCCAAACAGGGAAAAGGGTTCATTTGATTCGGTGAAGTCACCGCTTGTTAACTCATTCGCCGCCATATTGCGTTCCAATGCCGTGATGTCTGGCGCGGAAATACTTCGGGATGAGCCCGACCGGTGTTTCCGCATCGAAAATGTCGGAGCCTGTATGTTGACCTTGTCGAGAAACGTGCGGCTCCAGCGAGTCTGACAGGATTGCCGTGCAAGACATAGCAAAGTGGATCGACGCCAAGAAGGGGTATTCCTTCGCCTTGCTGCGTAGCGCGGCAATTTGCCTGCCGGTCCTGGCGCTGTCCGGCTGCATGGGGGCTGGCCTCGACCTTTTCGGCAGCGGAGTCGACCGCACGGTTTCGACGGGCACAGTTCCCGTTGCCAAGACCTCCGATGGCCTTTCCGATGCGGTGATGGTTCGCAACGCCGTGACATCGGCCGAGCTCAACAGCGGCGCCATCAATCCTATTCCCTGGGCCAATGCGACCTCCGGCAGTGCCGGTGTCATCAGCAGCATCCAGGAAGACCGCGCCAGCGGCATGCTCTGCCGCCGCTTCACCACGACGCGTCATTCCTACGAAGGCATCGCCAAGTTCGACGGCAGCACTTGCCAGGGCGGCGACGGCGCCTGGTATCTGACGAGCTTCGGCCCGCGCGCCTGAGGGAGCGTTCGACGCAAGCCGTTGAAATCGGTGATTAACCACGTTTTGGCAAATGCGCGCATGACGGCCGACGTTGCCGTCTCAACGGCCACATGAGGCCGCGTGGCTAACCACTATTTAGCAACTTCTCCGGATCATCGGTGTTCAGTGGACGGGCGACAATGGCGCCTGCAATCGGGGCAAAGGCGGGCATCAGGGAGAGGCCGCCGATCAGAGAAGATGGTAGAAACCATGCGTGATCCCTATGTGATCCTCGGGGTGCGGCGCAATGCCGGGCAGGATGAAATCAAGGCCGCCTGGCGTTCGCTGGCAAAGGCCGTGCATCCGGACCATAACCAGGACGATCCCAACGCCGCGGAGCGTTTTGCCGAAGCCGGCAAGGCCTATGAGCTGCTGCGCGACCCGAAGCTCAGAAGCCGCTACGACTATGCGCGCCGCGAAGCCGAGCTTCGTCGCATGGAGGCGATGAAGGCAAAGATGCGGCCTCAGGAAGAGGCGCCGGTCGACGCCGAGACCGCCGAGGACGCCATTTCACAGATTTTCGGCGCGGAGACCCGCAGCAAGTCGGCCCGCCCATCGCCGAAGCCGACGCCGAAACCATCGCCCAAGCCGGCTGCGGCAGCAAAGGAGCCGGAGCGCCCGGCCCAGGCTTCCGAAAGCAAGCCGGAACCAGCCCTCGAACCGCAGCAGGAAAACGCTCTCAAGACAGAGACTCCGCTGATGCAGCGTGCAGCAGCACCGGCCGCCGAGCTTGTGGCGGCGATCGTCCGGCGCATCCGGGGTCGCGCGGCAAAGACGGCCGAGAAGGTCCCGGATCTTCCCGTCGATCTCGCCGTCAGTATTGAGGACCTGATCAGCCGCCAGCGCCTCAGCGTCGAGCTTCCCGACGGCGAAAGCCTGAAGGTGCAGATCCCTCCGGGCGCCGTCGACGGTCAGAGCATTCGTCTGGCGGAGCAGGGCTATCGGGTGACCGGCATGACCCGTGGCGACGTCGTCGTCACGCTCAGGGTCGACCAGGGCGGGACGTTCCGCGCCCGCGGCCTCGATCTCATGACCACCTTGCCGATCGATCTGCAGGGCGCCGTGCTCGGCTGCGAACAGGTGCTCGAAACCCCGGTCGGGCAGGTTACGGTGGTCGTGCCGGCCTGGTCCGGCTCCGACAAGGTCCTCCGCCTTGCGGGCAGCGGGATGCCCGGTGCTTATGGTACGCATGGCGATCTGCTGGTCGAATTGCGGCTGGTCCTGCCCGAGGCGCCCGACGACAAGATCACCGATCTGATGAAGTCGCAGCGCGACGGCCTCTATCTGTGACAGGCCATTTGTGACAGTTCGCTGACACACTGAACCAATATTACGGGGACTAACAGTTCCTGATCTCAGCCGTGCTTGAACCACCCTTGCGGCTATGCCATAGGCAATTCTCGACATTTTGCCGCACCCGTTCTCGTGGGGCGTCTGTGACATTTTTGATCTTTGGCACCGGCGACGGCCGATGCTGGAATAGTATTGGGGACTTACCATGGCTCAGGCATCCGGTCTGATGAAGGGCAAGCGCGGCGTCATCATGGGCGTTGCAAACAACCGTTCCATCGCATGGGGCATTGCCAAGGCCATCCACGCGCAGGGTGGTGAAGTTGCGTTGACCTATCAGGGCGACGCTCTGAAAAAGCGCGTCGAGCCGCTGCTCGCGGAAATCGACGGCTTCATGGCCGGCCATTGCGACGTCAGCGACGAAGCCACCATCGACGCGGTCTTCGACGCGCTTGAGAAGAAGTGGGGCAAGATCGATTTCGTGGTGCATGCGATCGGCTTCTCCGACAAGGACGAACTGACCGGCCGCTACGTCGATACCTCGGCCGACAACTTCGCCAAGACGATGCAGATCTCGGTCTATTCCTTCACTTCGGTTGCCCGTCGCGCTGAAAAGCTGATGACGGACGGCGGATCGATGCTGACGCTGACCTATTACGGCGCCGAAAAGGTCATGCCGAACTACAACGTCATGGGTGTCGCCAAGGCTGCCCTGGAAGCAAGCGTCAAGTACCTCGCCGTTGACCTCGGCCCCAAGAACATCCGCGTCAACGCGATTTCTGCAGGCCCGATCAAGACGCTGGCCGCTTCGGGCATCGGCGACTTCCGCTATATCCTCAAGTGGAACGAGTACAACGCGCCGCTGCGCCGCACCGTCACCATCGAGGAAGTCGGCGACGTCGGCCTCTACATGCTTTCGGACCTGTCGCGCTCGGTTACCGGTGAAGTGCACCACGCCGACAGCGGCTACCATGTCGTCGGCATGAAGGCTGTGGACGCGCCCGATATCTCCGTGATCAAGGACTGACCGAACCGCCAAGGCGGATTCGGCAGCCTGCTGCCCGGAGACATGTTGTGCTGATCTATGTGATCCGTCACGGACAGACCGACTGGAACGCCGAAAGCCGGCTCCAGGGGCAAAAGGATATCCCTCTCAATGATTTCGGTCGCCAGCAGGCGACCGGCAACGGCGTGGCGCTTGGAGGCATCCTCGGCGCCGATGCCCGGCATTTCGACTTCGTCGCCAGTCCGCTCGGCCGCACGCGCGAGACCATGGAGCGTGTCCGGCGGGCCATGGGGCTCGATCCGGACGCCTACCGCACCGACGAGCGGCTCAAGGAAGTTTCCTTCGGCGATTGGGAAGGGCACACGCTGCCAGAACTCAAGCGCTCTGCGCCACAGAGGATCGCCGAGCGGCGCGCGGTGAAATGGGACTTCATTCCGCCCGGTGAGGATGCCGAGAGTTACGAAATTCTGTCCTGGCGCATAGCCGCCTGGCTCAGGGACGTGACGAAGCCGACGGTCTGCGTCAGCCACGGCGGCGTCATTCGCGTGCTCTTCAAGCTTTTCGGGGAAATGGAAGCCGAGGAGGCCGCGACCGCGGCGATCCCGCAGGACCGCCTTCTGCGCATCTCCGGCAATGCCATCGGCTGGGTCTGATAGCCTGAAGCGTAGGGCGTAGATTGGCGCAGCGACGCGCAAAGCGCTTCACATGGATGCCCGCGCGAGGGGCATCCGATAAAAGGTCATTTTCCAGAAATGTGAAAATCCGGTTCGGGCGAACCGCGCAGCGGCCTGTAGGAAAGGCCGCGCTTTCTATTGAACGATTTCGAGATCGTTGATGACCCGCTTGCCGTCCACTTCCGTGTAGAAGACGAGAACCTTTACGCCGGCCTTCAGGCCCTCGAAATTGAATTCCTCGGGCGCCTGATAGTTCTTGCCGTCGTCAAGCGACAGGCTCAGCCTTTCGGTATCAACACCCGTAATGGTAGCTTCAACGTCGGCGCTTTCGGCAAGGGCGGACAAGGGGGAGAGCAGCCCTGCGGTGGCCATGAGTGCGGCAATAACAAAACGCATTCTTCTTGCCCTCTTCAACGTTTCTGCGAACATCCTTGTCACTCCCCTTTGATCCCCGATTGTGGCAAAAATTGCCTTGCGGCGTGGCTTTTGGCCGGACGCCCCCGCTTTTTTGATGGTCTATCCGAACTCTGGAGACTGGACGGCGGTACCGTATTTTTCAAGCGGGCAGGGGCCGAACTCCGGGTATCGGCGGGGTGGTTTCCCCATGAATTATAGGGTTTGCCAAGGAATTGTGACGAAAGCCAATCTTAAGACTCGCTCGCTACCTTTGGTTGGGGATCGAGGGGAAGAGATTGAAGATCATTGATGTTCTGCGCCAGCGCATTCGGGCCGCCGCCAGATTTGCGAAACCCTCGCTCATTCCGGCGGCGATCGCGGGCCTCGTCGTGTTTACGGGCGGGCATGTCTATGAGCGGCAAAACCGTGAAAACTTCCAGAACGACCTCAGGATCGACGTCGAGAACGAACTGAACCTCATTGCCAACCGCCTGCAATCGGAGGTTAACACCAGCATTGCCGCGCTGAACGGTTTTGCCAACAGCATCGGCGTGCATCCGGCCATGACAACAGACGATTTCACCGTCATGGCGACGAAGCTCCTCCTGCAGAATCCGCAAATGGTGCGCGCCTCGGCAGCGCCCGGTGGCGTCGTGCGGATCGCCTTTCCGCGCGAGAGCCAGCAATGGTTCGTCGGCAGCGACTTCAACCGATTCGGCGCGACAAGACATGCCATCGAGCGCGCGTCCTCGACGGTTAGGCCGGTGATGATCGGCCCGATCCGGTTGCCAAGCGGTCGCAATGGTTTCGAGCTGTTCCTGCCAGTCTTTTCCAAGATCCAGGGACGCATGGAGCGTTGGGGCTACGTCGAGGCCATACTCGACGAGAAGGCGCTGTACCGCGCCGCGCGCCTGCTCGAGTCGGGCGGCGAGGCGCCGGAACTGGCGCGGGACCACCGCCATGTCGACGTTCACCTGGCGATCCGCGATATTTCCGAGCCGGACCGCATACAGGATGCGTTCTATGGCGACGACGCTCTTTTTCGCGCTGCGCCGGTCAACCGCCGGTTGGAGCTAGCAGGCGGCGTGTGGGAGCTGGCGGCCATGCCCGTCGGCGGATGGCAGCAGCTTCCCGAAAACAGCATCTTCATCCAATTGGCGATCGCCGTCGCCGTCACGGTGGTGGTTATCCCGATCCTCCTGGCTGGCGGCCTCGTCAACGAGCGACAGCGCAACATCGCCAAGCTGAAGGCGCGGGAAGGGGAGGTGATGACGCTGTCTCACCGCCTGAACCTCGCGCTCGACGCGTCGAAGATCGGTATCTGGGAAATCGACGTAGAGAGCCAGCAGCGTTCCTGGGACGACCGGATGTTCCACCTGCATGGACTGGAGGTGCATCTGGACGAGCCCACGTACGACGAGTGGCGCGCGACCGTGCATCCCGACGACATAGGTATTGCCGCCAATGCGCTGTTCCGTAGTCTCGATGACGGCCTCGAGTACCGATCGCAGTATCGTGTCATTCTGCACGACGGTACGGTGCGCCACATCCGCAATGTCGGATCCAGCCACCGCGGCGCCGATGGCCGCGCCAAGGTCACCGGTATCAGCTGGGATGTCAGCGACGATGTGCTGAAGAACGAGCGGCTGAGTGCGGCCAAGGCACAGGTCGACCAGCAGAACCTTGAGCTCGAGCAGGCGCTGAAGGGTCTCTACGAGCGTGAACAGGATCTAGAACTCTTGTCACGACGTCTCGACCTCGCTCTTGATTCCTATCGCTGCGGCATGTGGGAGGCCGATCTCGACAACAACGTCGCCTATTGGGACGAGCGCATGCATCAGCTCTACGGGCTGGTCTATACCGACGGCGCCACCAACGAGCAGACATGGCTTCAAGCGCTGCACCCCGATGACCGGCAGCCGGCGCTCAACGCGGTCAATCGCGCCATCGAAGCGGACGAAACCTATGTGCATCAGGTGCGGGTGATATTGTCGGCCGGAACGGTTCGCCACATCCGCTCGGTCGGCAAGCTGCACGTCGCCCCGGACGGTGCACGGAAATTCGTCGGCATGGCGCTCGATGTTACCGACGACGTGCTGATGACGGAACAGTTGCGCGCGGCCAAGGCCATGGCGGACGCAAAGAACGCCGAGCTGGAGCAGGCCCGGGTTCGCATCGAGCACAACGCACTGCATGACCCGCTGACAGGGCTCGGCAACCGCCGCATGCTCGACAAGGCGCTGGAGCGACTGACCCTGGACGCCGGCAGCGACCGTGAGGACATCGCCATCCTTCATATCGATCTCGACCGGTTCAAGCAGATCAACGACACCCTGGGTCACGCAGCCGGCGACGCCATGCTGATCCATGCCTCGGAGATCCTGCGGGCGAACACATCGTCGGGCGACATCATTGCCCGCATCGGTGGCGACGAGTTCGTTGTCGCCGTTACCGGCGAACAGGGCGAGGCGACGCTTGCTGCCCGTTGCGACCGGATCATTGCCGCGATGCGGCAGCCGGTCGACTACAACGGATTTCCCTGCCGTTTTGGTGTCAGCATCGGCGTGGCAGTCGGGCATGGCGCCGACATCGACGCGCGCAAGCTGCTTGTTAACGCCGATATCGCGCTCTATCGCGCCAAGGAGGCGGGCCGGAACCGCTACCAGTTCTTCACCGAGGTGCTGCAGGCGGAAGTGGTGACCGCCAAGCGCATTGCCGACGAGATTTTGGAAGGCATCGAGCGCGACGAATTCGAACCCTGGTATCAACCGCAGTTCGATGCGACGACGCTCGCGCTTTGCGGCGTCGAGGCACTGGTGCGCTGGAGGCATCCGCGCGAGGGCATATTGACGCCGGATCGTTTTCTCGGCATCGCCGACGAACTCAACGTGACGGCGATGCTCGACCGTCTCGTTCTGGAGAAATCTCTCACCGATCAGATGCGATGGGCAGCGGCCGGCATTCGGGTTCCCAAGATCTCGGTCAATGTTTCGGCCAAGCGGCTGCAGGACGACGACCTGCTGTCCTCGCTTGAAGGCATGAGCATCACGCCCGGACAGATCTGTTTCGAACTGGTGGAGTCGATCTTCCTCGACGAAAGCGACGATATCGTCGCCGCCAACATCGAGGGCATCAAGAAGCTCGGGATCGATATCGAACTCGACGATTTCGGCACCGGCCATACCTCGATCGTCAGCCTTTTGAAGATCAAGCCGAAGCGGTTGAAGATCGACCGCCAGCTCGTCGTTCCGGTTTTGAGCGCCCGCAGGGAGCAGGCGTTGGTGCGCTCGATTATCGAGATTGCCCGCTCGCTCAATATCGAGACCGTGGCCGAGGGCGTGGAAACCATGGCGCATGCCGAAATGCTCGGCATTCTGGGCTGTGATGTGCTGCAGGGCTACGCATTTGCCCGGCCGTTGAGCGCGGAGAAGTTTCTCGCCTTTGCAACCGAACGCGGCTTGCGCCTGGCGTCGTGATGAAGGAGGTCGCGTCGGGTCGCAAAAGCCTTTCCCCATCTCCGGCTTTCCACTAAGAGAAGGCATCCGCGTACAAAACGTACGGCCGTTGCTTGCTTAGGGTCGGTTGCCTTCATGTCGCATAACACTTTCGGTCATCTCTTCCGCGTTACCACCTGGGGCGAAAGCCACGGGCCGGCGCTCGGCTGCGTCATCGACGGCTGCCCGCCCGGCATCCGTTTCACGCTCGCCGAACTCCAGGTCTGGCTCGACAAGCGCAAACCCGGCCAGTCGCGCTTCGTGACACAGCGCCGCGAGGACGATCTGGTCAAGGTTCTCTCCGGCGTCATGTTCGACGAGGACGGCGAGACGATGATCTCGACCGGAACGCCGATCTCGATGCTGATCGAAAACACCGACCAGCGCTCGAAGGACTATTCCGAGATCGCCAAGCGCTATCGCCCGGGCCACGCCGATTACACCTACGATCTGAAATACGGCATCCGCGATTATCGCGGTGGCGGCCGTTCCTCGGCGCGCGAGACCGCGGCGCGCGTCGCTGCCGGTGGTGTCGCCCGCAAGGTCGTGCCGGGTCTCGTCGTGCGCGGCGCGCTCGTGCAGATCGGCAAACACAAGATCAACCGCGCCAACTGGGATTGGACCGAGGTCGACAACAACCCCTTCTTCGCACCGGATCCGGAGATCGTGCCGGTCTGGGAAGAATATCTCGATAGCATCCGCAAGTCCGGATCCTCGATCGGCGCCGTCGTCGAAGTGGTTGCCGAGGGCGTGCCCGCCGGCATCGGTGCGCCGATCTATGCCAAGCTTGACCAGGACATCGCCTCGAACCTGATGTCGATCAACGCCGTCAAGGGTGTCGAGATCGGCAACGGTTTCGGTGCGGCCGAAATCACCGGCGAGGAAAACGCCGACGAAATGCGCATCGGCGCTGACGGCAAGCCGGTCTTCCTGTCGAACCATGCTGGCGGTATTCTTGGTGGCATCGCCACCGGCGAGCCGGTGATCGCGCGTTTCGCCATCAAGCCGACCTCGTCGATCCTCACCGAGCGACGCTCGGTCGACAGCGACGGCAACGAGGTCGATGTGCGTACCAAGGGTCGCCACGATCCGTGCGTCGGCATCCGCGCCGTGCCGATCGGCGAGGCGATGCTTGCCTGCACGATCGCCGATCACTACCTGCGTGACCGCGGCCAGACCGGCCGCCTCAAGTAATTCGGCTTCAACCGGCCCAGACAATTCGGGAAGAACACCATGTCCTATGATCAGAAGCGTGTCGTCGATGCCATTCGCGCCTTCGAGGCCGGCGAAATCGTCGTCGTCACCGATGACGACGGCCGCGAGAACGAGGGCGACCTGATCGTCGCGGCGGTGCATTGCACGCCGGAAAAGATGGCCTTCATCGTGCGCCACACCTCGGGCATCGTCTGCACGCCGATGCCGCGCGAGGAGGCCAAGCGCCTGAACCTCAACGCCATGGTGGCGGAAAACGATTCCGCGCACACCACCGCCTTCACAGTCTCGGTCGACTTCAAGCACGGCACGACGACGGGCATTTCCGCCGACGACCGCACGCTGACGGTACGCAACCTCGCCAATCCCAATGTCGGGCCGACGGACTTCGTTCGCCCCGGCCACATTTTCCCGCTGGTCGCGCGCGAAGGCGGCGTTCTCATGCGCTCCGGCCATACGGAAGCTGCCGTCGACCTCTGCAGGCTCGCCAGCCTGCCGCCGATCGGCGTCATCTGCGAACTCGTCAATGACGACGGCACCGTCATGCGTGGGCCGCAGGTGGCGAGCTTCGCCGACACCCATGGCCTGAAGCAGGTTTCGGTCGCCGATCTCATCGCCTATCGTCAGCGCAAGGAAACGCTGATCGAGCATGGCGGCTCCTTCGATATCGAGACGCCCTATGGTCCGGCCAAGGGACATTCCTATTCTCTGCCCTGGGATCCGATGCAGCATCTCGCCGTCGTCTTTGGCGACATCCGTGACGGCGTCGATATCCCGGTTCGCCTGCATCTCGAAAATGTCGGCGCCGACGTCTTCGGCAGGGACTGCCAGATCGACCGCATCATGAAGCGCATTGCCGATGAGGGCAGGGGGGTCATCGTCTATCTGCGCGAAGGCTCGGTCGGCGTCGGCGTGTCGCAGACGGCGCGCAAGGGCAAGCACGAGCGCGAAGCGCACGACGAGGCGCAGGCGCGCGAAAACGAGTGGCTGGAAATCGGCCTCGGCGCGCAGATCCTGAAGGATCTCGGCATCAGCTCCATCAGGCTGCTCGCTTCGCGTGAACGCCACTATGTCGGCCTCGAAGGCTTCGGCATCAAGATCGTCGGGACCGACATCATCTAAAGACGCGTCGCTCTCGCATGCATCAGGCCCGGATCATCGATCCGGGCCTTGTCTTTTATGCTCGGCGGCAGCCAACAAAAAAGCCGCGCTCGAAGCGCGGCTCTTTGTTTGTCTTTGAATTTGTCGCCGTTCAGGGCAACGCGTCGTAGCCTTCGCCGAAGCCCTTGAGGTCGACAGGGATGCCGATGCCTTCTTCGGGCGACTGGAAGACGATGAAGGTCGCGGTCGCACCGGAACGGAAGGTCTTCAATAGTTCGTCCTCGAGCACCACTTCTGCGTAGCAGCCGTCGGAGAAGCAACGCACGAAATAGGCGCGGCCGATATCCTTGCCGTCGACGTTCAGGCCGAGGCCGTTCGGCAGAAGCACGCCGAGCGGAGCGAGTACGCGCAGGATCTTGGCCTTGCGATCCGCAGTCTTCAAAACGACCACCGACAGGCCAACTTCGGGCCGGTCTTCGGCGATGACGTTTTGCATCAGCGCGCACTGGTCAGCGGAGGCGCCCGGCGGCTGATCGCAGACGATCGACCATGCGCCATGGTTGGACTTGACCGTGCCGGGTGTTCCGGCGGGCTGCTGGGCCAGGCTTTGAGCCGGGAGAGCGAGAACGGCAAGGCCGAAGGCGGCGAAGGCCGACAGTCGGGAAAAGAGGGGCAGGCCCATGTAAACCTCAAAACGTCGAATCATCAGGGCTATTCTTGAAGCGCGCAGGAATAAATGAAAAGCCCTGCGGGGCACATTCCAGCGCCATATGGCGGAAATTGGGCGGGTTGGGCGCCCTATCCGGCGCGCCGCCGTCAAAGCGCTGTGCAATCGGATCGCCAAGCGCGCAGAAGAGCCCCTATAGGTGGTTTCGCCACGGGTTTCGAGGGGTGCCTGTGTGAAAAGCTGCGTTTGTGCAAAAATGCCGCATGGGGTTGATTGGTCAGATGTTGCGGCATCGGACAAACTGTGGTTTGAAGCGCAGCAGTATCGCAGGGATTCTGCGTTCCGGTTTGATCCTGATCAAGCGCATTGGGGAGACACATTGTGAAAAACAAGGCTTATGCAGTTCTGGCAGCGCTTGCCTGTCTGCTTTTTGCTTCGAGCGCCTTTGCTGACAAGCCTGTCGAATGGCAGACGAATTTTCAGACGGCCGCTACGGGCATCATGGAAGAAATCACGTGGTTTGAACATTATACCCTGTGGTTCATCATTCCGATTACTCTCTTCGTTCTCCTCCTTTTGATCATCGTTGTGATCAAGTTCCGCGAAAGCGCGAACCCGGTTCCGTCCAAGACCAGCCACAACACCGCGATCGAAGTCGTCTGGACCGTCGGTCCGGTCGTCATCCTTCTCTTCCTCGCCATTCCGTCCTTCCAGCTCCTGACCGCGCAGCTGACGCCGCCGGCCAATCCGGACCTGACGCTCAAGGCGACCGGCAACCAGTGGTACTGGTCCTACGAGTATGAAGTCGGCGAAAGCCCGCTCACCTTCGACAGCATCATGATGAAGGAAGAAGATCGCGCGACGCTCGGCAAGGAAGACAAGAAAGAATATCCGCGCCTGCTCGCCGTCGACAACGAAGTCGTCGTGCCGGTCGGCAAGACGGTTCGTGTTCTCGTCACCGCTGCTGACGTGATCCACGCTTTTGCAATGCCTGCCTTTGGCGTGAAGATCGACGCCGTTCCCGGTCGCCTGAACGAAACCTGGTTCAAGGCCGAGCGCGAAGGTCTCTACTACGGCCAGTGTTCCGAGCTCTGCGGTAAGGACCACGCTTACATGCCGATCGCCATCCGCGTGGTTTCGCAGGAAAAATACGACACCTGGCTCGCAGCCGCCGCAACGAATGTTGGCGATGCGAACAAGGCGCTCATGGCGTCCATCGACTCGGCCAAGACCGTCGACGTCGCCGCTAACGCCGCACAGTAATCGGAAGGGGAGCTCGACCCATGGCTGGAACAGCCGTTCATCACGACCAACGCCATGATCACTCCGATCATGGCCACGCAGACCATGCGCATAAGCCTTTGAGCTTCTTCCAGCGCTGGTTCCTGTCGACCAACCACAAGGACATCGGCACGCTCTACCTGATCTTCGCGATTTTCGCGGGCATCATCGGCGGCACGCTGTCCATCTTCATGCGCGCCGAGCTCCAGGAGCCAGGCATCCAGATCTTCCACGGCCTGGCGCAGATGGTTTACGGCTTCGAGGGCGATGCTGCCATCGATGGCGGCAAGCACATGTTCAACGTGTTCACGACCGCGCACGCGCTCATCATGATCTTCTTCATGGTCATGCCGGCGCTGATCGGTGGCTTCGCCAACTGGATGGTTCCGATCATGATCGGTGCGCCGGACATGGCGTTCCCGCGCATGAACAACATCTCCTTCTGGCTGATCATTCCTGCCTTCCTGCTCGTGCTGCTTTCGATGTTCGTCGAAGGCCCGGCTGGTGCCTACGGCGCAGGGGGAGGGTGGACGATCTATCCGCCATTCTCGACATCGGGCATGCCAGGACCGGCGATGGACTTCGTCATCCTCGGCCTGCACATTGCCGGCGCGTCCTCGATCCTCGGTGCGATCAACTTCATCACCACGATCCTGAACATGCGCGCTCCGGGCATGACGCTGCACAAGATGCCGCTCTTTGCCTGGTCGGTTCTGATCACCGCCTTCCTGCTTCTGCTCTCGCTGCCGGTTCTGGCAGGCGGCATCACCATGCTGCTCACCGACCGCAACTTCGGCACGGCCTTCTTCGCGCCTGAAGGCGGCGGCGACCCGATCCTGTTCCAGCACCTGTTCTGGTTCTTCGGTCACCCGGAAGTCTACATCCTGATCCTGCCGGGCTTCGGCATCGTCAGCCACATCGTTTCCACTTTCTCGCGCAAGCCGATCTTCGGCTACCTCGGCATGGCCTACGCCATGGTCGCGATCGGCGCCGTCGGCTTCATCGTGTGGGCACACCACATGTACACCGTCGGCATGTCGCTCGACACGCAGCGCTACTTCGTCTTCGCGACGATGGTCATCGCTGTTCCGACGGGCGTTAAGATCTTCTCGTGGATCGCGACGATGTGGGGTGGTTCGATCCGCTTCACGACCCCGATGGTCTGGGCGATCGGCTTCATCTTCCTGTTCACCGTCGGTGGCGTCACGGGCGTTCAGCTCGCCAACGCCGGCCTCGACCGCTCGCTGCACGACACCTACTACGTGGTTGCTCACTTCCACTACGTTCTGTCGCTCGGCGCCGTCTTCGCAATCTTTGCTGCCTGGTACTACTGGTTCCCGAAGATGACCGGCTACATGTACTCCGAGTTCGTCGGCAAGCTGCATTTCTGGGTCATGTTCATCGGCGTGAACCTGATCTTCTTCCCGCAGCACTTCCTCGGCCTCGCAGGCATGCCGCGCCGTTACATCGACTATCCGGATGCCTATGCCGGCTGGAACATGGTTTCGTCCTACGGCTCCTACATCGCAGCCGTCGGCGTCCTGATCTTCCTCTTCGGCGTCTTCGAAGCCTTCGCCAAGAAGCGCGTCGCTGGCGACAACCCGTGGGGCGAGGGCGCGAACACTCTGGAATGGCAGCTGTCTTCGCCGCCGCCGTTCCACCAGTGGGAACAGCTCCCGCGCATCAAGTGACGGGCAAAGAACAGAAGCCGCCGGTTCCGGCGGCTTCACCCCGCCGGGCAACCGGCGACACACGGCCCTTGCGGCCGGGACTTTTGCAGGGACAGGACATGACGGTCATCGACAATCACGAAGCAGTCGGCATGGAAGGCGTACCGCGCCTGTCCGAAGCCTCTGCGCGCGATTACTTCGAGCTTTTGAAGCCGCGTGTCATGTCCCTGGTCGTCTTCACGGCATTCGCCGGGCTGGTGCTGGCACCAGGACACATCAATCCTTTCATCGGTTTCATCGCCATCCTCTGCATCGCCGTCGGCGCTGGCGCCTCGGGCGCGCTGAACATGTGGTATGACGCCGACATCGACGCGGTCATGACCCGTACCGCCAAGCGCCCGATCCCGGCAGGCAAGATCCTGCCGCAGGAAGCGCTGGCATTCGGCCTGACGCTGTCTGCTTTTTCCGTGATCATCCTCGGGCTCGCCGTCAATTGGCTCGCAGCCGGGTTGCTCGCATTCACCATCTTCTTCTACGTGGTCATCTACACGATGTGGCTGAAGCGCTCGACGCCGCAGAACATCGTCATCGGCGGTGCTGCCGGCGCTTTCCCGCCGATGATCGGCTGGGCCTGCGTGACCGGCGCCGTGTCGGTGGAGAGCATCGTGCTTTTCCTGATCACCTTCCTATGGACCCCGGCGCATTTCTGGGCGCTCGCCCTCTTCAAGATGGGCGACTACGGCGCTGTCGGCGTACCGATGATGCCAAATGTCTGCGGCCAGGCGACCACCAAGAAGCAGATCGTCATCTACGCCGTTCTGACCGCACTTATCGGCATCTGTCCCACCTTGCTCGGTTTTGCGAGCATTGGTTACGGCGCAGTCGCAGCGGCCCTCGGCCTTGGCTTCGTATGGTACTCGATCGGCGTGCTGCGCATGCCGGAATCAGATGAGCGCATGCTGCCGGCCAAGAAGCTCTTTGCCTTCTCGATCATGTATCTGTTCGTGATCTTCTCCGCCCTGATGGCGGATCACCTGATCGTCAATATCTGGCTGAATGCCGGGAGTATTGCCTGATGGAAACCGTCAAGCTCACTGATGCCCAGAAGAAATCGCGCCGCGGCCGCAACATCGCGCTCGGCTTCGTGCTCTTCGGCCTCGTCGTCCTCTTCTACATCGTCACGCTGATCAAGTTCGGCAACGGCATGGTCAACTGAGGCGAAATGGCATGACGAAATCACCGCAGACCACAAGCTCGCAGCGCTCCAACCGCGTCGTCGTCGGCACTTGCCTCGCCTTCGTTGGCGGCATGGTGGGCATGGCCTATGCGGCTGTACCGCTTTACGACATGTTCTGCCGCGTCACCGGCTATAACGGCACGACGCAGCGCGTCGAGCAGGCGTCGGACGTCATCCTCGACGAGAAGGTCAAGGTCACCTTTGACGCGAACACTTCGGGCGGCCTGCCCTGGGAGTTCAAGCCGGTCCAGCGCGACATCGACATCCGCATCGGTGAAACGGTGCAGGTGATGTATAAGGCAAAGAACCTGTCGTCGAAGCCGACGACGGGCCAGGCGACCTTCAACGTCACGCCGATGCAGGCGGGCGCCTATTTCAACAAGGTCCAGTGCTTCTGCTTCACCGAGACGACCCTGCAGCCGGGAGAGGAGATGGAGATGCCGGTGGTATTCTTCGTCGATCCGGACATGGTCAAGGCGGTGGAGACCAAGGACATCAAGACGCTGACCCTTTCCTACACCTTCTATCCGCGCGAACCGTCGAAACCGGTCGCACAGGTGAAGACGGAACAGAACAAACTTTGACTGGAGGTCCTTTTCGGCTATGCCGGAAGGGCGACAAGAGAGAGACATATCGGGGATTACTGACATGGCCGGTGCGCATCAGAAGAATCACGACTACCACATCATCGACCCGAGCCCCTGGCCGCTGCTTGCTTCCATCGGCGCCTTTGTCATGGCGTTCGGCGGCATCTGCTACATGCGTTACCTGTCGGGTAGCTCGCTGAAGATCTTCGGCCTCGAGCTTGCCAACGTCTGGATCCTGCTCGCAGGCCTCATCATCGTGCTCTACACCATGTACGGCTGGTGGTCGGACACGGTGAAGGAAGCGCACGAGGGCCACCACACCCGCGTCGTTTCGCTGCATCTGCGCTACGGCATGCTCATGTTCATCGCTTCTGAAGTGATGTTCTTCGCGGCCTGGTTCTGGGCCTTCTTCGATGCGAGCCTGTTCCCGGGTGAAGCCATCCAGGCAACCCGCGCTACCTTCACCGGTGGCGTCTGGCCGCCGAAGGGCATCGAAGTGCTCGATCCGTGGCACTTGCCGCTCTACAACACCGTCATCCTGCTTTTGTCGGGCACGACGGTGACCTGGGCGCATCACGCGCTGCTGCACAATGACCGCAAGGGCCTGATCAACGGCCTGACGCTGACGGTCGTGCTCGGCGTGCTGTTCTCCTTCGTCCAGGCGTACGAATACGCCCACGCTCCCTTCGCCTTCAAGGACTCGATCTACGGCGCGACCTTCTTCATGGCGACCGGTTTCCACGGCTTCCACGTTCTGGTCGGCACGATCTTCCTGCTCGTCTGCCTGTTCCGCGCACTGCGTGGTGACTTCACACCGAAGCAGCACTTCGGCTTCGAAGCGGCCGCCTGGTACTGGCACTTCGTTGACGTCGTCTGGCTGTTCCTGTTCTTCTCCATCTACATCTGGGGAAGCTGGGGCGCGCCGATCGCGCACGGCTGATAGCGCGAGCATCTAAGTCAAGGAACAAGGCGGTTGCAGTCATGCAGCCGCCTTGTTCTTTTGGTGGTGTGCCCGCAGATCGGCTTGAGGGGAGACGGAAATGAGGTTGGCCTTGGTGGCTGCGACGCTAGTGGTATCCGGCGGTTTTCCCGCTGCGGCGGCCGATAGCGCGGACAGGGTTGTCGTGCACAAGGAGCGGCGGCTGTTGCAGCTCTTGCAAGGTGACCAGGTGATCCGTGAATACACGGTTGCCCTCGGCGGCAACCCCATCGGTCACAAGCGTCAGGAGGGAGACCAGCGGACGCCGGAAGGGCTCTATTCTCTCGACTGGCGCAATCCCGGCAGCGGTTACTACAAGTCCATCCACGTCTCTTATCCGGCGCTGGCCGATGTCTCTGCCGCTGCCGCGAACGGTGTCGATCCGGGCGGCATGATCATGATCCATGGCCAGCCCAATTATTTCGGCTGGCTGGCCTTTTTGACGCAGCGCTTCGATTGGACGAATGGCTGCATTGCCGTTACCAATGCCGAAATGGAAGAAATCTGGGCCATGGTTCCCAACAACACGCCAATCGAGATCAAGCCGTGAGTGAAGACAAGGCACATTTCCCGCCGGTTGACCCGGTGATGACCGGGATCAAGGGGCTTTGCCCGCGCTGCGGCCAGGGCAAGCTTTTCGACGGGTTTCTGAAGGTCAAGCCCGCCTGCGCAAGCTGTGATCTCGACTACAAGTTCGCCGATGCCGGCGACGGTCCCGTGGTCTTCGTGATCCTGATCGTCGGCTTCATTGTCGTCGGCGCGGCGCTCTGGGCGGAGGTCAACTTCAACCCGCCGCTCTGGCTGCATTTCATCTTGTGGATCCCGCTTGCGGTGATTTTCAGCCTCGGCCTGACGCGGATGCTGAAGGGTATCCTGATCAACCTGCAATATCGCAACAATGCGCGTCCCGGCGAGATCGACCGTGGCTGAGATCGCGACCAGCAAAAAGCGTGGCCTGATCGGCCGCATCGGCACGTTGCTGCTGCTCGTCGCGACATTTGCCATTCTTGTCTCTCTCGGTACCTGGCAGATGCAGCGGCTACACTGGAAGGAAAGCTTGCTTTCAGCCATGGCCGAGCGCAGGTCTGCGCCGCCGGCGACGCTTGCCGAGATCGAGAAGATCCTCGCTGATGGTGGCGACATCGACTACCGCACGGTTTCGGTGACCGGTGGGTTCGACCACACCAAGGAGCGGCATTTCTTCGCGACGTTCAATGGCCGCACCGGCTATTACGTCTTCACGCCGCTACGGCTGGACGACGACCGTTTTCTCTTCGTCAATCGCGGTTTCGTGCCTTTCGAGCAGAAGGATGCATCGACCCGGCTTGCCGGCGAGCTTCCCGCCTTCGTAGGCGTTCATGGTCTTGCAAGGCCGAAGCTTGACGGAAAGCCGTCGTCGCTCGTTCCCGACAACGACCTCGCCAAGAACATCTTCTACTGGAAGGATCTCGACACGATGGCGTCTTCGGTCGGCCTTCCCGCCGACAAGGTCGTGCCGCTGTTCGTCGATGCCGATGCGACGCCCAATCCGGGCGGTCTGCCGATTGGCGGTGTCACCCAGTTCGACCTGCCCAACAACCACCTGCAATATGCGCTGACCTGGTATGGGCTGGCAGCGGCTCTGGTGTTGGTCAGCGGCATCTATGCTATGCGGCGCGGGCGATAGTCTCGCGTTTGCCGTCATGCTAACCGTGTGGGACGAACGGCGGTGGGAGCAATTATGACGATCATTGCAAACACATTGATTGCTTTGACCGGCTTGCTGCATATCGGTTTTCTGGTGCTGGAAATGTTCCTGTGGACCGGGCCGAAGGGAAGGGCCGTGTTCCGCATGACGGCCGAGCAGGCCGAGGCGACACGGGTGCTCGCGGCCAACCAGGGGCTCTACAACGGCTTTCTTGCCGCCGGTCTGTTCTGGTCGTTGATCCAGGCGGAAGCCGCCTTTGCCTTTCAGCTGAAGGTGTTCTTCCTTGTGTGCGTGGTCGTTGCCGCTATATATGGCGCGTGGTCGGTCAAGCCGCGCATCCTCCTCATCCAGGGCGGCCCGGCGATCGCAGCGCTCGTTTTCCTACTAATGGCATCCTGATCCATGGCATCATCAGCGGCAGAAAAATCCCCGATCACCATCCGCCTTTGCGGCCCGCGCGGCTTTTGCGCCGGCGTCGACCGCGCGATCCAGATCGTCGTCCTGGCGCTGAAGGAATTCGGCGCACCGGTCTATGTCCGCCATGAGATCGTCCACAATCGCTACGTCGTCGAAGGCCTCGAAGCCAAGGGCGCAATCTTCGTTGAAGAGCTCGACGAGATCCCGCCGGAGCACCGCAAGCAACCGGTCGTCTTTTCGGCGCACGGCGTGCCGAAATCGGTGCCCGCCGACGCGGATGCCCGCAACCTTTTCTATCTCGACGCCACCTGTCCGCTGGTCTCGAAAGTCCACAAGCAGGCGATGCGCCACAACCGCCTCGGCCGCCATGTGGTCCTGATCGGCCATGCCGGCCATCCGGAAGTGATCGGCACTATGGGCCAATTGCCTGAAGGCACGGTATCGCTGGTCGAGACCGTCGAGGACGCCGACGTCTATCAGCCGCCGGACCCGGACAATCTTGGTTTCGTCACCCAGACGACACTGTCGGTCGACGACACCGCCGGCGTCATCAAGCGGCTGCACGAGCGCTTCCCGAACCTGACGGCGCCCGCCGCCGATTCGATTTGCTACGCCACCACCAATCGCCAGGAGGCGGTGAAGCAGGCAGCACCCGGCTGCGACCTGTTCCTGGTCGTCGGCGCGCCCAACTCGTCCAATTCCAAGCGGCTTGTCGAGGTGGCCCTTCGGGCCGGCGCGAAAAAATCAGTGCTGGTCCAGCGGGCGTCGGAAATCGACTGGGACGAAATCGGCGATATCTCTACGGTCGGCCTGTCGGCCGGCGCGTCTGCGCCGGAAGTAATCGTCAACGAGATCATCGAGGCGTTTCGCGAACGCTACGACGCTTCGGTGGAACTTGCCGATACGGTCGAGGAGAACGAGAACTTCCTCGTAAACCGCGAGATCCGCCACGTGCCGCTGACGGCTGCCGACATGGCCTTCGTCAACGGCGAATAAGCCGCATTCCCTGCCCGCATTTTCTTGAGAGTGGACACCCTTGGCCGTTTACACCGATATTACGGAAGATGATCTCGCCCGTTTTCTCACCGCTTATGACGTCGGCCAGCTGACCTCCTACAAGGGGATCGCCGAGGGTGTCGAGAACTCCAATTTCCTGCTGCACACGACCAAAGGCTCCTACATCCTCACGCTCTACGAAAAGCGCGTGAATGCCGGCGACCTGCCGTTCTTCCTGGGCCTCATGCATCATCTGGCCGAACGTGGGTTGTCCTGCCCGCTGCCGCTGCCGCGCGCCGATGGCGAGCTACTCGGTGAGCTCTCCGGCCGCCCTGCCGCCGTCATCTCCTTCCTCGAGGGCATGTGGCTGAGAAAGCCTGAAGCCAAGCACTGCCACGAAGTGGGCAAGGCGCTGGCGGCCATGCACGTCGCCGGCGAAGGCTTTGCGCTGAAGCGCACCAATGCGCTCTCCGTCGGCGGCTGGCGGCCGCTCTGGGTCAATTCCGAAGCGCGCGCCGATGAGGTTCAGGCAGGTCTCAAGGACGAGATATCGGCGGAGCTCGAACATCTGGAGCGCCATTGGCCGAAATCGCTGCCGGAAGGCGTCATCCACGCCGATCTCTTTCCGGACAACGTCTTCTTCCTCGGCGACCAGCTCTCCGGGCTGATCGACTTCTACTTCGCCTGCAACGACTATCTCGCCTATGACGTCGCCGTCTGCCTCAATTCCTGGTGCTTCGAGAAGAACGGCTCCTACAACATCACCAAGGGCATGGCGATGCTTTCGGGCTACGAGAGCGTGCGCAAGCTGACGCCCGCCGAGGTCGACGCCCTGCCGCTGCTTTGCCGCGGCTCGGCGCTGCGCTTCTTCCTGACGCGCCTCTACGACTGGCTGATGACGCCCGCGGGCGCGTTGGTGGTCAAGAAAGATCCGCTCGAATATCTGACGAAGATCCGGTTCCACCGGGCGATTACGTCCAGCGCCGAATATGGCCTGCGCCGGGACGGGGGTCAGGCATGAAACATGTCGATATCTTTACCGACGGTGCCTGCTCGGGCAATCCGGGGCCGGGCGGCTGGGGCGCTGTGCTGCGCTATGGCGAGGTGGAAAAGGAGCTGTCCGGCGGCGAGGCCGAGACCACCAACAACCGCATGGAGCTGCTGGCGGCAATCTCGGCGCTCGACGCCCTGAAGAGCGCCTGCGAGGTCGATCTCTACACCGACAGCAAATATGTGATGGACGGCATCTCCAAGTGGATCCACGGCTGGAAGAAGAACGGCTGGAAGACTGCGGACAAGAAGCCGGTGAAAAACGGCGAGCTCTGGCAGCGGCTCGACGAAGCCAATCGCCGCCACAAGGTGACATGGCACTGGGTCAAGGGCCATGCCGGTCATCCGGAAAACGAACGCGCCGACGAGCTCGCCCGCAAGGGCATGGAACCCTACAAGAAGGGGCGTCGTTCGGACTCACTTCTCGTGAAATGAAAAAAACGGGCCGTAGAGGCCCGTTTTTCATTTGCACTCGCTTCTGCGCTCAGAGCTGCTCGAGCATGGCGGCGGCGCCCGAAACGGTCGCCTGGCCAGGGCTTTCTTCGAGATTGAGCGACTTCACCACGCCGTCCTCGACGAGCATCGAATAGCGCTTGGAGCGCACACCGAGCGTGCCGGCCGACAGGTCGATGTCCATACCGAGCGCCTTGGTGAAGGCGGCGTTCCAGTCCGAGAGGAAGTGAATCTTGCCCATGCCGCCCGACGTGGTCGCACAGGCACCCATCACATGCAGGTCGTTGACCGAGACCACGGCGATGTCGTCGACACCGCGGGCAAGGATCGCGTCGCGGTTTTCGAGATAGCCGGGCAGGTGGTTGAGCGAGCAGGTGGGCGTGAACGCGCCGGGAACGGCAAAGAGCACGACGCGCTTGCCGGCAAAGAGCTGATCGGTGGTGACCTCGACGGGACCGTCGGCGGTCTTTTCCTTGAAGGTTGCGGCTGGCAGCTTGTCTCCGACGGCAATGGTCACGGCGCTCTCCTTGCGTTGCTTGCGTCTCGGTTCTCCGCACTCGTCGGAGAACTCGGCGGACTATAGATGCGCCCTAATCAAAGGCAAGGGTCGTCTCCATGCTGCGGCCCTGGGCGCGCACAGTCAAAACGATCGGCTTGCCTTTGAGTTCCCTGTCCTTGCCCGTGAGCCTCACCGGAACGGCTGCGTTTAACGCCCTGTCGCCTGCAGGCAGGATCTCAGGCTTGCCGAACGAAATGCCTGAAGGTCCGGCGAGAAAGAGTTCCGGATCCTTGTCGTCGGCGGGCAGGCGAACCGACAGATGCATCAGCGCCTTGTCGGCATCGTAGCGGCTCGCCGTCACCGAGAAATCAGCCGACGGCGCCTCCGGCAACGCGGCAACGGCATCGTCGATCCGCGCGCCGTCGAGCGGATTGTCGAAGCCGCCTTGCTTGATGGCGAGCGTTAGCTCGCCCTGAATGGGGATGCAGATGTCCTCGCAGATGCCGAGGAACACGGAGGCGCGAATGGTAACGTCGCCGCTGCCGTGGACGCGCTTCAAGGTCAGCGGAAAGGCGACCGGCCTGTCATAGCCGATGTAGCGCACGACGCCGTCGTCGAACGTCTTGGGCACCGGGAAGCCGATCTTTTCCAGCTCCACGTCGCCTGCCGGGTCGAGCGTCACCTGCGGGGGAATGCCGCTTGCACCCGGCTCGCGCCAATAGGTCTTCCAGCCAGGGTTGAGCTTGACCTCCAGCGTCGCCGGGATCGTGCCATCCTCTTTGGGCTGGGCGGCGACCAGACGGATCATGCCGCCGGGGGAGGTGACCCACTCGCTGGTGGCCGCGTTGGCGCCGAAGGGGAGAAAAAAACAGCCGGCAAGGCTTGCCGCGCCGATGAACTGGGCCATTTTCTGGTGGGTGAAGCACTGGATCATACGGCAAGCAATATCGCTTTTGCCAAAACCGCTCCAGACGCTGCGACGGACGCAACGATCATAATTGCTTGATCGGACACGGCGAAGTGAACGCCGTGCGTGCAATAATTATGGGCCGCGACGCTGAGGCGCTTTTCATTTCGCGGCGAATTGATAGGCTGTTCGCATGATGGCTACTCCGATGGCGCAAAAGAGACGCGAGCGAGGCTTTCTTGACGGTCAGTTCCTGATCGCCATGCCCGGGATGTTTGACGCCAATTTCGCTCGCACGGTCATCTTCATCTGCGCCCATTCGGACGATGGCGCCATGGGCTTCATTCTCAACCGGCCTCAGCAACTGACCTTCCCCGACGTGCTGCTTCACCTCGATCTTCTCGATGAGGACGAGGCGATCCGACTCCCGCAGGTAACACGGGATTTCCAGATTCAGGCGGGCGGTCCGGTCGAGACCGGGCGCGGCTTCGTGCTGCATTCCGACGATTATCTGAGCGATTCCAGCATTCCCGTCAGCGACGATATCTGCCTGACGGCGACGCTCGACATCGTCCGCGCCATTTCGCGCGGGGAGGGGCCTGTGCGCGCGACAATGATGCTCGGCTACGCCGGGTGGGGACCGGGCCAGCTCGAATCGGAAATCACCCAGAATGGCTGGCTCACATGCCCGGCGCGCGATGAACTGATCTTCGACAAGGCGCTCGACGACAAATACGATCGGGCGCTGGCGCTGATGGGTGTTTCGGCCGCGATGCTCTCCATGGATGCCGGCCACGCCTGATTGGCGGCTGACCGACCTTTCCCAGATCCTTGATGCAGAAATGAAAAGCCCGTCGGATTGTAACCGACGGGCCTGGAGACGTTGGTCTGCGCGCTGAGCGGCGTCGCCTTGGCGATTACGCCCGCTTCATCAGTGGAAAGCGTTCCTTCAGCAGGCGCTGGATCGATTCCGAACCGATCGGCGGACCGAAGAGGAAGCTCTGCCCATAGTCGCAGCCCATCTGCGACAGCTGGATTGCGTCGTCCTCGGATTCGATGCCCTCGGCCACCACCTGCATGTCGAGCTCGCGCGCCATCGTGATGACGGAGCGCAAGAGGATGCCGCGCTTGTCGCTTGGGTCGCGCACCAGCGCCTTGTCGATCTTGATCGTGTCGAAGGGGAAGCGGGTGAGGTAGGAGAGCGACGAGTGGCCTGTGCCGAAGTCGTCGAGTGCCAGCTTGAGACCGGCTTCCTTCAGCTTTTCGAGTACGAGACGGGCCTGCTCCGGATTTTCCATTACCAGCGATTCAGTCAGCTCCATCTTCACCTTGCCCGGGTCGCAGCGGTTCTTGGTGAGAATGGCACGGACGTCGTCATAAAGCTCATTGTTGAGAAGCTGCGCGCTCGAAAGGTTGATCGAGACGAAGATCGGCAGATCGCCGGTCTGCAGCTGCCATTCCGTCAGGTCGCTGGTCGCCCGGTCGAAGGCGAACATGCCGAGCTGGTTGATGAGGTCGGAATTCTCGGCGATCGGGATGAACTCGGTCGGCGAGATGTTGCCACGCTTGGGGTGATCCCAGCGCATCAGGGCCTCGAAGCCGGCGATCTCGGCATCGTTCAATCGCACGATCGGCTGGTAGACGAGAGAAAGTTCCTTGCGCTCGATTGCCTTCTTGAGATCGGCTTCAAGCTGCATGCGGTCCGAGCCGGAGGTGCGGAAGGCCGGGCGGAAAGGCTCGACGCGGTTGCCGCCTTCCTTCTTGGCCCGGAACATCGCGAGCTCTGCGTCGTCGAGAAGGCCGGTCGCACTCTGTTCCTGGTCGAGCCAGGAGACGAGCCCGATCGATGCGGTCAGGTTGATTTCGCGGTTGCCGTAGTTGAGGGGCACCATGATCGCCTTGCTCACCGCATCGGCGAAATCGGCGACTTTGGCCGGATCGCGCTCGGACATCAGGATCAGGCCGAACTGGTCGCCACCGAGGCGAGCCAGCGTGTCCTGCGGGCGCAGCAGCCGGCGCAGGCGTCGCGTCAGCGCGATGAGGATGTTATCGCCGGCGGCAATGCCCAAGAGATCGTTGACCTGCTTGTAGCGGTCGATGTCGATCGCAAGCACCGTCGGGCGGACCGAGTTGCTGCCGTCGGCCATCAAGAGCATGGCCTGCAGCCGGTCGAGGAAGACCTGACGGTTCGGAAGCCCGGTCAGATTGTCGAGCAGGGCGTTGTGCAGCAGCCGTTCGACCGAGTTGCGCTGTTCGGTAATGTCGATGATCGTGCCGACGCAGCGGATGATTTCGCCGTTGGCACCAAGCACCGGCCGGGCACGGATCGAGAGCCAGTGATAGTGGCCGTCCTCGGCGCGTACGCGGAATTCATGGTTCAGCTTGCCGCGGCGGCGTTCCAGCAACACGTCGAGCGTGGCGCGGAAGCGGTCGCGATCGTCAGGGTGAAGCCGCGGAAGCCAGTTGCGCAAGGGGCCGTGCATGCTGCCGAGCGACAGGCCGAGCTGCGTCGAGATATCGGGCATCGTCACCACCCGGTCGCGGGCGACGTCCCAGTCCCAGACGGTGTCGCCGGAGCCGGTGAGCGCCAGCGACTGGCGCTCGAGATCGGAGAACAGGCCCTGCTGGTAGCCGCTGCCGGCGACCGCGTGCTGCATGACGGTAAAGCCGATCAACAGTACGATCAGCACGAGACCACCGCCGAGCGCCGGCTGCACGATGTCGTTGGCGAGCTGGCCGGTGACCGTCAGCCAGGCGCCGAAGAGCCAGACGAGGATCAGCAGCCAGGCGGGAACGAGAAGGATCGCGCGGTCGTAGCGGTTGAAGCCGAGATAGGCGATCAGGACGATGCCGACCGTGCCGGTCAGCGCGAAGGAGAGGCGGGCGATGCCGGATGCGATCGCTGGGTCGTAGACGGCGACGCCGAAGAGCAGGCCGAGGCCGAGGATCCAGGCGAGCGTCGCATAGCCGAGATGCTGGTGCCAGCGGTTGAGATTGAGGTAGGTGAACAGGAAGATCACGAGGCCGGCCGCAAGGAAGACCTCTGTGCCCGCGCGCCATATTCGCTCGTCCCCCGCCGTCACGCTGATGAGCTTCGACAAGAAGCCGAAGTCGACGCAGATATAGGCGAGAACGGCCCAGGCAAGGGCTGCCGTTGCCGGCAGCATCGAGGTTCCCTTGACGACGAAAAGGATGGTCAGGAACACCGCAAGCAGCCCGGCAATGCCGAGCACGATGCCGCGATAGAGCGTGAAGGCGTTGACCGTGTCCTTGTAGGAGTCCGGCTCCCAGAGATAGATCTGCGGCAGTTCCGGTGTTGCCAGTTCGGCGACGAAGGTGATGATGACGCCCGGCGCCAGCGTGATGCGGAAAACGTCCGCCTCGTCGCTCGGTTCGCGGCTGAGCGCGGAGCCTTCGCTTGGCGTGATCGAAAGAATGCGCTTGGAGCCGAGGTCCGGCCAGAAGAGCTTGGAATTCACCAGTCGGAAATGCGGTGCGACGATCACGCGGTCGAGCGGTTCGGCCGAAACGTTGGCGAGCGCGAACACAGCCCAGTCGCCCTGATGGTCCGCACTGTTGGAGCGCACTTCGATGCGGCGCACGATGCCGTCGGTTCCGGGTGCTGTCGAAACCTGAAAGGCTTCGTTGCGGCCGCTGTAGATTTCGGTCGTTGCCGTCAGGTCGAGCGCCGTGTCTTCGCGCGAAATCTTGACCGGCTCCAAAGCCTGGGCCGCGCCGCCGAGCGCACAGAAAATCGTCGTGAGCGTTATCAGAAACGCTGCCAGCTTGGAGGCTGACCAGGCGAAGGGCGAGCGGGCTAGAGGCATCAAAGGGGCATATTCCTGTTCGGTAGGGCATCGTCGGACAGGAGAGAAAAGAGCAGATGGTCTCGCCACTGGCCGTTGATTCTCAAGTACTGTCTTAAATAGCCTTCACGCTCAAAACCGGCCTTTTCAAGGAGCCGGATGCTTCTTGAGTTGTCCGGAATACAGGCTGCTTCAATACGGTGCAACTCAAGGGTCGAAAAGATGTAGGGGATCGCGAGCCTGAGGGCCGCAAACATGTGGCCTTTGCCCGCGTGGCGCGCGCCCATCCAGTAGCCGATCATGCAGTTTTGCCCGGCGCCGCGGCGAATGTGGCCGATCGTCAGTCCGCCGAGCAGGACCTCGCCTGGCTTGTGGAAAAGGAAGAGCGGTACCGCCTGGCCGGAGGCATATTCCTGCTCGTTGCGGACGACCCGGCCGCGGAAGGCGCTTTCGGTCATTTCGTCGGTGCGCCAGGTCGGCTCCCACGGCTCCAGGAAGGCGCGGCTGTCGCTTCTGAGCTGATACCACTGGCGATAATCGGAATAGCGGGGGAGGCGGAGCAGGTAATTCTGGTCGGCGATTTCGACCGTCTCCGGCTGCCGCGACAGGAACCGAAAAACCGATCGTGTCATAGCTGCCTCCGAGGCCGTTCCGTTTACGCGCGAGGACCTTGTACCATCCGCCCGACGGCACGTCTTTGCGCCGTCACAAATCGAAACGTTGCACAACTTTGCGCGCAAATCGAATCCGATTTTGCGAAAAGTCGCAAAGACTTCACCATTCGGACATGCGGTCATCATCCGTGGCGCGCCGGCTGGCCGAACGCAGTTTCCAGGCGACGCTTGAAAGCGCCTTCCGCGCGAAATTGCGCAATGTTTGGGAGGCCGGGATCGCTTCATCGTTTTGATGAAATGGAGCCCGGCCGTTCAGCCTTCGGCTTAGCTTGCGACGGCGTGCGGGACGGCGGCCTTGCCGGTCAGTGACGACAGGATGTCGCCCATCGGGGCAAGTTGTTCCAGCGGGCCGATCGCCGAAAGCGTCGGCGTGGTGTCGAAGAACAGCCGACCGGCAAGGTCGGTCAGGCGTTCGATGGTGATGCCGGAGAGGCGCTCCATCAGTTCTTCATTCGGGATCGGGCGACCGTAGAGCATCATCTGACGGGCGATCTGGCCGGCACGGGCCGCCGGGCTTTCCTGACCCATCAAAAGCTGTGCGCGGATCTGGGCACGGGCGCGCTCGATTTCCTGCTGCTCGATGTTCATCGAGGATTTGCGCAGTTCATCGACGATGACCGGCATCAGCTCCGGCAGGTTCTCGCCGCCGGTCGCAGCATGCACGCCGAAGATGCCGGTGTCGGAGAAACCCCAGTGGAAGGCATAGACCGAATAACAGAGGCCACGATGCTCGCGCACTTCCTGGAAGAGGCGCGAGGACATGCCGCCGCCGAGAATGTTGGCGAGGATCTGCGAGCAATAGAAGTCGCGCGCGTGGTAGGCCTTGCCTTCAAAGCCGAGCAGCACCTGCGCGTCCATCAGGTCGCGGGTTTCGCGGCTCTCGCCGCCGGTGTAGAGGGCAGTCTCGAGCACGGGCGTTGCGATCGGTGTGCGCGGCAATGACGAGAAGCGTTCTTCGACCTGGCGAACAAAGGATTCGTGTTCGACGGCGCCGGCGGCGACCACGAACATGCGGTCGGTCGTGTAGTTGCGGCCGAGATAGTGCCGGATCTGGTCGGCGGAGAACGACATGACCGTGTCCGGCGTGCCGAGGATCGGCCGGCCGACGGTCTGATTGCGATAGGCGGTCTCGGCGAAGCGGTCGAAGACGACATCGTCGGGTGTGTCGTCGGCAGCGCCGATCTCCTGCAGGATCACGTGCTTCTCGCGGCGCAGTTCTTCCTCGTCGAAGCTGGACTCGGTCAGAATGTCGGCGAGAATATCGACAGCAAGCGGCACGTGGTCCTTGAGAACCCTGGCATAATAGGAGGTCGTTTCGGTGGAGGTCGCAGCATTGACCTCTCCACCGACGTTTTCGATCTCTTCGGCAATCTGGCGGGCGGTGCGCCGCGCGGTGCCCTTGAAAGCCATGTGCTCCAGCAGATGGGCAATGCCATGTTCGCCGAGAGTTTCATTGCGCGAACCGGACTTGATCCACACGCCGAGCGCCACACTTTCGAGATGCGGCATGTGCTCGGTTACCACCGTCAACCCGGAAGGGAGCCGGGTGCACTCAACTTTCATCATACGTTTCTTCTCGTTCTTACCCCCGGAGACGGGTACGCTCGCCGATAAAGGCTTCGACGGTTTTCAGGTCCGGATCCAGGATATCGAAACGCTCCTCCCTGTTCATCAGGTCAGCAAGCCACGTCGGAAGCGCCGGGTCAATACCACTTGCCGATTTTACCGCGTCCGGGAATTTCGCCGGATGGGCGGTGGCAAGCGTCACCATGGGAGCGGATGCCTTCTCGTGTTTGGCGGCGACGAAGACGCCGACGGCGCTATGCGGATCGAGCAGATAGCCCGTGTCTGCAAGCGTCTTTGCGATCGTCTTGGCGACTTCTTTCTCCGAGGCGCGACCGGCGCGGAACTCCTTGCGGATCGCCTTCAGCGCCTTTTCGCGGATGGTGAAGGAACCGGACTGCTTCAGCCCGTCCATCGCCGAGCGGATTTCGCCCGGGTCGCGATCGTTCGCCTCGAACAGAAGCCGTTCGAAGTTCGACGAGATCTGGATGTCCATCGACGGTGCGGTGGTCGCCTTGACGTCGCGCATCTCGTAGCGGCCGGTCTTCAGCGTGCGGGCGAGAATGTCGTTTTCGTTGGTGGCGATGATCAGCTTATCGATCGGCAGGCCCATGCGCTTGGCGACGTAGCCGGCGAAGATATCGCCGAAGTTGCCGGTGGGGACCGTGAAAGAAATCTTGCGGTCTGGGCCGCCGAGCGCGACCGCCGTCGTGAAGTAATAGACGATCTGGGCCATGATGCGCGCCCAGTTGATCGAGTTGACACCCGAAAGCTTGACGCGGTCGCGGAAGGCGACGTCGTTGAACATCGCTTTGACGAGGTTCTGGCAGTCGTCGAAGTTGCCGTTGACTGCAATCGCATGGACGTTCGATGCGCTCGAGGTCGTCATCTGCCGCTGCTGCACCGGTGAGACTTTGCCGTGCGGGAAAAGAATGAAGATGTCGGTGCGCTCACGACCGGCAAAGGCGTCGATGGCGGCGCCCCCGGTGTCGCCCGAAGTCGCGCCGACGATGGTGGCGCGCTCGCCGCGTTCGGAAAGCACATAGTCCATCAGCCGGGCGAGCAGTTGCATCGCCACGTCCTTGAAGGCGAGCGTCGAGCCGTGGAAGAGCTCCATGACGAAGGCGTTAGGTCCGGTCTGCACCAGCGGCGCCACCGCCGGGTGGCGGAAGGTGGCATAGGCCTCGTCGATCATTTCGCGGAACTTGGCCGCCGGGATCTCGCCATTGATGAAGGGTTCGAGCACGGTAAAGGCAATGTCCTGGTAGGATTTGCCGCGCAGGCCGCGAATTTCCTTCTTGGAAAACTTCGGCCATTCCTTGGGGAGATAGAGACCGCCATCGCGCGCAAGACCGGCAAGCAGCGCGTCGCAGAAGCCGAGAGGAGCGGCTTCGCCGCGCGTCGAGATATACTTCACCATCGTTGTCCTTCGTCCCACCTCAAGGATTGCGGCGACCTTGGGAAACGTCGTCGCGACACGCTCGTCTTATTGCGTCAGTCCTTGACAAAGTCTGCATCTATTCTTGTCACCGACCCAATTTCCGGTCGCAAAACTAGCTTCGGAAAATTCGGAAGGGACGAACTGACCCAATCGATTTTTCAGTTTGTCGCTGCTATAGACGATGCCCGAAGGCCATGAAAGGTCTTCCGGCCGAGATTTCGGTCAAGGAGTTTCAACCGGTCCAGCAGAGGTTGTTCAACGTGTTTGGCAAAGTTTCCCGGCCTGTTCTCGCAATATCTTTTCTCGCAGTCCTAGCCGGCTGCAATAAGACGCAATCCGGTGGGGCGATCGACGCAGGCGGCAGTGCCGCTGCTCCGACGCCGGCCGTCGTTCAGGCCGCATGCCCGCAGGTCGTCATTCGTGACGGCACAAATGTGCATGCCAGCTACGCAAAGGGGGCCAAGAACGACCCGACGAAGCTCGTCTATCAGGCCTCCCTGGCAGACACCACGCGGCAATGCGTGCAGAGCGAGAGCGCGTTGACGATAACCGTCGTGGTCCAGGGCCGCGTCGTCAGCGGTCCTGCCGGTGGTCCCGGCAAGGTCACCATGCCGATCCGCGTGGCTGCAACCGACGAAGACAAGACGCTCTATTCGGAACTGACGCAGCATGCGGTGGAAATCCCCGCAACCGGTTCGGCCCAGTTCGTCTTCACCAAGGCCGACGTGACGCTGCCGGCCGGCGCCGGATCCAATGTCACCGTCTATGTGGGCTTCGACGAAGGCCCGCCGGCCAAGGGCAAGAAGAAGTAAGCAGCGGCCTATGCCGCAAAAAAAACGCCGGGGCTTGCCCCGGCGTTTTCATTTCCGTCGTGTGCGGCTTATTCAGCCGGAACGCTCTTGCCGCCTTCCCACTTGTAGAGCGAGAAAGCCTGCGAGGTCAGGTCGCCGGCTTCGCTGTAGGTCAGCTTGCCGAGAACCGTGTCGATGGCTTCGCCAGACTTGATCGCAGTTGCAACCGCGGTCGCGTCTTCGGCGGAGCCTGCCTTCTCGATGCCGGCCTTCAGCACCTGGACGGCAGCATAGGCGTTGAGCGTGAAGGCTTCGGCCGGGATGTTCTTCGCCTTCAGCGCTTCGACAGCCGGAGCCGAGGCGGGGTTGCTGGTCGCGTCGCTGGCATTGGTGTAGACCGTGCCGGTCGCAGCTTCGCCGCCGATTGCCCAGAACTCGGTGTTGGACAGGCCGTCGCCGCCGAAGATCTGCGCCTTCACGCCCTGGTCGTGCATCTGGCGTGCCAGCAGGCCACCTTCCGGATGGTAGCCGCCGAAGTAGACGACATCGACGTTTTCCGACTTCAGGCGGGTAACGATCGCGCTGAAGTCCTTGTCGCCCGGGTTCAGGCCTTCATAAACGACTTCGGTGATGCCGCCGGCATTGATCGCCTTCTTGAAGCCGTCAGCAAGGCCCTTGCCGTAAGGCGCCTTGTCGTGGAGGACGGCGATCTTCTTGTCCTTGAGGTTCTTGACCACATAGGCAGCGGCGACTTCGGCCTGCTGGTCATCGCGGCCGCAGGTGCGCAGCACGTTCCAGAGACCGCGGGTGGTGAGGTCAGGCGTGGTTGCCGTCGGCGTCACCATCAGGATGCCGTTTTCGGCAAGGATGTCCGAAGCCGCCATCGAGGTGCCCGACAGAACCGGGCCGACGACGTAGCGGATGCCTTCACCAGCAGCCTGGTTGGCAACCGAAACGGCCTGCTTCGGATCGCCGGCGTCGTCGAGCATCTTCAGCACGATCTTCTCGCCATTGATGCCGCCAGCCTTGTTGATCTCGTCTGCAGCCGTTTCCGCGCCGTTCTTCACCTGCTCGCCATAGGCCGCGACCGGGCCGGTGAGCGGCGTGATCACGCCAATGGTGATGTCGGCGAAGGCGAGCGGGCCAAAGGCGACGCTGGCCGCCAGGGTCAGGCCGGTCAACATTGAAAGACGCATTGTGTTTCCTCCTAAAAATACCCCGATGGGGCTTGCTTGGTACGGCCCTCGTGCGCGGCTCCTCGAAAACCGGGAAGATTTTCTAGGGGACGTGACGCCACTGCAATGTGTCATCATGTCCCTCGGCGTCTAATTGGACGTCTGCCGTGTTGGCCGAAGGCTTCTTTCCCGCTCCGGCCGAAAAGCCGGAGCGAAAGGGGCATGGCGGTGTGCGACCGCCTGCGGCCAATCAGGCCGTCATCGACTCCGACCATGCGGAAAGGGCCGCGATCACGCCCGGCAACGCCGTCATGCGCGAAATCACCGTTTCCGCACCCGCTTCGGTCAGCTGGTCGGCATGCGAGGGATGGGTGTGCGAACCGCCGGTGAAGCCGACGACGCGCATGCCTGCGGCACGTGCACCGTGAATGCCGTGCACGGAGTCCTCGATCACCAGCACCCGCGACGGGTCGACGCCCATCTGCTTGGCGCCGTGCAGGAAGATATCCGGCTTCGGCTTGACGCGGTCGGCGCCGAGGTCGCGCGCGGAATAGATGTGTCGGCCGAAATGGTCCTTGATGCCGACCTTGCCGAGCATCATGGCAAGCCGCGCCGAGGTCGAGTTGGAGCAGATGCAGTGCGGCAGCGTCAGTTGCGCCAGCATCGGCTTGACGCCGTCGATGATGTTGAGGTCGCGGGCAAGGCGCTCGTCGAGGATGACGTCGACCTTGCTGATGAGCTGGGCCGAAAGCGGGATGCTTGCTTCCTTCTCGATTTGCAGCAGCGTGTTGTGCCAGGTCATGCCGGCAAAACGCTCCGCCATTTCCTCGACGCTGATCGGGTAACCCGCTTCTGTCAACAGTGCTGCTTCGACTTCCGACGCGATGATTTCGGAATCGACGAGAACGCCGTCGCAATCAAAAATGATGAGATCGATACCGGTCATATGGAACAGTTCCCTGGGAGGAGAGGCGCCGCAGGCGGGGGGAGGAATGTTCGCGCGGCGCGGGGCTTTCGTACGGCAGAGCTTTTATACGATGGTAGGCCAAAGCTCAACCATTGGAAATTATCGAAACCGCCCGTGCGCTTGCTCGACAGCATTGTTTCGCGGCTCTATCAGTAGGCGATGGAAAAGCAGCAGGACGACACGCTCGCAAGTCGCATCAGCAAGGCCCTGGCCGAGCGGATCATCTCCGGCATGCTCATGCCCGGGGAGCGCTTGCGGCAGGATCATATCGCCGAGGAGTTCGGTGCGAGCCACGTTCCCGTTCGCGAAGCCTTTCGACGGCTGGAGGCCCAGGGCCTTGCCGTCAGCGAACCGCGCCGCGGCGTTCGCGTTGCCTCCTTCGACCTGAAGGAGGTGAGGGAGGTCGCCGAAATGCGCGCTGTTCTTGAGGTTCTGGCGCTTCGCCATGCCATCCCGCATCTGACGCCGGCGATCCTCGATCGGGCCGAGATGGCCACGGCCGCCGCCGATACTTCGCGCGACGTGCGCTCCTGGGAGGCGGCAAACCGCGCCTTCCATCGGCTGATCCTCGAACCCTGCGGCATGCCGCGGCTGCTGGCGGCGATCGATGATCTGCATGCAGCGAGCGCCCGCTTCCTGTTTTCCGCCTGGCGCACGAGCTGGGAGGCGCGCACCGATCACGATCACCGCGCGATCCTCGCCGCCTTGCGCGAAGGCCGAGGCGACGAGGCGGCAAAGATCCTCGAACGCCATGTGGGCTGGATCGGCAAGACGCCGGTCAGGACCGCCGCGGGCGAAACCCGCGAGGCCTTTTCCATCGTCGGCTAGAGTGGTTTTGCTGGCAGCCGCTACTGCGGAAACAGCTCGGAGAAAGCCTTCTCGCCATTGGCGGTGAAGCGGATGGCGCGGCTGTTCGCCTCGCGCTTGGCCCAGCCCTTGTCGATGAATAGCGTCAGCAACGCTTCGCCAAGCGAACCGGCCAGATGCGAGCGGCGCTCGCTCCAGTCGAGGCAAGTGCGGCAGATCGGGCGGCGGGATTTCTTGAGTGCTGAATAGTCGATGCCGAGCGCCTCGATCCGGTTCTGCCCGTCGGGCGTCAGCGCCAGGTCGTCGCCGGTGACTTCGATCTGCTTTTCGGCAATCAGGCTGTCATACATGCGCACGCCATAGTCGCCGGCCAGATGATTGTAGCAGACGCGCGCTTTTCTCAGCGCCGGATCCTTCGGCCCGCGGCGGTGCCGGTTCATGCCGCGGCTGGCGGCAAAGCCCATCAGGTTCTCGAGCATCAGCCCGACTTCGTCTTCTGCCAGCTGAAAATAACGGTGACGGCCTTGCTTGCGCTGGCTGAGCAGACCGCCGGCCTCGAGCTTGGACAGGTGGGAACTGGCGGTCTGCAGCGTGATGCCGGCATGTGTCGCAAGTTCGGTTGCGGTCAGCGCACGTCCGCCCATCAGCGCCGTCAACATGTTGGCGCGGGCGGGATCGCCGATCAGCGATCCGATGAGAGCGATATCTGGACCTTCCTTCATACTTCGATCGTAGTCGAAGCATCCGCGTCGAACAAGGAGGCATAGTCACTCCATCGAAGGCTTGGCGCCTTGCCCGACCACAAGGAGACGACGATGATCACCTGCTTCATCCGCTATGAAATCGATCCCTTCAAAAAGGAGGAGTTCGCCACCTATTCGCGCAACTGGGGCGAGGCGATCCCGCGCTGCGGCGCCGATCTTATCGGCTACTTCGGCCCGCATGAGGGGTCGGCGACAACGGCTTACGGCGCCTACAACATCGAGAGCCTCGCGGCCTACGAGGCCTATCGCGCCCGGCTTGCCGCCGATCCGCTCGGCCGGGAAAATTATGCCTTCTCCCGCCGCGAGCGGTTTATCCTGAAGGAGGATCGTATTTTCCTGAAGAACGTCTCGACGCCCATCGGAGCAAAGTGAAACATGATTGCCGTCATCTTCGAAGTCCTGCCGGCCGAGGGCCGGCGTGACGCCTATCTCGGCATTGCCGCCGACCTGCGCCCGCTGCTCGACGACATCGATGGCTTCATCTCGATCGAGCGGTTCCAGAGTCTGGCCAATCCCGACAAGGTGTTGTCCCTGTCTTTCTGGCGCGACGAGGAGGCGGTGAAGGCCTGGCGGAACGGCGCCGAACATCGTGCCGCCCAGGATGCGGGGCGTCACGGCGTCTTTGCCGATTACCGCCTGCGCATCGCCTCCGTGATCCGCGACTACGGGCTGAACGAGCGCCATGAGGCCCCCTCAGACAGCCGCGCCTTTCACGATGCCCGGTGAAACGGCGTCCGCGACGCTTGAACGGGGCGGCGGGAGGCGGGTGAACGCCCGTTCCCGCCTTTCCTGTCCACTCCAGAAGACCTCTCTAACATAGCGCGACTACGCACTTTTTCGAAACGGCCTTCAGGCTTTGGTAACCATCTTCGGTAACCATACGCTCCATGATCCGTTCCGAGTAAGCGTATTTGCGAGTTGTCCATGTCTTCAGTTGTTTCGCTTGCCGAAGTCTCCCGTTCCACCCGTCCGTTGGGCTGGCTCGACAGCATCATCAAGGGTGACTGCGTTGCCGCGCTCAATGCGCTTCCCGACAATTCGGTCGACGTCGTTTTCGCCGACCCGCCCTACAACCTTCAGCTCGGCGGCATGCTGACCCGTCCCGATCAGTCGGTGGTCGACGCCGTCGACGACGAATGGGACCAGTTCGCATCGTTCGAAGCTTACGACGCCTTCACCCGCGCCTGGTTGCTCGCCTGCCGCCGCGTGCTGAAGCCGACCGGCACCCTTTGGGTGATCGGCTCGTACCACAACATCTTCCGCGTCGGCGCCATCCTGCAGGATCTGCACTTCTGGATCCTCAACGACATCATCTGGCGCAAGACCAACCCGATGCCGAATTTCAAGGGCCGCCGGTTCCAGAACGCTCATGAGACGCTGATCTGGGCGACGCCGAACGCCAATGCCAAGGGCTACACCTTCAACTACGATGCGATGAAGGCGGCCAATGACGACGTGCAGATGCGCTCCGATTGGCTGTTCCCGATCTGCTCCGGTCACGAGCGCCTGAAAGGTGACGACGGCAAGAAGGTGCATCCGACCCAGAAGCCGGAAGCGCTGCTCGCCCGTATCATGATGGCTTCGACCAAGCCGGGCGACGTCATTCTCGATCCCTTCTTCGGTTCCGGCACGACCGGTGCCGTCGCCAAACGCCTCGGCCGCCACTTCGTCGGCATCGAGCGCGAGCAGGATTACATCGACGCGGCATCGGCACGCATCGACGCGGTCGAACCGCTCGGCAAGGCGATGCTCTCTGTCATGACCGGCAAGAAGGCTGAGCCGCGCGTCGCCTTCAACACGCTGATCGAAAGCGGGCTGATCAAGCCCGGCACGGTTCTGACGGACGCCAAGCGCCGCTACAGCGCGATCGTTCGTGCAGACGGCACGGTCGCCTCCGGCGGCGAGGCCGGTTCAATTCATCGCCTGGGCGCCAAGGTCCAGGGGCTTGATGCCTGCAACGGATGGACATTCTGGCACTTCGAAGAGGGGAACACCCTGAAGCCCATCGACGAACTCAGAAGCGTCATTCGAAATGATCTGGCAAAACTGAACTGATCAACCAGTTCCGCCGGATCCTTCGAAAAGCGCTCTAACCGGTTTTTGTACCTTCAGTCCCGGAAAGAGAGCTTTAAATGCCCGGAATCCTCAATGTGAGGATTCCGGGCATTTGTATGTTTGGGCCATCCGATGGAGCGTTTGAAGCGAGCTCTAGGGCCCTGAGGTCGATTGCCAATCTTCGCATCCGCTCATAGGGTTCGGACAGAGCAACCTTCATCCGAACAAGAGTGTTATCCGCATGGCCGTGCCCGATCGTCTCCAGCGCGCGAAGCAATGGGCGCGGCAAATCAAACGCGACGTCGTTGCGCTCTGGTTCGCCGCGCGAGATCGTCGAACGCCGTTTTCGGCGAAATTCGTTGCCGGCACTGTGGCGGCCTACGCACTTTCGCCGGTCGACCTGATCCCCGATTTCATTCCGATACTCGGCTACCTCGATGATCTTATTCTCGTTCCGCTCGGCATCCTCTTGGCCGTACGTCTGGTGCCGCCAGCGCTGATGGAAGAATTCCGAGAGCGGGCGGCGGCATTGGAAGGACGCCCGTCCAGCCGCAGCGGCCTCCTCGCGATCCTGAGTGTCTGGTTCGTGGCCGCAGTCATTGCGGCCTGGCTGGCATGGGGCTTCACCGCGGCCAGGCCCTGACAATGGGCGGCGGCGACCCGTGCCGCCGCCGCGCGTTGAATGGAGGATACGCCGCCTTTAGAGAGCCGGCGTTCCCTGTGGGCGCAAGTGGTAGAGGGTTCGGGCGCCCTTATCCTCGAAGCCGCAACTGGCGAGCACAGGCTCGAAGCGTGCTCTTTCGTCTTCCTGTAACTCGACGGTGGCGACCCTGATATCGGGATAGGCCGCGGGTATGCGCTGAAGCAGGGCGGCAACCAGGGCAATCAGCCCGCAAGACGGGGCATGGTGTTCGGTGATGTGGATCATCATTTCATCGCTCCAGACAAAGGCGTAGGCCTCGGCGACCACGAGGTCGTGATGTTCCAGCCACTGCATCAGCAGCCCGCCCTCATCCCAGTCAGCGATACGTTGGGCGACGGAGTCCGCGTCCCAGGTCGTGGAGCAGGTTTCTCCACTGCAGTCCGATATCCCCGCGCGTGTGAGGAAGTCCACGAACTTTGCGAGGAGATTTTCTGGGAGAGTCGCCTGGACGGCGTAAACGACGGCACCGTCCTTGGGTTTTGCGATTGCGGCCGGCCAGCGCTTGGGTGACGCCTGCCAGGTCCTGAACAGATCCCGAAGCGCGGTCGCGCCGGTCATTTCGACGACCTGCTGGTTGAGGGCGGTTTTTCGGGAGTGCCAGATGATGCCTTCTGAACCGGCCTCTACGGCTGCAAGCCGAAAGAGCCGCGCGAGAATTTCGGCGTCGTGCAGGTCGTGCGACGGCATGGCGTGCCAGCCTCGATCGGCCGCTCTCTTGTTGTCGCCTTCAGTCGGCGGCCGAAGGCTGAGCCAGCCCGCCAGTTTGGCATCGCGTCTGGCGACGACGAAACGGGTATCTGAAAACCGTTCTCCAAACTCTTCCGGAGGCACCTCGTCGCGAAAGCTGGCCTCGGTCGTCGCGTAGAGCTCGTCGATGAAGGCGTCCTTGGCGGCGCCGTCTCGAATTACTGAAAATTCTAAACTATTCATATATTGCCTCTGCGATTACGCAATCGCAGGTAGTAAATATGATTCGTGGCGGAATCGTGCCGCCACGAGCAGGAGCCATCGTCGATCGGCAGTTCAGCCTACGGATGAATGCCGTAGCCGGCGAGATCGGCCTTCAGCTTTTCCGGATCGACGAAATGCACCGCATGCCAGCCGGCAAGCCGCGCAGCTTCGACGTTGGGAATGCTGTCGTCGATGAAGAGGGTGGCCGATGGGTCGAGATCGAAGGTCCGCGTGTGCGTCTCATAGATGGCGATATCGGGCTTGATCAGCTTGACGTCGCCCGAAACGGTGACGCCGCGTGGCAGCGTCAGGAAGGGATAAAGGACCTGCGCCTCGCGGAACGTGTCGGAGGCGAAGTTGGTCAGCATCGTCACGTCGCGCCCTTCGGCGATCAGTCGCTCCAGGAGCGACACCGTCTCCACATAGGCGTGCGGCACCATCTCCTGCCAATATTTGCGGAAGGCGCGGATCTGTTCTTCACGCTCGGGAAAGTCCTTGATCAGCAGCGCTTCCGCCTCTTCCCAGGAACGGCCGCGGTCCTGCTCGATATTCCAGTCGTGGGTGCAGACATTGGCAAAGAACCACTCGCGCTCGGCCTCGTCGGGGATGATGCGGCTGTAGGGCAGGTTGGGGTCGTAGTGGATAAGCACCTTGCCGATGTCGAAGACGATGTGGCGGATATCGATGCTGCTCATGAACGTATTCCCTGCTTGAACTTTCGGAGTTGGAGCGGGACGGGTGGCCCCGTACCGTGCTAGCGTTCCGCCTTGAAGGCATGCGGGATCGCCTGGGCGATCGCCTTCTTCATCACCGTCGGCAGCGCCTGGGCACTCAGCGAGTGAACCGGCTCCCACCAGCCGTTGCCCTGCGTCCCGGCGCGCGCGACATTGGCGCGGTAGACCGAGAGACGCAACTCGAAATGCGTGAACACGTGGCTGATGGTGCCGCAATCTTCCCAGGCCGCTGCAAAGGGTTGGGAGGCAAGCGAGGTGTCGCCGTCCTGCCGCGATGTCCAGTCAGTGCCGGGCACTTCGGTCATGCCGCCAAGCAGGCCTGTCTCGGCCCGCTTGCGCAGATAGACCGCGTTGTCGGCGTCGATCGCGACGAAGGCGGCGCCGCGCCGAAGCGGTTTGTCCTTCTTCTGCGCCTTGCGCGGAAAGGTTTCCGGGTCTGCGACGGCAAGCGCGCGACAGTGGGCGCGGAAGGGACAGAGCGAGCAGGCGGGCCGTTTCGGCGTGCAGATCGTCGCGCCGAGATCCATCATCGCCTGGGCGAAATCACCCGGCCTGCTCTCAGGGGTGAGCGCGGCGACGCGGGCCCGCATCTCGGGCTTTGCCGCCGGCAGCGGCGTTTCGATTGCATAGAGGCGGGAAATCACCCGCTCGACATTGCCGTCGAGCACGGCGCTTCTGCGATTGAAGGCGATCGCCGCGATCGCGGCGGCGGTATAGTCGCCGATGCCGGGAAGGGACTTCAGCCCATCCTCCGTGTCGGGAAAGCGGCCGCCATGATCGTTCGCGACGGCCTCGGCGCATTTCTTCAGGTTGCGGGCGCGCGCATAATAGCCGAGCCCGGCCCATGCCTTCATCACGTCCTCATTCTCGGCGCGCGCAAGGTCCTCGACGGTCGGCCACAGTGACAGGAACTTTTCGAAATAGGCTTTTACCGCCTGCACCGTCGTCTGCTGCAGCATCACTTCGGAAAGCCAGACATGGTAGGGATCGGCGACGATGCCTCGGCGCGCCATCGGCGGCGAAACCCGCCAGGGCAGGTCGCGATGGTGCCTGTCGTACCATTCCAAAAGCAGGGGTGCGGCGTCCGCCGCCGGTATCGTATCGTGCATGATTTGCCGGGAGTTCCGTTTCCGGCCTATACTTGGCGAAGCGGAGCCGCGGCATCAAGGCTCAATCGACATTGCCTACAGAAAGTCCATACGTGAGCGAGCAGAAGACCCGGAAGGGCGTCGTCCAGATCAGCGAAGTCGCGAACGGCCTGATCGACCCGGTGCTCGCCAAGCGGGCAGGCATCAACACCATGCTGCTCGGCTCCTGGGACGAAATCGCCGGCGAGGACTTTGCCGATTGCACGCGGCCCGAAAAGATCGCCTGGCCGCGCCGGGCCTCCGAGATCATGGGCGAGGGCGGCCATCAGCCGGGCGTCCTGACGGTTGCCTGCGAGGGCGCGCGCGCCCTGTTTTTGACCCACGCTCAGGGCGAATTGATCCAGCGCATCAACGGCTTCTTCGGCTTCTATGCGATCGGGCAGCTGCGCATCGTTCAAAAGCCCGTCTCCCAGCAGCCGAAACACCGTGGCAAGCCCAAGCCGCTTTCGGGCGAACCCGCCCGGCGGCTCGAGGCCATGGTCGAAGGCATCGAAAGCGAGGAGCTGAAGGCCGCCTTGCGTCGGCTGGGGACCGCCGTGCTCAATCCCCGGCGCCGCTAAGGCACGGCGCGCAAAACTATGCAGCGGTTTTCGCGACTACGAGACGCGAAAACCAGAGGCTTAAAGCGCAAGCAGCGAATCGGAAAGATCGCGACGCGCTTTTGGGCGGCCATCGCTCGGTCACAATTCTTTGAATTCTGTTGACGCCGCGCCACTTGCCGCCCTGCGCGGGGCAAGATATCGAATCCGCACTGCAATTCCCTCCGAACACGGGTCAAATCATGTCCGCTTCCGCAATGAACCTTACCAAGCGCCTGCTCAGCGGTGCCGCCATCGCAACTGTCGCCCTGGTGCTTGCTGCCTGCAGCGACGAAAAGAAGGAAACGGCCTCCACCACACCGGCCGCGACCACCGAAGCCGCCAAGGCTGAAACCAAGCCGGCAACGGACGCGACCACGACTGCATCGACGACCGCGACCCCGGCCACCACCGAAGCCAAGCCCTCTGCCGGCACCGAAGTCGCCCAGACGACGGCTGCTCCCGTCAAGGTCGAGCTCCCCTCGTCGGAAGGGTCCGTCGACGTCGCCAAGCTGATGGAACCGGGCGCCCTGCCGGAAATGGCGATCGGCGACGCCAACGCGCCGGTGACGATCGTCGAATACATGTCGATGACCTGCCCGCACTGCGCCGCCTTCCACAACAACACCTTCGAGGCGATCAAGACCAAGTATGTCGACAGCGGCAAGGTCCGCTTCGTGCTGCGCGAATTCCCGTTCGATCCGCGCGCGGCGGCTGCCTTCATGCTGGCGCGCTGCGCTCCGGAAGGCCAGTACTTCCCGATGATCTCGATGCTGTTCAAGCAGCAGCAGCAGTGGGCCGCAGCCCAGAATGGTCGCGACGCTCTGCTGCAGATGTCCAAACTCGCTGGTTTTACACAGGAGAGCTTCGAGGCCTGCTTGACGAACCAAAAACTTCTGGATGATGTGAACACTGTTATGCAACGGGGCGCCAAGGAATTCGGGGTTCAGTCGACGCCGACCTTCTTTGTCAATGGCGAGCACTATTCGGGGGACATGTCGGTTGACGTTATGTCGGCCCTCATCGACAGCAAGCTCTGATCCTTCGCTTTTCCTGAAAACGGGCGACGGCAGCAGCTGTGCGCCCGTTTTTCTTGTCTGGGCTGATGGTAGAGGGGGGGACCTCGTAGCCCCAGCGTCCGCTCCATGAAGTTCAACAAGCTTCGCCTGCTCGGTTTCAAGTCCTTCGTCGAACCGACCGAATTCATCATCGAGCGCGGATTGACCGGTGTCGTCGGACCGAACGGTTGCGGCAAGTCGAACCTCGTCGAAGCCTTGCGCTGGGTGATGGGGGAGAACTCCTACAAGAACATGCGCGCTTCCGGCATGGACGACGTGATCTTTTCCGGATCCGGCAATCGTCCCGCGCGTAACACGGCCGAGGTCGGCCTCTATCTCGATAACAGCGACCGCACGGCACCCGCTGCCTTCAACGACAGCGACGAGATCCAGGTCAGCCGCCGCATCGAGCGCGAGCAGGGCTCGGTCTACCGCATCAACGGCAAGGAAGCGCGCGCCAAGGATGTACAGCTTCTCTTCGCCGACGCGTCGACTGGTGCACGCTCGCCGTCGATGGTCGGGCAGGGGCGCATCGGCGAACTGATCGCCGCCAAGCCGCAGGCCCGTCGCCAGCTCCTGGAAGAGGCGGCCGGCATCTCCGGCCTGCACTCTCGCCGCCACGAAGCGGAGCTGCGTCTGCGTGCCGCCGAGACCAATCTCGAGCGTCTCGACGACGTCACCTCGCAGCTCGAAAGCCAGATCGAGAGCCTCAAGCGCCAAGCGCGCCAGGCCAACCGCTTCAAAATGCTCTCGGCCGATATCCGCAAGCACGAGGCGATCCTGTTCCATATTCGCTGGGTACAGGCCAAGGAGGCGGAGGGCGAGGCGACGAGCCAGCTCAACCAGGTGACTGCGCTGGTCGCGGAAAAGGCGCAGCAGCAGATGCAGGCGGCCAAGGACCAGGCGATCGCCAGCCTGAAGCTGCCGGAGCTGCGCGAAAACGAAGCGAAGTTCGCCGCCGCCCTCCAGCGTCTGCAGATTGCCCGCTCACAGCTCGAAGAGGATGCCGGCCGCATCCTCAGGCGCCGCGACGAGTTGCAGCGCCGGCTGGCGCAGCTTGCCGAGGATATCGCCCGCGAGGAGCGCCTTGTCGCCGACAATGCCGGCATTCTTTCGCGTCTCGACGAAGAGGAAGCCGAACTCAGCGACATGCTCGCCGAGGCCGACGACCGTGCGACGGAAGCGCGTGAGCGCCTCGAAGACGCAAACGAAAAGCTCGCCGGCAGCGAGGCGCTATTGGCGCGTCTAACGGCGGAACGCGCCGAGGCACAGGCCGGCCGCAACCAGCTGGAGCGCACGCTGCGCGACCTGTCGGAGCGCCAGGCACGTCTTGCCCGCCAACTTGGCGACCAGTCGCGCGATCTCGACGAACTCGACCGCCAGATGGCGGCCCTTCCCGATCCGCACGAAAAGCAGGGTCAGGTCGAGGTCGCAGAAGCTGCGCTGGAAGAAGCCGAAAGCAATGTGCTCGCGATCGAGGAAAGCCTCGCTGACGCGCGGCGCATGGAGGTCGAGGCGCGTCAGCCCGTCGATCGGACGCGCGCGACGCTGAACGGCATCGAGACCGAGGCACGCACCATCCGGCGCATGCTGGAGGCGGTGGCCGGTGGCGCCTATCCCGCCGTCGTCGAGGAGATGAAGGTCGACCGGGGCTTCGAGACCGCATTGGGCGCGGCCCTTGGCGACGATCTCGACTCGCCGCTCGAAACCGACGCGCCGGCCCATTGGCGCGCGCCGGGGGATCATGTCGGGGACGACGGATTGCCGGAAGGCGTGAGCCCGCTGATTGCCCATGTGAAGGCGCCCGACGCGCTGACCCGCGCCCTGAAGCAGATCGGCATCGTCGCAAGCGAGGCGGAAGCCGAGCGGCTGCTGCCCCTGTTGAAACCCGGCCAGAGCCTTGTCACCAAGCAGGGCTCCGTCTGGCGCTGGGACGGCCACGTGACCGGCTCCGAGGCGCCAAGTGCTGCCGCATTGCGGCTGGCGCAGAAGAACCGGTTGGCCGAACTCGATACCGAGGCCGACGGCGCCGCTGAGGCGCTGCGCCTCGCGGAGGCCGAACTTGCCTCTGCGGGCAGTCGCATCCGCGCCGAGGACGAGCGGCTGCGGCTTGCCCGCGACGCGCAGCGCATGATCACCCGACAGCTCGGCGAAGCCCGCGACGCGCTCGCCGCAGCTGAACGCGCCTCGGGCGACCTTGCCCGCCGCCGCGCGGTGCTTGCCGAATCGCGCAGCCAGATCGAGGCGCAGGTCGAAGAGGTGGCCGAGCAGATCGAGACGGCCAACGACGCGCTCGCCGATGCGCCCGATCTCTCCGAACTGGAACTGACGCTGCGCACCCAGGCGGCCGATGTCGCAGCCGATCGTGCCGCCGTCGCCGAGGCCCGTGCTGCGCATGATGGCCTGGCGCGCGAGAACGAGGCGCGTCAGCGGCGCATCGCGGCGATTGCCAATGAACGACAGACCTGGAAGGCGCGCGCGGCGAGCGCCGATGAGCACATCGCGACCCTGCGCGACCGCGAGGCAGAAGCCCGCGACGAGGTCGAAGAGCTGATCGATGCGCCCGACGAGTTCGAGGACAAGCGCCGGGCGCTGATGAACGAGTTGCAGAAGGCGGAAGCGGCCCGACGCGAAGCGGCCGATCTGCTTGCCGAGGCTGAAAACCGTCAGCGCGAGGCGGACCGGTTGGCGGCAACCGCGCTCTCCGAACTGGCGGAATCGCGCGAAAAGCGCGGCCGCGCCGAAGAGCGGCTGGTCTCCGCCCGCGAACGCCGCGTCGAGATCGAGGCCCGCATTCAGGAAGCGCTCTCCTGCGCGCCGCACGAGGTCATGCGATTGACGGGGCTTGCCGTCGACGAGGCACTGCCGGACATGCGCAACATCGAGCGCGAACTCGAACGGCTGAAGATCGAGCGCGAGCGGCTTGGCGCCGTCAACCTGCGTGCCGAAGAAGAACAGAAGGAGCTTTCGGAAAAGCTCGCCCTGCTGCTCAGAGAGCGCGACGACGTCATCGAGGCGATCCGCAAGCTCAGGAGCGCCATCCAGAACCTGAACCGCGAGGGCCGCGAGCGCCTGATCGCCGCATTCGACGTCGTCAACGTACAGTTCCAACGGCTGTTCACCCACCTCTTCGGGGGTGGCACGGCCGAGCTGCAACTGATCGAGAGCGACGATCCACTGGAGGCCGGCCTTGAAATTCTCGCCCGCCCGCCGGGCAAGAAGCCACAGACCATGACGTTGCTTTCCGGCGGCGAGCAGGCGCTGACGGCGATGGCATTGATCTTCGCCGTGTTCCTGACCAATCCCGCGCCAATCTGCGTGCTGGACGAAGTGGATGCACCGCTCGACGACCACAATGTCGAGCGCTACTGCAACCTGATGGACGAAATGGCGGCGTCGACCGAGACACGCTTCATCATCATCACCCACAACCCGATCACCATGGCCCGCATGAACCGCCTGTTCGGCGTGACCATGGCCGAGCAGGGCGTATCCCAGCTCGTCTCCGTTGACCTGCAGACGGCGGAACGCCTGCGCGAAGTCGTCTGATTCACTCAAATTCGGCGATGAAACCGGATACCGGCCGCGATGGGTCGCGCGCTTCCCAGGTGTCGACGTAGGCGGCGAGGGGGACCTTGTTTGCTCGATAGGCTGCGTAAAGCGTTGCCGCCCCAGCCTTTTCCGGCGGCCGCCTGAACCACCTGCCGAAGGTGACGGCAGCGCCCGTCGTCCATCTCCACCCTTCGGCACTGCCGTTCTCGTTGGAGAGCCCGAGCCATGGCCCGACCCGCCGGTGCTCGCCGCCTTCGAACGAACTGCTGAAGAACCGGTCATCCGTATTCACGAGTGAGGCGACGAACGTATTTTCATCGCTGGAATCGATCGTGGCAAGGTGACCGCCGCAGCGCTCGACGATCGCCTTCGCTTCCTGCCAGCCGACTTGCTGCCCGTCATAGACCGCTGCATAGAGGTGTCTGGCAAAGGTGCCATAGGTCAGTGGTAGAGGCGAAAGACACCGCACCATGGCGATCACCGGTTCGTCCTCCAGTCCCTCGAGATCGGTGGCGTCATAGCGACGTGCGCTGGTAGCCGAGAGAATGTCCTGATCGATGCGGGCAAAGGTGAGACCCAGGCTCGCTCCGGTCTCCTGATCGAGAAATCCGGATTGCTTTAGCCCGCGGGCCGCCTGAAATGCCGTGACCGCCCTGCGTGTCTGGCCACCGAAGGCGCCGTCCGTCGCGCCCGTGTCAAAACCCTTACTCTGCAGGGCCTGTTGCGCGGCTGCGCGCTTGTCCTTGCTATCGAGCATCTTCTGTTCCTGTGCCATCGCAGCCAGGGATGATCTGAAGTCGTCGCTTTTGCCGAGCCGCTGAATGGATTGACGCGCCGCGTCGGCGTAGCTGCTCTCGCCATGTTTGGCGATGAAGCGCTTCCAGGTCCTGGCCGTGTCCACGCGCATCGCCTTGTTGAAGTCGAGCGCGGCGATATCGACGTTGTCAACTTTCAAGGGTCGAGGCGCTTCAAGCGTGGCGCTGCCGTCGAGGTAGAATTCCAGATCGAGAGAGGAGAGGATCTGCGGCGACTGTTTGCCGCCCGTTGCCGAGCGCACCTCACGGATCACGCGCTTGAAGGCGGTGCCGATTTCGATCCCTGGGCCGGAGAGGTTGGCTATCAGCGCCCGGGTGAAGGGCGAATGCCCGTCGGTTCCGTCAGCCGCCACCTGTCCGGGCGCCGCAGCAAAGGCAACGAGCGTGCCGGCGCCCTGTGTCTCGATCGGTGCCAGACCTCTGGTGGCGCCGCCGCGGCTTGTGCCCGCCACGTCACGATTGAGTCTGTCTGCGAGCGGATTGTTGCGGCAGGCGTCGAGGAAGATCAGGGAGATTTTCGCGCGTTGTTCCAGCGCGTTCATGATCTCCGACAGCGGCATGGTTTCTGCCGGAACGTCAAACTCGCTTTCGAGCCGTGCGTCGGTGCCGACGAGGAAGTTCTCGCCGCGCAACTGCATGCCGTGACCGGCGTAGTAGAACAAGGCGGTATCGTCAGGCCCGATCTTGCGCGAGAAGTTTGAAAGTGCGCCGGCAAGACCACGGCGATCGGCGTTGAGCACGAGGTTCGTTTCGAAGCCCTGGTCCTTGAGAAAGGTGTTGAAGGCTTCTGCATCGCGTGAAGCATTGGGCAGCGTTCCAGCAAGCACATAGTTGCTCATGCCGATGACAAGCGCCAGTCGTTTGCCATTGCCTTCGGCGGGGGCATTCCCTGTGGTGAAGGGCACGATCAGAGCGCAAAGAACCAGCCATAGCAGCTTCACACGCCAGTTCATGACCTTGCCTCCTGCTTATGATTGACTCAGCCGTGCAGGTGTTGAATTGCCCCAAGCGGTCACTCGAATTCGAGGATCAGACCGCCCGTTCCATCGGTTGGCCCCATATCGTCCCAGCTATCGACGTAGACGGATTTCGTGTCGGCTCTGCCGTTGCGATGGGCGTAGTACATGCCGATATCGTCGCCCTTCTTGCCTTCGTTCGGCATGTCCTGGAACCATTTCGTGTAGGTCAGGGGCGCGCCGGTGTCCCAGCGCCAGCCGCCTCTGGGCTCCTTGCCCTGTGGGTCCTGCGTCAGGCCGATCCAGGGGCCCATCTTGTAGCTGACATTGCCTGAGGGGTCGTAGCCGGTGTTGAAAAAGGTCTGATCGGCGTTGAAAAGCGATGCGACGAAGGCGTTCTCCTCTTGAGACGAAATCGACGCGAGGTGCGCGCCGCAACCGCCGGCGATCCCCCGCGCATAAACGGCCAAAATTATTCCCGTCCGCACTGCGACATAGAGGTGCCCTTCGAACACGCCATATACGGTTTCGAAGTGGCGCAGGCAGGTCAGCGCCCGCAGGACGGTTTGATCGGTTTCCAGACCCTCGAGGTTGGCAACATCATAGCGTCGGGCCTTCGGAGAGCTGTATATGCCCTCGGCTCTGTCGTTGACTTTGATGCCGAGGGCTTCTGCCGTGCGCTCTGTGATGAAGCCGCTTGCTGGCTGCTGGTTGGTGCTCTGGAACCGCTTGATCGCTTCGCGCGTCTGTCCACCAAAAACACCATCGGCCGTGCCCGCCGCAAATCCGCGCGAGGCGAGTGCCACCTGGACGTTTCGTCGCTTGTCCTTGTCCGGCAATAGCCGCGCTTCGACGGACTGAGGCAGATGCGACTGGTTGCGCACGGCGGCGGGTTCGATCTGCGCCAGCGCCTGGCGTCCGAGGTCGGCATATTCGCCGGTGCGGTGTTTTTCGACGAAGAAGTGCCAGATGCGCGCCGTTCCGATCTTCAGCGCCTTTTTGAAGTCCTTCTCTGCCTCAAGCGCTTCGGGATCCATGGCCGGCACAGTGAGTGCCGGCTGCACCGGCTGAACCGCCGCAGTCTGCGGCATGGCCGTCTGTACCGCCGGGGTTTGCACCGCCGGGGTCGTCTGGGGCGCTGCGGTTTCCGGCCCGAAGTAGAACTCTAGCGACAGGGATGACAGGATCTGCGGCTGCTGCTTGCCCTGCGTCTCCTTGCGCACGTCACGCACGACCCGCTTGAAGGCGGTGCCGACCTCGAGGCCGGCGCCCGAGAGATTGGCGATCAGCGCCCGCGTAAAGGGCGAATGCCCGTCGGTGCCGTCGGCGGCGACCTGTCCGGGGGCTGCGGCAAAGGCGACGAGCGTGCCGCCGCCCTGCGTTTCGATCGGCGCCAGCCCGCGGGTCGCCGCACCGCGGGTCGCACCTTCGACTTCGCGTGTCAGCCGCTCGGCGAGCGGATTGTTGCGGCAGGCATCGAGGAAGACCATCGAGATGCGGGCACGTTTTTCCATCGCGCCGATGATCTCGGACAGTGCCACGGTCTCGGCCGGCACGTCGAACTCGCTTTCGAGCTTGGCATCGGTGCCAACAAGGAAATTCTCGCCGTGCAACTGCATGCCGTGGCCGGCGTAGTAAAACAGGGCGGTATCGTCAGGCCCGATCTTGCGCGAGAAGTTTGAAAGTGCACCGGCAAGGCCGCGGCGATCGGCGTTGAGCACGAGGTTCGTTTCGAAGCCCTGGTCCTTGAGAAAAGTGTTGAAGGCTTCTGCATCGCGTGAAGCATTGGGCAGCGTTCCAGCGAGCACGTAGTTGCTCATGCCGACGACGAGCGCCAGCCGCTTGCCGTTTCCTTCGGCAAAGGCGTTTCCCATGGTGAAAAGGACCATGAGCGCCGCCGAAAGGAGCCAGGTTGTCAGATTTGCACGCCACCTCATGACCGACCCTCCGAGCCATCGAGACGGAAACGGATTGCCATGACGGGATATTCCTGGATGCACCCCCATCGCACATCTGTATATTAGATAATTGTTATGTTTCGGGCAATGTCGGATCGGGCCGCCTGGCGCAGCCTTTTCAGGAATTTCGGCTGCAATTTAAAGCCACCGACACGATTTGTGGGAGGTCAAGCGCGATGTGTAGCAATGTTACAGAAAATGATGCGCTGCAGCATAAATCTTCGCCGGGTGCATTTTCAGCCTGAAGCATATACTGTAAATCGTCATTAAAGACTGTTTCTGGGTGGAGAGCAGGCATGACGAAATGGGTTTACACCTTCGGTGGGGGCAAGGCCGAGGGACGTGCGGGTGATCGTGAGCGCTTGGGTGGCAAGGGCGCCAACCTTGCCGAGATGTGCAACCTCGGCCTGCCGGTTCCGCCGGGCCTGACGATCATCACCGATGCCTGCAACAGCTTCTTCGACAATGACAGGCAGATGCCGGATGGTCTGCGCGACCAGGTGCGCGAGGGGATCAGCCGGATGGAAGAGGTGACCGGCCGCGTCTTCGGCGACACCTCCCGTCCGCTGCTGCTTTCGGTTCGCTCAGGCGCGCGCGCGTCCATGCCCGGCATGATGGACACGGTTCTCAACCTCGGTCTCAACGATCAGTCGGTACATGCGCTTGGCCATGACGCCGGTGATGCCCGCTTTGCCTGGGACAGCTATCGTCGCTTCATCCAGATGTATGGCGACGTCGTCATGGGCGTCGACCACGACGTATTCGAGGAAATCCTCGAGGACGAAAAGGCGCGCCTCGGCCATGAGCAGGATACCGAGCTTTCGGCGGTGGAGTGGCAGAGCGTCATTGCCCGTTACAAGGAAGCGATCGAGGAAGCGCTGGGCGAACCCTTTCCGCAGGATCCGGAAGTGCAGCTCTGGGGCGCGATCGGCGCCGTGTTTTCGAGCTGGATGAACCCGCGGGCGATCACCTATCGCCACCTGCACGCCATCCCCGCCGCCTGGGGCACCGCCGTTAACGTCCAGGCGATGGTCTTCGGCAATCTCGGCAATTCGTCGGCGACTGGCGTTGCCTTCACCCGCAACCCCTCGACCGGCGAGAACGAGCTTTACGGCGAGTTTCTGGTCAATGCACAGGGCGAGGACGTCGTTGCCGGCATCCGCACGCCGCAGAACATTACCGAAGCGGCGCGCCTTGGCTCCGGCTCCGACAAGCCCTCGCTCGAAAAGCTGATGCCGGAAGCCTTCGCCGAGTTTCGCTCGATCTGCGATACGCTGGAACGCCACTATCGCGATATGCAGGATCTGGAATTCACCATCGAGCGCGGCACGCTCTGGATGCTGCAGACGCGCTCCGGCAAGCGCACCGCCAAGGCGGCGCTGAAGGTCGCGGTCGATATGGCGGAGGAGGGGCTGATCTCCGAACAGGAGGCCGTTGCCCGCATCGATCCCGCCTCGCTCGACCAGCTGCTGCACCCGACGATCGATCCGCATGCGCGCCGCGACATCATCGGCTCGGGCCTTCCGGCCTCGCCGGGGGCTGCGACGGGCGAGATCGTCTTTACCTCGGAGGAAGCGGTGCAGGCCGACAAGGAAGGCCGCAAGGTCATCCTCGTCCGCGTCGAGACCAGCCCTGAAGATATCCACGGCATGCATGCCGCCGAAGGCATTCTGACGACCCGCGGCGGCATGACCAGCCACGCCGCCGTGGTTGCCCGCGGCATGGGTACCCCTTGCGTTTCCGGCGCCGGCAGCATTCGTGTCGACCTTCGCAACGAAACGCTGACCGCCGGAGGCGTGACGCTCAGGAAGGGCGACGTCATCACCATCGACGGCTCGTCCGGCCAGGTGCTGAAGGGCGCGATCGCCATGCTGCAACCGGAACTTTCCGGGGACTTCGGCAAGATCATGGCCTGGGCGGACGCCACCCGCCGGATGACCGTCAGGACCAATGCCGAAACGCCGGCGGACGCGCGCGCCGCTCGCTCCTTCGGCGCCGAAGGCATCGGCCTCTGCCGCACGGAACACATGTTCTTCGAGGACGACCGCATCAATGTCATGCGCGAAATGATCCTCGCCGACGACGAAGAAGGTCGCCGTTCAGCGCTCGCCAAGCTTCTGCCGATGCAGCGCTCGGATTTCGCCGAGCTGTTCTCGATCATGCACGGCCTTCCGGTAACGATCCGCCTGCTCGACCCGCCTCTGCACGAGTTCCTGCCGAAGACCGACGAGGAGATCGCCGACGTTGCCGGCGCGCTCTCGCTCGATCCGTCGGAACTGCGCCAGCGCGTCGATGAACTGCACGAATTCAATCCGATGCTCGGCCACCGTGGTTGCCGGCTGGCCATCTCCTATCCGGAGATCGCCGAGATGCAGGCGCGTGCCATCTTCGAAGCCGCCGTTGAAGCGGCGCACGAGACCGGAGCGGCCGTCGTTCCCGAAATCATGGTGCCGCTTGTCGGCCTCAAGGCAGAGCTCGATTACGTCAAGGCGCGCATCGATGCGGTCGCCAAGGAGGTGATCGGTGAGGCGGGTATCGACATCGACTATCTCGTCGGTACCATGATCGAATTGCCGCGTGCAGCCCTGCGCGCCGGCGTCATCGCCGAAGCGGCCGACTTCTTCTCCTTCGGCACCAACGACCTGACGCAGACGACCTTCGGCATCTCGCGCGACGACGCCTCGCAGTTCCTGGCGACCTACCAGCAGAAGGGCATCATCGAGCAGGACCCCTTTGTCTCGCTCGATTTCGACGGCGTCGGCGAACTGATCCAGATCGCAGCCGAGCGTGGTCGTCGCACCAAGAACGGTCTGAAACTCGGTATCTGCGGCGAACACGGCGGCGACCCGGCCTCGATCCGCTTCTGCGAGGACGCCGGCCTCGACTACGTCTCCTGTTCACCCTTCCGCGTGCCGATCGCCCGGCTCGCCGCGGCCCAGGCCGCGATCAACGGCAAGGGGTAACGTCTATCGCCAACGCCGCCCAAGCGGCGTTGGCTCGGCATGATCCGCTTCACCTGGCCTGGACGATTACCGGTCGTGAGACGATGACCGGCCGGTCCCAGCCCCACATCATCATGTCGTTCTGGTAGCGGAAGGCGCGCGATTCGGCGCGGCGGTCGAGCTCGATCCGCTGCAGGCAGGTGGCAAACGCATCGGTGCCGCGGCGGAAGCCGTAGGACGCGCAGGTGTTGCCGTCGGCGATGCGCCGTTCCTCCGGCGTCATCGTCTGGCATGCCGTCAAGAGAAGCGCGGCTGCGATAAGGATGGACAGTCGTTTCATCATGGTTCTCGCGCCTCCTGGGCGCAACCGGGTCGTGTGAGGCCGTACCGGTCTGCGTCTCGCCGTGAGCAATCGAGCGGCACACCACTCAACGCCTCGAATCACAATCAATATAGGGACTTGTATCGAGAATCGAAACGAACGATGCCAATTCTGTGCCATGTCGCGGTTGTAGGCGAGGGCACCTCACACCCGTCGTTGACGTGTGTGTGTGTGAGCCTGTTCCGGAGGGGTGTCGGGGTGTGATCCCTGCGCGATGGTCCGATTGCGCGTAATCCGCTGCCAAAACGCATTCACCGTCGCTTGCTGCCTCGCCCAGGGATGTGGTTGGAGTTGTCCCTGTGAGAGGCCTGCAGTGCTACATGCGTTCGAGCACGCCGACAAAGGATTCGGCGAAGCGCTCGAGGTCGCGCGTGGTGTCGCTCGGATGTTCGATACGGACGGCTCGGCCTTGTTCGTCGAGGCAGGCAAACAGGATCGAAGCGTCGCCTCCGGCATCAGCCAGACGGAGCACGGCAATGCTGCGGCAGTCTTCGATCAGATCAGAAGCGGGCAGGGCAAACAGAAACTCACCGCCGACGTTGTCAGCAACCGTGCGGACGAAGCTGGTGAAATCGGCATTGTTGCCGGAGAAACCATCGAGGGAGAGTTCGAGCTCAAGGAGCCCCATGGGGATGCCGCCGTCTCCGGCCGGTAGGGCAGAGGGGGTGGCGATGGCCACGGCTGCTTGCGATGCGCCCATGTCGGTTCTCCGTCGATTGCCGAGCGCCCTCGATTGATGTTGCGCGCTGGCCGTTGCCTCCGATTGAAACTCCGCGTGCCCTTTGAATCCCGGGCGCGCGGGCACATTCCCATGTGTTGATAGGTGGTTAACGAGAATGGCGATTTTGCGGCGAACTGTAAGGTAGGCCCGGAGCGCGGTGGCGGACTGCCGCATTGCCTGTTCCCTCGGCACGGGGCATGGTCTAAGAATGCGGTCTGTTTCGCGGCAGGGAATTGATTCAACTATATGATGGTCCGGTACGAGCGCCCCTATTCCTTTGCCGCCCACTGGGCGCGCCGCTTCGCCCGTGTCTCGTTCCTGCTTTTTGCGCTCTCGCTGCTGGCGCACCGCTTCGGTCCGCTGACGACACCGCATTTCCTCGCCCTTGTCGGCCTCGCCGGCGCCTTTGCGCTGTTGGGCGTGCTGTTTGCCGTCGTCGGGTTGGCGCGCTTGTGGCAGGTTGCGGCGATTGGTGGCCTGGCGTCTGCTGCGGCGCTTGTCTACGCCGCGCCGACGCTCGGTTTTATCGGCTATGGCGTCGTCCAGTATCTCACCCGCCCGGAAATCTACGACGTCAGCACGGATACGGTGACGCCGCCGCCGTGGCTCAAGGTGCCGCAGGCGGAAGAGAGCTGGCTGAAGCGCAAGGCGGCGGTAACGCCTCAGGACCGTGAAGCGCAGATCCTCGCCTATCCGGCTCTGACCGGCCGGCGCTACGATGGCGCACTCGACCGCGTCTATCAGGGGGTGCGCAACGTCATCGAACAGAGCCGCGTCGGCATCACCGAAGAACTTGGTGTCGAGAACGCCCGCGCCGATCTGGAGGATCTGGCAGTACGGCCGAATGCGGGCGCGGATACGAACGCCGAACCGGAAAATGTACCCGTTCCGGCGGCGCGCCCGGAGATGGCTCTCGAAGGCGCGATTGCAGGGCGCCGCGCCAGCGATGTCGTGCTGCAGGGCGAGTGGCGCACGCTGATCGCGGGTTTTCGTTTCGATGTATTGATCCGGCTGCGCGAAGAGGCGGAGACCACCTTCGTCGACCTGCGCGTCGCCTCGCGTTACGGGCCTCATGATCTCGGCATGGGCGCCGCCTTCGCCGATCAATTCCTGCGGGCGCTCGATGCCGAGCTGTTGGGCATTGCCGGCGACTGATCGGCGGAGTGCCCGCCAGAAAACGTCATTCGTCTACGAGGGCTTTGCGACCACCCAAGTCGGCTGTCGGCTCGCCCGCTGGCCGTAGCCAGCCGCGATAACGCACGATCAGGCTGGTCGACGGGCTTGCGACCTCCACGTGGAAATGAAACAGGCCGTCACGATCCTCCTCGAACGTCCGGCCACCCGGCGCAAGCAGTAAAGGAAGCGGAAGGCCAAGAAAGGACCAGGCGCGAACCGAGAGATGCAGGCGGTTTTCGGCGGGCTCAAGCGCGCACAGGACACGGAACGGTCCGAAATCTTCCGCGAGCAGTGGTTCGTTCCGCCTCTCGGCCTTCCGTTGCGAGCTGCGCAGGACTTTCCCACCGAAGCGTCGGGTCCAGACTTCCCGACCATTGCTGCATGCGAAGTGGATTTCAACAGGGACGTCAGCGCCTGCACCGGGAAAGCCGAGCATGGAGGCGACGAGCCGAGCCCCTATCGAGCTGCCGCGCTCGATGACCGCACGTCCGCGAAAGGTGGCATGCCCCTCTGACAGGTGGTGCAGGGCGCGGATCGACGCGGGCAGGTGGTTCCATTGCCGGCCGAGGATCTGGCGGTAAAGGCTCTGTTTTTGGACCATGTCTTCCATCGTCATGCGATGAAGCGCCCACGCTCCTCAGGCGTCGGCACCATGCAGCTCTGGCGGCGGCCGGCGATGCGGTAGCGGTTTCTCGCCACGAGATCATAGAGCGGATCGCGAAGGGCAGCGGGCAGGATCCGGCAGATGTTGGCGAGCGACCACGGCAGACCCAGCCGCGCAAGCGTGCGGATCGATCCGTCGGATTTGATGCGGGCGATGCCGTCCTCGATCAGCATGTTGCTCTCAAAATGGAAGGTATCGAGCCCGTAGTGCCGGTAGAGCGCCTGGCCAAGCGGCGACTGTGCTGTCAAATAGCGATATTGCGCCCGTCGGTCGTGGCGAAGCAGAAAGCGCACCCAGCCGGAACAAAAGATGCATTCGCCGTCGAAGACGATCACCGGCTTGTCGTCGGCAAAGGCGGGCACCGAAGCATCATTGCGATAGCTGTAGGCCTCGCGCCGCATGATCAGCCCGCTCCGCCGGGCGCCAGCCGGTAGGCGCCGAGAAGCGAGGGCGGGCCATCGGTTTCGATCCGTCCCTGTTCGATCAGGTCTTCGAGATGGGCGAGCACCGAAAGTGCCGCCGCCCCATGCAGCCGCACGTCGGTGGACGCATAGATGACCTTGACCATGTCAGGGATATGGCTGTCGCCGGCGCGGATGCGTTCGAGCACGGCACGCTCGCGCATCTTGCGGTGGGCGCGCAGGCCGCGAAGGAAGGAGGCAGGCTCGATCACAGGTCCGCCATGGCCGGGCAGGTAGAGATGCTCGTCGCGGGAAAGCAGCTTTTCGAGCGAGGCCATGTAATCGGCCATGGCGCCATCGGGCGGCGCGACGATCGTCGTCGCCCAGGCCATGACGTGGTCGGCGGAAAAGAGAATGCCGGTGCCATCGAGCGCGAAGGCCATGTGGTTGGCCGTATGGCCGGGCGTGGCAAGCCCCGTCAGGCTCCAGCCGTCGCCCTCGATGCGCCCGCCGTCGGCAAGCCCGAGATCGGGGACGAACTCCATGTCGGAACTCTCGGCGAAAGGATTGCTCTCGCCCGCATGCAAGGGACGGGCGGAGCGATGCGGGCCTTCGCCGACGATCACCGCACCTGTGGCAGCCTTCAGCCGGCGCGCCAGCGGCGAGTGGTCGCGATGCGTGTGGCTGACGGCGATATGGGTGACCTCACGGCCGGCGAGCGCCGCCATCAGCGCCTGGAAATGCGCCTCGTCATCGGGGCCGGGATCGATGACGGCAACGGAACGTCTTCCGACGATATAGCTGTTGGTTCCGTGAAAGGTGAAAGGGCCGGGATTGTTGACCGTGATGCGCTGCACATCGTCCGCAACCATCACGGCCTCGCCATGGGCCGGCTTGAAATCGAGATCGAAGTCCGGGCCCTGCATGCGTCTCTTCCTGGATTTCACTTGTATTCGATCTCGATGAACGACATCGGCTCTTTGCCGGCATTGACGACGTTGTGCGCCATGCCCGCCTCACGGCGGTAGGCGGCACCCTTGGCGATATCGACCCGCCGGCTGCCCGCCTCTTCCTCGAGCAGGAACTGGCAGTCGGTCATCGGCACCACCACATAGCCGAGCCCGTGCACATGGTGACCGGTGTCGGCGCCGGGCTCGAAATCCCAACGGGTGATCCTGACGACCGTGTCGTCGACGAGTACGGTTGGAACGGCAGGGGGGCGGGCGCGAAACTGGCTCATGAAATTCTCCATCTGCCGGGACAATAGGAGGTGCGGTCAGCGAAGGGAAGGGTACATCCGGTACCCACGGCGAGCGCCCTTCGGCGTCGTCGCCAACAAATCCGCCGAAAATTCAACTTAGTGCCAACTTAGTGATTGTGACGGGCGGCGAGCTTTGATAATCAGGCGCTCGATTTGGCGGACGTATTGTCCCGTCAATCCGTTGGGGCGTCGCCAAGCGGTAAGGCACCGGTTTTTGGTACCGGCATTCCCAGGTTCGAATCCTGGCGCCCCAGCCACATTTTTCCAGGCAGTTGATCCATTGGGCGGGCGATCGCGCGCGCCGGATTTGCATGCACTCTTGTCAAGTCATCTTGCAACTGACACGCTAGTTTCGTTGATTCCAACATGTGTGAGGGAGAAGATGGCTCACAAATTCGAAATCTACAAAGACAAGGCTGGCGAGTTCCGTGTTCGCTTCAAGTACAACAGCGAAGTGATGTTCTCGACCGAGGGCTACAAGACCAAGGCCAGCGCGCAGAACGCCATCGACTCGATCAAGAAGAACGGTCCCGACGCGCCCGTCGAGGACAACAGCGCCGGCTGAGTTCGACGCAATCCCCTAGAAAAAACCCGCCGATTTTCACCGGCGGGTTTTTTGTTTGTTGGTTTAGCCTGCGGTTGCCGCCGGCTTGGTCTGGGCCGGGGCGCCGAGGAACTCTTCGCACCAGCTCGGGCCTTCGGCACGCTTGCGGTCGCCGGCAATGTGGATCGAGCGGATGACGTAGTCGGACGAGACGGTCAGTTGCACCGCGCAGCTCAGATACTCGGTGCGCGCCGAGGAAATGCGCTTGCCGCGCTTGCCGTCCTTGGTGGTTTCGTACTGCGCCGGGATCTTGCGGGTCTTGTAGCCGCCCTTCCAGCTATAGACCGTGGAGCTGCCGCTTTCGACGTCGGAGATCGGCGGACCGTACTGGGCGAAGAAGCCGCCGGCCGGCTGGCCGAGCCAACGGGCTTCGACTGCGTTCCTGGAAATCCCCGTCCCGGTCGTCGTGCAGCCGGCGAGCACGAGCGCGAGGCCCGCCACCGTCATCATGCGGAAGTTCATGTTTCTGCCCCTTTGGCTCTCGTTCTGAAATCGGCATGGCACGGAAGCCCGTATCCCCTGGCTTTCCGCGCTTTCCGTTGAGCCTCTAGCGCCAAAAGAGACGAAAGGAAATGCACGCAGCGGTTCCGGTTCCAGGAAATTATGAAGCGTTGCAGAAAGTCCCTATCACGCGCATCTCCGGGGCGCCGTTGGTGCTGACCAGGGCCATTTTGCGCCTACGTTTTCCACCGTCACGATTTTTTTGGAAAAGGCGCAATGTTTTTCGAGATAGGCGCTTGTGAAATCAAAATGCCTGTTCTATAGAGGCGCCGCTGGTCACGGAGTGTAGCGCAGTCTGGTAGCGCACCACGTTCGGGACGTGGGGGTCGCAAGTTCGAATCTTGCCACTCCGACCAGCCAAATCAACCGCTTAGCCGATCTTTCCCGAAATATGCGCCAAAGCGCGGATCGACTGCGGACTGCTTCAATCATCACTTCTATAATGCATTTGTATCTTGCGCCGCGTGACGCTGTGGTCTTTTCGGATGAGCGGGCGGATTACGTTCTTTTCTCACCGGCAAACGCCGCCTGGCTCAATCGAAACGGCTTTGCACTGTTCGCGTGGTTCAGTCGAAAAGGCTTGAAACGCTTTGCTCTCGCGCGGTTCGGGCAAGGGCTTCTCCGAGCAGCGGCGCGACGGTGACGCGGCGGATGTTGGCGGTCTGGCGTTGCGCTTCGGTGTCTTGAATGGAATCGGTCAGCACCAGTTCCCTGAGGTTGCTGGCGCCAATACGCTCGCAAGCCCCCTCGGAAAGCACGCCGTGGGTGATGTATGCCGAGACCTCTCTGGCGCCCGCTTCCAGCAAGGCGTCAGCCGCATTGATCAAGGTCCCGCCGCTATCGATGATGTCGTCGATCAAGAGGCAGGTCTTCCCGAAGACGTCACCAATGATGTTCATGACCTCCGACACGCCGGCGCGGGGGCGCCTCTTGTCGACGATCGCAAGATCGGTGCCAATGCGCTTGGCGATGCCGCGAGCCCGCGCCACGCCGCCGACGTCAGGCGAAACGATCATGAGATTCCCGACGTCGTAGCGCTCTTTGATGTCGCGGGTCGTCACCGGCGCCGAATAAAGGTTGTCGGTCGGGATATCGAAAAAGCCCTGAATCTGGTCTGTATGCAGATCGAGCGTCATAACGCGATTAACACCCGCGCCGGCGATCATGTTGGCGACCAGCTTCGCCGAAATCGGTGTGCGGCCGGTGGCGCGGCGGTCCTGACGGGCATAGCCGAAATAGGGGATGACGGCGGTGATCCGGCGCGCAGACGAACGGCGCAGCGCATCGGTCAGGATCAACAGTTCCATGAGGTTGCCGTCGGCAGGAGCACTGGTCGACTGGAGGATATAGACATCCTCGCCGCGCACGTTCTCGTGAAGTTGAACGTTGACTTCCTGGTCGGCGAAGCGCCCGACCGTACAGTCCGTGAGGGGAAGATTGAGATATCTGGCAATGGCTTCGGCAAGGGCGCGGTTGGAGTTACCGGTCACCAGCTTCATGAGCGCAATCCTGTTACAGGGAGCCTTTGAGGCAGCTTTAGAGCCTCGCTGGTGGATTCACAACCAGTGCTGCACACTTTTGTGACGCAACCGGTTTGGGGTTGTTTGAGATGGCTATTCGCGACGCTGCACTCCGGTGCCTTAATGTCTGCGCAAATGCCGTTCGTCGCCGCTTAAAAGCCGTTGGTCGAATAGAGGTGTATTCGCAACGGGGTTGCTCTGTCGGCATGCGGGCGAAGCCTCTAGGTTCCCGCCATTCAATCACGGACGACGGGGAACGGGAATGTCGATCAAGCATCTATCCATTGCGACGGTTCTGCTGGTGGCCGGCCATTCGGTGGCGGCGGCGCAGAGCTGCGAGAAGAATTTCAAGGCGAGCGGCGTTCCGCTGGTGACGCCTGTTTTCTATAAGACCTGGCAGGAGTTCCCGAAGCTGAAGCCCGAGACCGCTCTGCAGCGGATGGCGCGGGGCGTCGCGGCGGAAGGCTTTTCCGGGATCGAGATCAACAAGGCACTCGGAACCATCGAAGCTTACCAGGATACGGCAGGCTCCGGGCGGCTGCAGACATTGCGAGTCGTCGCCCGCAAGCGCGGTTCAGGCACGCGGGTTGATGCGATGTTTGATATTCAGGTGGGGCAGGTGGCCACCAAGCAGGTGGTGCAGGAAGGCCTTTGCAACATCATCCGGTCCGCGACCGAATAGGTGCCGCGCGCAGGTCTTTTACACGATCTGCGCGAGATTCTGCGGACAAACAACTATTATCTGCTCTGCCCACTTGACGCGGAAGCATGGTGTGCGAAGTCATTCGCCATGAAGAGAAGCACACCAGTGCATCCGCGTGTTTTCGGGTAAGAGATGACCTATTAATTTCATTGATACTTCCGTCGCATATTGCGCGACACCATGAGCGTGGCCCTCGCTTGGCGAGGGTCACGCCATTTCAAATGAAAGCAATCAAAGCGTCTACCGGTATGTGCGGTCGAGCGAGATCTTGCTTTTGGCCTGGACACTGCATGCGGCCCTGTGGCTGCGCGTTGCATTGCTGAAATTGACTTTAAATGATTGTTGCATGCTCGATCGACAGGCGCTTCGCGGAACTCGCGGGTGTCATGCTTTACTCGCTCGAAAAGAACGGTGGCATTCCAGATGCGCAGGTCTTTATCCTAGGTGACGGGCTGCGGGCGTCCGACAAGGAGATGCTGCAAGCCTGTGCCAAACGGAAGCTGTGCTTCATCGATGTCGAAGGCGACATTCTCTCAAAAATCTCAGGCCTGAAGACGACGAGCTACTGGAGCCGCGCTACCTACGCTCGACTGTATCTGCCGGAATTGCTAGCCGACCGGCACGACCGTCTGCTCTACCTGGACGCTGACACGCTGATCAAAAAGAGCCTGGCACCACTGGCCGATCTGTCGTTTGAAGGCAGGGCCGTTGCAGCCGTTCCCTATGATGACCCGACGCGTTTCAATCCGTCGCTCGGCCGAGAGGCGAACACACCCTACTTCAACGCGGGAGTCCTGCTGGTCGATATCGATGCCTGGAACGCGCAGGACTACACGGCTCGCATTGCCAGGCTGCTTCAGGCGCGTTCGTTCGATTTCTTGGATCAGGACGTACTGAACCTTACGACCGAAGGGAATTTCGTTCATCTCCCCGGCCACTGGAATGCGCAGAAGGGGTGGGAAGACTATTCTCAAGCTTCCATCGTGCACTTCACTCACGCCAAGCCGAACACGAAAGAATGCGAGCACCCGGAGAAGGCGACGTTTCTGGAGTACCGGAAACAAACGCCCTGGCGTTCGGCGCGACTAATCACAAATCGCGACCGGCGCATTCGCACGCTGCTGCTATCGATCAGAAAGAAGTGGCAGTGGCTCTCGGCGTTTGCTCGGTAGCTGCGCTTGACTTGTGTAGGGGCGGTGCGGTGCGGGCCGCATAGCACCGCCGCCCGCCATGCGCTCGGTCAGCCCCGCTTTTCCAGGCCGTTCAGCACGGATTGCGCGGCGGCCTGTGCCTCCAGCATCGACGTGAAGTTGCCTTGGGCGGGGTAGGTGACGCCGCGGAACTTGATGACGAAGCACCATTTGCCGTTGATGCGTTTCTCGACCTTTACGGTGGTTTCCGGTTGCTTGTCGGTGCTCACCCTGTCGTCTCCCTGATTCGGCATTCTTGCGCCAAGGCCGCCCAGATACGCCGAGGAGAGCGGTTCTGTCCACCGCAGGGTGCGCGACCGTCGATGCAAATGTTCCGGGCGAGGGGGTGAAGGCGAACGTCGCGTCCGCTTTCATTAGTCCATAGTCAGGCGGACTGTCCCACGGCGTTCGGAAACGGTGAAACAGCCCTATCGATCCTCATGATCGACGCGCCAAGTTACGAATGCGGCGTTGGATTGATAGTCGTGATCGCGCGAGGCTTGCGTCATGGTGAAGCGATTACCAGCGTTGTTTCATTTTGAAACAGCGCCTCTCCGGCTTGATAACGCCGCAACGGAACCTTGACCTCGGCGATCGCGGCGCCGACGCAGGCCGTTTATTGTTCACATGGAAACGACGTGTTCGCAGATTGGTGTCTTATCAGCGTGAACAATCGGGGCGATATTTCCATCAACACTTGTTTTTGCCCGAGAGGCTCAGATGTTGAAGGAACCAATTTTTAACTTTCGCGAGATCGCCATTTGGTCCGCTATTCTTGGCAGCGTCGTCGGCTACCAGCTTTGGCAGCACGCCGATCCTGCGCCGCTGACGATCACTCTTCCTGCGATCGAGCAGCAGCTTTGATGGATGCCTGCGGAGTTGCGCCTCCGGCAAGCTGTCGAAATGCGTCCACGGCGATCACCACTGGTTCTCAGCCGTCCATGCAAAATAAAAAGGGGCCGCTCCGGCCCCTTTTTGCTGCGTGCGATGTCGCTCACCCGTCGATGTCGTCGATGATCTCCACGGCCCTGCCGGCGGAGACGCGGCGAACTTCGGCTTCCTCGCGGCGACCGGCGAAAAGTTCGGTCGCCATCAGCTGGTCGGCAAGGTCGGCCGGCAGCGAGAGGATGACGCGGGCGTCTTCCGTGTGGATGCCGCCGAGCGCCGAGCGCTTGGCGGTGATCATGCCGCCCGCCACCGTGTTGTTGGTGTCCGGATCGATCAGGATGAACGCGCCGGTGGTGCGGTTCTGCTCGTAAGTGTCGAAGATCGCCTGCTCGTCGAAGGCAAGATGCACCTTGCCGATGGCGTTCATCGGCAGCTGATCGGCCTGGTTCCACTTACCGGTCTGGAGGTCAAGCTGGCTTGCCGGCTGCACCTGGACGCGCTGGCGTCGGCTGCCACTCTTCAGCCAGTAGCGCTTGCCGGGCTGGATGCCTTCGGCCTGCAGCGCGACGAGCTGGGCGTCGAAGGAAAGACCGGTCAGCGGCTGGCTGTCGATCGCGACGATCATGTCGCCGCGCGAGACGTCCACTTGGCGGTCGAGCACGAGCGTGATCGCGTCGCCGGCGACCGCTGCGTTGCGCACGAGATCGAAGGTGACGATCTTGGTGACGTTGGCAACCATGCCCGAGGGCAGGATGACAACACTGTCGCCGGGCTTCACCGAGCCGCCGGCAACCGTGCCCTGATAGCCGCGGAAGCTTTCGCCGGGCCGCGAGACGCGCTGCACCGGCAGGCGGAAACCAACGGTCTGGGCCGAACGGGTGGTTGCCAGCTCCAGTACCTCGATCAGCGTCGGGCCGTCATACCAGGGCATCGAGGCGCGGCCGTCGTAGACGACGTTCTCGCCCTTTAGCGCCGAGACCGGGATGGCGATGACCTGGCGCACGCCAAGCGACAGCGCCAGCTCGCGGAACTCGTGGCTGATCTCTTCGAAACGGGCGCGGTCGTAGTCGGTGAGATCGATCTTGTTGACCGCCAGCACGAACTGCTTGATGCCCATCAGTGTCGCGATCGTCGCATGCCGGCGGGTCTGTTCGAGCAGTCCGACGCGGGCGTCGACGAGCAGCACGGCGAGGTCGGCGGTCGAGGCGCCGGTCGCCATGTTGCGGGTATATTGCTCATGACCGGGCGTGTCGGCGACGATGAACGAGCGCTTGTCGGTCGAGAAGTAGCGATAGGCGACATCAATGGTGATGCCCTGTTCGCGCTCGGCCTGCAGCCCGTCGAGCAGCAGCGCGAAATCGGGAAGGCCAAGATCGTTCTGCTTGCCTTTGGAATCGCGCTGAAGCGTCGCTGCCTGGTCTTCCTTGACCGCCTTGGTGTCCCAGAGCAAGCGGCCGATCAGTGTCGACTTGCCGTCGTCGACCGAGCCGCAGGTGATGAGCCGAAGGGGACGGCTGTCACGGGTGGCGCGCGCCGGCTCCTGCGCCGGGAAAGCGAGAACTTCGCCAGCTGCAACGTGCTCGACGGCATTCGCGGTTGCGGGTGCGGTCATCAGAAATATCCTTCGCGCTTCTTCTTTTCCATCGAGCCGGATTGGTCACGGTCGATGGCGCGGCCCTGGCGTTCGGAAACGGTCGCGGTTTCGAGTTCGGAGATGATGTCGTCGAGCGTCGTCGCGGTCGAACGGATGGCGCCGGTCAGCGGGAAGCAGCCGAGCGTGCGGAAGCGGATGACTTCTTCGCGCTTGGTCTCGCCAGGCAAAAGTTCGAGGCGCGGGTCTTCGGCGAGGATCATCATGCCGTCGCGTTCGACGATCGGGCGCTTTTCAGAAAAGTAGAGCGGCACGATCGGAATGTCTTCGGCCTGGATGTAGCGCCAGATATCGACCTCGGTCCAGTTGGACAGCGGGAAGGCGCGCACGCTCTCGCCCTTGCGGATCATGCCGTTGTAGACGTTCCAGAGTTCCGGACGCTGGTTGCGCGGGTCCCAGCGGTGGTCGGGCGTGCGGAAGGAGTAGATGCGCTCCTTGGCGCGGCTCGCCTCTTCGTCGCGACGCGCGCCGCCGAAGGCAGCATCGAACTGGCCGGCGTCGAGCGCCTGGCGCAGCGCCTCGGTCTTCATGATGTCCGTATAGAGCGCCGAACCGTGGGTGAACGGCGTGACGTTCTCGGCGGCACCGCGCGGATTGACGTGCTCGATCAGGTCAAGGTCGTAGCGCTCGACGATCTCGTTGCGGAACGCGATCATCTCGGCGAATTTCCAGCCGGTGTTGACGTGCAGCAGCGGGAAGGGAACGCGGCCGGGATAGAAGGCCTTGCGTGCCAGATGCAAGAGAACCGAGGAATCCTTGCCGATCGAATAAAGCATGACCGGGCGCTCGAACTCGGCGGCCACTTCGCGGAAGATGTGGATCGCTTCGTTTTCCAGCGCCTTCAGATGCGGATCGAGCGGCGGCTTGGCACTCTGCGGATTATGCAGTTCCGTTTCCGGATGGATGTGGGGCATTTCAGTCTCCGGGAGGATTTGTCTTCGGACGAGCGCGCCAGCCTCAGGCGGCGCTGCTCGAATTGGGGATGATGGAGCTTGCGGCGGCCTCGGGAACATGCAGACCACATTCGCGCTTCTCGTCGTTCTCCCACCACCAGCGGCCGGCGCGCTCGGGCTCGCCGGGCTTGATGGCGCGGGTGCAGGGCTCACAGCCGATCGACGGATAGCCGCGGGCGTGCAGCGGGTTGACCGGAACGGCGTGCGTGGCGACGTAGCTGTTGATGGTCTCGATGTCCCAGTCGGCCAGCGGATTGATCTTGATCAGGCCGCGTTCGGCATCTGCCTCGGCAAAGGGCGTGGAGGCACGGTTGCCCGACTGGCCGCGGCGCAGCCCGGTAACCCAGAAGCTTGCTCCTTCGAGTGCGCGCGCAAGCGGCTTCAGCTTGCGCACGTCGCAACAGGCATGTCGCGCTTCGACGCTTTCATAGAAACCGTTGAGACCGTAGCGCGCCGCATAGGCATCGATGTCGGCCTTTTCCGGATGGTAGCGCTTGATCAGGATGTCGTAGGCTTCTTCCGTCTTGTCGATCAGCGCCGCGGTCTCATCGAAGAGACGACCGGTCTGAAGCGTGACGACATCGACGGCAAGCTTGTTCTTGCCGATCGCGGCGGTAATCACCTGATCCTCGATGCCGAGCGAGGTCGTGAAGACTGCCCGCCCTTCAAGGCTTGCAACGAGCGCCAGCCGCCCGGCGAGATCCAGGCTTTCGAGCCTCTCGTTCAGTGCCTTGGCGGTGGTTTCGAGGGATGACGTGGTCATGGCTGCGTCCTGTTCCAACTTGGGCGGAATATCGCAGCCGAACAGGACAATGGACAGAAATAGCGGTTTCTAATGCTGTTTGTTTGGAGCAAATCTGCCTCTCAGATCGAAAAGCAGCGAAAAACCGAATATAGACTATTAATTTACTAGATTTAATACTGTATGTGGCAAAAGCTAGAGACGCGAACCCTGCGGCTCGCGTCTCCTTGTTTTGCGGCCGAAGCCTGATCGTCAGAACTCCGCCCAGCCGTCCTCCTGTGGTCGCGCGCCGCCGCGATAGGCGCCGGCGAGCTTGCGGGTCAACGCACGTGCGGGCGAGGGGGCTGCACTTTCCGTGGCACCACTTGCCACGAGGCGTGGTCCTGCCGAAGAGCCGTTGCCGGTCCTGAAGCGCATCAGGAGGTCGTTGAGCGCGCCGGCCTCGCGGGCAAGGCTGTGGCTGGCGGCGGTCGATTGCTCCACCATCGCCGCATTCTGCTGCGTGCCCTGGTCGATGGCATTCACCGCCGTATTGATCTGCTGGATGCCGGCTGCCTGTTCGCGGGCGCTTTCGACGATCGCCGTCACGTGGTTGCTGATCTCCTTGACCTCGACGATGATGCTTTCGAGTGCCGCGCCGGTCTCTCGCACCAGGGTGACGCCGGATTTGACCTGCTGGCCGGATGTGGCGATCAGCACCTTGATCTCCTTGGCAGCCTGAGCCGAGCGCTGGGCAAGCTCGCGCACTTCCTGGGCGACGACGGCAAAACCCTTGCCCGCCTCACCGGCGCGAGCCGCCTCGACGCCGGCGTTGAGCGCCAAGAGGTTCGTCTGGAAGGCGATGTCGTCGATCACGCCGATGATGCTGGAGATCTCCCGCGACGAGGCTTCGATGCCGCTCATGGCGGTGACGGCATTGCCGACGATTTCGCCGGATTTCTCCGCAGCACCTCGGGTGCGGGTGACGAGCGTGCCCGCCTCTTCCGCGCGCCGGCTGGCATCGGCGACGGTGGTGGCGATCTGGTCGAGCGCGGCTGCGGTTTCCTCGACCGAGGCGGCCTGTTGTTCCGTGCGCTTGGAGAGGTCGCCGGCGGCGGAGCGGATTTCGCTGGCGCCGGCATTGATGCTGCGGGCATTCTCCCCGACCGAGCGCAGTGCCTCTTCGAGGTTGGTGACCGAGCTGTTGAAGTTGGTTCGCAGCGCGTCGAGCCGTTCGGCAAGCGGCGTGTCGATGCGGAAGGTCAGATCACCTTCGGCAAGGCGATCGAGACCAAAGCCGAGCGCGCTGACTGCCGCCTGGACCTCGGCCGCCTCTTTCGCCTTCTGTGCCTCGCGCTGTTCACGCTCGCGTTCAGACAGCGAACGACCGGCTTCGGCCTCTTGCTCCAGCCGCTCGCGTTCCAGCGCATTGTCTCGGAAGACGGCGACAGCGCCGGCCATCTGGCCGATTTCGTCGCGGCGACCTTCGCCGAAGATCAGTGCCTTGAGATTGCCGGCGGCAAGCTGGCGCATGGCTTCGCGCAGGCTCGTCAGCGGGCGCAGCAGGCCGGCAATGACGAACCAGACGGTCGCGCCAAGCATGAGCAGGGCGAAGCCGGCAATCACACTTTGCCAGAGTGTCAGGTTGTCCTTCTCGGCATTCGCCGCTTCGAGTTCGCCGTTAGCCTCGGAAAGCTGCAGCTTGATCAAGTCGCTGATTGGCGCGGCGAGGGGATCGACTGATGAGTAGAGCTTGGTATCGACAAAGCGTTCGAGTTCGGCCTTGTCCTGACGCTGCATGATCTGCACGAGATCGCGGATCGACGCATCACTTGCGATGCGCGCCCTGTCGAAAATCTCGGTCAGCGTCTTTTCCTCCGGCGTGAGTCGTGTGGCTTCGTAGGTGCGCCAGCGCGTATCGATGGTCGCAAGCGCCGTGTCGATCGCTTTTGCGCCGGCCGCCCAGTCTAGGGCGCCGCTGCGGACCTTATGGCTCGTGTCGACGATTTCGACCGCATACATGTCGGACACCGTCTTCAAGTGGTCGACCGGCAGCAACCGGTCGGCGACAATCGATTCAGTGCGTTTGGAGATGGAAGTCAGCGCACTGAAGGCCGTAACGATCATGACCAGCATGGCGACGGCGAGCAGGGACAGACAGACGAGCAGGCGTGCTTTGATTGTCATGAATAACGCTCCGCGGTTGCCCGCAAGGCAAATCATCCTCGGCCGATGGCCGCGGGCATGGCCGCAAAGGCATCGGTAAGCGAGCTCGCCTTGGCAGGGGAGTGATGTCGATGATGGGATGGAGCACGCGATATTGCGCGGCGAAACTGCCGTCATGGCATGTTCGCCCAGCGTTCACTCCGTCTCATATAGACATAACAACCGGAGATTAAGAATGGCTAAATTTTAAGCTGTTGATTAAAGTTCGCGCAACCCAAGATTATCGCAACCATAGGCGGTGGCTGTCTGCGATGCTCAAGAAGTGTTGAAGACCGCGTCCTTTCGCAAACCGCTCTTCGGGTTCAAGCTGCCACCTCTCCGAAACAGGCGAAGGAGCAGGGACATGTTGAATGCCATTTCACGCCGTGGCGTTGTCGCAATCATCCTGACGGGGCTTCTGGTTACCGGCGCCTATGCCCATCACGGATGGTCCTGGGCCGAGGCCGACCAGATCGAGCTCAAGGGCACCATCCGCGAGATCTCGATGGCGCCGCCGCATCCGACCTTACAGGTGGAGTCGTCCACGGATGGCATGTGGCACGTCGAACTCGGCAATCCCCGCCAGACGGAGCGCTCAGGCTTTGTCGAGGGATCGGCCAAGGCCGGTGACGAGATCATCGTTCTCGGCAACCGTTCGCTCGACCCGAACGAAAAGCGCATGAAGGCGGTGCGCATCACGGTCGCCGGCAAGACCTATGACATCTATCCGGAACGCATCCGGGCCGGTGGATGAGCGGCGCGGAACTCGTCGAGTGGATCGCCGGCTGGCCGGTGGGCGCGGCGCTCAGACGCTCGGCGATCCTCTATCTCGTGGTCAACGCGGCTCATATTCTCGCGATCGGCCTGCTCATCGGCGCGATCGTACCGCTTGATCTGAGGCTGCTCGGGCTTGTCGGTGATGCGCCCGTCGCGGTGCTTGGACCCTTTCTGGCGCAAGCGGCTGCGATCGGCCTGGCGATGGCGATCGTCACCGGCTTTTGCCTCTTCAGCGTCAGGCCTTCGGCCTATCTCGCCAATCCGGCGTTTCTGACCAAGCTCGCGCTGCTGGCAATCGGAACGCTCAATGCACTGTCGGTCCGCGTGGGTACGGCCTGGTCGGTCGCGCGCGCAGGGGGAGCCGTTGCGTTGCGCCTGCGTGCGCAGGCGCTTGCCTCCTTGGTCACATGGCTGGGTGCTCTGCTCGCCGGCCGCTGGATCGGCTTTCTCTGACGCTGATCCTATCGCTCGCCTGCCGTTCTCCACGCGGGAAGGGCAGGCTCCTGTTCGACCGTTCTTCCTCGCACGAATTGCAGCGTTGTCTCGGCCACGCGTTGGCCGAGATGACTTGCCGTCTCAAGATCGGATGGTGGCGGCGCCAGATCGGCGCCCTGGTCGACATAGGACTGGGCGCCGGCGCCCAGCCAGAAGCCAAGCCGGTTGAGATCGTCAGGTGATCCTTTGGTCGAGTGGTTGGCCGGTGGTAGGTCGAGGTTGATCCAGTGCATGCCATGCTGGGCAGCAAAGAGAGCAAGTTGCATCAGCGTCGCGAGTTTATCGCCCGAGGCGGTTCCCGAGTTGGTGAAACCGGCAGCAAACTTGTTTTTCCAAAGGTAGCCCTTGGCCATCACGGCACTGGAACTCGCTTCCTGAAATGACTTGAACGCGGCTGACTGGCCTCCGACATAGGTCGGCGTGCCGAAAATGATCGCCTCGGCCGAGCGGAGATCGTTCCACCGTGCCGGTACATCCTCAACCGCTAGGAGCAGACCTTGTGCGCCGTCGACGCGCTCGATACCGGCTTTAACAGCCTTGGCCTGGCGTGCCGTGTGCCCGTATCCGCTGTGGTAGATGACGGCAATGCATATGTTGCTCATGGTTTGGTCTCCTATGGTTTGGTGTTGGGCCTGCCGAGCGAGTAGAGGCACGCGCCTTCGGCGCGTGGCAGGTTAAGTTTGTTTGGAGCAGGGGCGATCAGCAGAGCTGTCGGCTCTGGTGCCTGTGCGCGGGGGCGCGATCGTTAGGGCGCGGTCACCCGTCACTCAATGAACGGCCGGAGCATCGAGATATGTCAGCGCTTCTGGGAGGTGTTTTAGCTTGTCCGGATTGCGCGTGACATAGATGACGGTGATTCTATCCCGCTCGATCTCGATCGCGGTGGTCTGCAGGACCCCGTCTTCGATGGTGATAAAACCGGGCAGCCCATTGATGAATTCGTAACGCACGAGCCGCGACATCGCCCGGGCAAAGATCAGCCTCAGCGAGGCGTGCAGCATTATCACTTCGTCTATTCCGACGATCGGCCGTCTTGGCGCCACTGTCTTGCCGCCGCCGTCGGCATAGACGATCGCGCCGGTCGCAAGCAGCGAACGGAGCTTGTGCAAATCGCCGCCACGGGAAGCGGCAAAGAAGGCGGCGGCGATTTCCATGCCCTGTTCCCGTGGCATCGCAAATCGGCGGCGGGTCTCGCGGACATTGACACGGGCACGACTGGCCAGTTGACGGCAGGTTGCTGCCTTGCGGCCGAGCGTCTCGCCGATTTCATCGAAGCTGACACCGAAGACGTCGTGCAGCAGGAAGGCCGCTCGTTCCAGCGGCGACAGGCGTTCCAGTGCCATCATCAGAGGCAGGGTAATGTCGTCGAGTTCGTCGCACTGCTCGACGACCGGTTCCGGCAGCCATGGCCCGAGGTAGGTTTCGCGCCGCCGCCGTGCCGACTTCAACTGGTTGAGGCAAAGGCGTGTCACGATCCGGCCCAGAAATGCCGATGGTTCTTTGACGGCCGCACGGTCGGCGTTCAGCCAGCGCAGGAATGCTTCCTGTACGACATCTTCGGCTTCGCTGACGGAGCCCAGCATGCGATAGGCGATGCGGATCAGTCGCGGGCGTACCGCGCCGAAGGTCGTTCTGACGTCTTCGTCGATCATCCCGGCCATCACGCGCCCCGCTGCGATATGGCGCGGCCGGCCCCGAAATGGCTAGCGCGCACACGAGGCCATGATGGCATCACCGCTGCGGCGGTCCCATGCGGATCGGGCTTCGCTGTCATCTTCGTCTCCTTCATCTCAAGCACTCGAGAAGACAAGACAAGATAACACCGGCGAATGTGACATGCGGCCGTCGATCGCCGGCAAAAAAGTTCGCCTTGCCGCGAACTATCTGTCGCTGACCTGCCAGCGCGGATTGATCCACGGTTCCTGGTTCGATCTGGCGAGGGGCTGCTTGCCGAGAATGTGGTCGGCCGCCTTCTCGCCGGTCATGATCGACGGGCTGTTCAAGTTGCCGTAGGTCACGTGCGGGAAGATCGAGCTGTCGGCGACACGAAGCCCTTCGACACCGATGACGCGGGTCTCCGGATCGACCACCGCCATCGGGTCGTCCTTGGCACCCATCCGGCAGGTGCCGCAGGGGTGGTAGGCGCTTTCCAGATGCTCGCGCAGGAACGCGTCGATCTGTTCGTCCGACTGGACTTTCTCGCCCGGCTGGATCTCCGGACCGCGATAGTGGTCGAAGGCTTTCTGGCCGAAGATCTCGCGGGTGAGGCGCACGCAGTGGCGGAACTTCTCCCAGTCCTCCGGGTGGCTCATATAGTTGAAGCGGATGACGGGGTCGGCCATCGGATCGGAGGAGCGCAGCGTGACGTTGCCGCGCGACTTCGAGAGGTTGTAGCCGACATGCACCTGGAAGCCGTGGGTGTTGGCGGCCGCCTTGCCGTCGTAGCTGATCGCCACCGGCAGGAAGTGGTACTGGATATCTGGCTGCTTGACGCCGGGGGCCGAGCGCAGGAAGGCGCAGGCCTCGAACTGGTTAGAGATGCCGAGGCCCTTCTTGAAGAACAGCCACTGCGCGCCGGCAACGCCCTGCCAGAACCAGGGCAGCCAGGAATAGAGCGACACGGGCTTGGTCGAAATCTGCTGGAAATAGAACTCCATATGGTCCTGCAGGTTTGCGCCGACGCCTGGTCGGTCAACCTTCACCTCGATGCCCATGTCCTTCAGGTGCTCGGCCGGGCCGATGCCCGAGAGCATCAAGAGCTTCGGCGAATTGAACGAGGAGGCCGAGACGACGACCTCACGGTTGGCCTTGACGACCTCGATCTTGCCGCCGCGCTCGATCTCGACCCCGCTCGCTCGGCCGTTCTCGATGATGATCCGACGGGCGAAGCAACGCACGAGCGACACGTTCTGCCGCTTCATCGCCGGCTTCAGATAGGCGTTTGCCGCCGACCAGCGCCGGCCCTGCCAGACGGTCTGCTCCATCAGCCCGAAGCCTTCCTGCTTCGAGCCGTTATAGTCATCGGTGAGTTCGAAACCGGCCTGCTGGCCGGCCTCGATAAAGGCATGGAACAGCGGATTGTGGACCGGGCCGCGTTTAACGTGCAGCGGTCCGTCGGTTCCGCGCCAGCCGGCTTCGCCGCCGTGGCTGTTTTCCATGCGCTTGAAATAGGGCAGCACATCCGCATAGGCCCAGCCGCGCGCGCCGAGTTCTTCCCAACGGTTGAAGTCTTCCGCATGGCCGCGCACATAGACGAGGCCGTTGATCGAGGAGGAGCCGCCGATCACCTTGCCGCGTGGCGCGGTGATGCGGCGGTTGTTGAGGTTCGGCTCAGGCTCAGACAGATAGCCCCAGTTGTAGCGCTTCATGCTCATCGGCCAGGCAAGCGCTGCTGGCATCTGGATGAACGGCCCCGCATCCGTTCCGCCATATTCCAGTACCAGGACGGTATTCTTGCCGTCTTCTGAGAGGCGATAGGCGAGCGCCGAGCCGGCGGAGCCGGAGCCGATGATGATGTAATCTGCCTGCATAAGCGTGGTCTTTCTTTTAATCGTTGCCCCTCGGCATGCCTCTCATCCGCAGTGACGGGATGCGCCGCTCATACGCACGGTGAGGGATCCGCCCCTCATCCGGCTGCCGCCACCTTCTCCCCGCAGGCGGGGAGAAGGAAAACGCGGATATGTCTTGCTCCCTCTCTGACGTCCCTATGCGTTGCCGCGTGTGGTCTGGCGAGCAGGCCTCGTCCCCTCTCCCCGCGAGCGGGGAGAGGGCTAGGGGGAGGGCCAAATCAACAATCTCAATACGGCGCCTGCACCGGTCCCATGCCGACATAGACGGTCTTCAGCTCGCTATAATGGTTGAGCGCCGCGACCGAATTCTCGCGGCCGAAGCCGGATTGCTTGGAGCCGCCGAAGGGGATTTCCACCGGGCAGAGATTGTAGGTGTTGATCCACAGCGTACCGGCCTCCAGCTGGTCGACGACGCGGTGGGCGCGCGTAATGTCGGCGGTGAAGACGCCGGCCGAAAGGCCGAATTCGGTGGCATTGGCGCGGGCGATCACCTCGGCCTCGTCGTCGAAGTCGAGCACGCACATGACAGGCCCGAAGATCTCCTCGCGGGCGATCGTCATCCCGTCGGTGACGTCGGCAAAGACGGTCGGCTGGATATAGGTGCCTTCGGCATTGACCGCATTCGGAATGCCGCCACCGGTCACCAGTCGCGCACCTTCGGCCTTGCCCTTCTCGATATAGGAGAAGACCTTGTCGCGCTGCGGCGCCGAGACCATCGGCCCGAGCTGCGTTGCCTCGTCCATCGGGTCGCCGATGACGATCGCCTCGGTGCGGGCTTTGAGCCGCGTCAGGAACTGTTCCTTGATGCCCTTGTGCACGAAGACGCGGGTGCCGTTCGAGCAGACCTGGCCGGTCGAATAGAAGTTGCCGAGCATGGCGCCGCCGATGGCGCTTTCGAGGTCGGCGTCGTCGAAGACGATCAGCGGCGACTTGCCGCCAAGCTCCATGGTGACGTGCTTGAGTTCGGCCGCTGCTGCACCCGCCACCTTCTTGCCGGTCGGGACCGAGCCTGTCAGCGATACCTTGGCGACGTCGGGATGGTTGACGAGCAGGGGCCCGGTGGTGCGATCGCCCTGGATGACATTGTAGAGGCCCTTCGGCAGGCCGGCTTCGACGAGAATTTCGGCGATCTTCAGGGCGCCGAGCGGCGTGTTTTCCGAGGGCTTGAAGACCATGGCGTTGCCGGCGGCGAGCGCCGGCGCGCCCTTCCAGCAGGCGATCTGCTGCGGATAGTTCCAGGCGCCGATCCCGACGCATACGCCAAGCGGCACGCGCTTGGTATAGGCAAAGTCGCCGCCAAGCGGGATGTAGTCGCCATTGAGCGCCGTGGCGATGACACCGCCGAAGAACTCGAAACTGTCGGCGCCGGAGGTCGGATCGGCGACGATCGTCTCCTGGATCGGCTTGCCGGTGTCGAGCGTTTCGAGCTCGGAGAGCTCGCGGTTGCGCTCGCGCATGATCTCGGCGGCGCGCTTAAGGACCCGGCCACGCGCCGTCGGGCTCATAGCCGCCCATTCCGGCTGGGCGCGCTTGGCAGCGGCAATCGCCTTTTCGACGATCGCCGGCGTTGCCGCATGCAGCCGGGCGATCACTTCGCCGGTCGCCGGGTAGATGCTCTCGATGACAGTGCCTTCGATGTCCTCGACATATTCGCCGTCGATGAAGTGCGAGGCTTGCGGTTGGGCTTTCATGTCATTCTCCCCGCGGATAGCGTTTGGATTCCTCGAGATTGTCGAGGTTCATATGGTTGCGCATGTAGCGCTCGGATGCCTTCTGCAGCGGCTGGTGATCCCAAGGGTAATAGGCGCCGTTCCGGAGCGCCTCGTAGACCACCCAGCGCCGGGCCTGGCTTTCACGCACGGCCGCATCGAAGGCCGCCATGTCCCAATGGGCGGCGCACATGTCCTGGAACGCCTGCAGGGTTGCCGCCTGTACCGGCGTTTCGGGCTTGGCAGCGAGGTTTGTCAGTTCCAGCGGATCCGCTTCGAGATCGTAGAGCTGGTCGGGATCGAGCGCACAGTGGATGTATTTCCATTTGCCTTCGCGGATGGCGACCAGCGGCGCGTAGGAGGCTTCCGCCGCATATTCCATCAGCACCGGCTCTGAGCGCTCCTCGCCGTTGATCATGGGCACCAGGCTGATGCCATCGGTCCAGGGCTTGACCTCGTCCAGGGAGATGCCGGCGAGATCGGCGAGCGTCGGCGTCACGTCGAGATTGGAGGTCGGCGCCAGATGCAGGCCGGGCGTCACACCCGGTCCGGCGACCATCAGCGGCACGCGGGCCGACCCCTCGAAGAAGTTCATCTTGAACCACAGGCCGCGCTCGCCAAGCATATCGCCGTGATCCGAGCAGAAGAGGATCAGCGTGTCGTCGAGCATGCGGGTGCGCGTCAACGTATCCAGAAGTTCGCCGACCTTTTCGTCAAGATAGGAAATGTTGGCGAAATAGGCGCGGCGCGAGCGGCGGATGTTGTCTTCCGTCAGGTCAAAATTGACGTAGTCGCAGGAATGCATGATGCGCTTGGAATGCGGATCCTGCCGGTCGTCCGGCAGCATGCCGACCTCGGGCAACAGATGCTCGCAATCCTCGTAGAGGTCCCAGAACTTCTTTCGCGCCACGTAAGGGTCGTGCGGGTGGGTGAACGAGACCGTCAGGCACCAGGGGCGGCGCTCCGCGTCATCGTTTTCGCGCGACAGCTGGTAGAGCTTCTGGTTGGCAAGGAAGGCGACCTCGTCGTCATATTCCATCTGGTTGGTGATCTCGGCGACGCCGGCGCCGGTGACCGAGCCGAGATTGTGGTACCACCAGTCGATGCGCTCGCCGGGTTTGCGATAGTCCGGCGTCCAGCCGAAATCGGCCGGGTAGATGTCGGTCGTCAGCCGTTCCTCGAAGCCGTGCAGTTGGTCCGGGCCGACGAAATGCATCTTGCCCGACAGCGCCGTGTAGTAGCCGGCGCGGCGCAGGTGGTGTGCATAGGTCGGGATCGACGACTGGTACTCGGCGGCGTTGTCGTAGACGCGGGTGCGGCTCGGCAGTTGCCCGGCCATGAACGAGGCGCGGGCAGGGGCGCAGAGCGGCGACGAGGTGTAATTGTTGCGGAACCGGGCCGAGCGGGCGGCGAGTGCCTTCAGGTGCGGCGCATGCAGGAACGCGGCCGGTCCGTCGGGAAAGAACTTTCCGTTCAGCTGGTCGACCATGATGATCAGGATGTTCGGTCTTGCGGTCATGCGGCCGTTCCCTGGTATGTGAGCCGATCGATGTGCGAGGTGACATAGTCTTCGGTAAGTGCGATCGAAGCTTCGATGCTGATCGGCGCGGAGCGCAGACTCTGGCGGATATAGAGCCCGTCGATCATCGCAGCTGCGCCTTCGGCAATGCGTTCCGCGTCATCATCGGCACAAAGCGTCTTGAGGCTCGCCAGCAGATTGGATCGCAGGCGCCGGGCATAGACGACGAGCAGCCGCCGCACCTCTTCCGAGCGCTGCGCTTCCGAGTAAAAGGCAAGCCAGGCGGCGATCGTATCGGGGGCGAACTGGCTTGCCTGGAAGGAGACGCGGATGAGCGCGCTCAGCCTTTCGCGCGGGCCTGCCACGGTGCGGAGCGCCGTCACCGTGTCGTCGCGCAATTGCCTTAGAAGGCTGCGGATGGTCTCGATCAGCAATTGTTCCTTGCTGCCGAAATAGTGGTGGGCAAGGGCAGGGGAAACGCCGGCGTGGCGGGCGATCTCGGACATGGTGACGGCAAGCGTGCCCTGGTCGCCGATCACGCGCAGCGCTGCGTCGACCAGCGCCTTGCGGCGCACCGGTTCCATCCCGACCTTCGGCATCCGTCTCTCCCTTGACGATGATCAGTCTATTTTTGATTGACTCATCAATCAATAAAAATCGACTGTGTTTTCACTTTCCTTTTGTGCAGAAATCCGGCTCAATCCCCGCGTTAGCGATCTCGCGTTGCAAAGGACTGGAGGTTGAGATGACCCACGCATTCGATCGAGCCGACAAGTCAGCGGTTGCCGGTAAATGGGGGTGGTTCGTCGCCCTCGGCGTGCTGTTGATCATGTGCGGCGGCCTTGCCTTCGGCAATCTGCTGATGGCGACGGTCGCGTCCGTCTATTATGTCGGGATCATCATGCTGGTCGGCGGGCTGTTCAACCTCGCCCACGCCTTTCAGGTAAAGGGCTGGGACAGCGTGCTCTACTGGGGCCTGAGCGGCGCCTGCTATACGATCGCCGGCCTTTTTGCCTTCATCAATCCCGTGCTCGCCTCGTCCTTCCTCACCTTTATCATGGCGATCGCCTTGATCGTCGCGGGTTGCTTCCGCATCTGGGTTGGCCTGAAGCTCAGGCCGCTGCAGGGCTGGGGCTGGGTTGCACTCGGCGGTCTGGTCACGCTTGTGGCCGGCCTGATCATCGCTGCCGGCTGGCCGGTCAACAGCCTCTGGATCCTCGGCCTGTTTCTCGCCGTCGACCTCGTCATGCAGGGCTTGTCGCTGATCGCCTTCGGCGTTCTGGCCAAGGGCTGAGTTTAGCGCGAGGTTCTGCTGCCGAGCAGCGCCTCGAGCAGCCGGAGCAGATCGCCGCGAAGATCAGCAAGACCGTTTGCAGCGAGCGCCTCAAGTCCGATCAGCGCGCCGTAGAGCGCGCTGGCGCCGCTGCGACTCTCACTTGACGAAAATCCGCAATGACCGAGCAGGTCGGCAATGTAGCCAAGGCGGCGTTCGTCGACGGACTTAAGGGTCATGGCGGCCATGGTGTCGAAGCGCGCCCATTCGCGGACCGCGCCGTCCGTCAGCAAGCCGCCATAGGGAAGGCTGCGTTCGTCGGTCGCGGCATGCACCAACAACCGCAATCGCTCCTGCGCCGTTACTTCCACGGCTTCGATTTCCGCGATGATCGCGTCTGTCGCTTCGCGCGCCCAATGGGCTAGCATCTTTGCCTTCAGATCCGGCACATCCTTGAAATGCCAGTAGAAGGAGCCCTTGCTCACCTTCAGGTCGCGGGCGATCGCCTCGGCCCGGATCGCCTGCACGCCGCCGGTCGTCAGTGCGCGGAAGGCGGCCTTGATCCAATCATCGCTCGTGAGGGTACTTTTTGTCGTCATAGCCTTCCATACGTCACCGTATTGACTGATGCAACCAGGTCGCGTACATACGCTGCCGTATGGTGAAGATTGGAGGCGAAGGCATGAGCAAATGGCTTCTGGCAGCGGGCATCCTGTCCCTGGCGACAACGGGCATTCATCTCTTTGCCGGCGGGCCGGAGGTGCATGTGCCTTTGCTTGCAAGCAGCCCCTCGGCGCTGCTTAAAACCTATGTCTCGCTTCTCTGGCACGCGACGAGCGCCATCCTCCTGATCAACAGTATCACCCTGCTGTTTGCCGCCGTGAACGGGCGTTACCGTGCGCCGCTGGCCGCTGCGGTGATCGTGCAATATCTCGCCTATGCGGTGCTCTTCATCGGCTACGGGCTTGCCCATCTCGGTTCTCTCTCGACCACGCCGCAATGGGCGGCCTTTCTCCTCATGGCCGCGCTCGCGGCGATCGGCGTGCGGTCGGGCAAAGGGTCTCCGTCAACCGTGACCGCTTGAGGCGGTCCGCCCACAGGCAAGCAAGGAACCCATCATGTTGGCGGCAATCGCGATCCTGCTTTTCCTCGTTCTTTCCGGTATCGCCGGGCTGCATGCCTACTGGGCGTTCGGCGGACTTTGGCCCTGTGACGACGAAGAAACGCTTGTCCGCACGGTGGTCGGCACGAAGCACCGGTCGGCGATGCCGCCGGTCTGGCTGACGCTGGTCGTCGTCGTACTCCTCTTTGCGGCGGCGCTCCTGCCATTGTCCGTGACGCCCGTCTTTGCAGGGCTTTTGCCGCCGATCCTCGGCCATGGCGGCCTTGCCGGGCTTGCCGCCATCTTCGTCGCCCGTGGCCTCCTGGCCTTCACCACCGCGTTCCACCAACGCCACGGCACGGAGCCCTTCGTGACGCTCGACCGTCGCATCTACGGTCCGCTCTGCCTGGTCATCGGTGCCGGATACCTGACATTGCTCGTTCTCGTCTGAACCATCCTGGCGCGACGGTCAGGATGGGGCAGACGCCGACCGATCGCAGGACTTGCTCATGAAACTACTGATTTCATTAGAGTGTTTGCATCTGATTGGCGCAGTTGCGGCTGTCACATAGCTTTCATCAAAGCTTCATAATGGGGAAAGACTTCGTTGACGCTTGCTGGCCATGCTGCCGGCGTTCGACCGTCCGTCCCATATTTCTGGAGCCCGGCATGTCCGCCGCCCCCGCCGAAATTCTCTCGTTGCGCCGGTTCGGCGACGACCAGATCGTAACGCTCGCCAAGTTGGTGATCGAAACCGCCTTCCAGCCGATCGCAGAAGCGGCGACCGGCACCGTCTTCGGCTACGAATCCCTGATGCGCGGCTTTCAGAAACTCGGCTTTGCCTCGCCGCTGGAGCTGCTCGACAAGGCGGAAGAAGAAGGGCAGCTGCTGGCGCTCGAACACATGATCAACAGTCGCGCCGTCGCCGGCTTTGCGACGCTGCCCGATCATTCCGCACGCACGCTGTTCCTCAACTTCGACTCACGCCTCGTTGGCGGTGAAGGCGACATCGTCGAACGCCTCGTCAACCACTTGAAGCGCGCCAATATCGCCCCGTCGTCACTCTGTTTCGAGCTTTCCGAGCGCTTCGATGGCGGCAAGATGCCGGATTTCTCGGCCCTCGTGCGTGATCTCCGGCTTGCCGGTTTCAAGCTGGCGATTGACGATTTCGGCGCCGGCTTCAACGGGCTGAAGCTGCTCTGCGACCAGCCGGTCGACTATGTGAAGATCGACAGACACTTCGTCTCGGGCATCGAGGCCGATGCCCGCAAGCGCCATCTCGTCCGCCACACGGTCAACACCGCCCATGTGCTCGGCACGCGGGTGATTGCCGAAGGTGTGGAGACGGAGGCGGAGTTTCTGACCTGTCGCGACCTCGGCTGCGATCTGGTGCAGGGTTATTACGTCGCCCGGCCGACGACGCATCTGAGCGAACTTCTGCCTGCCTATCCGCATCTCGACCAGAGCGTCGCCAGCCGGCGGTCCTCGTCGACGCTGGACGGCATCCTGATCCGCAAGCAGATCGAGCAACTGCCGACCGTTCGCGAAAGTGACGAACTCGATTCCGTCTTCGATCTCTTCCGGCGCAATCCGCGCCAGGGATTCTTCCCGGTCCTGAACGCCAATGGCGAGCCGCGCGGCATCCTGCACGAGTATCACGTCAAGGAGCTGATCTATCACCCTTTCGGCCGCGATCTCCTGAAGAACCGGATCTACCAGCGGCGGATTTCGCACTTCGCCAGCCCGGCGCCGATTGCCGATCTCGACACGCCGGCGGATGAAATGCTGAAAATCTTCGCCGGCATGGACGGCAGCGATTGCCTGATCCTGACGGAGAACATGCGCTACGCCGGCACGCTCTCGGCCTCGTCGCTCTTGAAGATTATCAACGAAAAACAATTGAAGATGGCGCAGGAGCAGAATCCGCTGACGGGTCTGCCCGGCAACCGCGCCATCCGCGACTATGTCCAGGACGCGATCCTCGACGGCGATCATGCGCGTTACTTCTGCTATTGCGATTTCGACGACTTCAAGCCCTTCAACGATACCTACGGTTTCCAGAAGGGCGATCTCGCGATCACGCTCTTTGCCGCCCTGCTGCGCCGCCATTTCATCGGCGAGGAGAAATTCCTCGGCCATGTCGGCGGCGACGACTTCTTCGTCGGTGTCAGCGGCTGTTCGGTCGAGGAGCTGGAAGCGGTGCTGAACCGCCTGCTCGACGATTTTCGCTCCGACGTAGGCCAGCTCTATTCGCCAGAGCATCAGGCGGAGGGCCGCATCAGCGGCTACGGCCGTGACGGCTCGGCGAAGGATTTTCCGCTGATGCGCTGCTCGATCGCCGTCCTTGGGCTGCCCGAAGGCTTTGTTTTCTCCGACGCCCAGGCCGTCAGCGCCCGCATCGCCGAGATCAAGTCGCGCGCCAAGGCGAGCGATACCGGTCTTGTCATGGATGCACTCGGCGGCTGAGCTGCGCTTTCGACGGCCGGTCGTTCGACAATCAGCCTTTTCGCCTCGCGTTTCCGGCGCTACCTATGCGCCTTGAGAATTCGCGAGGTAGTGCCATGTCTCTTCCATTGGAAATGCAATTCGTTGACCTTCCAGCCCCGGGCGGGCCTGAAAACATGGTGCTCGCGAAGGGGCCGTTGCCAGAGCTCAAGCCGGGCGACATCCTCGTTCGGGTGGAGGCGGCGGGCATCAACCGTCCCGACGTTTTGCAGCGCAAGGGCGACTATCCGCCGCCGCCGGGCGCAAGCCCGATCCTCGGCCTGGAAGTGGCGGGCGAAGTCGTGGCGCTCGGCGAGGGGGCTCAAGGGTTCCGGATCGGCGACAAGGTCTGTGCGCTCGCCAATGGCGGCGGCTATGCGGAATATACGGCGGTGCCCGCGACCCAGGTGCTCGCCTGGCCTAGGGGCTATGACGCCGTGAAGGCGGCCGCCCTGCCGGAAACTTTCTTCACCGTCTGGGCCAATGTCTTCGATATGGCCGGGCTGAAAGCGGGCGAAACCATCCTCATCCACGGCGGCTCCAGCGGCATCGGCACGACGGCGATCCAGCTCGCCAAGGCCTTCGGCGCCGAGGTCTTCGTCACTGCCGGCAGCACCGAGAAATGCCGCGCCTGCGAAGCGCTCGGCGCCAAGCGGGCGATCAACTATCGCGACGAGGATTTCAAGACGGTCGTTCTCGAAGAGACCGGCGGGCGTGGCGTCGATGTCATTCTCGACATGGTCGGCGCCCGCTATTTCGACCGCAACATCGGTTCGCTCGCCAAGGACGGCCGTCTGTCGATCATCGCCTTCCTCGGCGGCGCCAAGGTTGAAGGGGCGAACATCGCGCCGATCCTGACCAAGCGGCTGCATGTCATGGGCTCGGCCTTACGTCCGCGCACGGCGGCGGAAAAGCAGGCGATCCGCGACGGTCTGGTTGAGAAGGTCTGGCCGCTGCTGGAAGCGGGCAAGGTCGCGCCGGTCATCCATTCCGTCCTGCCCTTCAGCGCGGTCGCCGACGGCCATCGCCAGATGGAGCAGGGCGACCATGTCGGCAAGATCATCATGTCCCTGTGATCGGAACGATCGTCAGGCCTGTGATCGGCGGCGAAGAGGAAAACGATCTTCGACCATCGTCGCCCTTGTAATCGCTGATGGATCGCTTACCTTCAAATCATCAGCAACGAACAGAAAGGAAGGTGGTCCAATGTCTAATGAGATTTCGGTCTTGGTGAAGGGCATGGAAGAGGTGAAGGTGTCGAGGCAGCCCTCGGCATAATCCCCGCCTTCCTTCGGGTCTGAAAGCCCGGGCCAGTCATACGGCCAAAACTCATGGAAGGGTCGCCTCGCGCGGCCCTTTTCCATTTTTAGCACTTGGCTCAGCATCAAGCCTCGCCTAACCGGCCGATCCGACCGGCGCCGTTTCCTGGATCAGCAGCCAAGGGTTCGGTTCGTTGTCGACGAACTCGTCCCGGATATGCTTCAGCACTTTCCTTTGCCCGGCAAAGGGCACCATGCGGAGCGCTTCGTCAAAGCTCACCCAGCGAAACGCGCTGTGTTCGGCATTGAGCCGGACCGTGGCGCCCTTGGCTGCAAAGCCGACGAAGACGGGCAGCAGGCTGATGGCATTGCGGTCGGCCTCGTAAAACTGCTCGCAGATGTCGGCGGAATAGAAGCGGTCGGGCCGCAGGCCCGTTTCCTCCTCGACTTCGCGCAGGCCCGCCTGCCAGGCCGTTTCATTCGCTTCGATCGCGCCGGCGACTTGGCACCAGGTTCCCGCAAGTGTTCCGGTGCGCTTGAGAAGGAGAACCTCGAAGGTGCTCCCAGCCGGGCGGAGAACGACAACCGAAACAGCAAAGCTCCTGATCGGTATTTCATGCATGCGGGCGCGTCCTCCTGATTCGACCGGCGCACCATGCAATGCAAATCACCGGCGCTCAACCTAAGCGATGGCCCGTCAAGCCTGGACCATCATATGCCGATGCGTCCGATCGCCGGAACCTTGATGCCGGGATTGGCGAAGTCGAAACCGGCGACAAGGCCGAAGAAATGCAGCTCGAGGCCGCTGCGAACACCCGCCGAGATACCGGCCAGGCCATAGGCGTCGCGTGCAGGTCGCGCCCGTCGGCATCGATCTGGAACAGCTTTCCCTCCGGCAGATAGTCGCGGCCGACTGCGTCCGGCGGCAGCACGGCGCCGAGTTCCGGTACGGTTCGCAGCACGTGGGCGACGAAGGTGTTGGAGTTCGGGCCGGGCCAGATCCGGTAGCCGCCAGGCGAAGCGTAAGGGTAGCTGGCGATCGCCGCCTCGATCTTCGGGATCAGCCGCGTGGCGTCAGCGCCGGTCACCGAGACGACCAGCCGCGGCTCATTCGAGTACCAGCGTGCATCCGCCGGATAGCCGTTCTTGCGGATCGGTTTGCCCCAGCCGACCTTGTCGTAGCGATCGTAGGTGGCAGCGCCCTCATTCTTGGTCACGATCCAGGCGTGGCTCGCGACAGCACCCTTCATGCCGCCCGTGGTCGCCGAGAACACGTAGATCGCCGCGTCCGCGCTTTCCGTTGCCTTCGGCAGGATCCCGGCCGAGGACCAATCGGCGTCGCGCCAGCTTTGCGGCCGGTCCTGCATGTACCACCAGCCGGCCGAGGCCAACGCCGGCAGCAGGTAAATGACGAGAAAAGCAGCGGCCAGCCTGCGGGCGAATTTCATGAAAACTCCGTTCCTTGCCGGTAAAATCCTGCTAAATGCACGGAGCAATTTCGGATATTTGAGGGCAAGGCATGTCAAATCCCGTTCTCGTCGAAGTTACCCGCGGAAACCTCGTCGAAAGCCGCCACCGCGGCGTGGTCATTGCCGTCGACGGCGACGGCCGGACCGTCTTCTCTCTGGGCGAAACCGACAGCGCCGTCTTCCCGCGCTCGGCCTGCAAGGCGATGCAGGCGCTGCCGCTGATGGAAAGCGGCGCGGCCGACGCCTACGGCTTCGGCAACCGGGAACTGGCGCTTGCTTGTTCGTCCCATTCCGGTGAGCCGGAACATGTGGAACTGGCCGCCAAGATGCTGGCCGCCGCAGGCCGCGATGTCTCGGCGCTCGAATGCGGCGCCCATTGGTCGTCCGACCAGAAGACCTTGATCGGCCAGGCCCGCAGCCTGGAAGCGCCGACGGCGCTGCACAACAATTGCTCCGGCAAACATTCCGGCTTCATCTGTGCCTGCTGCCATTCGGGCACGGAGGTGAAGGGTTATGTCGGCTACGACCATCCGCTGCAGCGCGAAATCCGCGGCGCTATGGAAAGCCTGACGGGTGCGATCCTTGCCAAGGACAATTGCGGCGTCGACGGCTGCTCGATCCCGACCTATGCGGTGCCGCTGAAGGGGCTCGCACACGGTTTCGCGAAGATGGCGACCGGCGTCGGCCTTGAAGCCGAGCGCGCCCGCGTCTCGCGGCGGCTGATCGAGGCCTGCATGGCCGAGCCCTTTTTCGTTGCTGGCACCAAGCGCGCCTGCACGCGGCTGATGAAGACGGCGCCCGGCCGCATCTTTGCCAAGACCGGGGCGGAAGGTGTGTTCTGCGCCGCCATTCCGGAAAAAGGCATCGCGATCGCTTTGAAGTGCGAAGATGGTACGACCCGGGCTGCCGAAGCCATGGTCGCGGCAACGCTTGCCCGCTTCTTCAGGGACGAGCCCGAGCTGCACGCGGCGCTGATGGCGCAGGCCAACCATTCCATGCACAACTGGAACGGCATCCATGTCGGCGACGTCAGAGTGACCGACGCTTTCGCCGCCTGAACTGTGGCGGGCCATCTCGGCCCGCTCACTTTCCCGACGTTCCGCTGTCGGCGCAGTGCGCCATCAAGCGCCGATGATCGCAATGTCCGTGCCGTCATAAGGGGCGAGCATGTCGTCGCTGATCTCGTTGGGAACGATGAAGCCCGAGAGCTCAGGGATCGCGGCCACGTGGTGCGGCGAGACCGCATCGAATTTTTCCACCGTTGCGAGCACGTAGGTTTCCGCGGCCTGGCCGAGGATCGCCCGCTTGACGGCCGCCTCCTCGAAGTCGCCGGTTGAAACACCGTGGGCCGGGTGAATGGCGGTGACGCCGAGGAAGAACAGGTCGGCTCGGATGCCGGCAATCGCTGCAAGCGCTGCTGCTCCCGTCGCGACCATCGAATGCTTGTAGAGCCGCCCGCCGATCAGGATAACCTCCGCTTCGTGGCGCTCGAGTTCGGCGGCGATCGTCGGGCTGTGGGTGACGACGGTCAGCCGCATGTCGCGCGGCATCGCCCGGGCAATCTCTGCATTGCTGGTGCCGCCATCGAGAAAGATTGTCTGACCGGCTTCGATCATCGCAGCCGCCTTTTGTCCGAGCCGGCGTTTGACGTCGCCGGCGATCTCCTGACGCGCCGCAAAGTTGGGCAGCGGCGGCACCAGAGGCAGCGCGCCGCCGTGCACGCGCTTCAGCAGTCCCTCCGCCGCCATTTCGCGCAGGTCGCGCCGGATCGTGTCCTCGGACAGGTTCAACTCGTCAGCCATGCGCTTGGCAACGACCTCGCCGTCTCGCGCCAGTCGCGCCGAAATCAAAGCCCGCCTCTGTATCGTCAGCATGAAATGTCTCCTTGACTCTTCACGATATTGCACGAAATATCACGATTATTCCAGAATAATCTGGATCGTTCATAGCATCTCGGGAGAGAAAAATGCTGATCTTGATCGCAGGCCCCTATCGTTCGGGAACCGGGGACGACCCGGCGAAAATGGCCGCCAACCTGAAGCGGCTGGAAGAGCCGTCCTATGCGCTGTTCAAGGCAGGCCACGTGCCGATGATCGGCGAGTGGATGGCGCTGCCGGTCTGGCATGCGGCTGGCGGCGCACGGATCGGCGACGATCTCTATGAGGAGATTTTTCATCCTGTGGCGGGCCGGTTGCTGGCGCTTTGCGAGGCGGTTCTGCGCCTGCCGGGCGACAGCAAGGGGGCCGATAACGACGTGCGCATTGCCCGCGAGCGCGGCATTCCCGTCTATTATCGCCTGGAGGACGTACCCGGCTGCAGCGAGCCGCTGGTCGCGTGAACGCGCAGGCCCGGCAGTTGTAGCCTGCCGGGCCCCCCTAAACGCGGACGGCAGCGATCTGCGGCGCCTTGCCACTTCTGCTTGTCAATCGGGGTGACTTCCTTTCTTCTGCAGCCGGTCTTTGCTTTGGAGCGACACGGCAGGAAGCGCGCGGTTCTCCGCTCGCATGCCGCTTCTATCCATGGAATTGACAGAGCCGGTTCGGTCCATCGACATCACGTCAACCGGTCCGCATGATCGCAGAGGAGAGCTCAAAGTGTTGAAACTGTTCTACGCCCCCGCAACCTGTTCACTGGCTTCGCATATCGCGCTGGAAGAAGCGGGCGCCGAATACGAGGCGCGCCGTGTCGATTTTTCGACAGCCGAGCAGACCAAACCCGACTATCTCGCGGTGAACCCGAAGGCGCGGGTCCCAGCGCTCGTGACCGACAGGGGCGTCATCACCGAAACGCCGGCGATCCTGACCTACATCGCGCAGGCCTTTCCAGCTGCGAAGCTCGCTCCGGCGAACGACGCCTTCGCCTTCGCGCAGTTGCAGTCGTTTCTGAATTACCTCTGCTCGACGGTGCATATTGCCCACGCCCACGGCCGCCGTGGCGCACGCTGGGCCGACGATCCGGCCGCGCATGAGGCGATGAAGGCCAAGGTCGCCTCCAACATGACCGCCTGCTACGAACTGATCGAAAGCAAGATGTTCGAAGGGCCGTTCGTTTTTGGCGACAGCTATTCGATCGCCGATCCCTATCTCTTCACCGTCGCCGGCTGGATCGAGCCGGACGGTGTGGATCCCGCGCGCTTCCCAAAAATCGTCGATCACCGCAACCGCATGACGGCACGTCCGGCCGTCGCCCGGGTGCTGGCGATGCTGAAGGTCTGACGCCTCGGCAGTTGCGGCTACATCAGGATGTAGTTCTTCGGCTGCGGCAGAGGCGGAAGGTTGGTCTCGCCCAGCGCCTCGCGCAGGTTGATTTCGATGGTCTCGGCAAGCGCAACGATCGGCAAGTCGTTCGGCAACACGCCGAACGGCTCCTCCAGTTCGTCGCCGAGCGCGTCGAGGCCGAAGAAGGTGTATGCGACAAGCGCGGTGACGAAGGGCGTCGCCCAGCCGAGCGCATCGGCAAAGCCGAAGGGCAGCAGAAAGCAGAAGAGATAGGCGGTGCGGTGCAGGAGCAGCGTATAGCCGAACGGCACGGGGGTGTTGCGGATCCGCTCGCAGGCCGCAAGCATGGCCGACATCTTGCCGAGCGTGCCATCCAGCTGCGCCCACTGAAAGTTGCTGATCGTGCCGGTTCCGTGCAGTCCGGCGAGAATGCCGCCCATTTCGCGCAGCAGAAAGTCCGGTCCGTTGCGGCTTGCCTTGTAGCCGGCAACGAGATCTGTCGGCAGCCGCGCTAGCGGTCTGCCGACATCGCTTCCCGGCCGCAGATGGCAGACCAGCGCGTGGCCAAAGGCGATCGTGATGTCGAGCAGGCGCTGCCGCTCGGTTCCGGCAAGGATCAGCGTCTGGCGGGCGAGGTCGCGTGCGGTGAAGATCAACTGTCCCCAGGCCTTCCGCGCCTCCCACCAGCGGTCGTAGCAGGCATTGTTGCGGAAGCCGAGAAACACGGAGAGCGCGATGCCGAGCAACGCGAAGGGGCCGCTGCTGACGCTCGGCACCAGGCCGGGATCGACGCGGTGCGCCCAGACGACGAAGGCGGAGAGCGCAAAGACGAACAGCACTTGCGGAAAGATCCGCTGGATGACCGAACCCCGGAGGATGAAGAAGAGTTTCAAAAGGGTGGGGCGGTTGCGAACGATCATGGAAATACCTGTCCGGCTGTTCGCTTAACCGGTATAGGCGCCGGCTTGGAAATGGAAGAGCCGTCCGTTCGGCGACGTCCCTCGCGTAACCAGGATTATTTTGCCTGGGATGTCGGGCTTCCTGTCTGCCGCGCGTCCTTGGCGTGTAACGCCGACAGGGAGACAATGATGATGCGCAAGGTGGTTGCAGGCATGCAGATGTCCATCGACGGTCTGATCGACGGGCCGGATGGCTATACGGACTGGGTCGATTCCTGGTCGGATACGTTCGACCTCCTGCCCGAGATCGACGCCTGCGTCCTCGGGAACGGCATGTATTCGGGCTACGAGCAGTATTGGAGCGCGATCAAGCGCGACCCGCATGCGCCGCTGGAGTTCACCGGCCAGTTGCCGACGCCCGAAGAAATCGAATATGCGGACTTTGCGCTTGGCACGCCGCATTATGTCCTCTCGAAAACCCGTTCCGACGTCGAATGGGAAAACGCCAGGATCGTGCGCGACGTCTCCGAAATCGAGACGCTCAGGCAGGCGCCGGGCCGCACTATCTATGTCGTCGGCGGCGCGCGCACGGTGTCGAGCCTGATGGACCACGGCCTGATCGACGAACTGCGTCTCACCATCCACCCGCTCGTGGTCGGCAAGGGCAAGGCGCTGTTCGACACAGTGGCGGAGCGCCATCATGTGCAGCTCGATAACGTGAAGCGACTGGATGGTGGCAAGGTCTGCCTGGTCTACAAGGTCGGCGGCGGAGCCTGACCTGGCTCGAGGAAGCTCGCGGCGAGCCGCCTTGGCGCCTTCTCGCGCCAGGCGGCAACCAGCCGCCCGGTTAGGCTTTGGTCGTCGATTTCCGAAAGCCGCACCAGCATAGCGGGCCAGCCCTTGTAGTGATCCGTTTGAAAGTAGAGCCCCGGGTCGAGCTCCAGCAGCATTTCCTTTTCTTCGAGCGCGCACATGACGACCAGCGTCTCGCCATCCTTCATGCGCACAAAACTCTTGTCTTTCACCAGCAGCGCCGGCGTACCGTAGGACGTGCCGATCGTCACTTCGGGCAGGCCTGCGGCCTCCGCCAGCCTGACGACACGGATGAAGTTGCGCTCGAGATCGTCGCTCATCCGGCCAGCATATCATAGTGCAGCTTCAAAGCCGCAGGTCCTAGAGGCGGCTGCCGGTGCACTCCGCCGTGCGTGGCCACGGCCAACCCGGGAAGGGCAGGTCACCGAGTTCGCGCCCATCCATCCGTTCGAGATCCGGATGCTGCAGCGGATCGCGCGCCCAGGCGAGCGGCGCATCGTCCTTTCGGTCGTCGGATGTTTTGAGCGGCGTCAGTTTCGAGAGAAGCCTAAACATGGCGGACCATCCTTTCGATGCTTGGATGATCCGCCTGTCCCGTCATCTTTTCAATTGAGAATGGCAGAGATCGTGTTTAGAAAAACTATATGAGAGATCTGAACACGGTACATTTGAACGGGCTGCGCGCCGTCGAGGCTGCCGGCAGGCTGGGATCGCTGGCCGCCGCGGCGGACGAATTGGGCGTGACCCCTGGCGCCGTCAGCCAGCAGATTGCCAAGGCGGAGGCCCAGCTCGGCCGCGTGTTGTTCGAGCGCACCCCGCGCGGCCTCCTGCCCACCGATTTCGGCGAGCGCTTCCTCGCGCGCATCAGCAACGCCTTTCACGAGCTGGCAGAGGCCGTGGCTTCAGCGCGCCGCCGCGACGAGTCGGTGCTGACCATCTCGGTCGCGCCGGTCTTTGCCGCCCGCTGGCTGGTCTATCGGCTCAACCGTTTTGCCGAACGCCATCCCGACATTCGCCTGCGCATCGACGCGACGACAAAGCTCGTCAATCTCGACACGTCGGATGTGGATGTCGGCATTCGCGTTGGTACGGGCGAGTGGCCGGGCGTGAAATCCGAGCCGCTGTTGCAGCAGGAGGTTTTTCCGGTCTGTTCGCCGGCCATGGCCGAAGGGCTTCGGAAGCCTGCAGATATTCTAAAACTGCCCGCTGTTATCGACGGCCATTCGATGTTCAGCTGGGAGGTGTGGCTCCGCGAAGTCGGGCTCTCGGGCGCGGAAGTGAACGTGCGCCACACATTCAACGAGGCGTCGCTGGTGCTCGACGCCGCGATCTCCGGGCAGGGGGTGATGCTCGCCTGGCAGACACTCGCCGGCTTTGCGATCGCGCAGGGCAGCCTTGTGGTACCGTTCGGCATCCGGGTGCCGACGGGCTTCGGCCACTACTTCGTCAGCGCGCCGTCACGGCGCGAAAGCAAGGCCGCCAAGGCGTTCAAGCGCTGGGTTCGTGATGAGGTGGAGGAGGGCATGCGCCTGCTCGACATCAAGGCGCCGCGCGTTCGCTTCGACGCGGCGACCATGGGCTGATCGCAGGGAGGCCCCCCTTATTGACCGCTCAGTCCGCCAGTTCTTTCAGGCGTTCTTCCATCATCGCCTTGAAGGCCGGGCGGGCATGGCAACGGGCAAGCCAGGCCGAAACCCGCGGATGCTTGTCGAACAGCTGCGTCTGGCTCATGGCGTAGCGGAAGACCTCCGCAAGATTGAGGTCGGCGACGGTGAAGCGATCGCCGACGAGATAGTCGCGTCCGTCGAGGTGGCTTTCCATGCGGGCAAAGACCTTGTCGAGCGACGTCACGCATCTGGCGATCATCGCCTTGCCTTCATCCGTGTTCTCGGCGCCGTAGTCGTAGGTCAGGATGATCTCTACGGTGTGCGGCTCAACCTCGGTCGCCGCCCACATCGTCCAGTTGCCGATCAAGCCTTCCTCGGCGATATCGGCAGGCGCCAGTGGGCCGCCATACTTGCGCGCGAGATAGAGATTGTTGGCAAGCGATTCCGTCAGCACCACGCCATCATCCTCGATCGCCGGGATCAGCCCCATCGGATTGACGGCGAGGAAGGCGAGCGACTTGGTGTTGATCGGCGCATCAGCAGCCAACGGATCGGCGACGCGGCGTGCCTGGATGACCGGTACCGATTGGAAATGGATGCCGAGTTCCCGCGCCATCCAGTAATTGCGCGATGCGCGCGAGCGATAAACCCCATAGATCGTCAGCATGCCGTGTTCCTCCCGTCCTGCGTTGTCGCCTGTCTTAGGCAAGCATCGGGAGTGACGGAAGCGGGCGGCGCTGATAGCACACATGAAATCTTTTGATGGTCCGTGCGGCGCTTTGCCGACTTGCGTTTGCGGTCGCAGATCTTTAGCTGTCGCCGTCGATTTGGGGATGCATTTGGCAGGGCTTTTAGGGGATCGGTTGACGAACTTGGCGGCGCGCATGCTTTGCGCGCTGGTTCTCGTCGTTTCGGCCTTGATCCAGCAACCGGCCGCCGCCATGCCGCGGTCGCCGGATGCTATCGCCTACGTCCTCCCGGATGGCAGCCTTGCCGATCTTTGCCTCTCTGGCCACGACGATCCCGATGGAAAAGGTGGCACGAAGGGCCACGGCTGCCAGTCCTGCTGCTTGGTTGCGCCCGCCGACCTGCCGGCGCCTTACCCGATCGTCTTGCCGTCGCAAGCCCGCGCGCGCCCGCTTTCCGTTCCAGCCGGCGATTTCGGTTTCGTTCGCTCGGTGCTCTTAACCGGAGCGGGGCCAAGGGCGCCACCAACGGTTTTCTCCACCTGATACGCGCTTGAACGACAGCTGATTGGCCTTGCGGCGTCCATCTTCGACGCGCATTGCCGTGATCGGCGGTCGTCCCGATCACCAAGAGGCGAAGCCGTGCAAACGGTCCTTCCCGGAGAAAACCATGACAACCGCATCCTTCACCAATGCCGTGGACAGCTCCGCGGCCACAGAGCGCGGCATCTCGCTCTACCGTGCCATCTGGCGCTGGCACTTCTTTGCCGGCCTGCTCGTCATCCCCTTCATGATCAGCCTGGCGCTGACCGGGGGGCTTTATCTGTTCAACGACGAGATCGACGATACCGTCTTTGCCTACCGCAACGTCGTGGCAGCGGGCGCCGAACGGATGTCGCCCTCGGCGATCGTCGCGACGGCGGTGGAGTCCGTGCCGGGCAGCGTTGCCGTCTCCTATCGCACGCCGGCCGGCGTGGATCGCTCCGCACGCGTCACTGTCGGCATCGGCAAAGCGCGCATGCTGGTCTTCGTCGATCCCTACACCGGCTCGATCCTCGACCGGGTCGCGCCATCGGAGGAGTTCAACCAGGTGGTTGAGGACCTGCACAGCCTCGACTATTTCGGCAAGTCGGTCGAAACAATCATCGAGATCGTTGCGGGCTTTGCCATCCTGTTGGTCTTCACCGGCATCTATCTCTGGTGGCCGCGCCAGCAGACCGGCGGTGTGTTGACCGTGCGCGGCACGCCGGCACGCCGGGTGTTCTGGCGCGATCTCCATGCGGTGACCGGTATCGGCGCCGGCCTGCTGATCGTCTTTCTCGCCTTCTCCGGGCTTCTGTGGTCCGGCTATTGGGGTGCAACGGTCAACGGCAAGCTGACGGCGATGGGGCTCGGCTATCCGGCAGCGCTTTGGGATGAGGTCCCGACCTCCAGCAAGGTGTCGACCGACGTGTTGCCCAGGGCCAATTGGCTGATGGAAAACGCGCCGGTTCCGGCGTCCAGCGGTGGCGCCGACGAGCCGGTCGGGATCGATCGCGCCGTCGCGATCGCGGATGCTGAGGGCATGCTGCCCGGCTACGAGCTCGCGATCCCGCTCGACGAGACTGCCGTCTATACGGCCGCCATCTTTCCCGCCGACCTTGCGCGCGAGCGCACGATCCATATCGATCAATATTCCGGGAAGCCTCTCGTCGACATTTCCTTTGGCGATTACCCGGCGTTCGGAAAGGCCATCGAATGGAGCATCAACGTGCACAAGGGGCAGGAATGGGGGCGCGTCAACCAGCTCCTGATGCTGGCCGCCTGCATTTCCATCGTGCTCGTTTCCCTTTCCGCCGTCATCATGTGGTGGAAGCGGCGCCCGGCGGGACGCATCGGCGTGCCCCCGATGCCGCCGCGGCGCAGCGTCTATGTGGGCTTGTGGCTCATGGCCATTGTCTTCGGGCTGGCGTTTCCGTTGACGGGCATCTCGATCGTCGTCATGGTGATCGTCGATCAATTGCTGATGCGCGTTGCACCGGTGCGCCGACGGTTGTCCTGAACGGACATTAAGGGGTGGCGTCATCCACCCCTTCTATCGCCTCTTGCAACTTGACCGTTGCAACCTCTACACGATTTTTCTACAGTTATTTAGGAAGAGCTAACTCTTGCTCGTCTAACGTGAAGTGGGGAAAGATCGACCAGCGACGCGGCGAAGAGCGTCGGGAGGCCTTGCTTGGCGAAGAACACGTCCCGCAATCCGCGATATGCCGCTCTCAATGCCGGCGGCAACGCGGAAACGCGCCGCCTGATCGACGCCAGCAATCGGCTGGCCGAGGAGGTCGCGCGCATCTTTCCGAGCGAACCCGATATCGCCGATCGCCACTACTGGTTGGAGACCATTATCAACCACGTGCCGGACTACATCTACGCCAAGGATGTGGAGGGGCGGTTCCTGATCGCCAATCAGGTGACGGTTGCCGACAACGGGCTCGAAGCCATGAAGGATATCGTCGGCAAGACCGATTTCGATCTCCATCCGCCGCAGATGGCCAAGGCGATTGCCGACATCGAGCGTCGCGTCATCGAAACCGGCGAGCCGATCTTCGGCATCGAGGAACGGGCCATCGTCAGCAAGGGCCGCGATCGCTGGCTGATGACCTCCAAGGTGCCGCTGCGCAACAAGAGCGGCAAGATCGTCGGCATCGTCGGCGTTTCGCGTGACATTTCCGACCGCAAGGCGGCCGAGCGGCTGCTCGAAGGGCAGGCGCGCCTGCTTGAGATGATCGCCAACGGCCGGCCGCTCGACGCCTTCTTCCGCGACATGATCCTGTTGATCGAAGCCTTGATGCCGGGCATCAAGGGCTCGGTGCTGCTGCTGTCGCCCGATGGCCGCTATCTCTTCCACGGCGCAGCGCCAAGCCTCGACGAGGCCTATTGCGCGACCATCCACGGCGTCGAGATCGGCCCGCGCATGGGCTCCTGCGGCACGGCCGCCTGGCGCGGCGAGCAGGTGATCGTCTCGGATATTCAGGTCGATCCGCTCTGGGACGATTATCGCGAGCTGGTGCTTCCCTACGGCTTCCGCTCCTGTTGGTCGACCCCGATCCATTCGCGCGAGCGCAAGGTGCTCGGCACCTTCGCGCTCTATTCCGATGTCGTCGGCGTGCCCGACGACGGACAAAAGGAACTGATCGCCATGGCGGCGCATCTCGCCGGCATCGCGATCGAGCGCAAGCAGGCGGAAGATCGCATCAGCTTCATGGCGCACCACGACGCGCTGACCGGTCTGCCCAACCGCGCACAGTTCGAGGAACAGGTCGCCGAGGCGCTGGAAGCCCTGCGCGGCAGCGGCCAGTGGGCGGTGCTCGCCTTCCTCGATCTCGACAATTTCAAGCTGGTCAACGATACGCTCGGCCACGCCGCCGGCGACGAACTCTTGAAGGTCACGGCCTCGCGCATGCGCGCTTCGGTGCGCAAGTCCGACATGGTCGTGCGGGTCGGCGGCGATGAATTCATCCTGCTTTTGAACGGGCTTCCCTGCGAGCGCGATATCGTGCTGGCTCGGCTCGAGGATATCCGGCGAGCGATCGCCGCGCCGATGCAGATCGAGGGCCGCAGCCTGCAGGTCACCTGCAGCATGGGGGTCGCCTGTTTTCCCAATCAGGGCAAGACGGTCGGCGAACTGCTCGCCAATGCCGACATGGCGATGTACCGGGCCAAGGAGCTCGGCCGCAACAACCTGCAGGTCTTCACCGAAGAGATGGCCGCCAAGGCGCATGAGAAGCTCAAGCAGCAGGAGGAGCTGCGCCAGGCGCTCGCGCGGCAAGAGTTCTTCCTGCAGTTCCAGCCGCAGATGAATCTGGCGACTGGCCGCGTTTTCGCGGCCGAAGCGTTGCTGCGCTGGCGCCACCCCGAACGCGGCACGGTCTCGCCGGCGGCGTTCATTCCGCTCGCCGAGGAAACCGGGCTGATCGTGCCGATCGGCGACTGGGTGCTGCGCGCGGCCTGCCGCCAGGCCAGGGCCTGGCAGGATGAGGGCCTGCCGCCGCTGATCATCAGCGTCAACGTTTCGGCGCGCCAGTTCCGTGAGCGCAACTGGGCCGCCCATGTCGCGGCAATTCTCACAGAGACCGGGCTTGACCCGTTCCGCCTCGAACTGGAACTGACCGAGAGCCTGATCATGCAGGATGTCCCTGGCGCGATCGCCACCATGCACGAGCTGCAGGCGATCGGGGTGCACCTGGCGATCGATGATTTCGGCACCGGCTATTCGAGCTTGAGCGCGCTCAAACGCTTCCCGGTGCGCCGACTGAAGATCGACCGGTCCTTCGTCGCCGACATTCCGACGGATCTCGACGACAACGCGATCACCGCCGCGATCATTTCGCTTGCGCGGAACCTCGGCCTTCGTGTCATTGCCGAGGGTGTGGAAAACCAGGCCCAGGTGGAATTCCTGCGCCAGAGCGGTTGCGACGAAATCCAGGGCTACTTCTTCAGCCGGCCGCTCTCGGCTCCGGATTTCGAGGCGCTGATGCTGCAGCCGCGGTTCAGTATCCACAGCGTTTGAGCCCTGCCACCCTCGCGACGCAAGCTTCGTTCCAGCCGTAAATGCAAGCATCGCCCCAATCCGTGGGGGCTGTGCGTAGCACTTCGTTAAGCAAATTCATGCAGCACTCCTCATGCCGCACTCAAGCCCCCAGAGTTCGATGTCCTCTTCAGTCCTTTTCTCCCGTCGCCAGTTTCTTCGCTCGTCCGGCGTGGCGCTCGCCTCCGCCGGTCTTGCGAGCTGCACTTCGTCGATGAACACGGATGTCTTTCGCTATGAGACGGCGCCGGTGTTCCGCAATCCAGCGGTCGAGGGACGGTTTACCGATCCGCGCGCCGAAGGCATCTATGAAAGGCAGGATGGCCCAGGGCCAGTTCCAACCGGTCTTCCGCCGCAGGGCCTCTATGTCTCGGACATCTATGCCTCTGTGAGCGACAGTGGCTATCAGGTGCCGGAAATTCCCTATCGCCAGATCGACGCGCGCTTCTACCGCCAGGAGGTCAGCGATCCCTTCGGCGAGCAGCCGGGCACGATCGTCGTCGATACCGGTGACCGCTACCTCTATCTGATCCAGCCGGGTGGCCGGGCGCTGCGTTACGGCGTCGGCCTCGGTCGCGAGGGTTTTGCCTGGTCGGGTCGCGGCGTCATCCAGTGGAAACAGAAGTGGCCGCGCTGGACCCCGCCGGACAGCATGGTCGCCCGCCAGCCACAGCTAAAGCCCTATTCGGCCCAGAACGGCGGCATGGCCCCAGGCCTCAACAATCCGCTTGGTTCGCGCGCGCTCTACATCTTCCAGAACGGCCAGGACACGCTTTACCGTGTTCACGGCACGCCGGAATGGAAGTCGATCGGCAAGGCGGTCTCGTCGGGCTGCGTGCGCATGCTCAACCAGGATGTCATGGATCTCTACGATCGCGTCCGCGGCAAGGCGCCGATCCTCGTTATCTGATGACGGGCAGGGACGGATATCCGCCCCTCACGTTTCCGCACAGCACCCACCGCGTCGAGCGGAAGGCGGGTCGGTCAATCCTCGCCGGGGCCGGCATTGAGCTGCCGCGTCAACTGATGCAGCGTTTCGCGAATGTCTTCTGCTTGCTTCAGGCTGCATCCCGAGGCCTTGCTGATGCCGATCAGGATGCCGAAGGCCTCGTTTTTCAGGTGCTGGCCCTCGTCCGTCAGCCGCACGATCACCTGACGTTCGTCGCTCGGGTCGCGCTGGCGACCGACATAACCGGCTGCCTCCAGGCGCTTGAGAAGCGGCGACAACGTGCCTGAATCCAGACCGATCTCCTCGCCGATCCGCTTGACCGTCATCTCGTCCTGTTGCCAGAGCGCCAGGAGCACGAGATATTGGGGATAGGTGAGGCCGAAACGATCGAGCAGCGGCTTGTAGGCGCGGTTGAATGCATGGGCCGCAGAATAGACCGCAAAACACAGCTGCTTGCCGAGCGCGAGTGCTTCCTCGGGAATGTTGTCGCTATGTGCCGCCTTGTTCGCCATGCGCCATTGTCGCAAAAAGACGCTCGAAATGCAATTTGCAAAATTAATTTGCGTACAATTGAATTTTGCGCTATCTAAATCGCATTCACTCAGGAAACGCAAAGGAGACCCCGCCAATGCCCATTCTTTACCGCACCACTGCATCCGCAACCGGTGGCCGCGCCGGCCAGGCCAAAAGCGCCGACGGCGTGCTCGACGTCACGCTCACCGTTCCGAAGGAACTTGGCGGCGACGGCGCCCGCGGCACCAATCCCGAGCAGCTCTTTGCAGCCGGCTACTCGGCCTGCTTCCTCGGCGCGCTGAAATTCGTTGCCGGCAAGGAGAAGGTAAAGCTTCCGGAAGACACCACGGTGACGGGAACCGTCGGCATCGGTCCGCGCGAGGATGGTACCGGCTTCGGCATCGACGCTGCGCTCGAAATCTCTTCGCCGGGCGTCGACAAGGCCGTGCTCGAAGATCTCGTCCAGAAGGCGCATATCGTTTGCCCCTACAGCTATGCAACCAAGGGCAACATCGACGTCAAGCTGACCGTCGCCTGAGTTTCTCAGATTGAGTTCTCTCAGATCCCCTGTTGAAAGAAGCCCGGCGGTCTCCGTCGGGCTTCTTTTTTCAGGCATGCTGTGCCGGTCTACTGCAGAACCTCGATGACCCGCCTGCTCTGCGGATCAACCAGCACCCTTTGCTGGTTGACGACGACATAGCCGTAGGTCGGTTGCTGCGGGATCGGGTAGACCTCGACCGTGTCGGGCAAAGGGTCGCCCACGACGACAGTGCCGTCATAGGTCACGGATGGGCTGGTTTGCTGAAGGACGTAGGTTTTGACCTCGCCGGGAACGTCGTGGTCTGAGCCAGGGCGACGCCGGAAAAGGCAAGGCTTGCCACAAAACCGGCTAGGATGATTTTCTTCATGACAGTACCTCCTGTCCCTAGCCAACGGTCCGGCGACCGATTGGTTCCCCTGCCGCGGCGCGGGAACCTATGCTTCGACTGGGAGCTGCTGGAACCTATGCTCGGGCTGAGGAGTTGATGAGCAGGAGGTAAAATAGGATGATCGCCAGGCCGAAAACCAGAACCTACGCGCTTGCGCAGCGAGAGCTCGAATGCGCGACCGCATTGCGCGAGGAGTTCCAACTGCTGACGGATCTCGCCGAGCGGGTAGGGTGGCATTGGGACGAGATCGCCTTGGCTCTGCTGGAGTTGACGGACGAATACGCCGCCACGCAGCGGGCCGCCGTTGCGGTGAGGGGGCGCCGCTTGAGCGCTTCACCCTCCCCAACACACGGCATTGACAAGACACGGCATTGATCGGCACGGCGGGCCGTCGAGTCATTTCGCCGTGCCGTTCCGGCATCCCGCGCGGGCCTTAAGCCTTCTTCAGAAATTCGGTGCGCATCACCCGACCCTTGGTCTTTTCGACGCGGCACTCGACTTCATCGGGGGAGGATGCGCTTGACCATCGTCCCGCGCTTCAGCGTCGTCGAGGTTCCCTTGCCTTTCAGGTCTCTGATCAGGGTGACGTTGTCGCCGTCCTTGAGGATGGCGCCGATTGAATCCTTCACATCCATGCGGATGTTCCAGAAATGACGAAGCGCCCTGATTTGGTCAGGGCGCGTGGGAATGGATGGGCCGCGTCGGCCGGTCTTGGTTAGCGTCGGCTAAGGCTGCCGAGGATGCCGCGCACCAGGGCGCGGCCGACCTGGGTCGCGACTGTGCGGGCGACCGATTTCATCGCCGCTTCGACGACCGTCTCGCGCTGGTAGCCGGAGCTGCGCGGGCGCGCCTGCTTGCCGGCCGGTGCCGCCGGATCGTCGTCGCCAAAGCCCGGCAGCGTCCAGCGGCTGCCGCCGGTGCTCGCCTCGCTCGTCTGCTGCTCGGCCTGAGACTGTGCCTCGGCCTGTGCGTCGGCAGCCTTTTTGGCGCGCGCCGCCAGGATTTCGTAGGCCGATTCACGGTCGAAATCCTCATCGTAAAGCTCACGGACCGGGCTGACATCCATGACCTTCTTCCGTTCGGCCTCCGTCAGGGGACCGACGCGGGACTGCGGCGGTCGCACCAGCGTACGCTCGACCATCGAGGGCGCGCCCTTGCCTTCGAGTGTGGAGACCAGAGCCTCGCCGGTGCCGAGATTGGTGATCACCGTGGCGCAGTCGAAATCCGGGTTCGGGCGGAAGGTGTCGGCGGCAGTCTTCACCGCCTTCTGGTCGCGCGGCGTATAGGCGCGCAGCGCGTGCTGAACGCGGTTTCCGAGCTGACCGAGAACCGTGTCGGGCACGTCGAGCGGGTTCTGGGTGACGAAATAGACGCCAACGCCCTTGGAGCGGATGAGGCGCACGACCTGTTCAACGCGCTCGATCAGTGCCTTCGGCGCGTCGTTGAAGAGCAGATGCGCCTCGTCGAAGAAGAAGACCAGCTTCGGCTTGTCCGGGTCGCCCACTTCCGGCAGCTCCTCGAACAGTTCCGACAGCAGCCAGAGCAGGAAGGTGGCGTAGAGCCGCGGGTTCATCATCAGCTTGTCGGCGGCCAGCACCGAGATCGCGCCGCGGCCGTCATTGGTGGTGCGCATGATGTCGGAAATCTTCAGCGCCGGCTCGCCGAAGAAATGTTCGGCGCCCTGCTGTTCGAGGATCAGCAGCTCGCGCTGAAGCGAGCCGACCGAGGACTTGGAAATGAAACCGAACTGATTGGAAAGCGTGCTGGCATTGTCGCCCATGTAGTTGAGCAGCGCCTGCAGATCCTTGAGGTCGAGCAGCGGCAGTCCGCCCTCATCGGCGATCTTGAAGGCGATGTTGAGCACGCCTTCCTGCGCGTCGGTCGCGTTCATAAGCCGCGACAGGAGCAGCGGGCCCATCTCCGACATGGTGGTGCGAACGCGATGGCCCTTCTCGCCGTAGATATCCCAGAAGATGACCGGGAATTCCTGAAACTCGTAAGGATTGGTCGGCAGGCCGATCTGTTCGGCACGCTTCAGGATGAAATCCTTGGCCTCGCCGATCGCGCCGATGCCGGAGAGGTCGCCCTTGACGTCGGCGCAGAAGACCGGGACGCCAGCGTTGGAAAAGCCTTCGGCAAGCACCTGCAGGGTGATCGTCTTGCCGGTGCCGGTGGCGCCGGTGACCAGGCCGTGTCGATTGCCGAACTTGAGCTCCAGATACTCGCCCTTGTTGATCGAATCATCAGGCTTGCGGCTGGTGCCGATAAAGAGCTTGCCTTCTTCCAACATGTGGGCTTCATCTCCGTTTCATCAATGAAAGCGGGCGGTTCGCAGTGTCGCAGGGGCGCGCCGTCATCGAAATGTGCCTGGATTTCTGTTATAGGTGGTGCGGTTGCGCCCGGCAACAAGGCTGTGCCTATCCGCGACCGGAATGCGGCGATATCGATAGGTCGATAGTCACGGCTCACGGCTTGTTATTTGGTGGGCGATCATTTACCTTGACGTCAACGTCAAAAATCCAAAATGAGGGAGTTTCTCCATGAATGAACTGGTCACGCGCGTTGCTGAAAATGTCGGCATCGAGCCGGCAACCGCCGAAAAGGCTGTCGGCATGATCCTCGGCTTCCTGCAGCGCGAAGCCGCCGACGGTCCGGTTGCCCAGATGATTGAAGCGATCCCGGGCGCGTCCGAACTGATCGCTCAGTACAACGGCGAAGGCACGGGCGGCGGCGGCCTGCTCGGCGGTCTGATGTCGGCAATCGGTGGTGGCGGCGTCATGGCGCTCGGCCAGCAGCTGATGAGCCAGGGCCTCGGCATGGGTGAAATCACCGGACTTGCAAAGGAAACCATCGCGTTCGCCAAGGAGAAGGCCGGCGCAGACGTGGTCGACGAAGTCGTCGCTTCGGTTCCGGGTCTCAGCCAGTTCGTCTGATACCGGCGACCCGAACGTAAAAAAGCGAAGCCCACCGGCGTCTGCCGGTGGGTTTTTTGTTGCCTGCGGCCCCTGTCAGCGTTCCGGCCTGCTTTCCCGTAGCGTCCGTTCGAGTGTGGGCGTCAGCGCGATGCAAAGAACGGCACTGGCGCCGATAAAAGCCGCACCCGATGTCCATCCGTAGAACTCGATCGCGGTTCCGACCGCGACGGGGCCGACGAGTTGCCCGAGATTGCTGCCCTGCATCAGCAGGCCCATCGCCATCGGCGCAAGCGCCGGACGTGGCGACAGGAGCGGCACCGATGAGATCAGCGTCGCCGGAATGAGCCCGCCGATCGCGGAAAACAGGAGGCAGAGCGCCAGGATCAGATGTCCGCCTGAAGGGCTCAGGAAGATCCAAAGGCCGGACACGCCGGTCAGCAACGCGGCGCTTGCGACCAGCCTGCCGCGGGCGAAGCCGCGGGACAGAAGATGGCCGGCGGCCAGATTGCCGAAGACGTTCACCAGCGTGATGACGGCGCTCAACAGGCCAACGGTTCCAAGCGAGACCTGCAGGCGCTCGATCAGCAGGATCGGCAGAAAGCTGGAAAGCGTGAAGCTCATCAGGCTGTAGAGCGAAAACAGCGCGAAGAGCAGCACGGGCCCGCGGCTCGTCAGCGTTTCCGCGGCATCATCCCGGAAGCGGGTGGCGACACGGGGCGTTTGCCGGGATGGCGACACGGCCAGGAAAATGGAGGCGAGGCTCGCAAGCGTGAGCAGCCCGTTGCTCCACCAGATCGCCTGCCAACCGGTAAAGGCGGGCCCCGTCAGCATGGCGATCGCCATGCCCGCGGGCATGAAACAGCTCCAGAGGGCAAAGACGAGGTCGCGGCGCTCCTGCGTCACCAGACGCATGAGGATGGCGGGACCGGCGACGACGACAAGCAGAAAGCCGAAGCCCTCGATGATGCGCGACAGCAGAAGCAGCGTGAATGCTGGGCTCGCCGCGCCGGCAAAGGAACCGAACGCCAGCAGCGCCATGCCGATGCCAAGCAGGCGCCGGTCGCCGACAGCTGTGACGAACGCGCCGGCTGCCATGCCCCCGACGACGCCAACGACTGCGAAGACGGAGGTGATCCAGCCGAGGGCAGAAAGGTTGAGCCCAAGATCGGATTGAAGCAGCGGGCCTGCAATCAGCCCCTTGCCCACCTGCATCGCCGCGACCACGCCGGCCGCAACAACGGTCATCACGCCCGACCAATCGGTTCTTTCGCGAACAAAGGCTGCGGCCGTGGCCATCAGGCGATCTCCCCAACGCGGGTGCGTCCGGCAACCAGCGCTGCCGCCAGTTCCGCCACGTGGCGCCCCTGGAAGCGTGCGCCTTCCAGTTCGTTGGCGCTCGGCTGCCGGTCGCCGCCGTTGCCGTCATCGGCCAGCGTCGAGGCGCCGTAGGGTGATCCGCCGGTGATTTCGTCCATGCGCATCTGGCCTTTGAAGCTGTAGGGAAGGCCGGTGATCACCATTCCGAGATGCAGCAGTACGGTATGCGTGGCGAGTATCGTCGATTCCTGGCCGCCATGCTGGCTTCCGGTCGAGGTAAAAACGCTGCCGATACGCCCGACCAGGGCATCGCGTGCCCAGATCCCACCCGCCTGGTCGAGAAAGTTCTTCATCTGGGCGGCCATGTTGCCGAAGCGTGTCGGCGTGCCGATGATGATCGCGTCATAGTCGGGCAGTTCGGCGACGGTTGCCACCGGTGCATCGTGGTTGCGCTTGTAGCCGGCCTTGACGGCCACGGCTTCCGGGACGATTTCCGGCACGCGCTTGAGCGCGACGGTGGCGCCGGCGGTGCGCGCACCCTCGGCGACGGCGTTCGCCATAGTCTCGATGTGGCCGTAGGAGGAATAGTAGAGCACGAGCACCTTGGTCATTTCGGTTTCCTTTTTGTGGGCGGCATTGCCGTTCACAGAAAAGATGGGTGCTTTTCTCGATCTCTTGGAGTGATATAATTTTCATCAAGATAATCTATGGAATCGATCATGCTCGATGCCCTTACTCTCGATCAGATGCGGACCTTCGTGACCGTCGCCGAAAGCGGAAGCTTCCGCGCCGGCGCCGTCAGGCTCTCACGGGTGCAATCGGCCGTCAGCCACGCCATCGCCAACATGGAGGCCGAACTGGGGGTCGGCCTTTTCGACCGGTCCGGCCACCGGCCGGTCCTGACGGCGGAAGGGCATGCGCTGCTCGCCAATGCGCGCGACATCCTGTTGCGGGTGGACGCGATGCGCGCCCGGGCACGCGGGCTCGGCGAAGGCATCGAGCTTGAGCTTTCTCTGGTCGTCGATACGCTGTTTCCGATCGAGACCGTCGGCCTGGCGCTGAAGGAGATGCGCGGCGCCTATCCGGATGTGTCGATCCGGCTTGCGGTCCTGCCGCTCGGTGGGCCGCTCGACGGCCTGGTCGATCGCCGCTTCACGCTCGGCATCACTGTCGGCGAAGATTTCCGCGACCCGGCGATCGCCCGTCGGGCGCTTGCGACGGTCGAACTCGTCGCGGTCGTTGCCGCAAATCATCCCTTGGGGCTGCGCGCAGGGGGAGACGTGCTCGACAATGCCGAGCTTGCGGACCATCTGCAGATCGTCCTGTCGGATCAGTCGCAGCGCACGGTCGGGCGCGACTACGGCGTGCTCTCGCCGCAAACCTGCCGTGTCAGCAGCCAGGACACAAAGCATGCGATGATCCGCTCGGGCCTCGGCTGGGGTCGATTGCCGTTCTGGCAGGTGGAGCGCGACCTTGCGGAAGGCCGGCTCGTGCGCATGCCGACGGCCGCCCTTGGCCGCAACAGCCAGGTGGGGGCCGAAGCCTATCTCGTTCATCGGATCGACGAGCCGCTCGGGCCGGCCGCCCGCATCTTCAGCGAGGCTCTCGCCCGGATCTGCGCGGAGGGCTAGCGTCGGCCGTTGAGCGCGAAGGCAAGCGTGAAGACCACCAGCACGACGCCCACGCCGATCGGGCCAGCGATCGGGTTGATAAAGTTCATCAGCGCGCCGGTCGCGCCGGATCCAGCCGCGCTGCCGGCGGCATAGGCGAGCGAAAAGGCGGCACTGCCGGCAACCAGCATGCTGCCGCGATACTCTTCCCCGAGCATGGTGAGCGCCGCCGTATAGAGCGCGAAGCTCGCCGCGCCGATGAAGGCGAAGGTCAGAAGCAGAGCGATATCGGACGACAGCAACGGCACGAGCAGATAGCCGCTGGCAGCGATCGCGGCCGCCGAGATCGCCACCCGGCGGCGCGGCAGGCGGTCGAGAAGCACGCCGATGAAAGGCTGTGCCACAGCTGTCGGTATCGCCAGCGCCGTTACGCTCAGCGCGGCAAAGGCCTGGCTGTGGCCGGTCTTGACGAAATAGACCGGCATCGCCGAGATCGCGGCGATATCGGCAAATCCGAACATCAGCACCATGAGGATCAGCATCGGCGCCTTCCCGAAAAAGGCGAAGAGGTCCCGCGTCGAGGACGGCTCGGGCCGGGTGCGGGCGCCCATGGTCAGCAGCCCCGTGAGGAAGGCGACGAGTGCGATATAGATCGCCAAGAGGGCAAAGCCGAGACCGCCGCTGGTGCCGAGCAACGGGATCGCCAGCGGACCGGCCGCAAAGCCGCCGCACATGCCGGCGCCATAGAGGCCGGAGACGCGGCCGCGCAGCCGGTCCGGGCAGGCGGTGTTCAGCCACGCTTCACCAAGCATGAAGACCATGCTGACGAAGAAACCCAGGGCAAAGCGGGCGATAAACCAGATGACGAGTTCCGACGTCGAGGCAAGTGTCGCGAGACAGATGGAACAGCCGATGAGGCTGGCGATGATCAGCTTGTCGGCCGAGGCGAGCCGCGTCAGCCGCCCGAGAATAAGCGTCGCAACACCGAGACCGGCGGCAAAGCCCATGGCATTGAGGCCGATCATGCCGGCCGAAACGCCGCGGCTCTCAAGCGAAAGCGAGATCAGCGGATAGGTGAGACCCTGCGCCACCGAGAAGGCGGTGACACCGAGAACGACGGCGATAATCGCCGGCCAGTCGGGAGCAAAATCGCTCGCCTTTGCCTCGTGCAACGACATCGCCCCCTCCCTACGATCCGTGTCCTTGAGGCGATGTCCATATCGTATCCGCCGCCGGCAGGGAATTGGCCGGCGGCGAAATGATTGCGTTCGTTAAGCAGCCTTGTCCCAGACGGGGGCAAGGCCTTCCGGGTTGACGATGCGGCCGTCGGCACGCGCAAGGGCGTGGATTTCGGCCATTTCGCCGTCGCCGAGCGCAAAGTCGAAGATCGCGAAGTTTTCCTTCAGGCGATCGATCGTCGCGGTCTTTGAAAGGGTGATCACGTCCTTCTGCTGCACGAGCCAGCGCAGCGCTACTTGCGCGGCCGTCTTGCCGTGGCGGGCACCGATCTCCTTCAAGAGTGGATCGCTCGGCACCTTGCCGTTCGCCATCGCATAGTAGGCGGTGATCGACATGCCGTGCTTGCGGGCGGTCTGAAGCACTCTGGTCTGATCGAGATAGGGGTGGTACTCGACCTGGTTGGTGGCGATCGGCGCGTCGCTCAGCTTCACGGCCTCTTCCATCTGCGCCGTGTTGAAGTTGCTGACCCCGATGTGGCGAACCTTGCCGGCCTTGTGCACTTCGTTGAGAGCGCCGATGCGCTCGGCCATCGGCACGTCGCTGCCGCCCGGCCAGTGCAGGAGAAGCAGGTCGACCTGGTCGGTTCGCAGCTTCTTCAGGCTTTCGTCGACCGAGGCGAGGAAGTCGCGATGGGCATATTTGTCGACCCAGACCTTGGTGGTGAGGAAGATATCGGCGCGTGACACGCCGGAATTATGGATGGCCTCGCCGACTTCGGCCTCGTTGCCGTAGATCTGCGCCGTATCGACGTGATGGAATCCGAGCTTCAGGGCTTCCGGCAGAACGCGCAGCACATCGGCGCCGGGCATGCGGAAAGTGCCGAAGCCGAGCGCCGGAATGTTGGCGCCGTTGGAATTGACGGAATGCATCGTGGGTAACTCCTTGTACTGGGCATGTTATGCTTGATAAGCCCCCGGCCACCTGGCCGGGCGAAAAAGGAATGAGGCTATAGGTGGTCCTCGCAGACGGCGGTTCAAGCCGTTTGGTAGGCCGCCCCGGTGCGACGATCAAGGGCGCCGCTCAGGAGCGTGAGCAGCAGGGCTGCGGCGACGAGCAGGGCACCGATCACGGGCGTCATGCCAAGGCCGAGCGGCGAGGCGACGATGACGCCACCGAGCCAGGCGCCGACGGCGATGCCGAGGTTGAAGGCCGCGATGTTGAGCGCCGAGGCGACATCAACGGCGCCCGGACGATGTTGCTTGGCAAGCTGCACGACATAGAGCTGCAAGCCCGGCACATTGGCGAAGGACAGGAAGCCGAGGGCCGCAAGCGTGACCAGCGTCAGCACCGGCGAGGGGGCCGCGAAGGTGAAGAGCACGAGCACCGCCGCCTGCGCCAGGAACAGGCCGATCAGCGCCTTGACCGGGTCGCGGTTGGCGATCTTGCCGCCGGCAATGTTGCCGATGGCAATCGCGATGCCGTAGAGCACCAGGATCAGGCTGACGGCGCTTTCCGAAAAGCCGGTGATGTCCTGCAGGATCGGCGCCAGGAAGGTGAAGGCGACGAAGGTGCCGCCGTAGCCGAGCGCGGTCATGGCAAAGACGATCAGCAGGCGGCCGGAGCCGAGCACGCGCACCTGGTCGATGAGCTTTGCCGGCGGCGCCTTGGACAGCGTGTTCGGCAACAGGGCTGCGATCGCGACAAGAGCGACGACGCCGAGACCGGTGACGGCCCAGAAGGTGGCGCGCCAGCCGAAGGTCTGGCCGATCCAGGTGCCGAGCGGCACACCGGTGACGATCGCGACGGTCAGGCCCATGAACATCATGGCAATGGCCGAGGCGCGGCGGTCTTCCGGTACGAGGTCGGCGGCAATGGTCGAGCCGACCGAGAAGAACACGCCATGGGCAAAGGCAGAAATGACGCGGGCGACGAGCAGCGGTTCATAGCTCGGCGACAATGCTGCGGCGGCATTGCCGACGATGAACAGCGCCATCAGGCCGATCAGCAGCGGTTTGCGCTCGATCCGGCCGGTGAGCGCGGTGAGAACAGGCGCGCCGAAGGTGACGCCGAGCGCGTAGACGCTGACGATCAGGCCGGCGAGCGGCAGGGTGACATTGAGGTCGGTGGCAACCGTCGGCAGGAGGCCGACGATCACGAATTCCGTTGTTCCGATCGCATAGGCCGCGATCGTCAGCGCAAGTATGGCAATAGGCACGACGAGACCTTTCCCACCCGGCTGGGAGCACCGGGCGTGTGGTTGTTGTTGAAGTCGGGTGGAATATGAGCCTTTGCACTCATCACGATAATACGCATAATCAGACAAACGTTTGTGAATTGAGTTCAAAGGGAAGCGCATGGACAACCGAGCCGGTGAGATGGAGGTTTTTGTCGCCGTGTCAGAGACCCGCAGCTTCTCCGCTGCGGCGCGGCGCCTGAAACTGTCGCCGTCGGCCGTCAGCAAGCTGGTGACCCGCATCGAGGACCGGCTTGGCACGCGCCTGCTCGTGCGCTCGACCCGGACCTTGCAGCTGACCCCAGAAGGCGAAGTCTATTTCCAGCGGGCGCAACGGATCCTCGGAGATATCGCCGAGACCGAGCATGTCGTTGCCGCCGGCGGACGCATGGCGCCGCGTGGGCTCTTGCGTGTGAACGCCGCCGTCGGCTTCGGCGAGCGCTACATCATGCCGCTCGCGCCGGAGTTCCTGGCGCGATACCCGGAGGTCCAGCTCGACCTGACGCTGACCGACAGCATGATCGATGTCGTCGGCGAACGCACGGACGTGGCGATCCGCACCGGACCGCTGCGTGATTCATCCCTGAAGGCGCGCAAGCTGATGGAAACCCGGCCGGTGGTGATCGCCACGCCCGCCTATCTTGAAAAGTATGGGATCCCGCAAACCCCTGACGATCTCGACGGCCACAACTGCGTTCGCTTCAACTTCCGCCGCAGCGTCGACGAGTGGGCGTTTCGCGCGCCGGGCCAGTCTCAGATCGCGCACCGAACCGTCTCCGGCAATATGCAGGTATCGAGCGGTTCGATCGTCCGCCAGCTTTGCCTTGCCAGCGTCGGCATCGGGCGCATCGGTCGTTTCCATGTCGAGCCGGATTTCGAGGCTGGAACGCTGGTGCCGCTGCTCGAGGACTATCAGTCGGGCGAGATCGAGACGGTCTACGCCGTCTATGCCGGCCACGAGCATCTCGCTGCCCGTATCCGCGCCTTTATCGATTTTCTGGCGGAGCGCATGTAAGCGCCCGGCGGGCAGACGAACTCAGCCCGCCTTGACCGCCACGATGAAGAACCTCGGAAAACGCAACAGTACTTTGCCGTCGCTCGTTGCCGGATAGGCCGCGCGTATCCGGTCGGTGTAATCGGCGAGAAAGGCGCTCCGCCGGTCCTCGGGCAAGGTATCGAGATAAGGTCTGAGGCCGGTCCCCTTTACCCACTCGACGATCGCTTCGGCATTGGCGAGGCGATGATAGTAGATCGTATGCCAGACCTCGATGCGCGCTGCCCACGGAACCAGGCATTCGACATAGGTTGCCGGCGGCGGCATCGGGTTGCGGCGGATGGTCTTGCCGGCAAAGGCTTCAGCGAAAGCCGGGCTGCGCGCGGTCTCTTCCATCAGGAGGTGGCTCGGCTCTCCGAGGTTGTCCGGCATCTGCACCGCGAGCGTACCGCCGGAGGCAAGCGCCTTCATCAGCCTTTCGAAGATAGTGAGATGGTTCGGAAGCCACTGGAAGACGGCGTTGCCGTAAAACAGCGAGGCGCCGGCGGGAGGAACCCAGGCCGCAAGATCCGCCTTTTCGAAGGATACCCCGGGCAGCCGCTTGGCGGCGGCAAGGAGCATGTTCTCGTCGCTGTCGAGGCCGGAAAGCGTGGTCCAGGGAAACCGGTCGCGGATGAGCTCGGTCGAGTTCCCCGGGCCGCAGCCGAGGTCGAAGGCGAGGCCTTCTGGCAGGTCAGGCACTTGGGCGAGAAGGTCTCTGGCTGGTCGGGTGCGTTCGTCTTCGAACTTGAGATACTGCGCGGGCGACCAGACCATCAAAGAACTCCTTCAGATACCGAATTGCAGGCTTTCGAGAGAGGGCAGGATCAAGGCAGGCCCATGATCGCGGTATTCGTCCGGCATGTCTGCCCGATTGATCCACACGGTGCGGAAGCCGAATTTCGTCGCCCCGGCAATGTCCCAGCGGTTCGACGACTGGAACGAGACTGCGTGCGGGTAGAGCCGGTAGCTGGTGGTAACGAGATCGTAGACGGCGGGCGCCGTCTTGAACGCCTTCACCGCGTCGACCGAAAAGACGTCGTCGATGACGATATCGAGTGCGGCGTTGCGCACGGCCGACGCGAGCATGGCCGGCGAACCGTTGGAGAGGATGGCGATCCGCGCCCCGCGCTCCTTGAGACCTTTCAGAACGGCCGGCACTTCCGGATAGCAGTCGAGCGTCCAGTAGGCGTCCAGCAACCGCTTGCGCAGCTTCGGGTCGGCGGAGGGAAAGCGCGCGAAGGCAAAGTCGAGCGCCTGTTCGGTCAGCTTCCAGAAATCCTGGTAGCTGCCCATCAGCGAGCGCACCCAGGAATATTCGAGCTGCTTGGCGCGCCAGAGTTCGGAAAAAGCCTGTCCGTCCGGACCGATCTCCTCAGCGTGGCGCCTGACCGCCGCATGCACGTCGAAGAGCGTGCCGTAGGCGTCAAACACATAGGCCGCGTGGGACATCGTTTCCTCCCGTCAGTTGTCTTCGGTGCTGGCTGACATGGCGAACATGCCACATCAAAGCCTATCCGAAAACAAAGGCTTACAGCATCACGCCCGATCGGACAGCCCGCTGTCACCGTTCTTTACGCGGATCATGTCAAATATTTGTGCGTCGCACAACGGCTGGCCGCTCAAAGGCAGGTTTCCTGCCTTAGCCCTTGGCCGGTTTCCAGACTTTTGCCGGGAAGCGTAGCGCCTGCTTGGCGAGCTTGCCCTTGAACCCGAGCGCCGTGTCGCACAGGTTGACCACATGCCGGTTCGGCTTGGCTTCCGGGCGAAGCGCATGCAGGGCCGCGGCTGCCTCTTCCGGCGGCATGTAGCGTGCCAGAATGCCCAGCGTCAGCGCCGTCGCGCGGCCAATGCCCCGCAGGCAATGGACGAGCAGATGCGCGTCCTCGGGCAAGCGGTCGATGAAAGCGAATGCGGCGTCGATCGCCTGCGGACGCGCCGCATCCGGTTCGTCCGGATCGGTGGTGTCGCCGAAAAAGAGTTCCAGGTGATTTTCCGGCGGCAACTCGATCATCGACAAAAGCCGGCTGCCGGGTGCGCGCACGGAGATGAGATGCGTCGGCGCCCAAAGCGCACGATTGTGCCGCGCCTCGGTCTGCGAGCTGACGATGACACGGATCGGCCAGCCGGCCGGATGCGCCGGATTGGCGTTGAGGATGGGATGGTAAAGTTCATCCGCAGTAACGGCTGCCGCAAGCGCCATGGCAGGACCTCGCTCGTGATTCTTCAGCGCGGATTTTGCCCTGAAACCCGTCCGGGCTTAAGGGCAAAATCTTGGGGGAGGCGAAAAGCTGTGGCCGGAGCGGGATCAGCCCGGATGGATGTAGCGCTTCGACCAGCGCGACGGCACCAGAATGGTGGCCAGCGTGAGCCCGGCGCTAAGCGCGAAGGAAGCCCAAAGAGACGCCGGGCCGAAATGGCGCTGCAGGACGGCGCCGGCGACAGCGCCAGAGAACATGCCAAGCCAGGGCACGATCTGCATGAGCCATTGGCGGTTGGTGTTGCCGAGCAGCCAGCGGCCGAGACCGCGCCCGAAACGGGAAAGGGCACCAGTCACGTAGGTGAGCCCGATCGGCAGGCCCTCGATGTGCTCGACGGCGGCATTGACCAGGCCCATGGCAAGCACGATGCCGTAGAAATAAAAGGGCTTTGGCATCGAGGTTCCGAAGCCAGCGCAGAGCATCAGCACCAAACTGACCATCGAGAGGACGCCGACGACGCCGAGGCGTGCGGCCGCAATCACGCCGAGCGCGTTGCCGATGATGAACGCTCCAAGCGCGCCGACGAGCAGCAGGGCGCCGGTGAAGTCGCCGTCGCCGAGCGCGATCGCCGCCCGCGTCGTGTTGCCGCTCATGAAGGAGACGAAGTCACCGATGCTCAAGAGCCCGATCGCGTCGGTCATCCCGGCGAGAAACGAGATCGTCGCGGCGACGGCCAGCGCCGTGCCGGTGCGCTGCCGCTTGATCAGTCTTCGTCGTCTCGCAATGGTCATCTGCCTTGCCCCCGATTGGGGACAAGGCTAGCGCATGCGGATGGTGAGTCGGAATGGGCGGTCATCATATTGCCTACCGGCTGCGGCGTTCACGGCTTGCCGTGGCCGTCAGAAGCGGGTGATGACGCTGATTCCGAGATCGGTGGCGCGGTCCATGGCGACGAGGGCAGGGATCGCCTCTTCAAGAGAAATTTCCCGGCCGATCAGTTGCTGCGGCTTCAGCTTGCCGTCGGCGATCATCGCCAGCATGGCGTCGTAGCGCCAGGCCTGCATGCCGTGGCTGCCATAGATTTCGAGTTCGTGGCCGATCACCTGCGCCATCGGGATCTGTGGCGTCGCCTGGTCGCCGAGCATCAGGCCAACCTGGACGTGGCGGCCGCGCCGGCGCAAGTTCTTGATCGAGTTGAAGCAGGTCACGGGATTGCCGAGCGCGTCGATCGAGACATGGGCGCCACCGCCGGTGATATCCTTCACCGCCGCTGCCACGTCCTGCACGTCACGGCCATTGATGACAGCGACCGCGCCGAGTTTTTTGGCGAAGGCGAGCTTGTCTTCGGCGATGTCGATCGCGATCGGCTGGGCGCCGAGGGCCGCCGCGATCATGATTGCCGAGAGGCCGACGCCGCCGCAGCCATGCACCGCCACCCACTCGCCGCCCTTGACCTTGGCCTGGTCGGCGATGGCGCGGAACGACGTTGCGAAGCGGCAGCCGAGGCTCGCAGCCGTGGTGAAGTCCATGCTTTCAGGCAGATGCACGAGGTTCTGGTCGGCAAAGTCGAGCGCGACATATTCGGCAAACGAGCCCCAGTGGGTAAAGCCCGGCTGGAACTGCGCCTCGCAGACCTGCTGGTTTCCGGAGCGGCACTCGCCGCAACGGCCGCATCCGGAAACGAAGGGCACGGTCACCCGATCGCCGACCTTGTAGCGCATGACGCCGCGGCCGGTGGCGGTCACCACGCCCGCCAGCTCGTGGCCGGGCACATGCGGCAGGCGGATATCGGCGTCATGGCCCATCCAGCCGTGCCAGTCGGACCGGCAAAGCCCTGTTGCCTCGACCTTGATGACCACGCCGTTCTCCGTCGGTGTCGGATCGGGAAGGGTACGGATTTCCGGCATCTTCTCGAAGGCGTCGTAATACATGGCTTTCATCGGGTCGCTCCTTGCAATGTCTCAATGGGTGGGGCGCGGCCGTCGATGTGGCGTGCCATCAGAAATTCGTCGACCTCCCGGTCGCCGTCGAGCATGCCGCCGGGAACGTGCCCGATCTTGTAGAAACCCGCACGTTCATAAAAGCGGATCGCCGTCGGATTGTCGGCACGCACCACGAGTTCGAGCAGTCGGATGCCGGCCGAGCGCGCATGGTCGGTCAGTTGCGCAAGCAGCTGTCGCGCCACGCCGGACCCGCGGGCCTCGTCGCACACATAGACCATGATGATCGTGCCCCGATGCGCCAGCCGGCTCGCACGCTCGCGCATCAGGCCCATGATGCCGACCGGCTCATCGCTGTCGAAGGCCACGAATACGGCGTTGGCGATCAGCCGCGCGCGCCATTCCTCAGCCGAAAGGCGCTCCCAGTCGGCCGCTGTCGAGGCGAAGGCCTGCGGCTCGCGGTTGAGCGCTTCCAGCCTGATGCGGCGGAAGATGTCCACGTCGTCTGCGTCGAGATGCTTGATGCGCACGGCTTTCCCTTTTCTTTGGCGCAGAGACTAAGCGAGAGGCCTTCGCGGTACCAGAACGGCCGCCATGACATTTTTTGATAGACCCATTCACCCCGATGCTGTTTTTTCGGGGTATGCGGAAAGACTAGAATAAAAACCTCAAGGAGACGCAGATGGCCGTCGATACATCCCCCCGCTCAGTGACCTGGACCTATGTCGATGGTGAATGGCTCTCGGGCAATCCGCCGCTGATCGGCCCGACCTCGCATGCGATGTGGCTGGGCTCGACGGTGTTCGACGGCGCCCGCGTTTTCGACGGCGTCGCTCCCGACCTCGACCTGCATTGCCAGCGCGTCAACCGCTCGGCCGCCGCACTTGGCCTGAAGCCGACGATGGCGGCGGAAGAGATCGAGGCGCTGACCTGGGAAGGCGCCAAGAAGTTCGACGGCAAGACGGCGCTTTATGTGAAGCCGATGTACTGGGCCGAGCACGGCGCGGCCGGTGTCGTCGCCATCGACCCGGAATCGACTCGTTTTGCGCTCTGCCTGTTCGAGGCGCCGATGGGCAACGGCCACGGCGGCTCGTCGCTGACGCTGTCGCCCTTCCGCCGTCCGACACTGGAATCGATGCCGACCGACGCCAAGGCCGGCTGCCTCTATCCCAACAACGCGCGCATCCTGACCGAGGCCCGTTCGCGCGGCTTCGATAATGCGCTGGTGCGCGACATGCTCGGCAACATCGCCGAGACCGGTTCTTCCAACGTCTTCCTGGTCAAGGACGGTGTCGTCTTTACGCCGGCCGCCAACCGCACCTTCCTTGCCGGCATCACCCGCTTCCGCGTCATGACGCTGCTGCGCGAAGCCGGTTTCGAAGTGGTCGAGGCGACGCTGACGATGGCGGACTTCGAAGCGGCTGACGAGATCTTCACGTCCGGCAACTACTCCAAGGTGCTGCCTGTGACGCGTCTCGAAAGCCGCGACCTGCAGGCCGGCCCGGTCGCCGCCAAGGCGCGCGATCTTTACATGGACTGGGCGCACGCGGCCCGCGACGTCTGACACCGCGCGTATGCAAAACCCCGGCGCACGGTCGTACCCGCTGCGCCGGGGCAAGATGGCCTTCGGTTCAGGCACTCAGCGCGAGCGGGGCGCGCGCGCACCGACCACGGCGCGCCTGTGGATCAGGTAGGCCTGGACGGAGAGGCCTGCGAGGAAGATCACCAGCCAGGCAAGCAGCGTCGTCTGCACGATCGGCGATTCCGGGCCGCTGGCAAGTGGCTGCGAGGCGGGCAGGCGCTTCAACGTCTCGGCGATCGCCGGCACGATCAGCAGGAAATAGCTGAACGAAAGGCCAAGCGTTGCCAGGTAGGGGCGCAGGCGGCCGAAAAATTCGAGCCTTTGTGCTGCAAGGCTTCCACCGATGACGAGCAGCGTGACGATCCCGAGCGCATGGCCCGCGTTGAAGCCGCCGGTGCTCGAAAGCCCCGCGGACGTCAGCACCGCCAGGATGATCGCGGCGAGGTAAAGCTTGCCGGAGCGCGTGCCGGGAACAATCGCACCATACCGGGCAAAGCCATAGAGGCCCGCCACGACGGGGGCGAGGCTGATGACGGTATGGATGATGCCGAGTGTGGAAAGCGGATTTGCCATGATCTTCCTCCTTCGTTGGACCGACTAGTTGGTCGGGAGAGATTTGAAAAAGAAACGCGATGATTTCACCTGCCATCGCGTCCGTTCGGTTTGATTTCTAGCGCTCGCAAATGTGGCCCGCCGTTCCCACGGGAACAACTGTCTTTTTCGACCGGTGTCGCTTCGAAGGGTCGGAGCTTCGGGGTCAGACATCGCTTGGCGCCTGAAGCTGTGCCAAGGCGGGCCGTGCGATCGCCGAAAACGTGGCTTGATCCGAGCCGGCGACGCGGGCCGCGAGCATTGCGCCGTGGACCGTCGCCATCAGCGCCTCGGCGGCCGCCTTGGGGCCGTGAGCGGTCCTCAGGGATCCCTTCGCTACGCCATCCTCGATCACGGCTCCGAGCCAGCCGGAAAGGTCGGCAAAATGACCGCGCACTTGCGCGACGACAATATCGGGAAGCGAAGGTATTTCCGAGGCCAGAAGGGCGCCGATACAGAAGGGCATGTCCCGTTTGGCGATACATTCTTCCCAGAAGCCGACATAGGCCTCGAGCCGGGCCGCCGGATCGCCGACAGCTGCTAGCAGTCCTTCAACGCTGCGGCGATTGTTCTTGCGGTAGCGGGCAAGCACGGCTGCGGCCAGGTCCGCCTTGGTCGGGAAGTGATGGTGGATGGTCGCCTTGCCGATGCCGACCACGGCCGAGATGTCCGCGTAGCTGAACGCGCTGTAGCCCCGCGACACCATCAGGCGTTCGGTTGCGTCCAGGATTCGTTCGGAAGTATCGCTCACCATTAGCAAAATCTATCAACCGGTCGGTCGAAGCTCAAGTGAGGAGCAGTCCACATATGCAGTGACCGGGGCCGACGTGGGCGGCAACTGGACGGCTTGCGCCGGGCCGCGCGCGCTATTTCTTCTTTGCCGGCACGCCCACCTTGACCGCGTCGGGTGCAAGCTCACCACCGAGCTCGACCGTCTTCTTCTGCTTGTCGAAGACGCAGATCTGTGTGATGGCGGCCTTGGAGCCCTTGGGCGTGCCGATCACCAGCGCCAGCCCGAAACTCTGCGAGCCGAAGGGGTCTACGACGACGCTGGGTTTTTGCAGCGAGGTGGCGGCGGCGAGGCACTTCTTCGAAACCTCTGCCCGGAATGTCTCCCACGCGTCGCCGGAAGAGGCTGCTGCACTGGACGCAGCAAAAGCGGCGATGGCGGAAAGGGCGAGGGCAGGGATGAGACGCTGCGGCATGGACTGTCCTTTATGCATGGTTGCAACGGTCGCGAAGCTGCAGCCAAACCGTGGCATGAATGTGCTTGAAAGTGTCATGCTTTCAAAATGATGTTGAAAGTATATTCCGTGGGTTGAGGAAAAATTGGCATTGCATCGGTTGCCTCCATGAGGGTCGGTGCCTATGTTCCCGCTCACGGATTTCCCGACGAAATTCCATGCCAAGAGGAGATGCCCACATGGCTTTCGAATTGCCGAACCTTCCCTATGACTACGATGCGCTGGCGCCCTACATGTCGCGCGAGACGATCGAGTACCACCACGACAAGCACCATCTGGCTTACGTGACCAACGGCAACAAGCTTGCTGAAGAGGCCGGCCTCTCCGACCTGTCGCTGGAGGAAGTCGTCAAGAAGTCCTACGGCACCAACCAGCCGCTGTTCAACAATGCCGGCCAGCACTACAACCACATCCACTTCTGGAAGTGGATGAAGAAGGGCGGCGGCGGCACCAGCCTGCCGGCCAAGCTCGACGCGGCCATCAAGTCCGACCTCGGCGGCTACGACAAGTTCCGCGCCGATTTCATCGCCGCCGGCACCGGCCAGTTCGGCTCGGGCTGGGCCTGGCTCTCGGTCAAGAACGGCAAGCTCGAAATCTCCAAGACCCCGAACGGCGAAAACCCGCTCGTTCACGGCGCCTCGCCGATCCTCGGCGTCGATGTCTGGGAACACTCCTACTATATCGACTACCGCAACGCCCGTCCGAAGTACCTCGAAGCCTTCGTCGACAGCCTGATCAACTGGGATTACGTGCTCGAAATGTACGAAGCGGCTTCCAAGTAAGCTGCCCGTCTTCGATGCATGACGTTTGGACCCGGCGCTTGCGCCGGGTCTTTTCGTTTGTGCTGGGTACCGATGAGGCCAGGCTCAGGTGGTCTTCCAGCCGCTGATCCAGAGTTCCCTGAGGCGGTTTCCCTCGCCTGGAAAATAGGCGCCGACCGCCTCGCAGTGCTCGACACGGTCGGCGCGAAAGTTGCGGATCGCCTGGCGCAACTCGCACCAGCCGACGATGTTGGCAGTTTCCGAATAGTAGATCAGCGCCACCGGCCGGATCGTGCGTTCTGTGGCGCGGCCGAGTTCGTCGCGATAGTCGAGTTCGAGCTTCTGCTCGTCGCGGATCGCCCGGCGTACCAGAGCGAGATCGATGCCGGCGGGCGAGGGGGCGATCGTTCCCCAGGCGTGCAGCGCCCGCGAACGAAAGGCCAGTCTCAGCGGCTCGGGCACGGCTGCAGTGATTTTCTGGTTGACGCGGCCGGCGGCTGCCTTCAGTTCCTCGTCGCCGGTTCGTGCCAGCAGCGCCAGAGCCAAGGCGATCGCTTCCGTTTCCTCGATCGAAAACATCAGCGGCGGCAGGTCGAAGCCGGGCCTAAGAATATAGCCGATGCCGCGGCCGCCTTCGATCGGCACGCGCATCGCCTGGAGTGCCGCGATATCGCGGTAGATCGAGCGCACCGTCACCTCCAGCGTCTCGGCCATTTGCGCGCCGGTCACGGGCTTTTTCGCAAGCCGGAGGATCTGGATGATCTCGAAAAGCCGTGCCGCCTTGCGCATCGAAAACCTCCCCCGTCGTCAACGCTCCTGACACTACCTTGTCAGTTGACCGGATTTATACCATCAGCCAACGGATTGAAAAAACAGCAATTCGTTTGAGAAGTGAAAACCCGGACGACGGACAACTGACATGACCTACACGGAAAACCTCTGGCTCTTCTTCACCCTTCTGTTCGGCATCATCATCGTGCCGGGTATGGACATGGTCTTCGTCCTGGCGAACTCGCTAACGGGAGGGCGGGCCTCCGGTCTGTCGGCGACGGCCGGCATCATGGCGGGCGGCGTGCTGCACACGCTCTATGCGGCACTCGGCGTCAGCGTCATCCTGCATCTGGTGCCCGGCCTCTTCAACGTGCTGCTCGTCGCGGGTGCAGCCTATATCGCCTGGATCGGCTTTTCCCTGGTCAAAAGCTCGATCACCATCGGCGGCATCGACGGCGCGGACGGGCTGTCGCGCTGGGCGAGTTTTCGCCAGGGCGCGCTGACGAGCCTGATGAACCCGAAGGCCTATCTCTTCATGCTGGCGGTCTATCCGCAGTTCCTCAAGCCGCAGTTCGGGCCGATCTGGTCGCAGGCCTTGGTCATGGCCGCGATGATTGCGGCGACGCAGCTCGCTGTCTATGGCGGCCTTGCCCTTGCTGCCGGCCGCGGCCGGGATTTTCTGGTCGGCAGCCCTGAGACGACCATGTGGATCGGCCGGGCCGCCGGGGCGGTGCTCGTTCTGGTCGCGGCTTTCACTGTGTGGCAGGGCTGGTCGGCACAGTGAAGCTGTCCCGGTTTCTGCAAAGTATAAACATGAATATTAAAGTCATGTTATTGGCGGGCCTGTTGAAATCCCGAAATTACGCCGGCCGACGGAAATTCCTTTGTCCTAACAAGCACATCAAAAAAATGTTACTTCCGTCGAATACTCAAGATGACATCATGCGGCCGCATTGGGCATGAAGGCCAGGCAGGCAGATTCGCCGAATAGATTTCATTGACCGGGAGATCCTGATGAAAATACGCGCACTCATGTTGGCTGCCGCTCTTGCGGGCCTGGGTGTTACTGCCGTGACTGCAGCCGACGAGCCGCAGGTGGTTCGCCAGCAGGCGATGAAGAAGGTGGGCGCTGCGACTGGCGCGCTTGCCGGCATCGCCAAGGGCGAGAAGCCCTATGACGCGGAGGTCGTGAAGGCATCGCTGACGACGATCAGCGAGACGATGAAGACCTTCCCGGACCATTTCCCGGCCGGCTCGGAAGCGGGCCACGAGACCGAGGCGAGCCCGAAGATCTGGGAAAACCTGGATGACTTCAAGGCCAAGGCCGCCAAGCTCGGCACCGATGCCGAGGCGGTTCTGGCGCAGCTGCCCGCTGACCAGGCGGCCGTCGGCGCGGCCCTCGGGGGCATCGGCAAGGACTGCGGCAGCTGTCATGAGAGCTACCGCCTGAAGAAGAATTGACCGGCGGCAACGTCCTATCCGGCTGAAAGAGGAGGCACGCGACGTCCCGCCGCGTGCCTTCACTCGTATTGAGCACACTGTTTGCGGCAGGGCATGAGGGGAGACTATGGGTCGTCGGGCGAGAAAGCTGATATCGGGTCTTGTGGTGCTGGGCGTCGTCGGCGGTGCCGCGTTCTGGTGGCTGACGAAGCCGGCACCCTGGAGCGCCTCCCATTGGGAGGGCCTCGGAGAACCGGATCTTGCCAATGGCGAACAGGTCTTCTGGGCCGGCGGCTGCGTCAGCTGTCATGCCAACAAGGGCGCCGAAGGTGACGCGCGTCTGGTGCTTTCGGGTGGCGCGCCGCTGAAGAGCCCCTTCGGCACCTTCCACGCGCCGAACATCTCTCCGGACGAAACGGCCGGAATCGGCGCCTGGACGCTCGCCGAGTTCGGCAACGCCATGACCCGCGGCGTCGGGCGCAACGGCGAGCATCTCTATCCGTCGTTCCCCTACGGCTCCTATGCGCGCATGGCGGCCAAGGACGTCAACGACCTCTGGGGCTTCATGAAGACGCTGCCGAAGAGCACCGAGGTGGCGCCGCCGCACGAATTGCCATTCCCTTACAACATGCGGATAGCCTTGGGTGGCTGGAAGCTGCTGTTCCTGACCGACAAGCCACGCGCCGCGGTGGACGCCAACGACCCGAAGCTCGCCCGCGGGCAATATCTCGTCGAGGGGCTTGGCCACTGCGGCGAATGCCACACGCCGAGAAACGCGCTCGGAGGCTTCGAGCCGGATCAGTGGCTCGCAGGCGCGCCGAACCCGGAAGGCGAGGGCCGTATTCCTGATATCACGCCCGGCTCCAAGAGCATCGGCAGCTGGAGCGCCTCTGATATCGCCTCCTATCTGGAAACCGGCTTCACGCCGGAGTTCGATTCCGTCGGCGGTTCCATGGTGGAAGTGCAGAAGAACATGGCAAAACTGACGCCGGCCGACCGCGAGGCGATCGCCGCCTACCTGAAGGCGGTACCGGCGCTCTAACGCTTGATCTTCGTAGCAAGGCGCGCTCAACTCGGCTTCATAACGAGGAGGAGACTGAATGCGCCCACACGAAACCGCGCCCTACGACCAGTGGATCGAACGCAGCCCCGAGGAGATGGTGGCCCGCGCTGCGGACTTCTACGAAGAGGTCAACCGCCGCCGCACCACGCGTTACTTCAGCGATCGTCCGGTGCCGCGTGAGGTCATCGAAACCTGTCTGAAGGCGGCGGGCACGGCGCCGAGCGGCGCCAACCATCAGCCCTGGCATTTCACCGTGATCGAGAGCCCCCGGATCAAGGCCGAGGTGCGCCACGCGGCGGAAGAGGAGGAGCGTATCTTCTATCGGGACAAGGCGCCGCAGGAGTGGCTCGACGCGCTGGCGCCGCTCGGCACCGACGAAGACAAGCCCTTCCTTGAGACCGCTCCCTACCTGATCGTCGTCTTCTCGCAGAAGCGCGGTGGTCCCAATCCGGGCGATCTGAAAAAGAACTACTACATCAACGAAAGCGTCGGCATTGCCACCGGCATCCTGATCACGGCGCTGCATCATGCGGGCGTTGCGACACTGACCCATACGCCGGCGCCGATGAACTTCCTCAACGAGATTTGCGGTCGGCCGGACAGTGAAAAGCCGTTCCTGATTCTGGTGGCCGGCTATCCAGCCCCGGATGCGACCGTGCCGGTGGCCGGCAAGGTGAAGAAGCCGCTCGATCAGATCTCGAACTGGCTCTAGGCCTGTTGCCAAAAGTGGAGAGGCCGCTTTCTGCACCGAAATGGAAGGCGGCTTACCCGATGCTGCCGCTGTCGTCGGGCCGATGCTCCCGCCCGTAGAGTGCAAGAAATCCGTCGAGCTCCGGTGAGCCGAGACCGAGGCCATGCAGGATCTCGCCGGAAAAGCTGATCGGCGCGGTGCCGGCGGCGGTGACGACGTGGCCGCTGCGCATCGCCTGCGGCTGATCGCGATAGTGCGAAGCACCATGATAGCCGGTCAGCGCCGCAAGGCTTTCGGCGCTGTTGCCGGTGTGGTCGACGCGGTCGAGAAGGCCGCATGTTGCAAGGGCATGGACGCCGCCGCAAATGGCTGCGACCACCCGCTTGTTGCGATCGAAGGCACGGATCGTCGAGGAGAGATCGGGCGCCTCGTTCGTGTCCCAGATTGCGCCGCCGCAGATCACCAGCCCGTCGAAGCCGGCCGGGTCGAGGGCATCGACGGAGAGATGCGCCGAGACGTCGAGGCCGCCCATCGAGGTGACACGCGCGCCGTCGACGGTGGCAACCTCGATATCGACGCCGAGATGGGTGCGCGCCGCCGCCATCAACAGCGCACATTCCCAATCGGCGAAGCCTTCGCACAGGACGATTGCAAGACGCATCGGCAGCTCCTCAGCCCAGCTTCTGCATATAGCGCATGCCGGTCACCGGGCGAGGGACGAAGCGTTCGGATTCGTAGAAATGGTGTGCCTGGAAGTTGCCCGTGGCGGCGCTGACCGAAAGGAAGTCGCAGCCGGCCATCTTCGCCTGCTCACGCGCCTTGGCGACCAGGTGGCGGCCAATGCCTGTGCCGCGGCTTTCCGGGCGAACGAAGAGGTGATGCAGCTCCATGCCGCGTGCGCCTTCGGCGGCCCGGTAGATCGGCACGAGGATCGCGTAGCCGATCAGCCGGTTGCCGGCCTCGGCGACGAGCGCCGTAATCCACGGCGTACGGCCGAAAAGGTCACGCTCCAGCTGTTCGGGCGTGATCGGGGCGGCGTCGCCGTGATGGGCCGAAAGTTCGGCGATCATGTCGCGCAGTTCCGGCAGGTCGCGCTGCTTGGCGCAACGGATCGTCACCATCGGCGGGCGCGTCGCCGGTGTCGCATGAAGGGTGGGGATGGCGGTCTGTAGCATGTCTGGGCTCCTCGGGTTTTCTCGCCATCAGGAGCCGGAAAAACAAAAGCCGCCTGATGGCGGCCTTGTTGAATATGATCAGCAGGCCGCTCCTATCGGAACAGCCAAAAATACACGCGGCAAATGGGTGCGTTCTTGATCATGGGCGCTAGATTGTTTGTTTTCGTGATTTTGTCAACGGGGATTTTTCAAGGCGACTAATTAAGCTGCCGCCTCAGTGCTCGCTCTCGCACATAGAGTGGTCGGCGAGCGCCCGGATCACGTAGCAGTCGCCGACGGTGTGATTGCCGTCGCAGGCGACGATGCGTTCCAGTTCCTGCTCCAGCTTCCTCAATCGCGCGATCTTCTCGCGCACCGTTGCCAGGTGCTCGCTGGCGATGCGGTCGGCTTCGCCGCAAGGTCGCTCCGGATGCTGGCTGAGGGCGAGCAGGTCCTTGATCGAATCGATCGACAAGCCGAGGTCGCGCGCATGGCGGATAAAGGCCAGTCGCTCAAGTTCGCCTTTCTCGTACCGCCGCTGATTGCCTTCGGAGCGCTCGGGCGCTGCGATCAGTCCCATCTGCTCGTAGTAGCGGATCGTCGGGATTTTGACGCCGGTGCGCCGGGAGAGATCGCCGATGGAATACATGCTCGCCTCAAACCTATAGCTTCTGGAGCAATAGATAGTTGGGCGCGACCAAGTGTCAATGGTTGGGAAGGGGAGGGGCCGGTCTCGGCCCCTCCGAATGCTGGACGCTGCGAGGGCGGCTTGTCCTAGCCGCGGTCGTTTTCGAGGAACGAGAGCAGGGCTTCGTCGAAGAGATCGCTTTCTTCCAGCTGCGGCGTATGCCCGCTCTGTTCGAAGAGCCGCACCGTCAGGTTCGTGAAGTCCGCCCGGTACTCGTCCCAGCTGAAGGCCGGGGCGACGAGATAGTCCGAGCGGCCGAGCGCAAGCAGCACCGGCGCTGCCAGCCTGTTCAAACCCTTGCGGATATTGATATCGCGAAACACCTCGCCCCAGAGATGGTCGAATACCGCGTTGTTGGCAGTGACATCTCGCCAAAGAGTCGTTGCGTCGAAGTCCGGCTGATGCCAGCTCTTCGCGCCGAGCCGGATCAGCAGGGCTTTGAAACGTTCCTCAGGCCGCGCCGTGATATCGTCGCCAAGCTTGGCCATCTCCCGTGCGAAGATCGCTTTACGGGTCGGCGACACCGTTTCTTCCCAGATCCGGTCGGCGAGCGCCATATGACGAGCCGAATGGCTCGGACCGGTGCCGACCATGATCACGTGGCTGACGCGCTCCGGGTGTCGCTTGGCATATTCGAGGGCCATATAGCCATGGCCGGAGTGTCCGAGAATGGCGAAGCGTTCGAGCCCCAGATGCGCCCGCATTCGCTCGATATCATCGAGCACCGTCTCGAAGCCGATGTCGCCAGCGGCATAGTTGGTCCGCGCCGGTGCGAAGCCGCGGTGGTCGATGAAGATCAGCCGCAACTTCTCGCGAAGCGCTTGGGAGAAGGTGCGGGGGTAGTAGGCGGCGCTGCCGATGACGAGCAGCGGCGTGCCACTGCCTTCGATCCTATAGCCGAGGTCGAAGGGGCCGGCGCCAAGGCTGCCGGCTTCGGAAACAAATCCGTCTTTGGTGGTCATGAGGATGATCCTAGCGATGGCCGGTGAACGGTCATGTCCGTGTCAGGACGTTCAGGCGGCCGAAAAAAAAGCCATGCCAAAAACCGCCGAAGGGCGGCTGTGGCGTCGGTCGTTTTCTGCCGGCGAAAGTCGCTAACGGATCAGGCGCATGGATCTTGGTCCTCTTTGGAGGATCGCTGGATATCATCGATTGTCCGACCGAGACAAGCCGATCGGCGCAAACCGCCCTCTCAGGGGATGTCGTCGCCGCCGTTGGCGAGATCGGCGGTCGCCACGTCGCGCTGCTGCTCGACACCCATCGCGCGCTCGACAGCCTTGCGGATCTCTTCCTCGGCGGCCTGCCGCTGCTCGGGGGGCATCTCCTTGAGATCCGATTCGGTCAGGCCCATCGCCTTGAGGACCTGTTCGCGGATTTTCTCAACCAGGCTCTTCTTCGCTTCCTTCAGAAACTCGTCGCTGACCGAACCGTCCGAGGCCGCAGGGCCTTCTTTGGCGGAAATCGAAGCCGTGCTCTCGCCGTCGCGCGCCGCCGTCATCCACAGCGCGTTGGAAAGGGCGTTCGAGGTCGAAGGCGGCGCGATCGTCGGGGCCTGGCGCGGGCGCGCATCACCGCCGCTCTCCTCGATCGGCGCGATAGTGCCCGCCTGCTGGCGGCGCTGGGAGAAGTAGTAGTTCGAAATGCTGTTGTCGATCTTCATGGGAATCCCCCGGAATCTGTCGTCCGGGGGAAGCTGCTGTCGCGGGCTTGCGCGGAGCTTACTTTTGCAACCTTCTAGCGAGAATTAGGGATGCTTCGCGCGCGTCAAGGCAGAGTGTAGGCGATGATGTAGTCACCGGGCCTGGTGCCGACCGAGCCGTGGCCGCCGGCAACGATCAGCACATATTGCTTGTCGCCGACCGCATAGCTCATCGGCGTCGACTGGCCGCCGGCGGGAAGGCGCGCCTCCCAGAGCTGGCGTCCGGTCGTGAGGTCATAGGCGCGCAGATAATCGTCGACAGCGGCACCCAGGAAGGCGACGCCCCCCTTGGTGATCATCGGCCCGCCGATGCCCGGTACGCCGACCTTGAACGGCAGCGGCAACGGCGTCATGTCCTCGACGGTGCCGTTCTTGTGCTTGTAGGCGATCTTGCCGGTCCTGAGATCGGCTCCAGCGACGTAACCCCACGGCGGCGCCTGGCAGGGAATGCCGAGCGGTCCAAGGAAGGGGCCCATGAAGACGCCATAGGGCGCTCCATCGTTGCGATTGAGCCCTTGCTCCGATCCCTTCTCGTCCTGGCCCTTCGGCGGCACCTGGTCGCGGGGCACGAGCCGCGAGGTGAAGGCGAGATAGGTCGGCATGCCGAACATCACCTGCCGCTCCGGATCGATCGCGACGGAACCCCAGTTGAAGGTGCCGAAGTTGCCGGGATAGACGAGCGTGCCCTCGATCGACGGCGGCGTGTAGCGTCCCTCATATTTCAGCGAGCGGAACGCGATGCGGCAGGCAAGCTGGTCGAACAGCGTGACGCCCCACATGTCCTTTTCCTGTAGCGGTGCAGGCATGAAGGTGAGGCCGGAGACCGGCTGGGTCGGGGCGGTGAAGTCCTCGGGGATCGCGCCACCCGGCGCCTGCACCTCCTCGACCGGGATGATCGGTTCGCCGCTCCTGCGGTCGAGCACGTAGATGTCGCCCTGTTTCGTCGGTCCGACCAAAGCTGGCACGACGGTGCCGTCCTCCTTGGTGATGTCAAGCAGCGCCGGCTGCGCCGGCACGTCCATGTCCCAGAGGTCGTGATGTACGGTCTGGCGAACCCAGCGCACCGCGCCCGAATTGATGTCGAGCGCGACGATCGAGGAGGAATATTTCTCGACGTGTTCGCTGCGGCCCATGCCGAGCTGGTCGGGCACCTGGTTGCCCATGGGGATGTAGACGAGGCCGAGACCCTCGTCATAGCTGAAGACCGACCAGCTGTTCGGCGAGTTGGTGGTGTAGGTCTGGCCTTCGGGGAGCGGTGCCGTCACATCAGGGTTGCCGCTGTCCCAGTTCCAGATCAGAGCACCGGTGTTGATGTCGAACGCGCGGATGACGCCGGACTGTTCCTGGGTGGAATAGTTGTCGTTGACCGCACCGCCGATGATCAGCTTGCCGGCGACGGCAACCGGCGGCGACGTCGAATAATAGTAACCGGCCGGGTTGTATTTCATGCCCGTTTCGAGATGCAGGACGCCATTGTCGGCAAAGCTGGTGCAGACGGACCCCGTCGCCGCATCGAGCGCGATCAACCGCGCGTCGGAGGTCGGAAGGTACACCCGTTCGGCGCAGGGGCTGCCCGGGGCTGCAGCCGGGTCGGCCCAATAGGTAACGCCGCGACAGGTCTGGTGCTGGCGGTCCGGGTTCATGCCCGAGTTGCTGTCATATTTCCATTTCTCTTCGCCGGTTGCCGCATCGAGCGCGATCGCCCAGTTGTGCGGTGTGCAGGCATAGAGCGTGTCTTTGATCTTGAGCGGCGTCACCTGATAGGTCGTCTCGCCCACGTCGTCGGGTCTCTTGATGTCGCCGGTCTGGTATTGCCAGGCAACCCTCAGCCCCCCGACATTCTCAGGCGTGATCTGATCGAGCGGCGAGTAGCGCTGGCCGAAGGCGGTGCGCCCGTACTGGTGCCATTCGTCCGGCGGCACCGAGCCGCCGAGCGGTGGATTTTCAGCGACGACATCGCTCGGCAGATCGCCGCGTATGTCGTGCGGGTCCTGCATGATTGCGTAGCCCGCGACACCAACCGATACCAGCACCGCAAATGCCAGCGGCCAGCCACTCACGGCATAACGCTCGCCCGTCGGGCTTTCGAAGCCGAGCGGCCGGCGCACGGCCGGCAACAGCAGCCAGAGCCCCAGAAGGACGATGACGCCGCCACGCGGGCCAAGCTGCCACCAGTCGAAACCGACCTCAGACACCGCCCAGCCGAGCGAGCCCAGGATCATGAACGCATAGAGCCAGATCGCCGCCGATTTCCGCATGAACAGCAGCACCGCCGTCAGCAGGAAGCCGATGCCGATTGCGAGGTAATAGGGGCTGCCGCCAAGCATCAGCAGCTTGGCGCCGCCGCCGCCAAGCGCGAGGCCGATGATTGCAAAGACGATGGCCGTCAGAACGAGCATGATGGGAACTCCCGCATCGAAGAACGGTGCAGTGGCACGGTTCTTTCCATTGCGGCGGTCCGTCGCCGGGACCGCGTGAGACAGGTGGCTTCGAAGCGGCGGTCGCAAGCCTGTCGCGGCCGCCCGGTCAGGGAAGGCGCAGAGCGCCTGTCCTGTTAGCACCTAACGCGCCGTCTCTGCCTTTCAATAGCCACATTCCGCAACGCGGAAATATTCGCAGGCCCGCAATAAAGTTGCGGTCAAGGCGACCGAACGTGGACGACCGGTGCGTTTAAGCGCCGCTGGCGGCGCGTTGGCTGAGGGCAGCCAGGTGCCCGTCCCCGCGTAAAAACAGCGGCATAGAACGATTTGATGAATCGGCCTGGCAGCAGAAGCGCAAGGCCGCGGAAATACGGCGCACCGGAATGCCGCATTCCCGAGACGGCTATGTGCCGCAGAAGGTGCGCTGGACTTCCTCTCCCGGGCTCGGCGGAGCCTGGTAGCGGGCAAACTGCGGCTGGTCGGTATAGGGGTTGGCGGTAACTTCGACCAGGGCCTCAAAGAGCGAGAAGTCCGCATCCTCGGTCGCGGCCGCGATCGCCTCTTCGATCCGGTGGTTACGCGGAATAAAGGCCGGGTTGACCGCCATCATGGCGGTCGCGCGTTCATCCGGCGTCGCCTTCTCGCGGCTGAGACGCTGACGCCACTCTTGCAGCCACGGCCCGATTGCCCCGGTAGAGGCAAAGGTCGAGGCGAGTGCGGCATCGGCGGCCGGGTCGCGGGCGCTGTCGCACAGCCGCCGGAAGGTGAGGGTGAAATCCGCTTCCCCCTGATGCATGGCCGTCAGCAGCGCCTGCAACAGGTCGAGATCTCCCTTTTCGCTCATGGCCAATCCGATCTTGCGCCGCATGCCATCCAGCCAGTGGCGCTGGAAGATCGCGCCGTACTCGCCGAGCGCATCATTGGCCAGTTCCACCGCAGTATCCTGGTTGTCGTCGAAGAGCGGCACCAGGGTTTCTGCCAGGCGCGCCAGGTTCCATTGCCCGATCGCCGGCTGGCTCGCATAGGCATAGCGACCGATCTGATCGATCGAGGAAAACACCTTCTTGGGATCATAGGCATCGAGGAAGGCGCAAGGGCCGAAGTCGATTGTCTCGCCCGAGATCGTCATGTTGTCGGTGTTCATCACGCCATGAATGAAGCCGACGTGCAGCCAGCGCGCGATCAGCTCCGCCTGGCGCGCGGTCACCGCCTTGTAGAAGGCAAGATAGGGCCGTTCAGCGTCCCTGACCTCAGGGTAGTGGCGATCGATCGCGTAGTCGGCAAGCACCTTCACCGACTCCATATCGCCGCGCGCCGCGAAAAATTGGAACGTGCCGACGCGCATATGGCTTGCCGCGACCCGCGTGACGATGGCGCCCGGCAGGATCTGTTCGCGATAGACCGGTTGCCCGGTGACGACGGCGGCAAGCGCCCGTGTCGTCGGAATGCCGAGCGCGTACATCGCCTCGCTGACGATGTACTCGCGCAAGACTGGACCGAGTGCCGCGCGCCCGTCGCCGCGCCGTGAGAAGGGGGTCTGGCCCGGTCCTTTGAGCTGGATGTCGCGCCGCTTCCCGTTGCGGTCGATCACCTCGCCAAGGAGGATCGCCCGGCCATCACCGAGTTGCGGCACGAAGGTGCCGAACTGGTGGCCGGCATAAGCCATGGCAAGCGGATCGGCACCGGCGGGAAGGCGGTTGCCCGAAAAGATCTCGGCGCCCTCGCGTTCGAGCGTCGCCACGTCGAGACCGAGCTCCTCGGCCAATGGCTTGTTGAGCTTGATCAGCCAGGGCTCCGCCACCGGAGTGGGCGCGACGCGCGCGAAGAACTGCTGCGGCAGGCGCGCGTAGCTGTTGTCGAAGGCAAAGGCTTCGGCATTTCCGGTCGGCGAGGCGGGAGCGTAATTCATGACAGGGCGGTCAACGGCCTTTGCCGGGATGTCCGGCTGCCGTCCTTTCCGTTCAAGTCTACACAAACACTGTGGCTTTCGCGAGGGTGGCGACGAGAAGGCGCCCTCCCGCAATTGCTTGCGAGAGGGCCGGGAGGGCGAGGCCCCGCGCCTCAGGCGCTAAGCGCCGTCGGTGGAAGGCAGGCCTCGCAGATTGCCGCGATGTGGCGATGGTCGGTGCCGCAGCAACCGCCAAGGATGCGCAATCGTGGCAAATGCGTCGTCAGTGTTCGATAACGCTGGCCGAGGTCGAGGGGATCCCCGGCATCCAGGATTTCGCTGTTGTCGAGCTCGGCATGGCTCATCCTGGAAGCGTTGGCTCGGATACCGGCGATGCGCTGCGCCCAGGCGCTCCCCGTATCGAGGCTGGTCTCGAAATGATCGGGGTGGGCACAGTTGATCATGTAGTAGTGCGGATAGCCGCCGGTCGCCGCATCAACGGTCTCGATCGCGGCCCGAAGGGTTCGGCCGTCTGGGAGCCGGCCGTCGGTTTCCACCGTGAAGGCAATCGAGCAGGGCATGCCATGGCTCTGGGCCGCCCGGGCAATGCCGGTCGCCTCGTCGATGCTGGTCAGCGTATAGGCGCCGACGATATCGGCGTCACTGGCGGCAAAGGCGGAGATCTGTGGTCCGTGATAATCCTCGGCCTCATCCGCGCTCATGCGGCCCAGGCGATAGCCGTCGCCGCGCGGCCCGATGGCGCCGCTAAGCACGATCGGCGCTTGCGGACGTTCGTACTCGGCGCGCAGTTCCGCCAGCATGTAGATGGCGTTCTGGTTGACCTCGGCCAGGGCCGCGGCGTCATAGCCGAGCTTCACGCCCCAATCGGCGCTGGCGCGCCAGGTGGGTGTGTCGAGCACGAAGCCGGTGCCGTGCTGCTGTGCAATTGCGAGATATCGCTTGTAGTAGTCGAGCAAGCGCCGGCGCCCGTCCGCCGTCGAAATGAGCACGAAGGCGGCAAAATGCGGGAGGGAGATGCCCTCATGAAAGATCAGCGTCGTTTCGATGCCACCGTCACTCAGGAACAGTCCACCCTTCAAGAGCGGCAGGCTGCGTCTGTATTTGGCCATATCGGTCTCCACCGGTTCAGTCTTGGCTGAAGGGCCCGCGGATGCCTCCAACACCGCAGAACCAAGTAAATTTCTGCCTTATGATCATCTTCTAAACTAGACGACTTGCGGTATACTATTGCTAATATACTAAATTAGTGTCGAAAAATCAGTGACTTACTGGCTTGCAGCCGCCGCTGCGCTAGGAGCTGGCCGCCGAGTAATTGCTGGAAACCGTACCAATGGTAGGGAGCAGCTAATGCGAAAGGGTGAGGAAACGCGCGCCAGAATCCTCGACGTCGCCGAGGCGGCGGTGCTTGCCAAGGGTTTCGGCGCGACTTCGATCGACGAGCTGATCGCCGAGACCGGCATCACCAAGAGCGGATTCTTCTACCATTTCCGCGACAAGAACGAACTCGCGCGGGCTCTGCTCGAGCGCTACATCGAGAACGACGAGCGCATCTACGACGAGATCTTCGGCCGCGCCCATCAATTGTCAGACGACCCGCTGCAGGCTTTTCTTCTGGGACTGAAGATGCTGTCGGAAATTCTCGCTGACCTGCCGAACGGTCATCCCGGCTGCCTGGTCGCGGTCATGTGCACGCAGGAGCGTGCTTTCGATCGCGAGATCCAGGAGATCAACCGGCAGGCGGCGCTGATGTGGCGTCGGCGTTTCGGCACGATGTTCGAGGCGATCATGCAAGTCTACCGGCCACGCGAGCCGCTCGACGTCGACCAGCTGGCCGATATGGTTTCGACCGTGCTTGAAGGCGGCATCATCCTGTCGAAGGCGCTGAAGCAGCCTGAAAGCCTGCCGCAGCAGCTGCTCGTACTCCGATCCTTCGTCCGGCTGCTGTTCCAGCCGGCAGCGTGAGCAATTCCAGGAAAAGCGCGGTTTTCCGTCCGGAATGGCGCCTTGCGGTGCGTCAGCCTTCCATCTCAAGCGCCAAGGCAGCAAGCTTGCGCACCGTGTTGAGGTTGCGCGCGGTGCCTGGTTTGGCGGCCGGCAGCTTGAACTTCGAACGGCCGGAGCCGTTCGGGAAGTGGATATAGATCTCAGCTCCGGCAACCTGGGCTTCTTCGCCATCGGGTGCCACGAGTTTGTCGAGCGCGTCTGATGGTGCCGGCTCGCGCAGGAAAACGACAAGCAGCAGATTGGGCTTGGCGTCCGGGAAGGGGGCCTGATCGGCGATCGCCTGCAATTGCGCGCCGGTCCTGATCATCACGCCTGGCGCCTTACCGAGCTTTTCCTGAAGTGCGCTGTCCAGCATTGCCGCCGCCTCTGCCGCCGGCAGATCGGAGCGGAACAGCACGTTGCCGCTCTGGATGTAGGTCTTGACGTCGGCAAAGCCGAGCCCCTCGCAGATCGCCTTGAGGTCGGCCATTGGAAGCGATCCCGTACCACCGACATTGACGGCTCGCAGCAGGGCGACGTGGACGGGCATGGTGGGACCTTTCACATCAGGTGGCAACGGGATGAGAAAAACCGCAAACAGGTTTCCTCATCCCGATCCGTTTACATCTTGCCGGCGACCTTGATGGCAAAGGCGTATTCGAAGGCGATCTCCTCGAGCCGCTGGAAGCGGCCCGAAGCGCCGCCATGGCCGGCGTCCATATTCGTCTTCAACAGGATCGGCGCGCTGCCCGTCGTCTTCTCGCGCAGCCGCGCGACCCACTTCGCCGGCTCCCAATAGGTGACGCGCGGATCGGTGAGACCGCCGAGTGCCAGGATCGCGGGATAGGACTTCGCCTCGACATTGTCGTAGGGCGAGTAGCCGGCGATGATGTCGTAGAACTCGCGGCTCTCGATCGGGTTGCCCCATTCCGGCCATTCCGGCGGGGTCAGGGGCAGGGTGTCGTCGAGCATGGTGTTGAGCACGTCGACGAAGGGTACGGCCGCGATAACGCCGGTGAACTTCTCCGGCGCCATATTGGCGATCGCGCCCATGAGCATGCCGCCGGCGGAGCCGCCTTCTGCGACGATCTTCGCGTAGGACGTGAACTTCTGTTGATTCAGATAGTCAGCGGCCGCTATGAAATCCTTGAAGGTATTGGTCTTCTTGGCCATCTTGCCGTCTTCGTACCAGGCAAAGCCGCGATCCTTGCCGCCGCGGATATGGGCGATGGCATAGACGAAGCCGCGATCGGCCAGCGACAGGCAATTGGTGTTGAAGCCGGCTGGAATGGTGATGCCATAGGCGCCATAGCCATAGAGCAGGCAGGGCGCCGAACCGTCGAGCGGCGTGTCCTTGCGGTAAAGCAGCGTCACCGGCACTTCGGTGCCATCCCAGGACGGCGCGAAGACGCGGCGGGTGACATAGTCGTCCGGGTTGTGGCCCGAAGGCACTTCCTGGGTTTTCAAGAGCGTGCGCGCGCGCGTCGCCATGTCGTAGTCGAAGAGCTGCGACGGCGTGGTCATCGACGAGTAGGAGAAGCGGATGACGTCGGTGTCGTATTCGGCAGCACCGGAAAGGCCGAGCGAATAGGCCTCTTCGGCAAAGGCGATCGCGTGCTCTTCGCCGGTCTTGCGGTCGCGGATGACGATCTCCGGCAGGCCTTCGCGGCGCTGCAGCCAGACGAGGTGGCGGGCATAGGCCATGTGGCTGAGGATCAGTGTGCCGGGCTTATGCGGCACCACCTCGCGCCAATTCTCCTTGCCCGGTGCCGTGACCGGCGCTTCGACGATCTTGAAGTCCTTGGCGCCGTCGGCATTGGTGAGGATGTAGAAGACGTCGCCGCCTTCGGTCATCGCGTATTCGAGCCCGGTGACGCGCTCGGCGACGAGCTTCGGCTCAGCCGTCAGATCCTTTGTCGAGAGCAGTCGGTATTCGCTCGTCTCGTGATCGTGGATGTCGATGTAGATGAAATCGTCGAGCAGCGAGCCGCCGACCGACATGAAGAAGCCGGGATCCGTCTCCTCGAAGACCAGCCGGTCGTCGGTCTGGGCGGTGCCGAGGATATGGTGGAAGATCTTCGACGGGCGGTGGTTGTCGTCGAGCACTGTGTAGAAGAAGCTCTTGCCATCGGGCGCCCAGGCGCCGCCGCCGCCGGTGTTCTCGATCACGTCTGCCAGGTCTTCGCCCGTTGCGAGGTCGCGCACCCGAAGCGTGAAATACTCCGAACCCTTGTCGTCATAGCCCCAGATGCCGAGGCTATGGTCGGTCGAATGGTCGAGCCCGCCAAGGCGGAAATAGGCCTTGCCTTCGGCTTCCTTGTCGCCGTCGAGCAGCAATTGCCGGATCGCCTCGTCCTTGTGGTCGCCGTCACGGGGAATGCGGAAGTAACGCGGCTGCTCGCCGCCGGTGACATAGGCATGGCCGTAGGCGAAGGGACCGTCCTTGACCGGGATCGAGCTGTCGTCCTCCTTGATCCGGCCGCGCATCTCGGCAAACAGCGTCTTCTGAAGAGCCTTAGTGTCATCCATCGCCGCGTTCATGTAGGCGTTTTCGGCCTCCAGATGCTTGCGGATATCAGGATCGAGGATCGAGGGATCCTTGAACATCGCCTGCCAATTGTCCGCGCGCAGCCAGGCATAGTCGTCGGTGCGGGTAATGCCGTGGCGCGTGTCGCTGACCGGCTTCTTTGCGGCGACGGGAGCTTTGGGGAGGTTGCTGAATACGGACAAGATACGTCTCCGGGATCAATGCGGCGGGAGACAATGAGATAGAGACCCTGTCGAAAGCGATCAAGCGCAATCGAGCTACGCGCGGATCACCGCGGCATCGGGTGGGCTGCTGCCCCTTCCATCGTGGTGGGTAGGGGCAGCGTGTTGCTACGATTTTTCGCCGACCTTTCGCCGGTACGCATCAACCGGCAATCCACCGACGCCCCAGTCTTCGAGCGCCACTTCGTCGATGACAACGAAGGTGGTGGCCGGATCCTTGTTGAGCACGGTGTAAAGCAGATCGGTGACGCCCTTGATCAGGGTTGCTTTCTGCTCGGGGGTTGCACCCTCGCGGGTTATCTTGATGTTTACGTAGGGCACAAGCTTCTCCTATTGCGCGGATGCGATGTCGTAATGGAAGACCTTGGCGATGATCTGCCAGCGGCCGTCAAGAAAGACCAGGGACAAAAAGTCGGTGAAGGCCTTCTCGCCGATGGCGCATTGCACCTTGGCAAATGCGGTTACGGGGCCTGCGAACTCAATGGAAAGAATACGGTCGATGCGCGCTTCGTCTCGGCTTTCGGGCGAGGGACGTTTTTCGACGATCGGAAAGTACCTGTTCATGTCGAGTTCGAGCAGGGTTCCGTCCGTTGCGGTGGCATAGAGCGCCTTCGGGTGGAAGACTTGCCTGAGAATGTCGGTGTCGCTGCGATAGAGCCCGTCGAAGTAGCGTTGCAGGACGTGGACGATGGCTGCGAACTGCGGATCCTTCGGTGACGCGCTCATGCCGCGACCAGGCCTTCCGCCCGCATTGCGCTGCGCACGGCAGGACGTGTGCCGATCCGTTGCATGTAGGCTGCGAGATGCGGCCATTGCGTGAGCGCGATCCCGGTGCCGCTGCTCCAGTTGACGACCGTGAAGAGATAGGCGTCGGCGACGGAGAAGACCTCCCCGAGCAGGTAAGGGCGCGCGTCCGCGAGCAGGCTTTCGACATGGGTCAAGCGTTTCGCCACCTGCAGCGTGGCTGCCTCCTTTGCATCGGGGGATGCGGTCGGGTCGAACAGCGGCGAGAAGGCCTTGTGCAGTTCCGATGAGATGAAGTTCAACTGTTCCTGAAGGCGGGTGCGCGCCAGCGTGCCGTTTTCAGGCGCAAGTTTCGCCGCCGGAAAGCGATCGGCGATGTACTGCACCACAGCAGCACCTTCGGTAACGACCTCGCCGCTTTCCAGCACCAGCGCCGGTACGTAGCCCTTGGGGTTGACCGCCTTGTAATCCGCACCGGTCTCGGTGCGATGAGTCTTGGTATCGACCCGGACGATCTCGAAATCGGCACCGGCCTCGTGCAGGCTGATATGGGGGGAAAGCGAACAGGCGCCGGGGGCGTAATAGAGCTTCATCATCTGGTTCCTTCTGAAATGATTGTCCGTTTGTCGAGGACGGCGGAACCTAAGCGGAAGCGGTAACCTTTGTATATCAGATAACCTTATGTTACCTCCCTTTCCGGTTTCCCCGCGGTAACTGGAAAGTTTTGCCCATGAGCTTGAAAATTCGGAAAAATCGGGCCGCGGCCTTGCCGCCGAACTGCCCGGTCGGCGAGTGCATGGTGCTACTCGGCGGCGCATGGACGCCGAACATCCTCTGGTCCTTGAGCGCCGGGCCGCGCCGCTTCAGTGAACTGAGGATCGACGTGCCCGGTATTTCGGCAAAGGTGCTGAGCACTCGGTTGAAGGAACTTGAGGAGAAGGGTGCTGTCGAGCGGCGGATCATGCCGACGTCGCCGCCTTCCGTGGAATACAGCCTCAGTGAGCTCGGCGCGGAGTTCATCCCGGCCATCCATGCCATCGTCGAGGTCGGCTATCGGCTGAAGCAGCGGCGAGGCGTCGAGGTCGTGCGCAAGGAAACGGCTGCCGCTCCGGTCCCGGTCACTACCAGCGCCCCTTCAGGCTCTGCACCGCATGCTCGATGAACGCGCGCACCTTCGGCGTTTGCGCCTGGCGGTCGGCAAAGCAGGCATAGAAATCGAAGGGCTCGTGGTCGGTGCTGGCCAATCCCTCCTGCGGCAGTTCGCCGAACAGCGGCACCACCAGCCCGCGTTCGATCAGCGGCGCTGCGATGAAGGCGCCGAGCCGGGTGATGCCGGCGCCGGCGATCGCCATCTCGGCGAGCGTGTCGATATCGTTGCTGACGATCGTCGCCTTCAGTTCCGGCTCGAAGCGCAGGCCGTCGCGGGTAAACGCCCAGCGAAAGATCCGGCCATGCCCCGCATAGCGGTAGACCAGGCAATCGTGGTGCACGAGATCTTCCGGTTGCTGCGGGCGGCCGCGTCGCTCCAGATAGGAGGGGGCTGCACAGATGATCATCGGCACGGAGGCAAGCTTGCGGGCAATCAGCCCCTGTTCGAGCTGCAGACCGAAGCGCACGCTGATGTCGATGCCTTCGCCGATATGATCGATCTCGCGGTCGGTGACGACGAGCTCGATCGAGACATCCGGATACCGGGCGGCGAAGGAGGGGACGAGCGGCGCCACCACATGACGACCGAAGGCGACGGATGAGGCGATCTTGAGCGGCCCACGCGGCTCGGTGCTGAGTGCCGAAACGGCTGCTGCTGCAAGCTCCAGCTCGTGTACGACGCCGCGCACCCTCTCGTAGTAAATCCGCCCGCTCTCGGTCAGGCCCAACTGGCGCGTGGTGCGGCTGAGCAGCCGGCTGCCGAGCGTTCGCTCCAGGCGGGCGATGTTCTGGCTCGCGGAAGCGGGTGTAATCCCGAGCTTTCGTGCCGCCGCGGCGATGCTGCCTTCCTCGACGCTCCTGACGAAACTCTCGACGCCGCGCAAAGTGTCCATCACCCAAACCATCGAATAGAAACATCTATTCGATGGTTTTGCCTGTTTCTGAACAAGGCTGCAATGGCCTACTTGGCTGCGACGCGATCCGTATAGTGCGGCCAGAAACGAGGGGGTGGTCCCCTCGATCAAACCAGGAGACTTCTGATGGGAGACACCCTATCGGCGCCGCGGCTCGCGCGCAGCCGCAAGCTGCCGCCGCGTGCGGCCCCCGTTGCCTTCGCCTTCTTCATGTCGGCGATCATGGCGTTTCTGATGTGCTGCGTCATCGTCGGCGTCAACACCGGCATCGACGCCGGCTACCCGGCCCGCGTGCTCGGTTCCTACGCGCTCGCCATGCCCGTCGCCTTCGTCTGCGTGCTCATGGTCCGCCCCGTGGTCGCGCGGCTGGTCGGCGTCGTCTGCCGCCTGCCGGGCTGACAAGACCCCGTCCCGGAAAACCGGGACGGGCGGCGTGCCCACGTCGTCATGGGATAAGGGGCGCTCTCGTCGTGAAATCCATTCAGTTGCAATTCAGCCGAGGGGTCGCATTCTGTTTTCTGCCGCAACGACTGGCGGTCTGATCAAGGGGCAAGGAGATGGGCATGTTGAACAAGCTGGTGCAGGCGGCCATTCTGGCCGGGGCGCTCTCCGCCGCACTTCCCGCTACCGCAAGCACATTTGTCGCCTGGGAAGTGTCCGGGGTCGACTGGAACGACGTGCTCAACGCGCGCGCCTGGCCATCCTCCTCCTCGGCGATCCGCGCCGGCTATCCCAACGGCACGAAACTGCAGATGACCGGCCGCTGCATGAACGGTGTCGATCTCAAGCGCATCGCCCGCTGGTCGGCTTCCGCCCAGCGCCAGGCCGTGCGGGCCACCTGGTGCCAGATCTGGCACGATCCGCAGCGCAGCGGAAACTGGCAGGAGGGCTGGGTTTACGGCAAGTTCATCCGGCCGGCGCGCTTCTGACACGTTTGGACGATGACGATAAAGCGTCGGCGTGGCTGGCAAACAACAGCCCTGGTCGCATACTCCCGTATAAAGCACAGCGTTGCTTTGTTTTATCGGGAGCAGAGGTATCGTGAACAATACCTATGGCAGACTTGCCTCTCATGTTTATAATTTAGACAAATATATTGGAAAGTCCTTCGGCGACATCGAGTATTATCGGCAGAGGCTCGACGGCTATCGTGGGCCGATCCTCGAACCAGCCGTCGGCAACGGCCGAGCGCTGATCCCGTTGCTGGAGGCCGGTTTCGATGTCTGCGGGTTTGATGCCTCGCAGGACATGCTCGACTATTGCCTCGCCCAATGCGCCGGCCGCGACTTGGCGCCGGCCCTGTCTCGCCAGACCTTCGAAACCTTCACCTATGCAAAGCGCTTCGATGCGATTGTCGTACCCGCCGGTTCGTTGCAGCTGATCGCCGATCATGCAGCGGCATCAGCCGTGCTGAAGCGCTTTTACGATCACCTGGCGCCGGATGGTCGGTTGATCTTCGATCTTTACCCGGGCGACATGGTTGCCGACCTGCAGCCGAATATCCGGAGCTGGCAAACGGAGACGGGCGACCTTTTGACCCTGACCAGCCAGCGTGTGAAGACCGACATCATCGGCCAGACGACCGTTTCCCACCTGCGCTACGACCTCTGGCAAGAAGGACGACTGGCGTCGAGCGAGCTTGAATTCTTCACCATGCGCTGGTGGGGCATTCAGGAAATGCTGCTGACGCTGCAGGCAGCCGGTTTCGAAGATCTCGTCGTTTCCGGCGACTATACCTTCGGCCGTGCTCCAAGGGACGGTGACCATGTCGTCACCTTCGAATGCCGACGCCCGGTATAGGTCGCGCGTCGAAGCAAACCGGACAAAAGAGCCACGCCCGGTCGCCCGGGCGTGGCTTCGGTTATCAGCGGCAACGGGCCGCGGCGTTGCCCTGATCGAGCTTGACGCCGTTGACGGTCAGCACCGAACCCGGCGACTGGGTGATCGTCCCGGCCGACCAGCCGTTGTCGAGCAGGCAATCCTTCGGCGTGTTGCTCACGCTGACATTGCCGGTGATGTCTTCGGTCGGGCCCGAGAAGTAGAGGCCCGCCTTGCCGGCTTTGTCGACGGTCATGTTCTTCAGCACGACGTCGCGCACCGGTCCTCCAAGGAACTCGAACTCGTTGCCGTAGATGAAGGCGCCATAGGTGCCGGCATTCGTTACCTTGACGTCCTCGAGCGAAATCCCGGAGACGGGATTGAAGAAGATGCCGGCGTTGCGGGTACCGTCGACGGTCAGTCCTTTGACGTTGACGTTGGTGGTCGTCGCATCGAGGTTCGGGCTCGAGACCAGCATCAGACCGTTGATGCCGCCAAAGAGCCGCATGTCGTTGATCGCGACGTTGGAGGTGCCCTGCAGCACAACGAGATCCATGTCCCGGTCCTGCTTGGCATTGTCGACCGTTACACGGTTGAGCCTGACATCCTTGCCGGCGACGAGCAGCACGCCTTCGCGGCGGGAGTTGCTGATCGTCACCTTGTAGAGCGTGACGTTCTGCGTGCCGGTGACCAGTTCGTAGTCTGTCCGTCCGACCTTCCTGAACTCGCCGCCGGCAAAGACCCCATAGGTGACCTTGTCGATGACAGTGTCGCGCACCGTCACGTTTCGGCTGCCGACGGAGCTGACGGCGGCATAGGGCGCCTTGTTGGGGTTGTAGATCGAGAATTCGCAGGTCGTGTTGTTCTCGCAAATGTAGAGGTCGTGGATGCGGCTGTCCTGAACCAGCGCGCCATTAACGCGCGTGAAGCGAATGCCGTCGTGGTTGGTGGCGCCAATGTCGACCTTGTCGACGGTGACATCTGCGGTATTCGTGGCCGAAATGCCGGCTAGGCCGCCGCGGACCGAAAGCGACGAGATGGTGCTGCCCGACGCCATGGCAATCACGTCCTGGGCCGGGTTGTAGCCGGTGATCGTGGTGGCCGCACCCTGATTGACGAAGGTTGCGGTCGCGCCGCTGCGCGCGCCGCTAACGGCAATTGCGCCGCCGCCGCCAAGGAGTGTCTGGCCGTTGCCGAGTGCGAGTGTGCGGTCGAGACCGAGGTTGCCGTCCGCGAGGATCAGCGCGTCGGCGCCGGCAGCCCCGATCAGGGCGTTGATGTCGGAGGCATTGCCGGAAGCCGAGGAAAGGGTTACCACCCGGCCGGCATTACGGCCGGTGCCGGCAAGCTGCGCGGCCTCGACATCGCCGGTGGCGCCCGCATGGGTGCGGATGCGGGTGGCGCGCTCGACACGCTGGGTCATCGGATCGAAAGCGTCGGCGGTCGAGCCGGTCGCGCCGAACGGGATGCGCAGCCGTGCCATGACGGCGCCCTTCAGCTTGTCCTCGTTGTCATAGGTGCCGGTCACGCCGAGCGAGACGGTCGATCCCTCGGAAAGGCCCGGCAGGTCGGCAAAGGTCAGTTCCGCACGCAGCTTGGCGCCGAACATGTCGCCGAGGTTGCGGCCGCCATACCAGTAGCTGCCGCCGAAAACCTTCAGCTGAACGTTGGAGTCTTCCGCAAAGACAGGCAGGCGCCCGCCGATTTCGGCGTCGATGCCGCGCCGCGCCCGTTCCTTGCCTTCCTGGAAGACGAGCACGTGGTCGCGCACATAGGCGGCATTGAAGGCGCTCAGCGTCTTGGCGCCGGTCAAAGGCAGATAGAAGTTGCTGCGCATTTCGAGGTCACCGCTGAGCGCCTCGAGGCCGAAGGACAGCTGGCTGAAGGCGTTGCCGTGGTCGCTCTTCAGATAGTCGTAGTAGCCGTAGCCGCCGATGACCCATTGGTCGTTGGCGCGGAAACGATAGCCCACGCCGACGGAGCCCTGGCGGACGGAATCGTTGGCAATGGCCCCGCGTGTATCGATGAAAATCGCATTGCCCGAATCGAGCACGAAGGGGAGGAAAAAGCCGCCGCCGGCAGCTGACCCGCCGCTGAAGAAGCCGCCTTCGATTTCCGCCTGCGGACGAAAATCCACCGCCAGCGCGGGGCTCGAAAGAAGGGTGCTGCTCGCCAGGGCAGCCGCAAGAAAACTCTTATTTTTCATATTATTAACTCCGCATGAATGCGACCTTGGGCGAGGCCGATTGGGCATGCGGTTAAAATATGTGAGTATAATACTCAAGTTTATTGATCGGTTGTCTGGGAACTATCCAGCGGCGTGTTGACGCAGGCCGCCCGCGCGGGAACGAGCGGCCATCGTCCGGGTTCGGTCAGGCCCTGAGAGCCTCGGCATTGTCCTTGGCGTAGGTTTCCAGGCTACGCGGCTCGTGGCCTGTCAATATCTTTACGTCGCCGGTAGGGTTTGCCACCCAGCCTTCGCGCACGGGATGGAAGATCGACGCGAGGAAGTGGGCGTAGTCCTCGGGCACCCCGGCGCCGACCAGCACGCCGACGAAGGTCTCGTCATCGACAGGCGTGTAGGCGATGGGCTTAACGGTCACGCGTGACAGGATCGCTGCCGCCTCGCCGTAGCTCAGCGCTTCCGGCCCGGTGAGGTTGAAGGCGCGGCCGTTGAAGGCTTCGCTGGTCAACGCTGCCACGATGCTTTCGGCAATGTCGCGTGTATCGATGAAGCTCGTCCTGCCTTCGGCCGCCGGAACCGCGATCGCGCCGTGGCGGATACCCTCGATCCAGTAGCTCTGGAAATTGTCGGAGAACCAGTTTGGCCGGAGGATGACGAAGGGTGTTCCGGTTTTCTCGAGCTGCAGCTCAAGTTGGCGATAGGGGATGTTATCGTCCGCATCGACGCCGATGACGGTCATCAGCACGACCTTGATGCCGCGCGCGGCAGCGGCGGCCATGATCGGTCCGACCAGCCCGACCGGGTCGAGATATCCCGCCGGTGTCAGAACGAACAGGCGGTCGACGCCGTCGAGCGCCGGGCCAAAGGTCGTGGCATCCTCGTAGTCGAAGGCGACGGCTTCCGCGCCATCAACGGCTGTCGCCTTTCGGGACGCAGCCCTGACCGTTTCGCCACGTGCGGCCAGCGCCCGTACCACCTTGCTGCCGATCGTCCCGTTCGATCCAAGAACCAGAATCTTGCCTGCCATCACCGTTCTCCTGAGTATCCAAATGAAACCATGTTGCGGATGGATACTGGATATTGGTCCGGGAAAATGCTGTAAAGGAGGCAGTTTTTGGTGACATGGTTTCCGCCCGGAAACCGCGATGGGGTGCCCGATGGAGTACGACGTCTATATCCAGACCTGTCCGACCCGCCTGGTGCTGGACAGGCTTGCCGACAAATGGGCCGTGCTGGTGCTTGGAAAGCTCGATGAACAGCCGGTGCGCTTCAACCAGTTGAAGCGCGAGATCGACGGCATCTCGCAGAAGGTGCTGTCGCAGACCCTGAAGAAGCTGGAGCGGGACGGGCTCGTCAGCCGCAGCGTCTTTGCGACGGTGCCGGTGACCGTGGAATATGCGATCACTCCGCTCGGTCGCACGCTGACATCGACGGTCGCGGCGCTGACGCGCTGGGCGGAGGAGAACATCGAGGCTGTGCTGCAAGCCCAGCAAAAATACGACCGCAGCGCCTGAGGCGGCTGCGGCCGGCAAGTTTGCCACTGGCGCAAAGGCGCCTGTGGCCTGGGAGAGAGGATCAGGCGACGAGCTTGAGGCCGATGCCCCAGGGGTCGACGAGGCTGTGGCCATTGCCGTTGCGGCTGACAGCGATTTCCAGCGTATCGAGCTTCGCGAGCGCCGCTGTGAGCTCGCCCGGCTCCTTGTACTGGATCGTATAATCCGAAAGTCCGGTCATGTGGCCTTCGCGCTTCGGCGCACCCCGCGAGTTCCAGATATTGGCGGCGACGTGATGGTGGTACTTGCCCGCGCCGAAGAAGCTCGCGCCGGGATAGCGTGCCATCAGCCCCAGGCCCAGCACGTCGCGGAAGAAAGCATCGGCCTGAGGAATATCGGACACCTGCAGATGGATATGGCCGATGGCCGTCCCGTCCGCCATGCCGCCCCAATTGTCCTTGGGTGCTTCGTCGTAGAGCGCCTGCAGATCGAGCGGCAGCGTATCCATGCCGACGGTCCCATCCGGCTTAAACGTCCATTCGCTCCGCGGTCGGTCGCGATAGACTTCGATGCCGTTGCCTTCCGGATCGGCGAGGTAAATCGCCTCGCTGACCAGGTGGTCGGACGCGCCCTGCAGCCTGATATTGTTGTGCGCGATATGGGCGAGCCAGCGGCCGAGTTCTTCGCGGCTCGGAACAAGAAAGGCGTTGTGGAAGAGGCCAGGCGCGTTGCGTGGCGCCCGCGCGGCGTTGCCTTCGGTCGTCAGCGTCAGCAGCGGGTGGCCATTGACGCCCAGCGTCTCGCCGCTCTTGCTCGCTTCGATCGGGCTCAGGCCCATGATCTTCTGATACCAGGCGGACACGGCCGGCAGATCCTGGACGACCAGATGCGCATGCTCGACATGCGCGGGCATGGCAAGCGCATGGTCGGTTGGCATGTCGAAAGTCTCCTGCGAGGTCATGTCTGTCTCCTTGGCATCGAAGCTACGGCCGGTTCGCCGTTTCAGTTTCATCGAAACTGTTGGGAATATGGGCCGCCTCGTTCGTTCACGGAAGCCTGTCAGTCACTTGATGTTGTGTTCGACGCGCGTTGACAGTGGTTGTCGTCGCCCTACCTCATTTCGAGTGGGGCCATGCGCGCGCAGCGCTTTCGATTTGATTTCAATCAAAGCCGAAGATGCCGTCGAGGCGCAATCTTGAGACGAGGGATTGGCCTGTGGCAACAGCCTGGCGATCCGCGTGGGCAACAGAAGGAGTACAGCATGTACAAGAAGATCATCGTCCCGATTGCCATGGATCAGCTCGAACACGGCGAGTCCGTGCTCGGCATTGCCGAAAAGCTGATCGATGAGGGGGGCGAGATTATCCTGCTGAACGTCGTCGAGGATCTGAACGCCTATGCGCAAGGCTACATGATCGTGGATTTCCCGCTGGAAATGGTCGAGGAATCCCGAAAGCAGGCGTTAAAGACGCTCGAGGCGCTCAAAACCAAGCATGGGATCAAGGGCCGCATCGAAATCCGCACCGGCGGGGCCGCCGGCACCATTAACGCCCTTGCCAGCGAAGAAAACGCCGATCTCGTCATCATCGCGTCCCATCGGCCGGGTCTCATCGACTACTTCATCGGATCGACGGCAAGCCGGGTCGTCAGCCATTGCCCCTGCGCCGTTCTCGTCGACCGGTAAGCCACGAACAACAAGAGCGCATGCGGCGCGAGACCTTCGCGCCGCCACCGCCAAGGAGTCTTCAGATGGACAAACATGGGCTTGACGACTTTCACGACCGCCTGACACGCCGCAAGGCGGAGCTGCAGGGGCGTCTGGTCAGGATCGAGCACGATCTCGATGAGCCGATGAACGCTGATGTCCCGGACCGGGTGACCGAGCGGGAAGGGGACGAGGTTCTCGAAGGCCTTGGCCTTGCGGGCCAGGAGGAGATCCGCGCGATCGATGCCGCGCTCGATCGGATCGCCGCCGGCACCTTCGGAACCTGCGTGCGCTGCGGCCTGCCGATTTCGGCGGCGCGCCTGCAGGCTGTGCCTCATGCGCCACTCTGTCAGGAGTGCGCGGCCGAGGTCGCCCGCGGCGGGCGTTGACGTCAGGCGGTCGGACCGCTCCCCAAATCCACTTTCAGTCGGGGAAGGAACCGCCCGGGGATCACGCTCGACGCGACGACCCCGTCATCGACCGCGCCCATGCGGCGATAAAAGTCGGCAGCGCCGGGATCCGCATCGATCGTCATGACTATTGCGCCGCGCTTGCGGGCGGCTGCGACGCACCAGTCGAAAAGCTGCCGGCCAATGCCTGCCGCCCGTGCTTCCGGCTCGATGAACAGCTTGTCCAGTTCGACCACCTGTCCGCTCCCGCGGACCTGCGCCAGGCCGAGGATGCGCTCGCCCTCCATGGCGACCTGAAGCTCCGAATCCATCCAGTCGTCGGCTGTGAGCGTCAAAGCCGCCCGGCATGCCTCAAGGAAGGCGGCGTCATAACCCCAAACGGCCTTTGATCGCACGCAGAGGTCGCTGAGCGCGGCCGCCTGATCCGGCTGAGGGCTACGCAAGACTGACATAATGATCCTCCCGATCGCATCCTTCGGCCGTTCATGTGGTCATCGCCGTGGCCTTCGGCAAGTCTCCCGTCAAACTTCTCAGACCGGTCATGCGATTGTTGTAATGCGTTGCAAAAGTTGATGCTTTTGCCACGTCCCTGCTTCTTTGCCGCGGCGCGGCCTTGTGGCAGGATGGTGGAAACGTTGCGGTGCGACGGGGCATGCGCGCCGCCGGAGAAGAAAAGGCTCGGGGAGAGGGAAGACGTGGAATTCGCAGGCGTCAAATGGAACTATGACCGTTCGGAACTGATTGCCGACGGCATCGTTCACGGCATCGGCCTGGCGGCTGCCTTGGTTGGCGTGACCGCGCTGATCTTCTACGCAACGGTGTGGAGCACGACCGGTCAACTCGCGGCCGCCGCCGTCTATGGCGCGGGGCTGCTCGCGACCCTCTCGATCTCGTTTCTTTACAACCTCTATCCGGTTTCACGCACCAAGTGGTTCCTGCGCCGCTTCGACCATTCCTCGATCTTCGTCTTGATCGCCGCGACCTATACGCCCTTCCTGCAGCGCGGCCTCGATGATCCCTTCCTGTTCGTGATGCTGATCGGCATCTGGGCGATCGCCGGCCTGGGCGTCGCCATCAAGTGCTTCTTCCCGGGCCGCTTCGACCGGCTGGCGATCCTGCTCTATCTCGCCATGGGATGGAGCGGCGTGCTCGCGGTCGGCCCGCTGCTGTCGGCGCTGACGGCAACGACGCTTGTGCTGATCCTGATCGGCGGCATCATCTATTCTGCCGGCGTGATCTTCCATGTGTGGGAAAAGCTGCGCTTCCAGAACGCCATCTGGCATGGCTTCGTCGTAACCGGAGCGGCGGTACACTATTCGGCCGTGCTGACCTGTTTCAGCGCCGCGTCCTGAGCGGCGATCAGTTTGGCGCTTCGCCGGCGGCCGCGGCGACCGGTGGATGCTGGCAACCTTCTGAAGGTCTCAACGCCTCTGCCATGCGCGAAATCACGCCATCGAAGCTGGTGAGCCGGGTCTTGCGGTACTGCAGGCGGAAATAGGCGGCGCTGCCGTCACAGAGCGCGATCGCGCGGGTGTAGAATACTTCGTCACCGCGCGCGCCCGAGAAACTCGCCCAGGCGGCCGTCACACGCGAATAGGAAATCCGCCAGTCACCCTCCCGCTCGTAGCCCATGCGGTCGTTGACGTCGGTCTCGAAGTCACCGTCCATGAGCGTGCTGCCAAAGACCGAAAGGGTCGCGCCGTTGTCGTTGGCGTGAAAACTCGCGCCATCGCCATTGTCGCCCCGGCTCTGCAGCTCGAAACCGGGAGGAATGTCGAGCACGTAGCCAAAGCGGGCGTTGGCGTAGGGAACCCAGTCTTCGGCCGCCGCCGCTGTGAGGGCGGAGGGAAGCAGCAATGCGAGTGCTGTCAGGATGCGTAGCATGCGGACCTCCTCTCGCTTGCTCGATCTATTGCTTCTAGCGCGGCTGGCGCCATGGGACCGTTCCCGGCGGAACAGCATCCCATGCCACTCCTTCCGCGCCCCGGTGTCAATCCTCGGTAAACGTCATCGCATGGCCGTTCAGGCAGTAGCGCAGCCCCGTCGGCGGCGGGCCGTCGGGAAAGACGTGGCCGAGATGCGCATCGCAATCGGCGCAGCGGATTTCCGTGCGCACCATGAAGTGGGAGCGGTCCTCGATCTCGCGGATCGCCTGATCGTCGACCGCAGCGAAGTAGCTCGGCCAACCGCAACCGGAATCGAACTTGGTGTCGGAGCGGAACAACGCCCGGCCGCAACAGACGCATTCGTAGGTGCCCGTCTGTTTGTTGTTGAGGAACGGACCAGTGAACGGACGCTCGGTGCCCTGCTGTCGCGTGATGCGATACTGCTCCGGCGAGAGCTGTGCCCGCCATTCCGCATCGGTTTTCACCACTTTCGGCGTCTTTACGGTCGTCATGAACGTCTCCTGTCGTTGCCGCGACTATATAGGAATGCAGGACCGCGCGCGCAAACATCACCAGGCCGCGTCCGCGTGAAGGGGCCTCAAGCGATTTCGCGGCGGATCACCGCCGGCCCGGCCCCGAGTCTGCGTTTGCTGTCATTGTAGAAGGCGATGAACTCGGCCGCCGGCAGCGCCTTGGAGAACAGCCAGCCCTGGCCGTACTGCACGCCGCGCTCGATGAGATAGTCGGCCTGTTCCTGCCGCTCGATCCCCTCGGCGACGATGTAGAGATCGAGCGATTTGGCGATGTCGATGATATGCGGCGTGATCGAGCTGGTGGCCGAATCGGTGCCGACAGTATCGATGAACGACTTGTCGATCTTCAGCGCATCGAGCGGTAGCTCCTGCAGGTATTGCAGGCTCGAATAGCCGGTGCCGAAGTCGTCGATGGCCACGGAGTGGCCACGCCGGCGCGCCTCCTCGATCGTCGCCCGGGCGGATTTGACGTCCATGAAGCCGCGTTCGGTTGCCTCCAGCCAGATCTGTTCTGTAAGCACGCCGGTGTTTCGAAGCGCCGTCTCGATCACCGGCAGGATGCGCCCGGATTTCAGGTCGTCGGCGGCGAGGTTGATCGCGATGTGCAGCGAGCGGTCGGCGACGAGCACGCTCTTCAATTCGGCGACCGTCGCATAGAGGACCTGATCGGTGATTTCCTCGATCAGTCCGTTTTCTTCCGCAAGAGGGATGAAGAGATCTGGCCGGACCATCTGCCCATCCGGTCGCCGCCATCGCACCAGGGCCTCCGCACCGACGCAGATGCCGGTCTTGAGCTCGATCAGCGGCTGGTAGTGGACGATGAACTCGCGCCGCTGCACGGCAATCGAAAGCTCGCCAAGCGGCGACAGACGACGCCGGGATAGCCAGACGACAAGCCCGACCATCAGCGCCGCGACCAGCGCTCCGCCTGGTAAGAGCAGCAGGCGTTCCCGATCCATGTCGCTTAGAATGGCGATGCTGGGCGCAGTGGCAACGGCGATCCAGTTTGCGTCCCGTGATGTTGCAAAAAGGTCGTCGGCGTTGCTGCCGGTCTTCGGAAGATCGGCGAGCCGTTCCGTCAGCGACGGGTCAGGATCGTTGAGGGTGCTGACCAGCACGCCGTTTTTGGTGGCGACTGCAAGCCGGGTGCCGGGCTCGGCGATCACGTCGACGAACCGGACCGGGTTGGTCAGCACCGTGTAGGAGCGATACCGGAACGCCGTCATGGGCGCGCCGGTGCTGATCGTCGGATACATCCGCGGGATGACTTCGACGCCGTTGCTCGCAAAGAAATCGGCAGGCGGCGAGCGGGTGAGCCGACGCGGCGGGTAACCCCACGAGGTGCATCTGAGCAACCCGTTCTCGAAGTAGCCGATATCCTCGATGGCGGTCGTGTTGACGACGAGGGAGCGCAAGGCTGCGATATGCGTGGCCATGCATGGCGGCATATCGAACCGGTCGGCCGTCTTCAGCGCCCGGGACGCTTCTCCGAGCGCGGCGTCTGCGCGCATGATGGCATAGTCGGCCAGGCGGGCGAGCCGGGCCTGTTCGCCGCGCACGGCGATCGACCAGGAAAGATAGTAGGCCGCAAGCATCGGCAGGATCGCGCCGAGGGCGGCCAGGATACTGGCGATGACGACTATGCGAGATCGTTCCAAGCGGGTCCCGCCCTATTCGAGATAGTGATGTTCTGTTCCGTGCCTGTCGTTATCGATACTGAAGCGGGCAACCGCTTCTGAGCCGTTGCAAGGTCTGCCGGCGGAGGCTTCTGGTCGGTTCGCTCTGAATTGAGAAAGTCTGCAAATACAACTATCACGTCTTGCAGTTCCGTTTCCAGAATGTTCGATCTATCCCCCGCCGCCCGATGAATATTTTGCTAACAGCATTTTAATTGTTGTTGGCGGACACCGCGTAAATCGCGCGAATCTGGTAATGCAAGGCTTCCGCTTCGGTTCGTCCGGCCGAGCTGACGGATATATAACGCCGATTTTATCCGGATAAGGCTTGAGACCCCAACACCCTTCTTTTATGTCGGGAGTCCGATCGATCATACGATGAAATAAAAGGAGCAGGCCAGGACGATGGATGTTGCGGCCCTGACATTTCTGGCCCTCGCACTGCCTTTCGTCGCGGCATTGCTCGCGCCGCTTCTGACACGTCTTCTCGGGCACAACGCCGCCTGGGTGCTTGCGCTGTTTCCCTTGGCGATCGTGCTGCACTTTATCCGTTTCTGGCCGGAAGTCGCCAAGGGCGAGGTGGTTACGGGCGGCTATGCCTGGATACCCTCGTTCAACGTCAGCTTTTCCTGGCTGATCGACGGCCTGTCGCTCACATTTGTCCTGCTGATTGCCGGCATCGGCGCGCTGATCGTGCTCTATTCCGGCGGCTATCTGAAAGGCCACCCGCAGCAGGGGCGGTTCTTTTCCTTCATCCTGATGTTCATGGGCTCGATGCTCGGGGTCGTCGTCTCCGACAGCTTCCTGATGCTCTTTGTATTCTGGGAACTGACCTCGATCACCTCGTTCCTGCTGATCGGCTTCGATCATTCGCGCGAGGCGGCAAGGCGCGCAGCCCTGCAGGCGCTGGTCGTAACCGGAGGCGGGGGCCTGTTCCTGCTTGCCGGACTGCTGATCATCTGGAATGTCAGCGGCGTCACCCAACTCTCGCTGCTGTCTGCCTTCGGGCCGGAGATGCGCGAAAGCCCGTTCTATCTGGCGGCGCTGCTCCTGGTACTTGGCGGCGCCTTTACCAAGTCGGCCCAGTTCCCCTTCCATTTCTGGCTGCCGAACGCGATGGAAGCCCCGACGCCCGTCTCGGCCTATCTGCATTCGGCGACCATGGTGAAGGCCGGTGTCTATCTCCTGATGCGGCTGAACCCGGTGCTCGGCGGCACACCTGAATGGCAGATCCTTTTGCCGCTCTTTGGCGGCGCCACACTCGTCATCGGCGCGGCGCTCGCCTGCCGCCAGACTGACCTGAAGTTGATGCTCGCCTACACGACGATGGCGTCCCTCGGCCTGCTGGTCATGCTGACAGGGCTTGGCGCACCCCACGCGATCGAAGCGGCGGTGCTCTATCTTGTCGCCCATTCGCTGTTCAAAGGCGCCCTGTTCATGGTCGCCGGCATCATCGACCACGAGACCGGCACGCGCGACGCGACGAGGCTCGGGGGACTTCGCTCCGCCATGCCGCTCACCTTCGTCATAGCGCTTGCCGCGGCATTCTCGATGGGCGGACTGTTTCCCTTCTTCGGCTTCATCGCCAAGGAGGAGATCTACTACGCACTCTCAGGCTTCGATCGCCGTTCCCTGGTCTTTGCCGCGATTGCGATCCTCGGCAATGCACTGATGTTCGCGGTGGCCTTTGCCGTCGCGCTCAAGCCGTTCGTCGGTGCAAAGATCGAGACGCCGAAGGCGGCCCACGAGGCTCCGATCTTGCTCTGGCTCGGGCCGGCGCTGCTTGCCGCCAAGGGGCTCTCCGCGGCGCTGCTTTCCGGACTGACGCATGAACTGGTATCGACGCCGATGGCGTCGGCGATCGCGGGCGAACCCCGTGCGGTCACGATTTCGGTCGTTCCTCACGTCGGCTTGCCCTTGATCATGTCGATCGTGACCGCAGTCATCGGCATCGGCTTTTATCTGAAGCTAGACCGTGTGCGTGCCTTCATGGCGACGATCCTTGCCGATATCGGCTGGGGTCCGGATCGTGGCTTCGACCAGTTCATCCGCGGGCTCGTTCGTTTCTCCGTCGCACTGACCCGCCGGCTGCAATCCGGGCGCCTCGAAGTCTACATGACCGCGACCTTCATCCTCATTGCCTTCGTGCTTTTGGTCGTGCCGATCGCCTATGGCGAGTTCCCGCGCCCGCCGCTCTTTGCCGCCGACGTGCCGCTGCATGAATTGGCGATCATGGCGATCGCGGTCATCGGCCTCATCGCGGTGGTGCTTGCTGCCGACCGGTTGACCGCCATCGTTTCGCTCGGCATCCAGGGCTTTGCCGTCGCGGTCATCTTCCTGCTCTATGGCGCGCCGGATCTGGCCTTCACCCAGTTCATGATCGAGACGCTTTCGGTCGTCGTCCTTGCGCTTGTGATGACGCGGCTCCGGTTGTCACCATCGGACCATCGTCCGCTTGCGCAAAAAATCCCGGATGTCGCGATCGCCCTTGCCTGCGGTCTCGGCTTCGGGCTGATGCTGTTGAAGGTGACGGGTGTACCCTTCGATGCGACGCTCACCGACTTCTTCAATCTCTACTCGAAGTCGATCGCCCACGGCGCCAATGTGGTGAACGTCATCATCGTCGATTTCCGCGGCACGGACACGCTGGGCGAGATCGCAGTGGTGATGGTCACGGGTCTTGCGATCCTGTCCTTGGTTCGCTTGAGGGCGGGTTCGCTTCGACGCGTCGCCGATAACGATCCGGATGCGGAGGAAGGCGCATGAAGTCGGTGATTTTCCGCGCCGTCGCGCCGTTCCTGACGAGCCTCATGGTGCTGTTTTCGATCTTCGTCCTGTTGCGCGGCCACAACGAGCCGGGCGGCGGTTTCATCGGCGGCTTGATCGCGGTGTCTGCGCTGGCGATCTACGGCATCGCCTGCGGTGTCGAGACGGTGCGCCGCGCGATCTATTTCCACCCGATGGCGATTGCCGGGGCAGGCCTCCTGGCCGCGACGGTCGCCGGCCTGATCTCGATCGCCGCCCGCGTTCCCTTCATGACCGGCCTGTGGGTCTATCCCTCGGTGCTCGGCCTGGAAGTACCGCTCTCGACGGTGATGCTGTTTGATTGCGGCGTTTATCTCGTGGTCGTCGGCGCGATCAGTTCGATTGCGCTTTCGCTCGAAGAGCGGGGAGGCGAATGATGGAAGCCTGGTTCGCTCTGCTCGTCGGCATCTTCTTCACGGTCGCCGTCTATCTGCTCCTGTCGAAGTATGTCATCCGGGTGCTGCTTGGCGTTGCCATCCTCGGAAATGCCGTCAACCTCCTGATCTTTACCGGTGGCAGGCTCACGCGTGGCATCCCGCCGGTCGTTCCCAGCCAAAAGGATGCGCTCGTCGGCCCCGCCGCCAACGCCCTGCCGCAGGCGCTGATCCTGACGGCGATCGTCATCTCCTTCTCCTTTTTCGCGTTCCTGCTGGTTCTTGCGTGGCGGGCATACGAGCAGCTGCAAACCGACAATACCGACGAGATGCGCGTTGCCGAGCCGAAGGACGAGCCGGCCGCGCCGCTTGGATACTGACCGACCCATGGCCGCTACAACCTCTCCCCCCGCAGATCTCTCCGCCGCGCTCGTGCTCGAGCCCGTCGCGTCTGCCGACTGGCTGGTCATCCTGCCAGTTGCCTGGTGCCTCGCAATCGGCGCGCTGCTCGTGATGCTGCGCCGGAAAATTGATTGGCATCCCTACATCGCGGTTGCCGGCCTGGCCGGGCTCGTCATCATCGACGCGCTCCTACTTCGCCATGTCCTTGCAAGCGGACCGGTAACGATGGTCATGGGGCGCTGGCTGCCGCCTTTCGGCATCGCCTTCACCGTCGACCTGACCGGCGCGCTCTTTGCTTTGACGGCCTCCGTCGTGGCGCTTGCCGGCGGCATCTATTCGCTCGCCGACATCAACGACAGCGGCCGGCGCTACGGCTTCTATCCGTTCCTGATGCTGCTGATGGCCGGCGTCTCCGGCGCCTTTCTGACCGGCGATATCTTCAATCTCTATGTCTGGTTCGAGGTGTTGCTGATCTCGTCCTTCGGCCTGATCGTGCTCGGCTCCGAACGCGAACAGATCGACGGAGCGGTGAAATACGGCTTCCTCAACCTGGTCGCGACGACCCTGTTCCTGATCACGACCGGCTATCTCTATGCGAGCTTCGGCACGCTCAACATGGCCGACATTGCCCGCAAGGCCGAGGGGCTCGCGGGTACGGCGCCGCTGATGACGCTGACGGCGCTGTTCGTGCTTGCCTTCGGCATGAAGGCTGCTGCCTTTCCGGTGAACTTCTGGCTGCCGGCGTCCTATCATACGCCGCGCGTGGTCGTGTCGGCGCTCTTTGCCGGTCTGCTTACCAAGGTCGGGATCTACGCCTTGATCCGCGTTACCGTCATGCTGCTGCCGGTCGAACGCGAAGAACTGAGCTTCGTCATCGCCATTGCCGGCGCGCTGACGATGCTCGTCGGCGTTCTGGGCGCGTTGGCGCAGACGGATTTCCGCCGCATGCTCGGCTATCTCGTCGTCTCCGGCATCGGCTCGATCCTTGCGGGTGTCGCTGTCGGCGGCCCGGGCGGCATCGGCGGCGCGATCTTCTACGCGCTGCATTCGATGCTCGTCATGACCGCGCTTTATCTCGCGTCCGGTGTCGCGGCGAGGCTCGGCGGCAGCTTCTCGCTTGTCTCTCTGGCGGGCCTCTATCGCCGCCATGCCGGTTTCGCGGCGCTGACGCTCATGCTTGCCTTCGCCGTCTCCGGCCTGCCGCCGTTCTCCGGCTTCTGGCCCAAGGTGATGCTGGTCAAGGCGGCGCTCGATATCGGCGCCTGGTGGCTGGCGGCGGTCCTGCTTCTGACCGGCTTCCTGACGACCATCGTCACCGGCCGCTTCTTCCTGCTCGCCTATTGGCGTGATGCGGCCTCTGGTGAGGGCGGCGCTGCGTCTGCGACGATCGCGCCGACGGCACTTCTGCCGCTTGCAGCCTTGACTGTGCTGGCGCTCGCGATCGGTCTTTATCCGGAGCCGTTGCTTGCCATGGTTCAGAGTGCAGCGGCGGGCCTTTCCGAGCCGTCGGCCTACCTGGACTCGGTCTTCCCGGGAGGTGCCCCGTGACCAAGTTCCTGACCATCAATCTCGTGTTCACGGCGATCTGGGGCGCCATCAGCGCCAGCTTCTCGCCGGCCAACCTGATCCTCGGTTTTGCCGTCGGAGCACTGTCGCTCTTTCTCATCCGGCGCGAGCTTCAGCCGGTTGCCTACCCTGTGCGCCCGATCAAGCTTTTCCTGCTGACGGCGCTGTTCTTCAAGGAACTGGCAATTTCGGCGACCAAGGTCGCCTTGCTGGTCATTCAGCCGAAGATGGTGTTGAAGCCCGGCATCTTCGCCTATCCGCTGACGGTCAAGAGCGACTTCGAAATCGCGCTGCTGGCCAATCTCATCACGCTGACGCCGGGAACGCTGTCGGTCGACGTCTCCGACGACCGCCGCACGCTCTATGTTCATGCGCTCGACTGCGCCGATCCGGGTGGCCTCAGGCGCGATATCGCCAATGGCTTCGAGCGCCGGATCAAGGAGGCTTTCGAATGACCCTGTCGGCGCAGATTCTCGCCCTTGCCACCGGCTTTGCGTTTGTCGTCCTGTCCGCAGCGCTTCTGATAACGGTCTGGCGCATCATCCGCGGCCCGACATTGCCGGATCGGGTGCTCGGCCTCGATATGCTGGTGGCGATCGCCATCGGCCTCATCGCTGTCGTTGCCATCCGCACCGGCTTCAACCTTTACATCGACATAGCCATCGCGCTCGGCCTTGTCGGTTTCCTGGCAACGGTCGCCTTTGCCCGCTTCGTCCTCGCGCGCGGCCTGTCGCCGGAGAGGGCGGCTGTCGAAGGGGGCGGAGTGCAGGTCAAACGCGCGTCGGCGACGAGAGGCAAATCGACGCAGCGCAAGCGCAAGGGGGCGCGCCGATGAGCCCGGTCCTCGAGATTGCCGTCACCCTGCTGGTCGCCGTTCTGTTGGTTGTCGGCGCGATCTTTTCGCTGCTGGCGGCGATCGGCATCATCCGTTTCCCCGATCTCTATACGCGCATGCATGCGGCCTCCAAGGCCGGCACGATCGGATCGGGCCTGTTGCTTCTGGCCGCAGGCGTGCATTCTCTCGATCCAGCCATCTTGATTCGCGCGCTCGCAGGCTTCTTTTTCTTCGTTCTGACTGCGCCGATCTCGGCTCATCTCCTGGCAAAAGCCGCACATCAGGTAGGTTACAGGCTGACAAAGCTGTCTGTCATAGATCAGCTTCCGCAAAAGGAAGAGCCGCGTCGCGACTGATCGACGACAGTTCTGAAACTGTATTTCAGAACATTACGATCGAGTGTGGCCATTTTAGCAATTTGGAGATAAACTTGCTAAGTGTCGCTAAATTTATGTTTGGATTTTTCGCGCATCGATGTTAATCGAGTAAATGTAAAGTGTCGTCGTGGAAAATACTTTGATCTGAAATTCCAGCTTGAGTTGTGAATGCTGATTGTTGCTTTGAGAGTTCGGTCGTCACCGGTGACTCGGCAGCAGGTTTTGTAATCAAATTCCAGCTCTTGATATCGCGGCCGGTGTTTCTCCTTGCCGCGTTGATGGTCCATCCCAAGGCAGCCAAGGCTTCCTGACGGCTCTTGCAAGCGTTCCTCCCCCGAAACGCCGTTTCGGGTTGTGCTTAAGTCCGATAGGAGAAAGAAATGACTGAAACAGCGCTTGGCGCGAGCCATGAACTTCTGGTTGAGCTGACGGCGGAAATCGTTGCCGCTTACGTCAGCAATCATGTGGTTCCGGTCGCCGAGCTTTCCACGCTGATCGCAGATGTGCATTCGGCGCTGAACAACACGGCGGCTCCCGCGCCGGTCGTCATCCCCGTCGAAAAGCCGAAGCCGGCCGTATCGGTCCGCAAGTCCGTTCAGGACGACCAGATCACCTGCCTCGAATGCGGCGGCACCTTCAAGTCGCTGAAGCGCCACCTGATGACCCACCACAATCTGTCGCCGGAAGAATACCGCGAGAAGTGGGACCTGCCGACCGATTACCCGATGGTCGCGCCCGCCTATGCGGAAGCACGTTCGCGCCTCGCCAAGGAAATGGGTCTCGGCCAGCGCCGCAAGCGTCGCGGCAAGTAAGACTGGTCGTCCCGCGGGCCCAATTGCCCCGCGCATGACGGATATGGGCATGTTCACAAAGGCCGGACCAGAGTGTCCGGCCTTTGTGTTTCGATGGCAATGGAGAAGGTCGTGCGTCCGGCCCCGCGCTGTTCAAGCCGCCAGGCGAAGCTCCGCCTCGTTCTTGATGCGGCGGATCATCGAGCGCAGACCGTTGGCGCGCTGGGTCGACAGATGCTCGATCAGGCCGATCTTGCCGAAGGTGTCGATCGCATCGATCCGGGCGATGTCGGAGGCATGTTTGCCGGAGTAGATGGCAAGCACGATGGCGACGAGCCCGCGCACGATATGGGCGTCGGACTCGCCCTCGAAATTAAGGACGGGATCCTCGGGATTGCCGGCCGCATTGGTGACGAGCCAGACTTGGCTGGCACAACCCTGAACCTTGTTTTCCTGCGTGCGCTTGGCCTCGGGCATTTCCGGCAGCGCTTTGCCGAGCTCGATCACATAGCGATAGCGATCCTCCCATTCTTCAAGAAAGGCGAAATCGTCGATGATCTGGTCGAGCGTCGTCATGGTCCGGTCCATTCGTCGGGAGATTATAGGCTCGCCGGTCCTTGCCGCGAACACTTTCATTCCTGTTCTTGCCCGCCGCTTTCACGCGCTCGGGCTTTCAGCCTTCATATAGGCGATGGCAGAGCCATTGAGAACCGGCAAATATACGACGGATGCGGAGTACCTATCTCTTGGTCAGACCGAGATGCTTGTCGGGATACTGATTGAAAAGGTCACGTTGCCGCCAGCGCCCTCGATATTGCCGGTGGCGGCCGAAAGCGACTGGCCGGCGGTCCGGGCCTCATCCGCATCGCGGCCGGATCCCTTGGCGCGTAATTCCTGCTCCGCCTTGCGCAGCAGTTGCTTCACTTGTTCGGCAACGGATTTGAGTTCGGCTGCCACCTTCGCCAGGGGATCGGAGCCGCCGTCATCCCCGCCGAATTCGCGATAGGCACGCTCGGCAAAGCTTGTCCGTTCCGAAGAGGGCTCAGCCTCACCGCCGGCCACGGGGGCATCGGTTTGCGCGCTGGACGCATCTGCCTGCACGGTGCCGGCATCGGCAAGCACGGCTGCGGCCGAGGCGGATGCGACGCCGCTTGCCGCTCCCCCGCCGCCGGCGTCGGCCAGCTGCTGGGCGGCCGTGCCGAGCTGTTGTGCAAGCTGCTTGGCGAGCCTTGCAAGCGTTTCCGGGTCCGATGCGAAGAACCGGAGCATGCGGAGCTGCTCCTTGACTTCGTCGAGCTTCTTTTTAGCGGCAGCGGCGCGGTTCGCAGCACTTTCGTCATCGCGGCCAAGAAGCAGGGCGGTCGAGGCAGGGCTCTTGCTTTCGCCAACTGCGCCGGGGGCGGCGCCGGACGCCGCCGGGCGTGTCACGCTGGCGTTCGAGAAAAGCCCATAAATCTGCATTGTCTGCCTCCAGCCGTCGGTGCGGCGGACCTAAGCAGGCAGGGCTTGCGTGTGGCTGTGCGGCGAGAAAATCAGCGGTTGCGGGTGCAAAAAAGAAAACGCCGCGAGGGGATGGGATCCTCGCGGCGGCCGCAACGGGACGGCAAGTCAGGCAGTAAGTCAGGAATGTGCAGGATGCGGCGCGGTCACTGGATAACGGCAGCCTTGGGGTCGAGGCGCTTTTCCGGAACCGGGGTGCGCTTGAAGACGGGTTCGGCGTCGAGGGTGCTGACCTCGCTCGCCGGAGCTGCCACGTCGGCAGCCGGCGTGACCGTACCGGTCGTCACCTTGGCATCCGGCGTCGTGGCATCGGTTTCGGCAAACTGTGTGTCGAGGAATTCGTAGGCGATGCGGGCGCCTTCGCGGGCTCGGTGGCCGAGGGCAACGAAGGTTTCGGCACCCTTCTGGCAGACATCCGGCTTCTGGATGCAGATGGCGCTGATGTATTGGAACGCCTCATTGGCAGCAGAGAAGGTGTCGCCGAGTTCTACTTTCGGGGCGTGTTCGAGTTTCTGCGCGCTCGAAGGGTCGAGGAACGGCAGCAACACCAGTACCAGCGAAAACCAGAATGTCGCCTTGATGAGAAACCACATGTTCTGCCCATCCTTCGTTCGGCTGCCGCGGCCCGCCAGTCTTGTAGCCGGCTTTTGCACCTTCGACATCCCGCAGCGCCGTGGTATCCCCTGATACCCGTTCACGCCACCTTCTAATCCTTGGAGCCTGCCGGCGTTCTCTTGGTGCCCGGCCCCTTGTTGAGATCGACATTACGGCGGGAATCACAAGACGGCTTTTCGAAATCGAGCGGCATTTGCTTCAAATTTTAATGAAATGCCGGTGTCCGGCGATTTGCAGGGCATTTGTGTCGCATTTTAGCGTTCGCCGTTAAGGTTCGTGGCAGAGCCGGGCGCGGCAACCCCGAACGCAGCGGCAATCGCACGCCAAAAGCCGCGCCACAATCGTTAACACAGTGCAGAAAATGCACAGAAATCCGTTGCTTACGCCCCATTAACCACAAGAAATGAAGGTCGCCCGATTTGGCTCAAAACGGGATTTTTCGACCGTTTCGCACGGTTCCGGCACGGCCGCGTTTATTCTTTCATTAAGCCGGGGATGCGAGATTCCGACATGTCACGAGGCGGCTTGAGTCTCGATCCAAAGGGTCGTGAAAACAGAGAGCGTCGGCCTCGCAAGAACAACAAATGTAGCAGGGTAAAGCGTGAGCGTATTGCGTAACATGGCTGGCAGATGGACGTCCCGTGTGGACGAGGTCGCGGCCCTGTGGCTTCCCCGTCGTGAGGCGTCTTCGCCGGCCGATCTCCGCCATGCGAAGCGTTTGCGCACGCTGGCAGCGGTTTCCCTGACGGCCCTGCCGGTGGTGCCGCTTGCCCTGTCGCTCGCCATGCCCGTGTCTTCGGCTCTTCCTTTGGGCACCGCTCTTTGGGCCTCGGCCTCGCTGCTTGCGGCTGCCGGCGCGATTGTTCGCGGCCGCGCGCCGGAAGATGTGGCACCGCCATTGGAGCCGGTCGTTCCGGATCTGTCTGCCGCCTATGACCTCTTTGCGGGTCTGGTGACTGTGCATGATCTGCGCGGCAACGTGCTTTCCGTGCACGGCCGCGACGCGGCCGAGCATCTGACCCTGATGCGCGATCCAGCGGGCCGGGGTTTCATCGAGCAGATCCACATATCCGATCGCATCACCTTCCTGAGCGCGATCGACATTCTTCGCCAGGGCGGCGACCGGGCGACGGTCGACATCCGCATCGAGCGGCGCACGCTGCCGATCGAAGGCGAACAGTTTGTCTATATGTCCTGTGAGCTGGCGCCGCTGCGCGACGACAATGGCCGGCTGGTCGCGATCCTCGCTCAGTCGCGTGATGTCTCGCAAGAAGCGGGCCTGCGCGCCGAAGCTGCGGCCAGAACAGCCGAGGCGGTATCGGCAAACGATGCCAAGACGCGCTTCCTTGCCGCCGTCAGCCATGAACTGCGCACGCCGCTCAATGCCATTCTCGGCTTTTCCGACGTGCTTGCCGGCGAGTATTTCGGCAAGCTCGAGAACGATCGCCAGCGCGAATATGTGGGCCTGATCCATAAGTCCGGCGAGCACCTGCTTTCCGTCGTCAACACCATGCTCGACATGAGCAAGATCGAAGCCGGTCGCTACGAGCTGATGCCCGAGCCCTTCGGTGTGGCCGAAGCCGTTTCCGCCTGCGAGGCGATGTTGTCGCACCAGGCCACGGAAAAGGGCGTGAAGCTTGCAAGCCGCATCACCCGCGGCATCGGCGAGATCAACGCAGACCAGCGCGCCTTCCAGCAGATCCTCATCAATCTGGTCGGCAATGCCATCAAGTTCACCGATCAGGGCGGCGTCGTCACGATCGATGCGGAGGCCGACGGCGCGATGCTGAAGCTTTCCGTCAGCGATACCGGCATCGGGATTGCGGCCGACAAGCTGGCGCTGCTTGGTCAACCTTTTGTCCAGATCCAGAACGATTATACTCGCCGCTACGAAGGCACCGGCCTTGGCCTCTCGCTGGTCAAGGGTCTGGTTGCGTTGCACGGCGGAGAGCTTTCCATCCGTAGCCGCGAAGGCGAGGGTACCGTCATCGTCGTCACGCTGCCGCGTGATGGCTCCGGTATCGCCTGCGCGGAGCAGGAAGAAGCGCGTACGCCGGTGACGGTGGAATTTCCACCGCGCCTGAAGGATTGTGATGTCGCCCCGGCCGCCGAAGGGGGGCGGTTCGAGGGGAAAAGCTTGAACGAGGAACGGGGATATGGCACCGCGCAAGCGAAAACAGCCTGACCGGAAAAAGGTTGCGCGGCAAACGCCCGGCCTGGCCGTGCGCGGGCTGGTCCTTGCCGGACGGGGTGCTGGGCTTGCCGGTCGTCTGATGGCGCGCCATCCGTTGGTGTCTGGTGGCTCGGCCGCCTTCCTCGTCGTGTTCTCCTTCGTTGCGGCCAATGCCATGTGGTATCAGCACGGCACGCACCCGTCGCCGCTGTTGCGCACCCGCGTCCCGCTCGTCAGCGCCGAAACGGCGCAGCGAATCGCCATCGCCAAGGGCGAGGAGATCGAGCCGCGAAAGGTGACCACCTTCGTTATCGAGCGCGAGGGTGAGGCAAAGGCTGAAAACGTCGAGGATGTGATCGCGTCTGCCTCCGCGGACGTCGCGTCGGAAAAGCCGTCGCCCGAACGGGTCGCGAGCGTGCCGGATCCGGCGCAGTCGAAGCTTGTCTCCGAGATCCAGAAGGAATTGGGCCGGATCGGCCTTTATGACGGCGCGCCGGATGGACGGAGCGGTCCGCGCACGGCAGCCGCGATCCTGAGGTTCGAGGAGCGGGCGGGTCGCACGGGAACCGGCGCGGCGAGCGTCGAGCTGCTGCAGGCCTTGAAGTCTGCACCGGCTGAAAAGGCCGCCGCGGTTCCGGCTGGACGGCCGCTTTCCGAAACGAAGGGCGGGGGCGTGGAAATCGATCCGGTCGCTGCGGCCATCCGCTCGGCCGAGAAGGAAAGCACCTTCGTTCCGCGCGCGGAAATTCCGGTATCGAGCGAACTGGTGCTGAACATCCAGAAGGGTCTCAGCAACCTCGCCTATGCGGACGTGGCGGTCGACGGTGTTGCCGGAGAACAGACGCGGGCAGCCATTCGCCACTTCGAAAAGCACTACCGCCTGCCACAGACCGGCGAACCCAATCCCCAGGTGCTGAAGAAGCTCAAGGAAATCGGCGCGCTCTGACGCATTTAATGCACGCCACGCGCCTGTCGTCGCTCAGCTGTGGTTTGCCTCCTTCGCTCCGCGCGTGTATCAGCCTCCCATGCGCCTGAAGTCCCACATCTTCGTCTCGTCCCTGCTGCGTCGTGCGTTTTCGCTTGGCGGCTATGCCGCGGTGCTGCGCAAGGGAGCAGAGGACGCCGGCGCGATCTTCATTCGCCAGCGGACGCGTTTGGGCACCGAGACACTCTTTGCCCCGGCGCCGCAGAATTTCTTCGCCGACGAGATTGATCTCGGCCGCAAGTTCGAAGTGCGGCTCAGCGACAGCGACGCCGAGCAGGTCGACGCGGCGCTTGCAAGCGAGATCCGCTTCGATCCGGATTGCTGGATCGTGGAGATCGAGCTGGACGACCGCGGCGATCTGTTCGAGGTCGTTGCCGAAGATGGAAAAGGCCGGCCCTGACGCCGTCTTGCCGAATGCGCCGACCTGCTTGACTCTCCACTTGGTGGAGGCCGTAGGACGCGTTTATGGACGATCAAATCTTTTCGATAGGCGAAGTTTCGAAGCTGAGCGGCGTACCGGTCAGGCGGCTTCGGTTTTACTCGGACAAGGGGTTGCTGCCACCGTCCACACGGACGGAGAGCGGTTACCGCATGTATTCCGGGGCCGACCTGGCGCGGCTGGACCTCGTTCTTGCCCTGCGTGAAGCGGGCGTGAGCCTCGCGGACATCCGCAAGATCCTGGCCAACCGAACCTCGTTTACCGACGTTCTGGCTTTGCGGCTTCGAACGCTCGAAACGGAAATCCGGTCAAAGCGCCGGATCGCCACGGCCTTGAGAATGGCTTTGAGGATCCATGAACCCTCCCCAACGGATCTCAGGAGATTGTGGACCGTGACCAGGATTTCAAAGACGGAATTTCGTGCCGCGCTCGAGCGTTTCTATGATGACGTCGCCGGCGGCGCGCCGATGGATGCGGCGTGGAAGACGAAAATGATGGATGCCGGTACGCCGGACCTGCCGGACGACCCGACAGCCGAACAGGTCGACGCCTGGGCGGAACTGATGGAGATGCTGTCGGACAAGGCCTATGCCGCCGAGATGCGCGCCCACATGTCGGACCTGTGGACGCAGGAGTTCGATCCCGCCGCCTACGCTCAAGCCGCCGATGCCACCTTTGCGCGGGTGAGAGCGGCGATCGACCATGGCCTGGGGCCCCAGTCGGCCCTCGGCAGAGAGATCGCTGCCGACTGGCTGGCGCAGTCGGCAAGGGCGATGAAGCGGGCTCCGGATCAGGTTTTCCTGGATTGGCAGCTCGAACAGTACCGCAAGCACCACGCCCGTTCGGCGCGTTACCAGGAATTGATGGCGGTGTTGCAGGGGCAGGCGCCGCAGGCTCCGACCGGTCGCGAGTGGAGCTGGATCATCGACGCGATGAAGCAGCTTTTCTAGGGCGGGGAGGTCGGCTCCATCGCTGAAGTTGCGAGACATGCCCGCGTGAACGGCAGCATGTGTCAGCTGCGGCGGCGGCCAAATAGTCGCTGCGGCTGGCCGTTGACGGACGTTGCTGCAACTTTGCGCGGGCCGACGTGGCGCGTGTCGTTTGCAGTATTTTCGGCAAAATAGGCTTCGTGCCTTGCCGCGGGCGCCGCGTCTTCGGCTTCCGCCTCGAGCCAGGCATCGAGCTGCGCGCGACAGGCGGTGCGGTCCATGGCGCCAATCAAGGCGCCGGCATGGCTGGTTTCGCCAAAGGGCTCGCGAAGATGTGGATAGAGGGCCTGAAGCACGAAGCCGGCATCGGCCACATCGACGTCGAGTGCGACCAGGCTCGTTGCCAGCAGCTGTCCGGAAATATCGAGCAGGATGCGCTCGACCTGCGCATCCCTGGTGCCGAGCGCCTGACCGAGGACACGCGAGAACAGGATGATTTCGCCGCTCCTCGCAAAACGCACGAGCAGAGCGGCATGTACGTCTGTCATCGTCGCGGACGACGGCGTCTGTGGAATATTTTGCGGACGGGCGCCAGCGAGCGCCTTGATCTCGCGGCGAAGCGCCTCTTCGCGCGCTGTACGCAATGAAGCGGCTTCGTCTTCCTGGCTCGCTTGCTCTGCTGCTGCCGCTTTCACGGCGCTGCTGCGCGCTGCCAGTCCCGGCGGGTTGTGATGTTCGACGAGCGCATCGACGACGAGCGGAGAGAGGTTCGGGCGGCGGCCAATGGCGGCGGCATGTTCCGGCCCGCGCTCACGGATGATCGTTATCAGCGTCCGGTCCGCGATCGCCTTCGAACGGGTCAGGAAAATTGCCGCGATGGCGATCGGCATACCGCCGATCAGCGCTGCGACTGTCTCTGGAACTTGCTGGCATTGCGAAAGGGCGGCTGCAGCCTGCCGGCGGGCTTCGTTGCTGGAACCAAGGAAGAGCGGCTCGAACAGTTCGGCAAATTGCTTCATGTCGGACTTGCGGGGAAAACGCAGGTTTTCGAAACCGGTGACGGTCGCCATCAGGACGACGTCCTTCAAGCGGCCAGTCTGTGGCCTTTCCAACTCACGAAAGCGATCCGTCACGATAATTCCCTGCACGCAAAACATGATCGCCATTGCCGGCGATCCGGAACGGCACACGTCGCAAAAATTAGAAGAAAAGCGTTAGCGTACTGTTAACTATGGATGTTGGAGCTTTATTCAGGCTTGCGGCACACCCAGGGCGGGCGGAGCGCCTACGGATCGCCGCGCCGGCACGGCAAATCTCGGGGACATCCGCGGCCGTAGCCATAAAAAATCCACATGCTGTCATGAGTTATCGCGGCGACGGTGAAGGGCCCGGACGCCCGCCGACGTTGGGGGCCGTGTGAAGAGGGGCCTCTCCATGGGAGATATGGAACTGTGAAGAAATTTATTCTGCGCGCAGCGGCGGTCTGCGCGCTCCTTGTGGCTCCGGCGATTGCGCAGGCTGCCGAGGGCTTTGCTACCGCCAACGTCAACATGCGCTCCGGTCCGAGCACGCGCTACCCGGCGGTGTCGATGATCCCGGTGGGCGAATCAGTCGAAATCCATGGCTGCCTTGCGGATCTGCCGTGGTGCGACGTGTCGTTCTACGGCGGCCGTGGCTGGGTTGCCGGCCGTTATGTCCAGGCCGACTATCGCCGCAACCGCGTCTATGTCGAACCGCGTTATTATCGCCCGCTCGGCATTCCGACGGTTGTCTTCCAGTTCGACAACTATTGGGACCGCAACTACCGCGGCCGCGATTTCTATCGTGAACGCGATCGCTGGCGCCGCGGACCGGATTGGGTCGATGACCGGCGTGATAGCCGCGATTGGGAGCGGCAGCGCGAGCGCGAGCGCCGTGACTGGGAGCGTGAGCGGCGCAGCAATCAGCGCGACTGGGAGCGCCGGCAGCGCGACGAGGACAAGTGGCGCGACGACGAATGGCGCCGTCAGCGGACAGAACGCGAGGATCGGCGTGATTGGGAACGCCGCGACGACGGCGTGCGCGTGCGGCAGGACGACGGCACCGTCTATGAGCGCGCCCGTCCGGCTCCGATGGTTCGCTGCCAGATCGACGATCCCTACTGCGAGAACTGATCCGCACACGGGGCGTCGGCGCGCCTTGTCTGATGGAAAAAAACGGGCGGCCCTGGTCGCCCGTTTTGCGTTTCGCGAACCTGCTTTCAACGGTTTTTGGCGGAACCAAACGCCAGCCGGCGCGTTGAGCCCGCGCAGACAAGGGAGCGTTGTAATGGTCGAAAAGAAACTGCAAGCGGTGGAAAAAGTTGCCGTGAGTGAAGCCGAATCGGACGCCCGCGCCGAGGTCGACGCACAGATCGCCGAGCTGCGCGCGGAAATCGCCCGCCTGACGGAAGCGGTCACGGCGATCGGAACGAGCACGAAAGCGGTTGTGCAGGGCGAGGCGGATCTTCTGGCTGAGCGCGTGCGCGAGCGTGTGCGCGACGAGCCTCTGTCGACCCTGGTTGCCGTTGCGGGCGTGTCGTTCCTGTTCGGTTTGATGTCCCGGCGCTAGCGGCGAGGCGGGTCTTCGCCCGGATTGCCGTTGTTACCTTGGATACATCGCCGGGGCCGTTTGACAGACATACTGAACGCAGGTTGGGGTTGCAGATCGTTTATTAGTAATCTGTTAACCAACCTGTGGCTCAATCGAAGTGGACCCGGTATCATCGGGTCGCGTCGTGAACCAGGACAGCAACATCCGGGCGACCGGAAGAAGGAGCAAACGAGAAAGGCGCGCCTGTCCAGGAAAGATCTGGGAAAATGCGCTGGCCCGAGAAGGGCAGGGTGAAATCTGTACGGTAGTTCATCCGTCTCAAGACTTTGTGGAGACGAGCATGGCAGACGTTATCAGAATTCAGGACCGCAAGGTTCGTATACCTCCGCACCGGCCTCCGGCCATTTCGGGTGGAGCGAAAGTGCTGCTGTTCACCGGCATCCGCTACGAGCGCCTCGATCGCGACCCGCAGCCGACAGCGCCAGACGGACGCCGCATCAAGAAGCAATGAGCCGCGGCACTCCTGCGTATTAGGCGACCGAAACGGTCGCGTTCAAGACACTGTCCTTGCCCGGTTCTGCGGGCTCATCCCCCATGCACTGCTGCGCCCGACGCGGCATCGAATCATCGCCGCGCATCTCGGCGTGGATTTTCTTAGCTTGCCCCTGTTGCTCGACGACCATAGCGGATGGTCTAGCGACGGAACGGTTCGCAGGTCGATTCCGCAAGGAAGTTCCGGACCTGCTCTTCAAAGCTGTCGACCGGCGCCATCGCTCTCAGCACGGCAAAGCCATCCTGTTCCTTCATCTCGACCATGATCGATTGTGCAAGCGCCTGTGGCGGAGATTTTCGCAACTCGACCAACTGGATTGGCGTTGCGACGACAAGGTCCAGTTTGCCGTTGACCGCCGTGTGGTCGTTCATGCTGAAGACCTCGTTCGAATTGCCGTCGAAGACGGCGAGCGACCAGAACGGCACGTTGCCGCTGGCGAGGAAACGCGCCGGTCCATCCGAGATCGAGAAGCTGCAGACCGCGGTTCTCAGATAAGGATCGTCATTGGCAAGGCCAGTCGGCCCTGGTGTGCTGGTCAGCGCAAAGAAACTGTCCATCTCCAAAAGCCCGAGGATGCGGGTATAGGCATCACGGCCGGTGAACTGCGGCAGCGCCAGCACGATGATGATGTGCAGCAGGGCGGCGCCGACCAGACCGAGAATTGTGGCGAAGAGCACGCTACGCATCGCCGCAACCCGTCTTGGTGATAACCGGCATGGCGAGATCGATCAGGCCGGACGAGCCGGCCGTCGGCGTATCGAGCAGCGTCAGCACCAGCCGGAACGTGCCCGAGTGGCGCACGGCCAGCCAGTTGTCGGGCTTCGCATTCGGCGACACATGGATGCTGAAGTTGCTGTTTTCGCCACGCAGAACGCTCCAGGAATTGAGCGCCGAGGGGAGGTCGGAGCCGGGCCTCAGTGGCAGGCCTTCGGCATTTGCGGCGTAAAGCGTCCAGAAGCGGGCCTGCGGTGTCAGCCCCGCAACATCATAGGAGCAGGCCGCCTGAAGCTTCTCGCCCTTGCTATCGACCTGGGCACTGAACATCAGCCCTTCGGCGCCGCCATAGAGCAATTCGCCGGCGCGCGCCCGATGTGCCTTGGCATAGGGGTCGGCATTGGCCGTCTGCGCCTCGGGAAAGGCGACCCAGGGGCCGATCGCGATCGAGCCGAAGCCGACGGTCGCTTTCAACGCCCATACCGCCGAGGCGATGCCGCCGCCGAAGGCGATGGCAAGGGTAAGCGCGACGAGGAAGGGGATTCGAAACAAGGGCGACTCTACCGGATATGGTCCTGCAGCGTAGCACCGCCGCGTTGACACCCTATGTCGCCGAAATCCGCGCCCGGCGCAACGGCGACCGCATCGCCGGTCCCGAACCCGACACCGCACTCGCGAAGCGGAAGAAGAGTGGACATGCCCGAAACGTCAGTTGCTGGCGGCATCGGGTGTCGCCTGTGCGGACCGTGATTCTTCATCCGCGCCGAGAGAGGCAAGCTTGCCGCCGGCCTTCTCGGGCGCCTTCAGTGCGGGGGCCTTTTCGAAGGTCTCGCCGATGCTGCGCAGCAGCCGGGTGACATCGGTCGAAAGCGAGCGCGGCCGCACCAGCGGCGGCAACGCGTTTTCGTCCGGCTTCGCGGTTGCCACCTGCGGCGGCTGCTTCGCCGGCGCCGTCGGCGCGGTGATCCCCGGGATCGTCCGGTGTTCGATGCCCTGTTCGGCGTAGTCCATCAGCCGCTTGAAGGTCATCGCCGGCAACGAGCCGCCGGTCATGTTGTTGGTCGAGGTGTAGTCGTCGTTGCCGAACCAGACCGCGGTCGTATAGTCGCCGGTGAAGCCCACGAACCAGGCGTCGCGATAGGCCTGTGTTGTGCCGGTTTTGCCGCCGACGACGATGCCGTTATCGAGCGCAGCCTTGCGCGCCGTACCGATGACCGGGATCTGCGTCAGCATGGAGTTCATCGACGTATTGGCGGTTTCGGAGAGGATGCGCCGCGCCGGCGGCTCGTCGCGTCCGAAATCGTAGAGAATGTCGCCGTCATAGTTGAGGACCTGGCTGATCCCGTGCCGGCGTGACTGCATGCCACCGGCCGGGAAGACCGCGTACGCCGTCGCCTGGTCGAGCACGGTTACTTCCGAGGTGCCGAGCGGCATGGTCTTGTCGGTGCGGATCGGCGTCTCGATGCCCATGTCCTTGGCCGTCTGGGCGATCAAGTCAGTGCCGAGCTTGTCCTTGGCGAGGCGCACGGGAATGGTGTTGATCGACTTGGCGATGGCCGTCAGGATGGTGATGCGGCCGGCATAGCTGCGGCCATAATTCTGTGGCGACCATCCGCGCCAGGTGATCGGCGCGTCGACGACAACCGTTTCCGGCGTCATGCCCTTTTCCATCGCTGCCGCGTAGGTATAGACCTTGAAGGAAGAGCCCGGTTGACGCAGAGCTCGTGTCGCACGGTTGAACTGGCTCTCGCCATAATCGCGGCCGCCGACCATGGCCCGCACGGCGCCGCCGTTTTCGACCATCACCAGCGCACCCTGCTTCACGCGGAAGCTCTCGCCATATTGGCGCAGGCTCGATTCCACTGAATCTTCAGCGGCATTCTGCAGGCCCATATCGATCGTGGTGCGCACGATCAGCGAGTGCTGCGCGAAGGGGCGGGCGATGCGCTGGACTTCGTCGAAAGCCCAGTCGAGGAAGAAGTCGGGCGCCTTCACCTGGGCGCGGTCGATGACCGTCGCCGGGTTGAGGCGTGCGGCGATCACCTGGCCTTCGGTCATCAGGCCGCCCTGGACGAGGTTGGTCAGAACCTCGTTGGCGCGTCCGCGTGCGGCCGGCAGGTTGACGTGCGGGGCGTAGCGGGCTGGCGCCTTGAAGAGGCCGGCAAGCATCGCCGACTCGGCAAGGCTCACGTCGGTGATCGACTTGCCGAAATAGAACTGCGCCGCGGCTGCCGCACCGAAGGTGCCGCCGCCCATATAGGCGCGGTCGAGATAGAGCCGGAGGATTTCCTTCTTCGACAGGTTGCATTCGAGCCAGACGGCGAGGAAAGCTTCCTTGATCTTGCGCTCGATCGTCCGCTCGTTCGACAGAAAGAGGTTCTTGGCGAGCTGCTGCGTCAGTGTCGAACCGCCCTGGACGACTCCACCGGCGCGTGCATTTTCGGTCATGGCGCGGGCAAGGCCGAGGAAGTCGATGCCCCAATGGTCGAAGAAGCGCCGGTCTTCGGTCGCCAGCACCGCCTTGATCAGATGATCGGGCAGCTCGTCGATCGGTACGGAATCTTCGTGGATGATGCCACGATGGCCGATCTCGTTGCCGTAACGATCGAGGAAGGTGACGGCGAAATCGCTCTGGGCACGCCAGTTGCCCTTGGTTTCCTCGAAGGCCGGAAGGGCGAGCGCCAGCATCAGCACCGAACCGACAGTGCCCCAGTTCATGCCTTCGCCGAGCACCTCGAAGACGGCTTTTTTCCAGCCCGTCGCGCGGAAGCGGCGGAAGAAGATGGTAGTGTCTTCCCACCATTGCCCCAGCTTGAAACCGGCATTCCAGACTGAGGAATCGATCCAGGAGTCGATCCTGAGAAAGATGTGCCGTTTCTTCGGCCGATTATCGTCTTTCCTCGGTTCCCGCACGGTCTCAACCACCTGAAGGCTCTACGGCATCATGCCGGCGCCATGTAATATTTGCACGGCGTCAAATTCCAATCTACTTGCATATCGCGCCGCCGGCCTTAAAAAACCGGCAATTTTCTGCGAAATTTCTGTATCGCGAGCGATTTGACGAAAGTGTGATGACGATGGGCGAAATGCCTTTCTGGAAGGCGAAAAGCCTTGAAGACATGACCGATACCGAGTGGGAAAGCCTCTGTGACGGCTGCGGCCTCTGTTGTCTCAACAAGCTCGAGGATTGGGACACCGGCGAGATCGCCTGGACCTCGATCCGCTGCACGCTTCTCGACGGCGAAAGCTGTCGCTGCAAGGACTATCCCAACCGCCAGGCGACCGTGCCCGACTGCATCCAGCTGACGCCGAAGGCCGTGCGCGAGATCACCTGGCTGCCGCCGACCTGCGGCTACCGGCTGGTGGCTGAAGGGCGCGATCTCTACTGGTGGCATCCGTTGATTTCGGCCGATCCGGAAACGGTTCACGCCGCGGGCATTTCCGTCCGCGGCCGCACCGTTGCGGAAGACGGCATCGACGTCGACGACTATGAGGATTATCTCGTCACCTGGCCGCTGGAAGTGGGGCAGGAAAACGTGGAGTGACAAGGGGTTAGTCGAGGCGGCGGAATCGTTTTGGCAGTGTGTCGCCCGCGACGCCTCTAATGGCTGCCGCCGTTCTTCTTGACGAGGCTCTTCGGCGCAACGTTGCGCCACGCCGTCTCCATCGACTGCCGCACGAGATCCTCGTCGGCCTGGACGAAATAGAGCGAGGTCCAGCCACGGTCGCCCCAGCCGCCGGGCACCGCGGCGCAGACGCCGGGTTCCATCTCCAGAAGCATGCGCTGCTGATCCGGTGTGAACTTGAAAACGGCGCGCCCGGCTTCCGGCAGGCTCATGAAAATACGCTTCCCAACGCGGAAATCTCGCGTTCCGAAATGCGCATTTTCCTCCGTTCCAGGCAGGCTCAGCGCGAGTCTTTCGATCTCTTCCGTCAGCATGAAGAAAGATTAACATGCTTTTGCCGAATGGCAAAAAGGCTGAAAATCACTACAAAAATTGCAAGGGGTGTCCTTGAAGCGCGGGCTCGAGAAGGGCGCTGGCGGAGCCTGATCGGGCTGCCTTTATGGCTTTTGCGGTCAGTGGTCGATCACCTGCGGCATAGGGCCGGAAACGCCGCGACCGGCGGTGGTAGGCTCACCGCCGGTTCGCTACGGAATGTCGAAAAACGCCTTAAACAGGCGCTGTCCGACGACAGTCTATGGATATGAAGGGCCGGTGACGCCTAGGCGCGCCACTCTGGCGGGCCTCATTCGGCCGGTGCGACCGGCTTCGGCGTTGCCTCGCTCGCGGCGCGCATCTCACGCCATTCGCTCTCGAAACGGTCGAGCAACGATTGCGGTACTTTGGACTGCTGAGATGCGGGCTGGTTGTTTGCGAGCGTCTGCATGCGATCCTCCCGGGTTCTGTGACGGTTTCATGATGTAAGGTGTGGCGGACAATTTCACATCGCAAAGGCTTTGTAAATCAGTGGCTTAAATCATTTAAACGATTGAAAAATCTTTAAATCGATTAATTTTTCGTTTATACACAGCACGCATCGCGTCCGGACGTCAACAGGTTTAAGTTGCAGCTACTTTTGAAGTAATTTGCGCGCATAGATTGCGGCAAAGGGCCAGCCGTTTCGCGGCTCTCTATTAAGAGAGAACGGTGCTGCGGCGTGATCGGTGCCGCCATGACGGATTGCGTCGACTGGTTCGAAGGACACGATGGCTGAGCCTTGTTCGGGAGCGGCGCCGACGGACCTGAATCAGTTTCTGAGATGTTTGATTCACGCTGCGAGCGACAGCCGCCAAAGGATTCAAAAGAATCGAGAAAATGCGTGCGCAGCCATGCCGCGCTTGATCGGGAACGGGCTCTTTCGCGTTAGCGCATGCCGGCGAAGAGATGCTAACGAAACATGCTTAACGAAAGCTGACCGTTGTCCGGCGTCGTCGGGCCGCCTTGGGTTTCGGGCCGTGTTCCTCGCGTGATTGCGTCGCTAAAACTGTCGCAGGAAGCGGCTATGGCTTGGCAAGAGAATGAGCAATGCGGGTTTCCACCAGGGAAGAATCGCCGCAATCTAAGGTCGGAATTCGGGGAAGGTAATGCGTTTCCCGGTAGTGCCTGCCGGTCCAAATGGCCGACATTCATTTGCCATTCAGCCTCGTTCGGTTATTGCTTCTGCCATGATGCTTCCCAAGTCGAAAGTGCGTTCATGTCTTCACCAGTGATCATAGCCGCGCTTGCTGCAGGCCTCGCCGGCTTCAGCCCGCCTGCGATCAGCGTGCCGTCGGATATTGTCGTTCGTGTGTCCGGCGATTGCAGCGCGGCTGCAGCGCAGGTCGTTGCCGACACTGGTGGCGAGTTGCTGTCGGCACAGCCGACGTCCGATGGCCAGTGCGTGATCACCGTGCTTGTTCCTGGCAATGGCGGTAGGCCGAAGAAGGTCACCGTCAAGGTGCCGATGTAGGCTATCCCTGCAGCGCCGCGTGCCGTATCTGGCGTACGAAGGTCGCTGTAGCACTTTGAATGGCTGCATGTTCTTATCCTTAAATCAGCCAGATTTGGCGAAGCATGCAGCAGGATGGCCGCGAGAGGAAGTAAAGACGGATGCGCATTCTGATTGTCGAGGACGACGCCAACCTGAACCGGCAGCTCGCCGAGGTGCTGAAGGAGGCCGGCTACGTCGTTGACCAGGCCTATGATGGCGAGGAGGGGCACTATCTCGGCGACGCCGAGCCCTATGATGCCGTGATCCTCGATATCGGCCTGCCGGAAATGGACGGCATCACCGTGCTTGAGAAATGGCGCGGCGACGGCAAGACCATGCCGGTCCTGATCCTGACGGCGCGTGATCGCTGGAGCGACAAGGTGGCTGGCATCGATGCCGGCGCCGACGACTATGTTGCCAAGCCCTTCCACGTCGAAGAAGTTCTTGCCCGCATCCGCGCCCTGATCCGGCGCGCCGCCGGCCATGCGAGCTCGGAGATCGTCTGCGGCCCGGTCCGCCTCGACACCAAGGGTTCCAAGGCAACGGTCGATGGCGTCGCATTGAAGCTGACGTCGCACGAGTTCCGGCTGCTCTCCTATCTCATGCACCACATGGGCCAGGTCGTTTCGCGCACAGAATTGGTCGAGCATATGTACGATCAGGATTTCGATCGCGATTCCAATACGATCGAAGTGTTCATCGGCCGGCTGCGCAAGAAGATCGGCAACGATCTGATCGAAACGGTGCGCGGTCTCGGATACCGAATGCAAGCGCCGGGCAATGGCAATTAGATCGCTCACCGCACGCGTTCTGGTGGTCTCCACCGTCTGGGCGGTGGTGGCTCTCGTCGTGATCGGCGTGGTGATTTCCGAGCTTTATCGCCAGGGCTCCGAGCGCGGTTTCAAAGACCTGCTGCGCGCCCAGCTCTTCAACGTCGTCAACTCGATCTCCGTCAACGAGAGGACGGTGCTGTCGGGCAGTCCGCAGCTTGGCGACCTCCGGTTTTCGCAGCCGCAGACCGGTTGGTACTGGATCGTCGATCCGATCGGCGAGTTCGATACGCCGCCCCTGATCTCGACCTCGCTCGGCAACGGCAAGCTACCGATCGCCAGCGTCGACGAGGTGCCGTTCGATACCGGCTATGTTCGCTTCTACACCACCAAGGATCCCTTCGGGAACGAGGTCGAGGTCTCCGAGACCGAGGTCGTTCTCGACATCCAGGGCCATACGGCGCGCTTTCGCGTGGCGGGCAACCGCGACGTGCTCGAGGCCGATATCAACCGCTTCACCCGCAACCTGACGATCGCGCTCTCCATCTTCGGTCTGGGAGGGCTCGGGGTCAACGCGCTCACCATTCTCTTCGGCCTGAGGCCGCTCGATGAGGTCCGGCGCTCGATGGAGAAGATCCGCGCCGGCGAAAGCGAACGGTTGGACGGCGCTTTCCCGCGTGAGATCCAGCCGCTCGCCAACGAGGTCAATGCCCTGATCGACAGCAACCGCCGCATCGTCGAGCGCGCCCGCATGCAGGTCGGCAATCTTGCCCATTCGCTGAAGACACCGATCGCGGTCCTGCTCAACGAGGCCCGGGTGCTCGAGGCATCGCATGGCGAGTTGGTGCGCACTCAGGTCGATGCAATGCAGACCCAGGTTCAATCCTATCTGAGCCGCGCCCGGATTGCGGCGCAGCGCGAGTCCGTGCTGGCGCGGACCGAAGCGCAGCCGGCGCTCGAACGCCTCGTGCGCGTCATGCGCAAGCTCAATCCGGAAAAGCAGGTCCATCTGTCGATCAACCCGCCGGGACTGGTTCTTGCCATGGAGCTGCAGGACGTCGAGGAGACCGTTGGCAACCTGCTCGAAAATGCCGCCCGCCACGCCCGTGGCGAGGTGTGGCTGAATGTCAGGCCGGCACCGAGCGAGGTTCATGCCAAGGAGCCCGGCCGGCAGTGGATCGTTCTCGACATCGACGACGACGGGCCGGGGCTCAATCCCGACCAGATCGCAGTGGCGATGAAGCGCGGCAAGCGGCTCGACGAAAGCAAGCCCGGAACCGGGCTCGGTCTTTCGATCGTCAGCGAGATCGTCCGGGAGTATCAGGGCACCATCACCCTGTCACGACGGGACGAGGGAGGGTTGCGTGCGGAACTGGTTTTGCCGGCGGCCGTTTAGAGGGTGATGAGGAAATGCGTGGTTCCGGCGTCGCTCGCTTGCGAATCCATCGTGATTTAGGGGTCACACCCGTGCTTGAAAATGTCACACCCGCAGGGCTCGCCGTTGCCTCGGCACGCGGGGAATGCCAAAAGAAAATCAAGGACTAGTCGTCATCGTGCTCGAATGGAACGAGCTTAAGAATGCGGCTTCGGATAGGATGATTGAGTGTCGCGGATCATGAGGAACCAGGCAGAAATGACACGGGCTATTGTCGTCGGCGGCAGGATCGTTGTGATCGCCTCGGCCGTCGCGCTTGCCGGATGCGGCACGACGGGCAGCAAGGGCGCGGCCGCCGGCCTCGGCTCGACGGCAACGCGTGGTGCCACCTCGACCAATTACATCGCGGCACTCCAGGGTGGGGTGATCGCGCGTCTCACCGATCTCGACATCGGGACATCCGACCGTCAGCGCGCTCTGGAAGCGGAATACCGCGCACTTGAAGCGGCCCCCGGTGGGCAGCCGGTGACCTGGGACGGGCGCGGCGTCAACGGTTCGGTCGTTGCAGCCGCTCCCTATCAGGTCGGGTCGCAGAACTGCCGCCAGTATAGCCACACGGTTACCGTCAAGGGACAGCCGAAGACGGCGCGGGGTGCTGCCTGCCGCAACCCGGACGGCAGCTGGACACCGCTGACCTAAGGCGTAGCCGGCCGGGCTCTCCCGGATGTGCTCAGGCGGATCGAGCCGCCGTTGCGGCGAAACGCCTCAAATCTCCGTCATAAGGGGTTTTCGAGTTGGAATGGCATGGGGGCCATAGTATTGAGCTTCCATGTTGTTCTGGATCCTCGTCGCCACTCTGACGGCGGCTGTCGCTGTCGTGCTCATCCTTCCGCTGCTGCGGGCGGGGGAAGCCCCGTCGTCTCCCCACAGCCATGATGTCGAGGTCTATCGCGACCAGCTCGAAGAGTTGAAGCGGGACCAGGATAGCGGCCTGATCGGCGGCGACGACGCCGAGCTTGCGCGCGCCGAAGTTGCGCGCCGGCTGCTGGCTGCTGGCGAGAGCGACAGTGAGGCGATTGCGGCTGCCGCGCCGCGCCGCGGTGTCAGCCGCCTGGCCCAGGCCTTCGTGCTTCTCTGTCTTCCGGCCGTCGGCCTCTGTCTTTACTTGCTGACGGGCAGCCCGGGCATGCCGGCGCAGCCGCTGGCCGCACGCCTGGCCGATCCCAATGGCGACATCAACATCCTGATTGCCAAGGCTGAGAATCATCTGGCGGTAAACCCGAATGATGGCGCCGGCTGGGACCTGCTTGCGCCGATCTACATGCGCAACGGCCGTGTCGAAGATGCGGTCGATGCCTATGACCGGGCGATCCGCCTGCTTGGCCCGACGCCGGCACGTCTCGGCGGCTATGCCGAGGCGATGGTCGTGCAGTCCGACGGCGTCGTGACGAGCAAGGCGCAGGACGCGCTGAAGCAGGCGCTGACGCTCGATCCCAATGACCCGCGCTCGGAATTCTATCTTGCCCTCGGCCTCAAGCAGGAAGGCAAGAAAGCGGAAGCGCTGACTGCCTTCAACCGACTGGTCGCGACATCACCCGCCGACGCGCCCTGGCTGCCGCTCGTCAAACAGCACGTGGCAGAACTGGGCGGCGCCGGCGCCACCAGCGCTGCAGCGCCCGGCAATCCGAGTGCCGATGACGTGGCCGCCGCCGAAAGCATGAGCGCCGGCGATCGCCAGGAAATGATCCGGGGCATGGTCGGCAGCCTCGAAAGCCGGCTGAAGGAAAATCCGGATAATCTTGAAGGCTGGGCGCGTCTGATCCGCTCCCATGTTGTCCTTGATCAACGAGACAAGGCACTGGCCGCGCTAAGGGAGGGCCTGAAAACCTTCCCGGCCGATGGCGACGGCGGCAAGCAGCTGCTGGCGCTGGCGCGTGAGCTCGGGATTGCCACCGACGGAGTAACGCAATGACGCGCAAACAAAAAAGACTGGCGATCATCGGCGGCGGTGTCGGCTTCCTGGTGCTTGCAGCCTTCCTCGTGATGTTCGCCTTCAGCCAGGCGATCGCCTATTTCTATGTGCCGAGCGACCTCGAAAAGGCCAACGTACCGCCGGGAACCCGCATCCGCCTCGGCGGTGTCGTCGAAACCGGCTCCGTCAAGCGCGGTGACGGTAAGACGGTGACCTTCACCGTCACCGATACGCTGAGCGGTGTGCCGGTCACCTATACCGGCATCCTGCCTGACCTGTTCCGCGAAGGGCAGGGTGTGGTGACGGAGGGAACCTTCGTTGCCGGAAGCTCGGTCTTCGTGGCCGATTCCGTTCTCGCCAAGCATGACGAGACCTATATGCCCAAGGATGTCGCCGACCGTTTGAAGGCGCAGGGCGTCGAGCTCAGCGGGAAGGAAACCATCAAGTGATCATCGAGCTCGGACACTACGCTCTGGTTCTGGCGTTGGCGACGGCGGTCATTCAGGCCGCCTTACCGATCCTTGGCGCACGATTGAACGATCGCGGCCTGATGGAACTCGCATCCAGCGCCGCCGTCGCCTGCTTTCTGCTCGTCGCTTTCGCTTTTGCCGTCCTCACCTTCGCCTATGTGACCTCGGATTTCTCGGTCCGCAACGTCTGGGAAAACTCCCATTCGCTGAAGCCGCTGATCTACAAGATCTCGGGCGTCTGGGGGAACCATGAAGGCTCGATGCTGCTGTGGCTGTTGATCCTGACGTTCTTTTCGGCGCTGGTTGCCGCCTTTGGGCGCAACCTGCCGGAGACGTTGAAGGCAAACGTGCTTGCCGTCCAGGCCTGGATCGCGATGGCCTTCGCGCTCTTCATCCTGCTGACGTCCAATCCGTTCGCTCGGCTGATGCCCGCGCCGGGCGAGGGCAAGGACCTGAACCCGATCCTTCAGGACGTCGGCCTCGCCATTCATCCGCCACTGCTCTACCTCGGCTATGTCGGTTTTTCGGTCTGCTTCTCCTTTGCCATCGCGGCCTTGATCGAGGGCCGCATCGACGCCGCCTGGGCTCGCTGGGTCCGTCCCTGGACGCTTGCCGCCTGGACCTTTCTCACCGCCGGGATCTCCATGGGTTCGTACTGGGCCTATTACGAGCTCGGCTGGGGTGGCTGGTGGTTCTGGGATCCGGTCGAAAACGCCTCCTTCATGCCGTGGCTCGCGGGTACGGCGCTTTTGCATTCGGCGCTGGTCATGGAAAAGCGCGAGGCGCTGAAGATCTGGACCGTGCTACTTGCGATCATGACCTTCTCGCTGTCGCTGCTCGGCACCTTCCTCGTGCGTTCGGGTGTCCTGACTTCGGTCCACGCCTTCGCCACCGACCCGACGCGCGGCATCTTCATCCTCGCCATTCTCGTCTTCTTCATCGGCGGTGCGTTCACGCTCTTCGCCCTGCGCGCCTCGCACCTGAAAGCCGGCGGCATCTTCGCGCCGATCTCGCGTGAGGGTGCGCTGGTCTTCAACAACCTCATCCTGACGACGGCGACCGCGACGGTCCTGACCGGCACGCTCTATCCGCTGGTGCTCGAAGCGCTGACCGGCGACAAGATCTCCGTCGGGCCGCCCTTCTTCAACATGACCTTCGGCCTGTTGATGCTGCCACTGCTCTTTGCGGTGCCTTTCGGCCCGCTGCTTGCCTGGAAGCGCGGCGACCTTGCTGGCGTTTCGCAGCGGCTCTTCGCAGCGGTTGCCATCGGCCTGCTCTTCGGCGTCACCTATTATTACTTCATGAATGGCGGCCCGGTTCTGGCGCTCTTCGGCATTGCCCTTGGCGTCTACGTGATTGTCGGTTCGTTGACGGACCTGGCGCTGCGCTCCGGCCTCGGCAAGGTCGCAGGCAACGTCGTCTGGCGACGCTTCTCCGGCCTGCCGCGTTCGGCTTTCGGCACGGCGCTTGCGCATATCGGCCTCGGCGTCACCCTGATCGGCATCGTCGCCGTCACGGCCTTCGAGACCGAAACCGTGGTCGAGATGAAGCCCGGCATGACGGTGGATGCCGGTGGCTACACCCTGCGCTTCGACGGCATGCGCAATGGCAGCGGCCCGAACTATTCCGAGGAGTCCGGCCACTTCACCATCAGCCGCGGTGGCGCTGCGATTGACGACGTCTGGTCTTCGAAGCGTCTCTACCAGGCGCGCCGCATGCCGACGACCGAGGCGGGCATTCGCACCTTCGGCTTGAGCCAACTCTACGTCTCGCTCGGCGATCAGATCAGCGAAGGCGGCATCGTCGTGCGCATCTGGTGGAAGCCGATGATCCTGTGCATCTGGGGCGGTACCCTGTTCATGATGGCGGGTGGTTTCGTCTCCTTGAGCGACCGCCGCCTGCGCGTCGGCGCGCCGGCCAAGGCCAAGCGACCGAAGGCGGTGCCTGTGGGGGCTGCGGAATGAACCGTCTGCTCCTGGCACTCCTGCTGTTGCTCGCGCCTGTCGGCTCGGCCTTTGCCGTCAACCCGGATGAAGTGCTTGCCGATCCCGCGCTCGAAGCGCGGGCGCGGGCGATCTCGGCGGAGCTGCGCTGCATGGTCTGCCAGAACCAGTCGATCGACGATTCCAACGCCGAGCTTGCCAAGGACCTGCGCGTGCTTGTGCGCGAGCGGCTGGCGAACGGCGACAGCGACAAGGCCGTCATCGATTACGTCGTGTCCCGCTATGGCGAATTCGTACTGCTGAAGCCGCGCTTCGAGACGAAGACCCTGATCCTCTGGGGCATGCCGGCGACCCTGCTTCTCGTCGGGGCGATTACCCTCGTCATCGCCTCTCGCCGTCGCGGCGCCCAGCCAAAGGGGACGCCGCTTTCCGAGGACGAGAAGGAAAAGCTGAAGAAGCTGCTTCAGCCTTAATGCAGCGCTCGCCGAACGCGCATTCGTTGGATCGGCTTCAGCACTAATCTCTTGATATCGCTTGAGATCCCTGCCGGTGGCGGGCAATTCCGTTCGCGCCAACGCGCAGTCCCCGGCAGGCCTTTGGCCGAGCCCGGGCCAGCTCTTCACAACATTACCAAAAATTCATTTTCCGGACAGAACTCAGTAAGGTCCCATCCGTTACATCTTTCGTCATCGGCTGTTCCTCCAGTCAGCCAAAACGAATTCCGCCTTCCCTGAGGCGGCTTCGCAACCAGGTTTCGGTGCCGTCTCCGATGGCATCTAGGAAGAGAAAAGGCAAAACGGATGTTTACGACCAAATCCCTGCGTCCCTCCCTCAAGACCGTTCTGAAGACCTCGACCATCGCCGGCCTTGCCGCCGTCATGCTGACCTCGGGTCTGCCGGCAAGCATCTCGCAATCCTTTGCCGATCCGGTGAAGGTGGAAGCGCCGTCGGTGCCGAGCTTTGCCAATGTCGTTGATGCCGTTTCGCCGGCCGTCGTTTCGGTGCGCGTCCAGTCGCGCGTCAACCCGGTGGCCGAAGATGGCGGCGACTTCAGCTTCGATTTCAACGGTCGCGGTTTCGACGATCTGCCCGACGATCACCCCCTGAAGCGCTTCTTCAAGGAATTCGGTCCGCGCGGCGATGACCGTGCCGACCGCGGCCCCAACCGCCGTGGCCCGCATGGCGAAGGCCGCCTGCGTCCGACCGCTCAGGGCTCCGGCTTCTTCATCTCCGAAGACGGCTACCTCGTCACCAACAACCACGTCGTTTCCGACGGTTCGGCCTTCACGGTCATCCTCAACGACGGCACCGAACTCGATGCCAAGCTGGTCGGCAAGGATAGCCGCACGGATCTCGCCGTGCTCAAGGTCGATGACAAGCGCAAGTTCACCTATGTCGGCTGGGCCGATGACAGCAAGGTCCGCGTCGGTGACTGGGTCGTTGCCGTCGGCAACCCGTTCGGTCTCGGCGGCACGGTGACCTCCGGCATCGTTTCGGCGCGTGGCCGCGATATCGGCTCCGGCCCCTATGACGATTACCTGCAGGTTGATGCGGCGGTGAACCGCGGCAACTCGGGCGGTCCGACCTTCAACCTCTCCGGTGAAGTCGTCGGCATCAATACCGCGATCTTCTCGCCGAGGGGCGGCGGCAACGTCGGTATCGCCTTTGCCATCCCGTCGACCGTTGCCAAGGATGTCGTCACCGACCTGATCAAGGACGGCTCGGTTTCCCGCGGCTGGCTCGGCGTGCAGATCCAGCCCGTTACCAAGGACATCGCCGAATCGCTCGGCCTTTCGGAAGCAAGCGGCGCGCTCGTCGTCGAACCGCAGACCGGCTCGCCGGGTGAAAAGGCAGGCATCAAGAAGGGTGACGTCGTAACCGCGCTGAACGGCGACACGGTCAAGGATCCGCGTGACCTTGCCCGCAAGGTTGCGGCAATCCGCCCGGGCACCACGGTCGATCTGGCCCTGTGGCGCGACGGCAAGGCGGAAACCGTCAAACTCGAAATCGGCACGCTGCCCAAGGACGACAAGGACGCTGCCAAGAGCCAGGACGACCAGTCCGAAGAAGCCCAGCCGTCGAGCGAGCAGGCACTGGCCGACCTTGGCGTCTCTGTCGTGCCGTCTGATGATGGCAAGGGCGTCACCATCGCCTCGGTCGACGAAGACTCTGATGCCAGCGATCGCGGCCTGAAGCAGGGCGAAAAGATCGTCTCGGTGAACAATCAGGAGGTGAAGTCCGCCGACGACATCCTGAAGGTCATCAACACTGCCAAGAAGGACGGCCGTAGCAAGGCGCTCTTCCAGATCGAGGCCGACAACGGCAGCCGCTTCGTGGCCCTTCCGATCGACAAGGGCTGATCGCGGCAGTCAAATGATTGACCGGAGCGCCGCGATTTCCAAGTGATGTCGCGGCGCTCGCCGTTTGGAGCGGGATTTGAAAAGGTGTGTGCGGTTCTCCGCCCATCCCGCTTTCCCTCACGAGAGCACTCGCCAACCCGGTTGTCGAAAGTCGAAACCGGTTGAGACAGACAGGGGTCCGGGACTATGGTCGCGCGTATGAAGATTCTCATCATTGAAGACGATCTCGAGGCGGCAGCCTATCTGGCGAAAGCCTTCCGTGAGGCGGGCATCGTGTCCGATCACGCCAGCGATGGCGAGAGCGGCCTGTTCATGGCCAGCGAGAACAATTACGACGTTCTCGTGGTGGACCGCATGCTGCCGCGTCGAGACGGTCTCTCTGTCATCACCGAGCTTCGTCGCAAGGACATCCACACGCCGGTGCTGATCCTGTCGGCGCTCGGCCAGGTGGATGACCGGGTCACGGGTTTACGCGCCGGCGGCGACGATTATCTGCCGAAACCCTACGCCTTCAATGAATTGCTCGCCCGTGTCGAGGTGCTTGGGCGCCGCAAGGGCACGCCCGATCAGGACATGGTTTACCGCGTTGGCGATCTGGAACTCGACCGCCTTTCGCATTCCGTGCGCCGGCAGGGAAAGGAAATTCCCCTGCAGCCGCGCGAATTCCGCCTGCTCGAATATCTCATGAAGAACGCCGGCCAGGTCGTCACCCGCACCATGCTGCTGGAAAACGTCTGGGACTACCACTTCGACCCGCAGACCAACGTCATCGACGTGCATGTCTCGCGGTTGCGCTCGAAGATCGAGAAGGATTTCGATGTGCCGCTGCTGCGCACGGTGCGCGGTGCCGGCTACATGATCAAGGATGACCGGGCGTCCGCATGAGCAAGCTTCGCGTTCTCTTCAGAACGACCGCAGTCCGGCTTTCCGCCCTCTACCTCATTCTTTTTTCTCTCTGTGCTGCCTTTCTCGTCTTCTACGTCACCGGCATGTCGGAGCGGCTGCTGCAGCAGCAGACCCGTGACGCGGTCACCGCCGAGGTGGCGCAGATCGAGCAGGTCTATAGCCGCGCCGGCATGAACGGCCTGTTGCGCTCGCTCGAGCGGCGGGCACGCCAGCCGGGAGCCAATCTCTACGTGATTGCGGGACCGAGCGGCGAAATCCTCGCCGGCAACGTTGCCAGCCTGGAGCCGGGCCTGCTCGACAGCGAAGGCTGGACCGAACGTCCCTTCGCCTATCAGCGCTATACGGACGAGAGCAAGAAGGACACCCACGTAGCGCTTGCCCATGTGCTGGTGCTCGACAATGGTCTGCGCATTCTTGTTGGCCGCGACCTGCAGGAGCCGCAGAAGTTCCGCGCCCTTGTGCGCCAGGCTCTGATGGTGGCGCTCGGCGTCATGGGGCTTGGCGCCCTCGTCATCTGGTTCGGCATCGGCCGCAACGCCTTGAAGCGCATCGACCGCATGTCGGAGGCGAGCACCAAGATCATGGCCGGCGATCTGTCGCAGCGTCTGCCGATGAGCGGCTCCGGCGACGAGTTCGACCGGCTGTCGGAATCACTGAACGCAATGCTCAGCCGCATCGAGAAGCTGAACGAAGGGCTGCGGCAGGTCTCCGACAACATCGCTCACGATCTGAAGACGCCACTGACGCGGCTGCGCAACAAGGCGGAAGCCGCACTTTCCCGCAAGGGCACGAGCCAGCGCGGTGCGCTCGAGGAGATCATCGGCGAATCCGATCAGTTGATCCGCACCTTCAACGCGCTTCTGATGATTTCGCGCGTCGAGGCCGGCTCGTCCGTCGCCGAGATGAGCGACATCGACCTTTCGCAGATCGTCGCCGATTGCGTCGAGCTCTACGAACCGGTGGCCGAAGATGGCGGTCTGAAACTTGAAGCCGAAATCGCCCAGGATCTCGTGATTTCAGGCAACCGCGAACTGGTCGGCCAGGCCCTCGGCAACCTCATCGACAACGCGGTCAAGTATGCCGATGGCGCCGGGAACCCTCTGATCAAAGTCTCGCTCGAAAAGCGCGAGGGGAATGTGTTGCTGTCGGTTGCCGATCATGGATCGGGCATCCCCGCAGCGATGCGCGACGAGGTGATCAAGCGTTTCGTTCGCCTGGATGAGAGCCGGTCCAAGCCTGGCACCGGCCTTGGCCTGTCGCTGGTCGAGGCCGTCATGGAGATGCATCACGGCGCGCTGCATCTCGCCGACACGGTTCCTTCCGCCGAAGATGGCGCCAAGGGGCTGACGGTTCAGATGGTTTTCCCGATGACTGCAACCTGATAGACCGGTTTTGGGAGAACGAAGTGGAGTGAAGCAGCGCGCAGTTGTTCCGCGCCGTCCGCTCCGGCCAGAGGGAGACGGCATGCAGGAACAGGTGCAGCAGTGCTGGGCGATCGAGACGACGCCGATCCGTCCGGCGACACAAGCCGATGCCAAGACAGCGCTTTCGGTCTTGAAGGATATGGCCAAGGGTCATGAAAAGGTCGCAAGCCTGCTTGCGTCCGAAACGCAGTTCAAGACCTTCATCGTCTCGGCCTTTGCCCTTTCGCCTTTTCTTCGCGACACCGGCGACAGTCGCCCCGCCATTCTCGAAGAGCTTCTCTCGACCGATCTCACGGCTTTCCTGAGCGAGCGCGTGCGCGGAGCCCGCGATGCCTGGAAGCCGAATGAAGGCGGCGCGGCATTGCCGGATACCGAGATCATGGCGCGGCTCAGAAGGGCCAAGCGCGAACTTGCCTTCGCCGTCGCTCTCGCCGATCTCTCCCGCCATTTCGACGGGCGCGAGACCACCCGTTGGCTCAGCGAATTCGCCGGTGCGGCCGTGTCGGCGACGATCGATCACCTGCTCCTGAGCGCGCATGAGAGCGGCAAGTTGAAGGTCAAGGATGCCGCAAACCCGAGCGTCGGTTCCGGCGTCGTCGTGCTCGGCATGGGCAAGCTCGGCGCCTTCGAGCTCAACTATTCCTCCGATATCGACCTCGTTGTCTTCTACGATCCGCAATCCGGCATCATCGTCGATCGCGACGATGCCTCGGAAACTTTCGGCCGGCTGTTGCGCCGCCTGATCCGCATCCTGCAGGAGCGCAGCGGCGACGGATACGTCTTCCGGACCGACCTGCGCCTGCGCCCGGATCCGGGCTCGACGCCGCTGGCGATCCCGGTCGAAGCGGCGATGCTCTATTACGAGGGCAGGGGGCAGAACTGGGAGCGCGCCGCCTTCATCAAGGCGCGGCCGGTCGCCGGCGACATCGAGGCTGGCGAGCACTTCCTCAAGGATCTGGTCCCCTTCGTCTTCCGCAAGTATCTCGACTATGCGGCGATCGCCGACATTCATTCGATCAAGCGCCAGATCCATGCCCACAAGGGGCACGGCGAGATCGCGGTCAAGGGCCACAACATCAAGCTCGGCCGCGGCGGAATCCGCGAGATCGAGTTCTTCGTTCAGACCCAGCAGCTGATTGCCGGTGGCCGCATGCCGGACCTGCGCCAGCGAGCGACGGAGCCGATGCTGCGGGCGCTCGTCAAGGCCGGCTGGATCGACGAGGAGACGGCTGACGAACTCGTCGAAGCCTATTGGTTCCTGCGCGATGTCGAGCACCGGATCCAGATGGTGCGCGACGAGCAGACGCACGTCCTGCCCGAGACCGAAGCGGAACTGAAGCGCATCGCCTATATGCTCGGCTTCGAGGATACAGCCGCCTTTTCCAAGGCCCTCTCGCGCGTGCTGAAGACCGTCGAGCGTCGCTACGCTCAGCTTTTCGAACAGGAAGCCAAGCTCTCGACCGAGACCGGCAACCTCGTCTTCACTGGCCAGCGCGACGACCCGGACACGCTGGAGACGCTGAAGAAACTCGGCTTCCAGCGGCCGTCGGACATCTCCCACACGATCCGCACCTGGCACTATGGTCGCTACCGCGCGACACAGTCGGTGGAGGCGCGCGAGCGGCTGACAGAGCTGACGCCGGAGCTGCTGCGGGTTTTTGGCGAAAGCCGCCGCGCCGACGAAGCGCTGCTGCGTTTCGACAATTTCATCTCCGGCCTGCCTGCCGGCATTCAGCTGTTTTCTCTGCTCGGCAACAATCCGGGCCTCCTGTCGCTGATCGTCAATGTCATGTCGTCGGCCCCAAGGCTTGCCGAAATCATTGCCGCGCGCCCGCATGTCTTCGACGGCATGCTCGATCCCGGCCTGCTCGCCGAATTGCCGACGCGGGAGTATCTGGCGCCACGCATCGCCAACTTCGTCGGCGGTGCTCGCCATTATGAGGAGGTGCTCGATCGCCTGAGGATCATAGCCGCCGAGCAGCGTTTCCTGATCGGCATTCGGCTCCTGACCGGCGCGATCTCGGGCGCGCAAGCCGGCCGCGCCTTTACCGATCTTGCCGACCTCATCATCGCCGCGGCGGTAAAGGCGGTTGAGGATGAAGTTCGCTCCGTTCACGGCGATTTCCCTGGAGGCCGTATCGCCGTTGTCGGCATGGGCAAGCTCGGCAGCCACGAGCTGACTGCGGGATCCGACGTCGATCTGATCCTGCTCTACGATTACGACGAGACGGCAACCGAGTCCGACGGCGCCAAGCCGCTTGATCCGACGCGATACTTTACGCGGGTGACGCAGCGCCTGATCGCCGCACTTTCCGCGCCGACGGCGGAAGGCATCCTCTACGAGGTCGACATGCGGCTTCGTCCCTCCGGCAACAAGGGGCCGGTCGCAACCAGGATCAACGCCTTTGCTAAGTATCAGCGCGAAGAGGCCTGGACGTGGGAGCATCTGGCTCTGACCCGGGCGCGCTGCATCTGCGGCGATGACCGGCTGATGGCCGAGGCCAACGGGATCTTCGCCGAGATCCTCGAGCGCAAGCGCGATGTTTCCAAAGTCAGCGCCGACGTGATCTCCATGCGCGAGATGATCGATAGCGAGAAACCGCCGAGCGACATCTGGGACTTCAAGCTGATCCCGGGCGGTCTCGTCGATATCGAGTTCATCACCCAGTATCTGGCGCTCGTAGCGCCGGCCAAGGGCGTTCAGCCGCTGACATCAGGCACCAACACCGCCGACGCGTTGAAGCTGCTTGGTGATGCGCTGATGAACCCCAACGATCTCGATGTTGCGCTGGAAGCGCTGCATCTTTTCACCGAATTGTCCCAGATCGTGAGGCTCTGCATCGAGGGCGAGTTCGAGCCGAAGGAAGCGCCAGCGGGCCTGATCGATCTCGTCTGCCGGGCAGGGGACTACCCGGACCTGAAAACCTTGGAGGGGGACGTTCGCAGGCTCTCCAAAGCCGTGCGCCGTGTCTTCCAATCGGTCGTTTCAGTGTGAGGGAGGGCAGCGGGTAAACGGAAGGCGCGTGGAAGACCGCGCGCTGCTCCAGACCCGCTTTAACCGCGGTCCGGAATCCTGACCGAGATGATGGTCCCGACATTCTCGGTCGAGTGTATTCTCATGCTGCCGCCGTGCAGGCGGGTGAGTGAGCGCGAGATCGCGAGCCCGAGGCCGGATCCGCCCTTGCTCTTGGCGTACTGGCTCTGCACCTGTTCGAAGGGCTGACCGATCTTCTGCAATGCGTCGCGCGGAATGCCGATGCCGGAATCGGCGATCGTGAGCGTCACCGCGCCCGTCACCTTGCGTGCCCGAAGCGAAATCCGCCCGCCCTCATTGGTGAATTTGACCGCATTGGACAGAAGGTTGAGCAGCACCTGCTTCATTGCCCGCCGATCGGCGACCATGGTGAGGCCCGAGGAGATCTGCTGCACGACGTGAATGTTCTTCTGCTCCGCCGGTATGGTGGTGAAGCGCAGCGTCTCTTCGATCAACGGCGCAAGGTCGATCGTCTCGCGGCTGATGCGCATGTGCCCGGCCTCGATCTTCGACATGTCCAGGATGTCGTTGATGACGTTGAGCAGATGTTTGCCGCTTTCGTGGATGTCGCGTGAATACTCGTTGTACTTCTCCGAGCCGAGCGGCCCGAACATCTGGTTCTGCAGGATTTCCGAGAAGCCGAGGATGGCGTTGAGCGGCGTGCGCAGCTCATGTGACATGTTCGCGAGGAACTCGGACTTGGCGCGGTTGGCCGCCTCCGCACGGTCCTTCTCCGCCTGGTAGTTCGAATTGGCGACCGAGAGCTCGGTCTTCTGCCGCTCCAGCGTCATGCGCGAGGCCGAGAGGTCGCCGATCGTCGCCATCAGCCGCCGTTCGGATTCGCGCAGGCGCACCTGGTGCCGCTTCAGAAGCGTGATGTCGGTACCGACGGAGACAAGGCCGCCGTCGCGTGTGCGCCGCTCGTTGATCTGCAGCCAGCGCTCGTCGGCCAGCTGCACCTCGCTCGTCTGTGACTGGTTGCTGTGATCCGGGTCGGCGATCCGCCGCTCGACCACCGGCCGTGCTGCCGCCGTATGCACGGCTATGCGTTCGGTGCCGGGCACCAGGACGTGATCCGGAAGCTTGTAGGCCTCCTGGAAGTGGGTGTTGCACATGACGAGGCGGTCGTGCTTGTCCCAGAGCACGAAGGCCTCGGAGGTACATTCGATGGCGTCGGCGAGCCGCTGGTCGGCCTCCGCATAGCGCTGCGCAAGACGATGCTGTTCCGTCACGTCCATGGCGATGCCGATCAGATGCGCCCGGCCCGAGGCCGTGCGGATGATCTCGGCGCGGGCCCGTAGCCACACGTAGTGACCGTCCGCATGCCGCATGCGGAACACCTGGTCGATCTGGCGCGCGTCGCCACGCGCGATCGTGCGCGCCACGCTGTAGATGCCGTGATCATCCGGATGCATCAGCCTTGCGGCGTCACCGAAGGAGAGCACGCTGCTTTCGCCCGGCATGCCGAGCATTTCGTACATCGAGCGCGACCAGAACAGCCGACGGTTGGCAAGATCGAAATCCCAGAGGCCGCAACGGCCGCGCGAGAGCGCCGTCTCGACCCGCAGGTTCGATTCGGCAAAGACCGAATCGGCGTCGCGGGCACGCTTGGCCTGTATGTAATAGGCGTAGAGCACCATCAACAGGATCGCCGAGATACCTGCAAACAGGGTGACGTTCAGCGAAACCTCGTCTCGCCAGGTCGTTTCGAGCTGGGTGACCGGCGTTGCGGCCAGCACGACGCCAGCCGCATCGGGCAGCTGCGCCAGCGCCACGATGTGGTCGGCGCCTGCGATCGCCGTCTTCATGACGCTCGAATGTTCGCCGAAATATTGCAGCGTCGCGATGTCGGGCGCGGCCGCAGCGAGCGTGCGGCCGATGAGCGGTCCACCGCCTTCCGTGCTTGCAAAGATCCGCCCGTCCTTGCGCACCGCGAGGATGAACGTTCCGGGATCGAGCATGCCGGTCGGCAGAAACTGGCTGAAGCGTTGCTCCGCCTCGGCACGACGGCCCTCATCGAACAGCGCGACTCCGTCCGTCTGGAAGGCGGCGCCGGCGATCGCCGCCGCAAGACCGACGGTCTGGCGCGAACTTTCCTCCATGCGGGCGTGCTCGTCCATGATGCTGGACATGCGCGAAACCGCAACGATGATCAGGAATGCAATGATCAGGATCGGGATGGAGCGCTTGAGAACAGGCTCCGCGTTTGCCAGGCGGCGTGAAGCCGGCCCGGCAAAGATCTTCGCCTGCGAGATAAACTCCTGCTCCAGGCCGGTAACGCCTGGAAGCTTGAGTCGCAACCGCCCGTCGGCTGCGCTCGCTGGTCGCGCGTCCGCCATCTTTCCCAATTGTCTAAACCCTCTGATGATTCGGCGCGCCGCTCGCCCGAATCTGACTCAATGAATCACAGGGCGATTCGCCTTGTCCAGAGGCACTGGTAAAGATTTGTTAACCATTTCTTATCGTTGGAAAATAATAGGCCGGGCCACCTTGGTGGCCCGGCCCCAGGAAAATCAGGCGTTGGCGATGCTCAGGCCTTGAGCATGCGCTCGACGATGTCGCCGACATCGGCCGAAAGTTTCGACGCGCCGGCGATCTCTTTCAGCGCCTTGCGGGCATGCCCGGCACGTTTGTCCTCCAGCGAACGCCAGGAGCGCATGGAGGTCAGGATGCGGGCCGCAAGCTGCGGATTGCGCGGGTCGATGTCGAGGATCTGGCGCGCGAGGAACCGGTAGCCTTCGCCGTCGGCGCGGTTGAACCCGGTCGGGTTGGCGAAGGCATAGGTGCCTACCAGCGAGCGTACGCGGTTCGGATTGTTGCCGTTGAACAGTGGCTCGTTCATCAGCGCCTTGATGCGATCGAGCGTTCCAGCGCCCGGGATCGTCGCCTGCACGGCGAACCACTTGTCGATGACGAGCGCGTTGTCGGCGAAACGCTTGCGGAATGTTGCAAGCGCGTCTGTCGCCTCGGCCGAATCCGGGAAGCGGTGCGCCAGCAGCGCCAACGCATGGCTGAGATCGGTCATGTTGTTGGCGGCCGCAAAGGCCTTCGCGGCACGCTCGGGCCCTTCATCGGCCTGAACGAGGTAGGTGAGCGCGCTGTTGCGCAGTGCCCGCCTGCCGGCGCTTGCCGCATCCGGGCTGAACCCTCCGCTGGAGACGAGTTCGTCGGAGAGTTTGAGGAAGGTGTCGCGCCCGGCGGCCGCAACCGCTGTCAGGATCTGCTGGCGGGCCGCGTGGATCGCGTCCGGATCGTTGTTGGTGCCGATCTCGCGGGCGATATCGGATTCGCTCGGCAAGGCCAGCGCCTGCGAACGGAAGGCCGGCTCCAGGCTGTTGTCGGCGGCGGCCCGGATCAGGCCGTCGATCAGGGCCTTGTCCGAGGTGACCGGCTTGCCGGCGCGGACATTCGCCGTCGCCTCGACCAGATTGCCAAGCGCAATGGCATTGAGCGCCTGCCAGCGGGCGAAGAGGTCGCTTTCGTGATGCGCGATCAGCGCCAGATCGTCGGCATTCTGCTCGATATGCAGGTTGATCGGCGCGGAGAAGCTGCGGTTGAACGACGGAACCGGGCGCGAGGGGATGCCCGAGAAGACCACCGTCTGATTGCGCTCTGTCAGATGCAGGACATCGTCGGTCATGTCGGCGCCGGAAACGGCGGCAAGCGCGGCTTCGCTGCCGTCTTCGAGCAGCAGACCCATCTTCAGCGGAATGTGCATCGCTTCCTTGGCGCTCTGTCCGGGCGTCGGCGGCACGGTCTGTTCGAGCGACAGGGTGAAGGTCTGCTTGGTCGCGTCATAGGCGCCCGAAGCGGTGACCAGCGGCGTTCCGGCCTGGTGATACCAGAGCGCGAACTGGCGCAGATCCCGACCGCTTGCCGCCTCGAAGCAGGCGACGAAATCCTCGATCGTCACCGCCTGGCCGTCGTGCCGGTCGAAATAGAGATCCATACCCTTCTTGAACAGATCGCGGCCGAGGATGGTCGCGATCATGCGGGTGACTTCCGATCCCTTTTCGTAGACGGTCGTCGTGTAGAAGTTGTTGATTTCGCGGTATTTCGTCGGGCGCACCGGATGGGCGAGGGGACCTGCATCCTCCGGGAACTGTTCCGACTTCAGATGCCGCACTTCGGCGATGCGCTTGACCGCGCGCGAGCGCATGTCGGCGGAGAACTCGTGGTCGCGGTAGACCGTCAGGCCTTCCTTCAGGCAGAGCTGGAACCAGTCGCGGCAGGTGATGCGGTTGCCGGTCCAGTTGTGGAAGTATTCGTGCGCGATGATCGCCTCGATGTTGGCGTAGTCCGCATCGGTCGCCGTTTCCGGGTCCGCAAGCACGTATTTGTCGTTGAAGATGTTGAGGCCCTTGTTCTCCATGGCGCCCATGTTGAAGTCGGAGACGGCGACGATCATGAAGATGTCGAGGTCGTATTCGCGACCAAAGGCCTCTTCGTCCCACTTCATCGAGCGCTTGAGCGCATCCATGGCATAGGAGGCGCGAGGCTCCTTGCCGTGTTCGACATAGATCTTCAAGGCAACGTCGCGGCCGGACATCGTTGTGAACGTATCCTCGACCACGCCGAGGTCGCCGGCGACCAGCGCAAAGAGATAGCTCGGCTTCGGATGCGGATCGAACCAGGCGGCGAAGTGACGGCCGTCGCCCATGTCGGCGCCGCCGAGATAGTTGCCGTTCGAAAGCAGGAGGGGAGAGGACGCCTTGTCGGCGATGATGTTGACCGTGTAGACGGCAAGTACATCGGGACGATCGGGGAAATAGGTGATGCGGCGGAAGCCTTCGGCCTCGCACTGGGTGCTGTAGACGCCGTTGGTGCGGTAGAGCCCCATCAGCTGCGTATTGGTCTCGGGCGAAAGCAGGGTGGTGATGGTGATTTCGAACGGGGCGGTTTCGGGCAGGCCGCGGATCGTCAGCGTATCCTCGGCGACATCGTAGAGCGTCGTCGCAAGCTCTTCCTGGTCGAGCAGCAGGCCGGTCATGGTCAACTCGTCGCCATCAAGCACGAGCGGCGCGGCACTGTCGACACCTTCGCGGCGATGGAAGATCAGCCTGGCCTCGACCTTGGTCTCCTTCGGGTCGAGCTCGAAGGTCAGATCCACTCTCTCCAGAACGAAGTCGGTCGGCCGGTAGTCTTCCAGATGAATGATCTGGCCAGTATTTGTCCGCATGGTCAGTCCCGCTTGCACCGTTCTACTGGAGAATTTGTAGAGGGTGCCTGTGATGGTGAAAAGGCCAAGGGGCGAAAAGCTGGGCTGTGCCACACGATTGTGATGCCGGCGACCGCACTTCCGACAGAAAAGACATGGCGCCCGTTATTCTTCCCGCTCCCTTATCGGACCGATGTGTATCGAAGTGGGACTAACAAGACATGAATTGGAAAGGTTTTTTTCGGGGCAGCTAAAGAAAAGCCGGCCGCCCTACTGTCGAAGGTTAATCGATCAAGAAAAAACGTCATTCATCACGAAGTTTGATCCGACTTTCGAGAAAAGCGTCGCTAAGGTGGCCCGGTCCTGCAGCGGTGCTCTCCGCTGAAAAATCTCCAAACCAGCCCGCGTGCCAGCTGATCGCCGGTCAAGGCTGTTCGAAAAGTGCCCTCAATGGATGCGGAAGTCGAAAGCCCGATGAAGGGGATCCTGCTCAAGGTCCTTTCAGTCGTCATTTTCGTTTGCATGTCGACGCTGATCAAGGCGGCCGGAAACGAGATCGCCACCGGCCAGATCACCTTCTACCGCTCGGCCTTCGCCATGGTGCCGATCCTCGGCTATCTCGCCTTCCGCGGACAGCTGCGCGACGCCTTCAAGACCGAAGATTTTACCGGCCATATCGCTCGCGGCTTCGTCGGCATTCTCGCAATGAGCTTCGGTTTTTACGGCCTCGTACACCTGCCGCTGCCTGAAGCCATCGCCATCGGCTATGCCATGCCGCTGATCGCCGTCGCCTTCGCCGCGATTTTTCTAGGCGAGTCGGTGCGGCTCTACCGTTGGTCGGCCGTTGTCATCGGGCTGGTCGGCGTGATGATCATCACCTGGCCACGGCTGACCCTTTTTCGCGAAGGCGGCTTCGGTTCGCTGGAGGCACTGGGCGCTGCTGCCGTGCTGGTTTCGGCGGCCCTGGGCGCAGTTGCCATGGTGCTGGTGCGAAAACTCGTCAAGAATGAACGCACCCACACGATCGTGCTCTATTTCTCGCTGTCGGCCTCGGTCTTCTCTCTCGCGACCTTGCCCTTCGGCTGGCCGTCGATCTCGCGCGAGGCCTTCCTGTTGCTGATGGTCGCCGGTTTCTGTGGCGGTGTCGCCCAGATCCTTTTGACCGAAAGCTATCGCCATGCCGACATGTCGACCATCGCACCGTTCGAATACACTTCGATCGTGCTCGGCCTGATCATCGGCTACTTCCTGTTCGACGATATCCCGACGGCCGCCATGCTCGTCGGCACGGCTATCGTCGTCGGTGCAGGCATCTTCATCATTTTCCGTGAGCATCGGCTTGGCCTCGAGCGCCGGGGCGCTCGCAAGCATGTGACGCCGCAGGGCTGAGCCACGGCCTACGGCCGCGGGTTTTCCCAGGCAGGAACCGTATCGTCGTCGATCAGCGGTTCCTGTGCCGCCTGCTGGGCAGCCGGGCTCGTCACATCAGGGCCGGGCGTCGGCATGACGCTCGTTGCCTGGAAGTCGGTCTTGACGACGAGCCCCTTGTGCTGCTCGCGCCGCAGAATGCGCCAGGCTGCATAGCCGCCATAGAGCGCGAAGTAGACGGCAAGGACGAGAAACAGCGCCGCCGGGCCGAAACGATCCATGACCGGACCGACCATCAGCGGGCCGGAAATCGTGCCGAGCCCGTAGGTGATCATCAGGCCCGAGGATGTTTCGACATACTCGTTGGGTTTGGCGAGATCATTGGCATGGGCGACGTTCAGTGCGTAGATCGGGAACAGCACCGATCCGACGAAAGCGGCGATGATGTAGAGAACGGCGGGCTGGCTGCCGATCGATGCCGACATCACCAGGCACGAGATGACGCCGACGATGCCGCAGCCAACCATGACGATGCGCCGGTCGATCTTGTCGGAGAGACGTCCGATCGGGATTTGCGAGAGGGCGCTGCCGGTCAATAGCGAGGCGAGCAGTGTCGCGCCTTCCGCCGTCGAAAGTCCGATCTTCTGGGTGAAGACACCGCCGAGGTTCAGCCAGGCGCCGGAGAGCGCACCGGCGAGAAAACCGCCGACGACGGCGACCGGCGAGCGGCGGAAGAGGGCGGGGATATCGAACTTCGCCTGTGCCGGTGGCGCGGGCATGGGAGAGGAGGAGAGCGCCGTCGGCAATAGCGCCAGCGAGAACAGCACGCTGCAGAGCATGAACAGCGACGTGTTAGTCGGATCTCCGAGCGGCACCATGTACTGCCCGCCGATCGTGCCGACCATCGTCGTGATCAGGTAGAGCGAAAAGAGCAGGCCGCGGTTCTCGTTGGTGACGCGCTCATTGAGCCAGCTCTCGATGACGAGATAACTGCCGGAGATGGCAAAGCCGGCAATGGCACGGAAGACGATCCAGGCGCGCCAGTCGACGATGAGGCCGCAGAGCAGGATAGCTATGGAGAGCAGCGTGATCAGCGCGGTGAAGACGCGCACATGGCCGACACGCAGCACGAATTTCGGCGTGACGACGCAGGAAAGGGTGAAGCCGACCGTATAGCCGGTGGCGATCACCGAGACCGTCAGCGTCGACCAGTTCTCGGCGACGGAACGCACGGGGATCACATAGCTCTGCAGGCCGAAGCCGACCATCATGAGCAGGGTCGACACCATCAGGCTGAAGACGGAAGCGAGGCTGGCCAGCATCGGCGCTCCTGGAAACGTGGCGCTTCGTCATTTGTCCGATGACAAGCAAACGCAGATGGAGCGAGGAACGGTCTGGCAGGGCCGGATGAGCCTGACACTCCTTAGTCGGGACGAGTGTGGCTCTATCCAGTTTTTTACGCCCTGTCGATTGCGACAGGCGATGGCAAAAAGGCGGTGCTTATACCTGCGGGCAGCAGTCAGTTCGGCAGCAACGGGCTCACGGCCGTGCGATGGGCGCGGCGTGCATCCTTCTTGGTGCTGAGAACGGTATATTCGCGCGAGGCGCGCACGGCCGTACCGATGTCGGAGATCGAATCGAGCAGGACCTTGAGGCTGGCAATCGGCTTGGTCATGGGTTCGTTCCTTTCTTCGTGTCGGGTCAAACGATGCGTCACGCGATACGCAAAAGCCGCGTATCGCGTGGGGATCAGCGCTGGATGAAGTCGGCGAAAATCTGCGCCGGACGGGTGGTCCGGGCGAGGCCAATCGCGGTCATCTGCTCGTTGGCTGCCGTGCCAAAGCGGTTGAACGGCGTCCGGTAAGCAGCGCCAGTGTGGCGGAGCGTCTCAAAGCTGCTGTGGATCGGACGAAAGCGGGCAGTCATGGTTCAATTCCTTAAATTCCATTCCTCCCGTGCCGGTATATTGCGCTGCAACATAACGTTTTGCAATGCGTCAAAATGCGCCGCTGATATGCGCAAACCGCATGGCTTTCTTCATTCTTTGTTCATGAAACGGGCAAGCGGCCGGGAGCACGATCCGGGCAGGGCGCTTTCCTTAGGATCAGCCGTGAATGCGGGCCTTGAAGGCAAGCAGGTCCTGCCAGGCGAAGCGCTTGTTGATCGGCGCCGTCACCAGGTCTTGCGGATGCAGCGTGGCAAGGGTCGGCACGTTAATGCCGCCGATCGCAAGCTCGCGCCATTCGCCGCGAAGCTGGTGGATCGTGTCGTTGCCGCCGAAGAAGAAACGGGCGGTGAAATTGCCGAGCAGCAGCAGATGCTTAGGCTCTGCCAGCGCGATCTGGCGTTCGATGAAGGGTCGGCAGATATCGGCCTCGCGCGCCGTCGGCACGCGGTTACCCGGCGGGCGCCAGGGCACGACATTGCTCAAGAGCACGCTCTCGCGCGTAAGACCGATGCCCGCCATCATCCGGGTCAGCATCTCGCCGAGGCGGCCCGCAAAAGGCTGGCCGTCGCGATCGTCGTCGGCATAGGGCATCGGGCCGACGATCATGATGCCGCTTGCCGGATCACCCTCGGCAAAGACCAGATTGCGGGCGCTGTTCCTGAGATTACAGCCGGCAAAACCTTCCATCGCAACGCGGAGCTCGGCGAGCGACCGGGCCGATTCGGCGGCAAAGCGCGCCTCTTCGATCGCCTGCGCATCGGGGATGGCGACCGCAGGGGCGTTCGCGACTGGGGCAGGTGCGCGGGAAGGGGTGGGAGCAGCGGCCGCCGCTGTCTGGCGCGCCGTCGGTTGCGAAGCGGGTGCCTCCGTCCGGTTGCTGGTTGCCGCCACGCGGGCGTTGCCGCGTGCTGCCTTCATCGCCTCGAACTCGGCGAAACGGTCGACCGGTTCCTCTTCCAGCAGCCATTCGACGCCCGCATCGCCGTGGAAGGCGAGAAGGGCGGCAAGCTGCGCCGGAGAAAGGTCGTTGGCGGAAATCATGGCCGCCAACCTAGCCCATAAGCGGCCGGACCGGAACCGCTTTTCCGGCGCTCGACCCTCCTATCCAAGGTCATGCACATCCGGTTCGCGCGTCGGCTCAGGCCGCATTCGCGGTCCAGTGGGCGATGTCCTCGTGCTCGCCGATCAGCGCCAGGCCATGGGCGATCGACAGCAGTTCGCCGCCGCTCTCGATCCGGTCGGCATCGAAACGCCGCTCGAAGATGCCGCGTACGGCCGGAACGAAGGAGGTGCCGCCGGTCAAGAACACCTTGTCGATCGTCTCGGGTGCCGTTGCCGTCGACTGCAGCACATCATCCAGCGCGCCCTCGATGCGGGCGAGCTCCGGCGCGATCCAGCCTTCGAAATCGCTGCGGCGAACGGTGCGGCGCGACATTTCGCCGAGCGGGGCGAAATAGAACTCGGTCTCGTCCTCCTTCGACAGTTGCATCTTCGTGGCCGAGATCGCGTTGTAGAGCGGATAGCCCTCGTCATGCTCGATCAGGTCAACGAAGGCCTCGAGCTTTTCCGGCTCCAGGCTCTGGCGCACGAGCTTCTTCAGATCGGTGAAATCTTTCAGTGTCTTGAAGATCGAAAGCTGATTCCAGCGGCCGAAATTCGCGTAGTAGTTCGACGGCACTTCAAGCAGCTTGTCGAAGCTCTTGAACAGACTCCCCTTTCCGATCAGTGGCGAGACGACGTTGTCGATGATGCGGAAGTCGAAATGGTCGCCGGCGATGCCCACGCCCGAATGGCCGATCGGGGTTGCCGTCAGGCGCCCGGCCTTGGTCTCGAAGCGGATCAGCGAATAGTCGGTGGTGCCGCCGCCGAAGTCGGCGACGAGCACAGTTGCGTCCTGCTTCAGGTTCTGGGCGAAGTAGAAGGCCGCTGCCACCGGTTCGTAGACGTAGTGCACCTCCGGAAAGCCGAATTCGGAGAGGGCTGCGCCATAGCGCTCGAGCGCCAGCGCAGGGTCGGGGCTGGAGCCGGCAAAGTGCACCGGACGGCCGACGACGATGCGGCTGTACTGGTCCGCCCAGCCGTCACCGGCATAGTCGCGCAGCTTGGTCAGGAACACGCGCATCAGGTCTTCGAAGCTGTGGCGCTTGGCAAAGACCTGCGTGCCCTGGAAGAGGGGGCTTGCGGCAAAGGTCTTGATCGACTGCAGGAAACGACAGTCACCGGGATTGTCGATGAAGGCGCGGATTGCGGCCTGGCCCGCCTCGACCTTCAGCGCCTGGGCGCCAAGCTTGGCATCCTTCATGAAGGAGAGGGCAGTACGCATGGCATCGGTCGAGCCGGCGAGGCTGTCGAAGCGCATCGAGTGGGTCGTTTCGCCCGCGGCAACCGCCAGAACGGAATTGGTGGTGCCGAAATCAAAGCCGAGTGCCTTGACCATGAGTGTCTCCTTGCATCTGGCGTCGCTTCGCCGCCCGGAGTGGGGCCGGTGGCGCGCGACGCAACATGAATTCCGTGGGCCGCTTTCGGGGATCGATGGGCGGCCGGCTTCAAAGCCGAAAGACACGCCGTCCGGACGCCGAGAGGCGCCTTGCCGCGTGCCGATTGCGAATGGGGTGTGCCAGCGCGTACCGCTGGAAGGGTGCGGCGGCCTCGTCGCACGGCTCTTCGGCAAAAGCAAGGCCGCATGGGTCATAGCTTCGCTGCGCGACAAATTGATTTATTTACGTTTACGTACACGTCATATAGATATTTGCCTATACTCATGACCTCATGCGCAAAAGCGGGCATCGTCTGTCGCATCCCGGCTCGACAAGCCAAACTGCATTTGCCATGACGGAATGATATGCCCTGGGAACGGAGCCGGCAGAAGACCGGTGAGACTGGAGAGACGGTATGACCGAACAAGACCTGCCCGAACGCGAGAGCATGGAGTTCGACGTTGTGATCGTGGGTGCGGGGCCGGCGGGTCTTGCGGCGGCGATCCGGCTGAAGCAGGTCAATCCGGAGCTTTCGGTCGTCGTGCTCGAAAAGGGCGCTGAAGTCGGTGCGCATATCCTGTCGGGCGCCGTCGTCGATCCCATCGGCATCGACCGCTTGCTGCCGGACTGGCGCGCCGACGCCGACCATCCGTTCAAGACCGAGGTGACGGACGATCATTTCCTGTTCTTGGGACCCGCCGGCTCGATCCGCCTGCCGAACTTCCTGATGCCGCCGCTGATGAACAATCACGGCAACTACATCGTATCGCTTGGGCTCGTCTGTCGCTGGCTGGCGACNGGCTCGATCCGCCTGCCGAACTTCCTGATGCCGCCGCTGATGAACAATCACGGCAACTACATCGTATCGCTTGGGCTCGTCTGTCGCTGGCTGGCGACCAAGGCGGAGGAACTCGGCGTCGAGATCTATCCGGGTTTTGCCGCCACCGAAGTGCTCTACAACGACGAGGGTGCGGTCATCGGGGTTGCCACCGGCGACATGGGCATCGAGCGGAACGGCGAACCGGGCCCGAACTTCGCCCGCGGCATGGCGCTNTTTGCCGCCACCGAAGTGCTCTACAACGACGAGGGTGCGGTCATCGGGGTTGCCACCGGCGACATGGGCATCGAGCGGAACGGCGAACCGGGCCCGAACTTCGCCCGCGGCATGGCGCTCTTGGGCAAATACACGCTGATCGGCGAGGGCGTGCGCGGTTCGCTTGCCAAGCAGCTGATCGCCAAGTTCGATCTCTCCAGGGACAGCGACGTCCAGAAGTTCGGCATCGGTCTGAAAGAGCTCTGGCAGGTCAAGCCCGAGAACCATCGCCCGGGTCTGGTGCAGCACTCCTTCGGCTGGCCGCTCGGCATGAAGACCGGCGGCGGCTCGTTCCTCTACCACCTCGAAGACAACATGGTCGCCGTCGGCTTCGTCGTGCACCTCAACTACAAGAACCCCTATCTCTTCCCCTTCGAGGAGTTCCAGCGCTTCAAGACGCATCCGGCGATCCGCGGCACGTTCGAGGGCGGCAAGCGGCTTTCCTATGGCGCACGTGCGATCACCGAGGGCGGTTACCAGTCGGTACCGAAGTTGTCCTTCCCCGGTGGTGCGCTGATCGGCTGTTCGGCCGGTCTCGTCAACGTGCCGCGCATCAAGGGCAGCCACAATGCGGTACTTTCAGGCATTCTAGCGGCCGAGAAGCTGGCGGCGGCGATCGCCTCTGGCCGCGCCAATGACGAGCCGATCGAGATCGAACGCGGCTGGCGCGACAGCGCCATCGGCCAGGACCTGAAGCGGGTGAGGAACGT
>NZ_LMEG01000045.1:0-268937 GCF_001426275.1 Ensifer sp. Root423 | reverse complement strand
GACCAACCAGCTGTTCGGCTTCTCCTTCTTCGGCACGCTGAAGCACGGAAAGACCGACGCGCAGTCGCTCGAACCCGCAGCGCAGCACCAGAAGATCGACTATCCGAAGCCGGATGGGGTCCTGACCTTCGACCGGCTGTCGTCGGTGTTCCTGTCGAACACCAACCACGAGGAAGACCAGCCGGTTCACTTGCAGGTGAAGGATATGGAGCTGCAGAAGCGCTCCGAGCATGACGTCTATGCCGGTCCGTCGACGCGCTACTGTCCGGCCGGCGTCTACGAATGGGTGGAGAAGGACNAAGGATATGGAGCTGCAGAAGCGCTCCGAGCATGACGTCTATGCCGGTCCGTCGACGCGCTACTGTCCGGCCGGCGTCTACGAATGGGTGGAGAAGGACGGGAAGGACGTCTTCGTCATCAACGCCCAGAACTGCGTGCACTGCAAGACCTGCGACATCAAGGACCCGAACCAGAACATCAACTGGGTGCCGCCGCAGGGTGGCGAAGGCCCGGTCTATCCGAACATGTGAGTTCGGGAGGCGGTCTTAGATCCGCGGCCATTGAGGTTTACAAAGGCGCCGGCGGCCATTGGCCACGGCGCCTTTGTCGTTTCATGCCTTCGCCCAGATGCGATCAACGAAATCGGCAATCAGCGGTGCGATCTCCGGCAGGTTTTCTTCCAGCGCGAAGTGGCCGGTATCGAACAGGTGGAGCTCGGCCTCAGGAAGGTCGGTGAGGAAGGCGCGAGCGCCCTTCTCTGTGAAGAAGGGATCGTTACGGCCCCAGGTGATCAGGGTCGGCGGCCGTTCGCGGCGCAGCCACTCTTGCCATTCGCCGTAGCGGGCAAGGTTGCTCTTGTAGTCGAAGGCAAGATCGATCTGCGGCTGGCGGCGATCCGGGCGATCGAGGAAGTGCTGATCCATGGTCCAGCCGTCAGGTGCGACCAGGTCCGGATCCTTCGTCCCGCCGACATATTGCGCACGGGTCATCTCCAAGGTCAGCAACTGTCGCACCTGCTCTTCAGCGCCTTCGTCCTCGGATTTGAGCGCAATGAAGTCGCGGGCAATGTCGGAAAGCCCCTCCAGATAGGCATTGCCGTTCTGGACGATCAGCCCGGCAATGCGCTCGGGCTTTCTGCTTGCAAGACGAAACCCGACGGGCGCGCCGAAATCGAAGGCGTAGAGGACGAAGCATTTCAGCGCGAGCGCATCCACGAACGCTTCCATGACATCCGCCAGCTTGTCGAAACTGTAGACGAAACTGCCGCCTTCGTTCGTCGAGGTCGGCGCGTCGCTATGCCCGAAGCCCGGATAGTCAGGCGCGATCAGACGGTAGTCGCTGCCAAGCGCGTCCATTAGCCGCCGGTACTGGTGGGAAGACGAGGGGAAGCCGTGCAGAAGCAGGATTGTCGGGAAATCGGCCGGCGCTCCGGTCGGCACGCTCTCGCGGTAGAAGACGCGGACGCCTCCGGCCTCGATGAACCGGTGGCGGATCGATGGAATGCTATGCCTGCTCATTTAACACTCCTATTGGTAATATTTATGCATTAGAATTGCGCCAGAAAGCCTAATGCGTCAATATCGAAATTATGCATTATGTGAGGCCTGCATGGATCTGGTTCCTTTCGTCGGAGAGCCCCTTGCTCTCGATCTCGTCAACACTCGCCCTTTGACCGCGAGCGGCCGTGTCGATCTCTTCGCGGCCGATGGCGGGCTCGCGCATTGGCTGGCGTTGGAGGGGCCTCGCATGTCGGATGTCGCGTTTGCCAGCATCGGTGCGGCCGACGCCGACGATCTCGCGCCAGTCCTTGCCGTCCGCTCGCATGCGGCGTCGGCCATCGCACATGTGATGGACAGGCAACCTGTTCCGGCCGCGGATATCGAGGGCCTTAACGCGGCAATGGAGGCAGCACCGGTCGTCCGCCGTCTCGATTGGACCGATCCGCCGCGGCTCGTCAGCGAAAGAACGGCGGAGCCCATGGTCCAGCTAGCCGGTTTCCTCGCCGAGGACGCTGCGGCGTTGCTTGCCGGCGGCGACGCCAGGCTGATCCGCAAATGCGAGGCGCAGGATTGTGTGATGCTGTTCGTCGGCAGCAATGCCCGGCGGCGTTGGTGCTCGGCGGCGCGCTGCGGAAACCGGGTGCGCGTGTCGCGCTATTACCAGCGCAGCAAAACGTCCTGACGACCACTTCAACGATGCGCAAATATTAGGAAAGGCACCCGTTGACGCAAATGGGAAAGTCCTTGCCGGAAAAGCCCGTTAGCTTTCATGATGTCATCGGCTTGAAGCCGACGGATCTGCAGGCCGTTCGGTCCCTGTTGTCTTGAGTTGGACCGAGCCCTGTGACGCTGTCGATCCCCGCGGTGAGATCGGCAGTGCGACGGGATGCACCGCCAAAACAAGGGAACGGAAATGAAGAAGCTTCTTGCAACGACTTGCCTGGCCGCGGGCCTCTTTGGCCTCGCCGGCGCAGCTTCGGCCGCCGAATGCGGCGACGTGACGATCGCCAACATGAACTGGCAGAGCGCCGAGGTGCTGGCGAGTGTCGACAAGATCATCCTGACGGAAGGCTACGGCTGCAATGCCGAATTGGTGGTCGGAGACACCGTGCCGACGATCACCTCGATGATCGAAAAGGGCCAGCCGGATGTCGCACCCGAAGGCTGGGTCGACCTGCTTCCGGATGTCGTCAATCGCGGCCTCGAGGAGGGCAAGCTCGTCGGCGCCGCCGTGGCGCTCTCCGATGGCGCCGTCCAGGGCTGGTGGGTGCCGAAATACATCGTCGATGCCAATCCCGACATCAAGACGATCGATGACGCCTTGAAGCATAAGGAACTATTCCCGGATCCGGAAGACGCAAGCAAGGGCGCCGTCTTCAACGGCCCGCAGGGCTGGGGCGGCACGGTCGTGACGACGCAGCTTTATAAAGCCTATGGCGGCGAAACGGCTGGCTTCACGCTGGTCGATACCGGTTCGGCCGCCGGCCTCGATGGCTCGATCGCCAAGGCCTATGAGCGCAAGCAGGGCTGGGTCGGCTACTACTGGGCGCCGACGGCCCTTCTCGGCAAGTACGAGATGGTGAAGCTTGAGCATGGTGTGGCCGCCGATCCGGCCGAATGGAAGCGCTGCAACACGGTTGCCGATTGCCCGGATCCCAAGAAGAACGACTGGCCGAAGGACAAGGTCCAGACGCTGGTGACCAAGGCCTTCGCCGATCGCGCCGGCCCGGCTATGGATTACCTCAACAAGCGCGCCTGGACCAACGACACGGTCAACAAGCTGATGGCCTGGATGACCGACAATCAGGCGAGCGGGGAGGAGGGCGCCAAGCACTTCCTGCAGGAAAACCCCGATATCTGGACCCCGTGGGTTTCGCCCGAGGTCGCCGAAAAGGTGAAGGCCGCGCTCTGATCGCGATGGTCATAACCAGCGGGCGGCGCAGTCATGTGCGCCGCCTCTTCGTTCGAGGTCCGGCAAAGGCAAAACAACAATCGCGGCCGGCGAAATCTGAAGGGGAAATGGAATGGACTGGTTGACCCAGTTTCCACACATGGATGACGAGAGCCTGAGAGCCTTGAAAAAGGCGATCGACGAGGGATTTCGCGGCTTCACGCGCGCCTATGGCGACGCGATCGAAGGCTTCTTCGAGCCCTTGCAATTCTTTCTCATCCAGTCGGAGCGCTTCATGACGAAGACGCCCTGGCCAATCATCCTGATCTTGATCGCTTTCATCGCCTGGGTGGCAAGCCGCAACTGGAAGATCGTCGCCGGCTGCATCGGCACGCTGCTTCTGATCGGCTACTTCGACATGTGGGACGACACGATGAAGACGGTCTCGATGATCTTCGTCTGCACCGTGCTGTCGATCGCCGTCGGCATTCCGATCGGCATCGTCATGTCCCGTTCGGATCGGTTTCAGAACATCGTCAATCCGATCCTCGACGTGATGCAGACCATGCCGAGCTTCGTCTATTTGATCCCGGTCGTGATGCTGCTCGGCATCGGCAAGGTGCCGGGGCTGATCGCCGTTGTCATCTACGCGATCCCGCCGATGATTCGCCTGACGAACCTTGGCATTCGCCTCGTCGACAAGGACGTGCTGGAGGCGGCCGATGCCTTCGGTTCGTCGGCGTGGCAGAAGCTCAAGAACGTCCAGATGCCGCTCGCCTTGCCGACGATCATGGCCGGCATCAACCAGACGATCATGATGGCGCTCGCCATGGTGGTCATCGCCTCGATGATCGGTGTTCAGGGCCTCGGCCAGCCGGTGCTGAAGGCGATTGCCAACCAGTACTTCACGCTCGGCATCTTCAACGGCCTTGCGATCGTCGGCATTGCCATCATCTTCGATCGCGTCAGCCAGGCCTACGGTCACCGGCTGCAGAAACACCGTGAAATCATTCACGGCTGAGCTTGTCGTCGAGACAGAAAAAGGCCCCGGAGCGAACACCTCCGGGGCCTTCCCATTTTAACGAGTTTTGCGTTCAGGCCTTGGACGAAAGAATGCCGGTCGAAAGCGCGACGCCGGTAGCGGTGACGACCGCGGCGAGGATCTCGAAGGGGCCGATCTGCTCGCCGAGCAGGACGGCGCCGCCGACCATCGCGAGAACCGGTGTCAGTGCCGTGAAGGCGGCCGCCTGGGTGCCGCCAAGGCTCTTTACGGCAAAGCCGTAGGCTACCATGGCGACGAGGCCGGACAGGATGCCCTGGCTGGTGACCTGCAAGGCGATCTCCTGGACCGGAACGCTGGCAAGGGTGGTTCCAAAGCAGGTGGCAAGTCCGAGATGGATGAGGAACGACCAGATGGCGATCAGGGCGCTTCCCTGCAGCGGGCTGAGGCCGGAGCGGCGGAAGGCATGGGTATAGATCGCCCAGAGGGTCGCCGCAGTCGGCAGCAGCGCATAGCCGCTCCAGCCGGTCGAGGCCGCACTTCCGAGGCTTCGCGTCAGGAGGATGGCGACGCCGGCAAGGATTGCGGCAAAGCCGAGCACGCGCATCCGGTCCGGCCGCTCGCCGAAGACCGTGATGCCGATGAGCGCGGTGGCAAGCGGCATCGAGCCACCGAGGAGAACGCCGACCGAAGAGGCCGGAACGGAGTGGATCGCAAAGGCGGAGACCTGGAAGAACAGGGCGCCCGAACCGGCGACCATCAGGACGAGCAACAGCAGCGGCAGCTTGCGCGGCAGAAGTCCGGTCTTCAGCCAGACCGGGGCAAGAAGGATCGCCGGCACGCCGTAGCGGATCAGCCCGAGGTCGATCGTGCCAAGCGCGGTGCCGGCCGAGTGGCGGGTCGCCAGTATCCAGCCCGCCCAGATGAGGACGGTTACGAAGGCGCCGGCATAGCCGGCGGCGACAGGCGTCGTATTGCCGCGATCGAGAGCGAGCGCAACCATTTGAATTTCCTTCCCGAATTGGATACCTGAGAGGCTTTTGGGTCTGGAAGGAGATTACGCCCTGATAGCGGGGCATGTCCTTGCGATTTGTGCCTGAAATAGACTATCGTCAGCAACAATGTGCCAATAACAACAACTGAAGTTCATAAAAATGCCAAGCCTCGATAAATTCGACCTCGCCATCCTTAGAATCCTTCAGCAGGACGCGCGCGCAACGAACGTCGAGATTGCCGAAAAGGTCAATCTTTCGCCGTCGCCCTGCCTGCGGCGCATCCGCAACCTGGAAAAATCCGGCATCCTGCGCGGCTACAGGGCCGACATCGATCGTAAGGAAGCCGGTCTCGGGCTGACGGTCTTCGTCGAAATCAAGGTTGGGCGCCATAGCCGCGAGAACGCACAGCAGCAGCAGGAGGCGCTGCTCGCCATCCCCGAGGTGGTCTCCTGCTTCCTGATCTCCGGCAATGCCGATTTCCTCGCCGAGGTCGTCGTCGAGGATCTGCCTGCCTATGAGAAACTCTTGACCGAGACGCTGTTGGCCTTGCCCGGCGTCACCGACATCCGGTCCAATTTCGCCATCCGCTCGATCAAGACAGGCGGGCCGCTGAAGTTGCCCGAACCGCGCTGATCGCTGCATTGCTGTGACACTCGGCTTCTGTTGTGCTGGTCGTGATGGAGCGGACGAACGACCGGCGCTCCCGTTAAGTTTCGGTAAGGTTCTGGAATTGGCCGCAATCGCGCTTATTTGATCGCGGTGAGCCGCATTGCCGCGGCAATGGAGCCGACGAGCCGTTCATGAAAATCAAGGCAATCTTCAATCGCGACGGCGGAACGTTCCGCACGACGGACATGGCCGCCTATGGCCAGAAGGTCGAAGACGTCTTCCAGGCCGCAGGCCACCAGATCGAGATTGCAGCGGTTTCCGGAAACGAGATGCAAGAGGCGTTGGAGCGGACCTGCCGTCGCGACGACCTCGACGCCATTCTTGCCGGCGGAGGTGACGGCACGATTTCGGCCGCCGCCGGCGTCGCCTGGAAGAACCGCATGCCGCTCGGCGTCGTTCCCGCCGGAACGATGAATCTTTTTGCCCGCACGCTGAAGCTGCCGCTCGATATCTGGAAAGTGCCGGAAGTGCTGGCGAATGGCGTGATTATCGACGGTGACATCGGCAGCGCCGATGGCCGTGCGTTCGTGCATCAATTCTCCATGGGGCTGCATGCGCGCATGGTGCGCTACCGCGAATCCTACAGCTTTCGCTCAAGAGCGGGAAAGATCGCCGCCAGCACCCGCGCCGCAATCGGAGTGATTCTCAATCCTCCGGATTTCGAGATCGAGTTCGATGTCGATGGTCACAAGGAGAGCCGTCATGTCTCGGCGGTCTCGGTTTCCAACAATCCGTTCGGCCGCGACACGCTGATGTATGCGGACGACGTGACCGCCGGCCATCTCGGCTTTTACACGGCGCCGCCGCTGAGTCCGCCGGGTGTCGCCAAGCTCGCGCTCGATGTAATGCGCGGCAAGTTTCGCGACAGTCCGCTGATTACCGCCATGAGCGGTCATGCCCTCGATCTGCATTTTCCGAAGGTCGAACGAAAGATCAACTGCGTCATCGACGGCGAACTTCTGCCCATGGGCCGCGACGTCGCGCTTCGCATTCACCCTGGCGAGCTCAAGCTGCTCGTCGGCGCGGATCGCGACGGATCGTCGATCCAGAAGTAGCCGAAACTGTAGCGATCCTCGAGCGTGCCGTGGAGATAGGGCAGGGCGAGTTGCTGCGGCTGCAAGTGCGTTTCCGGCACGCCGAAGGATTTGAGGACATCGACGAGTGGCGCCGGTGGCGCTGCATCGGCCTTGCCGTCGTTGGTCCAGACAACGAGAAGCGGCCCGGCCAGCTGACCGATCGCCGGGCTGCTGTTGTTGCCGGGCACGTAGACCTTGGCCCCGTGCAGGCGCGTTCGCAGATTGCCGGCCACCTGCTTGTTGGTGGCCAGAACCATCGCCGGTTCGTGTCCGTGCTGCTGAACGACGGTGTCGACGAGGGTGCTGTAGGGAATGCTCAGTCTCGAAACCTTGCCGAACCAAGGGCGCACGACTGCGCGGGTAGACACCACGACCAGCGTGGTCACGATGACGAAGCCGATAAAGAGGGCGACGGGCCGGACGCTACGTGTGGTGTCAACGCCGGACGCCTCGACCTTGAGGGCCAGATAGAGCGGCAGCAGGACGAGGAAGAGAACCAGCCACTTTTCCCGCATATGGGTGGCGCCGGTGACCAGCATGATGACGAGAACGGCGCCGAGACAGAGGACCAGCATGCGCCCGACGACCCGAGCCCAGAGGCTGTCGGCGCGCCAGATCGCCGGCAGGTCCTTGCGAAACACGAGGGCGAAGACGGCGAGGATGATCGCTGAGCCGCGAAGCGTCGAGGCAAAGAGCGCGACGATCGCCTTCAACGCCTTCGACACGAAACCGGCTTCCTGCCCCGTTCCCATTTCCTTGAAGGTATTGCTCGACGCGGCGCCGATATTTTGCAGGACCCAGGTGCCGTGCGGCAGGGCAATCAGCGCGCAGACTGCGATTGCGACAAGGATGCGCCAGTCGAAGAGCCGGGCGCGAAGTTTCGGTTCGGGCAGGATCGCGACGATCGCCGCGACCGGAACGATCACGAAGTTGTACTTTGAGATGACGCCGATCCCGACGGCGACGCCTGTAAGAGCGTAGGCAAAGAAGGTCGGTCGGCTCATCGTCCGCAGGAATGCGTACAGGAAGAGCGAAACGGCAAATAGCGCGGCGACCGTGTGCGAGAGGTCGCGCTGGGCAAGCAGGAAGATCGGCGGCAGAGCGAGGACGCCCATTGTCGTGATGGCTGCAAGGCGCCGGTCGCCGAGAACCTCGCGGGATGCAAGGCCGAAGAAGAGACAACAGAGGAACAATAGGCCGTTCTTGAGTACGGTCATCGTCGCCACTGACGGGCCGAACAGCGAGGTCAGCCCGTATTGCAGCCAATTGTAGAAAGGCGGTTGCGAGCCGTAGCCGAGCATCAGGAACTGCGAGACATAGGCCTGCTCGGATTCGTCGATCTCCAGCGAAGTCGAAGCGGAAAGCCTCAGTGCGATGCAAAGCAGGAAGTAGCCCGCAATCAGCGCAAGGATCAGGTTTGGCCGGCGGTTGACGGCCTCAAGCATCTGTCTGGTCCCGCACGAAGACCTGCCGGACGATATAGTTCGTCGTGCCGTCGTCGCTGAAATAGGTGCGCGCCATCATTTCCGCGAGAATGCCCGTGGTGATGAGCTGAACCGACGACAGGAACAACATCACGCCGACGATCAGCATCGGGCGGGTTCCGATATCGTTGCCGAGCACGAACTTGTCGAAGCCGAGATAGAGGAGGATCAGGGCGCTGAGCGCCCCCGTCGCAAGGCCGATCGAACCGAAGAAGTGTCCCGGGCGCGCCTTGTAACGCATGAAGAACAGCACCGACAAAAGATCGAGAATCACCCGGAAGGTTCTGGAGATCCCGTACTTGGATTGGCCATGCTGCCGTGCGTGGTGGGTGACCGGCATTTCGCCGATGCGGCTGCTCGGCACGACGCCTGCGACCCAGGCGGGGATGAAGCGATGCATTTCGCCCATCAGCTTCACCTGCTTGATGACGGACGCGCGATAGACCTTCAGGCTGCAGCCATAGTCATGAAGCCGGACGCCGGTGATCTTGCCGATCAGGCGATTGGCGCACCAGGACGGGATTTTTCGAAGGAGCAGGCCATCCTGCCGGTTCTTTCGCCAGCCGACGAGCAGGTCGAGCTGACGCTCCTCGATCGCTGTGACCATCTCGGGAATATCGGCCGGGTCGTTCTGCAGGTCGCCGTCGAGCGTGGCGATCAGGCGGCCGGTGGCGGCATCGATGCCCGCCTGCATCGCGGCCGTCTGTCCGAAGTTCTTTTGCAGTTCAACGATCTTGAGGTCGATGCCGGGATCGGAAAGGGCCTTTCTTGCATTCACAAGCGTTCGATCGGTGCTGCCGTCGTCGACGAGGATCAGTTCCCAAGGGGACGGAAAATTCGCCAGCGCATCGCGGACCCGCGTAATCAGCGGCTGAATGCTGTCTTCTTCGTTGAATACGGGAATGACGACGGATAGCTCTATGGGATGCATGGGAACCGCTCATACATACGGCGCTCACGCTGCCGCAAGAATTGGACTGCTTACATAATCGTTTTCTTGCACAGTTATCGGTGATAACCAACGTTCAATCTTGCCCTTCAACACGGGAAATCGAGGCCTGATGACATCGGATTGCGAGCCTGACCGGCGATCCTGGCTCGTCCGCAACCGGATGACATTGCTGTCGGCGGGCGCCATTGCGGCCTACGCGGCCTTCGTTGAGTGGTTCTGGGGCTGGTCGGCGCTCTTGCGCCAGTGGTCCGAAATCGGCGTTGGTGCCGCATCTGCGGCCCTCTTGCTGCTCATCGCGACCTACTTCATTCGCTGCTATCGCATCTACGATTACTTCCCGAGCGAAACGTCGGGGCGTTTCCTGCCGCTCTTTCGGGTCACCCAGGTCCACAATCTCCTGAACATCATGCTGCCGTTTCGGGCCGGCGAGACCAGCTTTCCTCTCCTGATGCGTTCGGAGTTTTCTGTCCCGCTCGCCAGGGGGACGGCCGCTCTTCTGGTCATGCGCCTGCTCGACCTGCATGCGCTCCTCGTCGTGGCCGTCGTCGGATTGGTCTTCGGCAGAGGGTCGATCGGGCTCTGGCTCGTCTGGTTTGCGGCGCTTGCCTCGCCGCTTCTCTTCTTTCTCTTGAAGGACCACGCAATCGCGCTGGCGCGCAGGCTCCTGCCGGCAAAGTTCGAGCCGGTCGTCGAGGAATTGGAGGCGGGCCTGCCGGGCACCGTGGCTGCGTTCCTGCGCGCCTGGGGCATGACCATCCTCAACTGGGCCGTCAAGGTAATCGTGCTCGCCTGGGTGCTGGCGTTCATGGGAGTTGCGCCGCTTGCGGCCTGTTTTGGCGGCGCGCTCGGAGGCGAGCTTTCTTCGGTGCTGCCGATGCATGCGCCGGCTGGCGTCGGCACCTATCCGGCAGCGATTGCGGCCGGTGCCGTTTCCTTCGGCGCCCCCGCCGGCCGGGCGGGCCTCGAACTGCTGGCGACGGCCGGCGTCAACGCGCATCTCCTGATCATCGTGTCCGCAGTCGCGGGCACGCTGTTGTCGATGGTTTTGGGGAAACGTCGCTAGAGCGCCGTGCCGTGGGGCAATGTCCTAGCGACGTTTTGACCTCTACTGGAACGAGGTCTCGTAGAAGCTTCTGAGCTTGCGCGAATGCAGCTTTTCCGGCGGCATCGCCGCGAGCTTCTGCAGCGCCAGGATGCCGATCTTCAGATGCTGGCTGACCTGCGTCTTGTAGAAGGCCGTTGCCATGCCCGGCAGCTTCAGTTCGCCATGCAGCGGCTTGTCGGAGACGCACAACAGCGTTCCATAGGGCACGCGGAAACGGAAGCCGTTGGCGGCGATCGTTGCCGATTCCATGTCGAGCGCGATGGCGCGCGCCTGCGACAGGCGCTTGACCGGGCCGCGCTGGTCGCGAAGCTCCCAGTTGCGGTTGTCGATGGTGGCGACGGTCCCGGTGCGCATGATCTGCTTGAGATCGTAGTCCCGATAACCGGTCACTTCGGCCACGGCATCCTGCAGCGCCACCTGCACTTCGGCGAGCGCCGGCAGCGGGATCCAGACCGGCAGGTCGTCGTCGAGCACGTGATCCTCGCGCATATAGGCATGGGCAAGCACGTAGTCGCCGAGCCGCTGGCTGTTGCGCAAGCCGGCGCAGTGGCCGAGCATCAGCCAGACGTGCGGGCGCAACACGGCGATATGGTCGGTGATCGTCTTGGCGTTGGACGGGCCGACACCGATGTTGACCATGGTGATGCCGCCGTGGCCCTTCTTCTTCAGGTGATAGGCCGGCATCTGCGGCAACCGCGGAAGGGTAAAGTCCGTCTCCGGCTTGTCGGCCCCGGCGGGCGTAATGATGTTTCCGGGCTCGACGAAGGCTGTGTAGCCGTTGCCGCCTTCCGCCATCTGCTGGCGGGCCCAAGCGCAGAATTCGTCTATATAGAACTGGTAGTTGGTGAAGAGCACGAAGTTCTGGAAATGATTGGCGCTCGTCGCCGTGTAGTGGCTGAGGCGCGCCAGCGAATAGTCGATGCGCTGCGCCGTGAACGGGGCAAGCGGCGACGGTTCGCCCGGACCTGGTTCGTAGGAACCGTTGGCGATCTCATCGTCCGTGGTCGTCAGATCAGGCGCGTCGAACAGGTCGCGCAAGGGGATGTCGATGGCATTGGCGGCCGATGCCTCGACATAGGCGCTTTCGCCGAAGGCGAAATGCAAGGGGATCGGGGTGGCCGATTCCGAGACCGTGATGCCGAGACCGTGGTTGCGCGTCAACAACCCGAGCTGTTCCTTCAGATAGTGCCGGAAGAGTTTTGGCCGCGTGATCGTCGTCGTATAGACGCCGGGCGCGCTGACATAACCATAGGAAAGACGGGAATCGACATGGCCGAAGCTGCTCGTCTCGATGCTGACCTGCGGGTAGCAGGCGCGATAACGGGTCAACGGCTTGCCGCCCTTGCCCAGCCCCTCGAACGCCTCGCAGAGGAACCGGGTATTGCGCTCGTAAAGCGCCTCGAGGCAATCGACTGCGGCCGCAGGATCATCGAAATACTGCGGCTCGAAAGGCTCGGGCGTTGCTGTGGAAAGGACGGAGTGTGAAGAGATTCGCTTGTTCATGTCGCATTATAGGCTGCGGCTTCTGACAAGCAAACGACAAGATGGCGGCACGCACAACCGCGGGGCGATTTGAGGCCCGTTGCTCAACGCGGGCCGGCGAGGATGATCGCACTGCCGATCAGCGCAACCGTCATGCCGGCAAGATCCCAGCGGTCCGGTCTGACGCCTTCCGCCAGCCAGAGCCAGATGAGCGATGCGGCGATATACACGCCGCCATAGGCCGCATAGGCGCGGCCGGCCGCGGGGCTGTCGATCAAGGTCAGCAGCCAGGCAAAGAGCGCCAGCGAGACGATTCCGGGAACAAGCCAGAGCGCAGACTTGTCGAGCTTCAGCCAGGCCCAGAAGGCAAAGCAGCCGGCAATTTCTGCAAGGGCGGCGAGGGCATAGATGAGATAGGCGGGCATCGGTTCGGGTCTGGTGGCCTTGGCTGAGACGAATCCTCTGGAAAACCAAGGATAGGAAAGCGGCTCGCCGATGCGCAAGCCGGTTAAAACAAAAGGGCGCAATGTGCGCCCCTTTCAGCTCGTAGTTCCGATCCGCAACGATCCGTCAGGTCATGGCCTGGCGCTGCAGGGTGACGAAGAGGACAAGGCCCGCGCCCTGCTTGCCGATGCCCGTGCCGCTGGCCTTGGAGTAGGCGAGCGCCCCGACCGGCGCCATCAGCAGGCTGGCGAGCGCCAGGACGCGCAGCGACAGAAAGGCTGAAGTCGAAAGTGCTGCCAGCATGTTCGTCTCTCCATCAGACCACGAAGTGATCGGCTTCAGTTGAGGCTCTGGAACTTAGCCTGCCTGGCTGCGTTAGAGCTTGGCCTGGCAGTACTGTGCCGTGTGGGCGGTGCAATCGGTCAGCGAACCGAGATAGGTGTTGCTGCGGCGACGTTCGGTGTCAGCGCTGACTGCAGCTGCAAGAGTGACAGCGAAAACGACCATCAGAAGGCTGATGATGGTGAGGCGCCGAGCGAGGATATCCATGGTTCTGTCCGTTGTTTGGAGGCAGGTTCAAATCGATTGAGTGTGTTTTCGCATACCCAAACTGAATTGATGCTGAGATGTCCGTTCATCTGGCGTTCATCTTCGGTTGTACGCCCACGGAGCCGAGAGCCGGCCGACCCCGGTGGCACTGTCCGTCGAAACGGAAGGCGTATGCTCGGGCCATTTCAAAAGGCCGGTTGAGGGCGCCGGCGAAAGGCCGCTCGGCAGATCCTTCGCGCCCATAAAAAAGGGCAGCCATCGGCTGCCCTTTCATCGTCGTAATCGTAGCGGCGATTTCTGCCGCGCCGGCTCTGTTAGAGACGGGTCCATGTCTGCGACTTGCACAGCACCTTCAGCACGCAGCCCTTCATCTTCAGCGAATTGCCGTTGACAGCGCCCGAGCCGCTATAGGTCTTGTCGGTGTCCGGATCGGTAATCTCGCCCGAGTAGCTGCCATCGGTGCCCGAAAGGTTGCCGATGCGCTTGCCGGCATGCTTGCCGGTCTTCAGCGTGATGCAAAAGGCGCCGCCGCAGGGGGCGATTTCCGCCGTGGCGCCGCTCGCCGTCTTCCAGTTGCCTAGGATCGGTTCCGCCGCCGCGGCGGTTCCGGCAATGCCGAGAGCCAGCGTCGCGGTGATGAGCAATGTACGTAGCATTCGTGTCCTCCAGATTGAGGCTGCCGGCGTGGTCCGCTCCGCCGGCAGCTCAAGATGTCCTCGTATGAAAAGGCAGTCTCCTCACCGCCGCGGGCAAGATAGCTTACGCGCACGTAAAGGTAAACCAGCCGAATCGCGGCCTTTGCCGCTTTTTCCTGGGCGGTTTTGAGCGCTTCTTGCGCAAGGAATTGCGCGGACTTTGCTGGCGCCGATCTTTTCGTGGTTAGCGTTTGGTTGAAATCGTCGATTGAATTTTTCGTAAATTTTGAGGCGAATGCGCCGGATTTCAAGCCTTCCGATGTTTAACAAAAACTCAAGTTTACCAAGCGTTTGAACTTTGTTTGTCGCAAATTAAGCATGCATTTTAAGCGCCCATTGAAGCCCGTCAGGCATAGTGAAGCCATAAGACGAGCGGAACGAAACGCTCCGAAAAACCACCGAGGACGACACCGCAAAAAAGACGGCGCGCTTCGGAAAGGCCCGCAAAGAGGCAAGGTCGAACAGGGACCAAAACAAGTGCTGATCTGGAGCATGGTCCGCCCCAAACGGGCGGGCTGCTTCGGAAAAACCAACCAGGCAAGACAGGGACACGACAATGGCACGCTTTGATATGCAGATTGCTTCGGATGCCGCGATGGGTGGTGACAACCAGGCGGAAGTCTTTTGCGACATGGGTCTGGCCTACGCGACCGGCCACGGTCGCCCGGTCGATCTCGTCGCCGCCCACAAGTGGCTGAACATCGCGGCGATCAAGGGTTGCGACCGCGCCGTCGATCTGCGCGCCGACCTGGCGATGACGATGAGTAAGCCGGACCTCGCAGCGGCGCTGCGCGCAGCTCGCGAATGGATGACGGTTCACTGATCGGACGGGCGGCGCCCGACGGCGCCGCAAGCTGGGCCTTGAGAAAAGGGGTCAGGCGAGTTTCTTCAGGACCGCGGGCATAGCCGCTTCGAGCAGGGCCATCTCCGTCTCCGGTCCGGTGCTGATCCGGATGCAGCGATTGAGCGGCGCCACCCCCGGCATTCTTATGAAGATGCCGTGGTCGCTCATCAAGGTATCGACGATCGCGCGGGCATAGACCGCGTCCCGGCCACAATCGACGGCCACGAAGTTGGTGGCTGAGACGAGCGGGGCAAGGCCATTTTGCGTGGCGATAGCAGCAATTCGCTGCCGCGACGCCGCAATCTTGGCCGTCACTTCCTTCAGATACACCTCGTCCGCAAGCGCTGCGATTGCCGCGGCGACGCCGATCCGGTTCATGCCGAAATGGTTGCGGATCTTGTCGAAAGCCTGGGCCGTGCCCGGCGTGGTGACCACATAGCCGACACGCGAACCCGCAAGCCCGTAGGCCTTCGAGAACGTGCGCGTGCGCACCACGTTCGGCATGTCGATCAGGGCGTCGATCGGTGGTAGCGCTTCGGCCGGTGCGGTTTCACAGTAGGCTTCATCCAGAATGAACAGCGTCGTTTCGGGCAGGCCCCTCGCGAACTCGACAATGCGTTCGGCCGACCACCAGCTTCCCATCGGATTGTCGGGATTGGCGAAATAGACGAGCGGCGCATTTTCCTGCTTCACGGCTGCCAGTAACCCATCGAGGTCTTCCCGGTCCCCCGCATAGGGCACTGTGACGAGCCGGCCGCCATGGCCGACGACGTGGTAATTGAAGGTGGGGTAAGCCCCGAGCGAGGTGACGACCGGCATGCCCGGCTCGATCACCATGCGGACGATCTGGCCGAGCAAGCCGTCGATGCCTTCGCCGATCGCGAGATTGGCCGGGTTGGTTCCGAGATGGGCTGCAAGCGCTTGTTTCAGATCGTGATTTTCCGGGTCAGCATATTTCCAGGTTCCGCTGGCTGCCTCTCTCATCGCTGAAAGCACGCTCTCCGCCGGACCGAAGCCGCTTTCATTGGCGCCGATGCGCGCCGCGATCGCGCGCCCGCGCTGGCGTTCGATCGCCTCCGGCCCGACAAAGGGGATGGTGGACGGTAGGGATTGGATGAGCGGCGTGAAGCGAGAGAATGCGGACATGCTGAAGATAAGGCCCCGTTCGGATGACGTACGGGGGAACTTATCGCATGCTTTGGCAATTCGGAATCGTTCCCGAAAGAAAAGCTGCGGGAATCTGCCGCCTTTCGTTTTGTGGCTGGCCTATCGCCGCGGCTTTGCGTTTTTGACTTGCCCGGTGAAGAACTCCTGCCGGATGATTTCGCGCAGCAAGGTCTGCTCGATCGGCTTGATGAACTGGACGCCGATGCGCTCGCCGTTGCGATAGACCTCTGCACAGCCGATCCGAAGCGAAGTGCCGACGATGTGCAGATAATAATGTTGCGGCAGACCGATATTGGTGTCGACGGCAAAGCTCGCGCCGCCGCGCGATATGTCGATCATCCGGCAGGACCGGACCGAGACGCTTCCGAGCCCCGGCTGCACGGCGGTCAGCGTGCCCGCATGGCCGATGTTGAAACGCTCGTAGCGCCGCTCGTAAAATGGCGAGGGGACGCAGGAATACATGGTCTGGTTCTGCATGCGTCTTTCTCCGCCAGTGCCGGGTCGCACGGCACGATCAACCTTTGACCGCATTCGTGGACCCCGGACAATTCATTTGTCCCACATCATATCGGTGGACGATTTCTACCGATGCTAGAATCAGTCTTGCAGAAGAAACTTGCAATCCCCTGAAATCGATCACTAAAAATCTAATGTCGGGGCTCGAAATCTAATGTCGGGGCTCGCTTGATTTGAGGAGATCAAAGTCCGCCGCTGGAAAACTGCATGCGGATCAGGCGTCTCAGGAAATCTGCCGAAAGCAGCATGTTGAAACGCACCCCGAGTTCCGCGCTCTCACGGTAAACCTCAGAGCAACCGATTTCTTCCTTGAAGCCCTCGATCTCGAGGAAGAAGTGCTTCGGCAGCGGGATCGTCGCATTGAAGTCGAGCATCGCGCCGGCAATAGAGATATGGCGCAGCAGGCACCGATACTTTGTCTTGGCTTTCAGGTGCTGCCCAATGACGAGGATCCTGCACGGCCGCTCGATGAAATAATGCTGGTGGGTCGTGGCGAGCTGGCCTGGCTTTACCTCGGCGACATGCATTTTCATCGACATGGCAAGCTCCGTATCAGCGCAGCCCTCGGCGGATCTGTGGTGTTCTTGGCGGACTCGCCGCGCCCCCCGTGATTGAGCTAAGCACGCCGCCTTGCTTAAACCTTGTGCCATCGGCAGGCGTCGTCGCTAAATTTGGCATGCGCGCACATTGAAAGCCCCAACCTCATACGTAATACTTTCATTAGACATGACCGGGGCGCCGACGGCCGCCTCCGAGGGTAATCGGGCGAGGCATCGTCTGTCGTTCACGCTGGGCAAGGCGGAAGACGATGATGGGTGCTGGAGGGAATAACATGGCCTTGGGGCTTGCGCGGCGGTGGCTGCCGCTTTCGATCGTCTGTGTGGCGCTGCTTGTGTCGATGCCATCAGGGGCATGGGCGGCAAAACGCGTCGCGCTGCTGATCGGCAATGAGAAATATGAAGCGACGTCGCCGCTCAACAACCCCGCCAACGACGTCGAACTGATGAAGGCTTCGTTCGAGGATGCCGGGTTCGATTCGGTGACGACGGTGCACGACGTCGGTCGCCAGGAGATGGTCAAGGCGCTGCGCGACTTCGAGGATCTCGCGACCGGTGCCGAAGTTGCGATCGTCTATTACTCAGGCCATGGCATGGAGATGAATGGCGAGAACTTCCTGCTTCCCGTCGACGCGCAACTGAAGACTGACAAGGATATCGAGGACGAGGCGATCGGCCTCGATCGAGTTCAGCGTTCGCTCGAAGGCGCGACCAAGCTCAAGCTGGTGATTCTCGACGCCTGTCGCAACAATCCTTTCGAGCAGAGCATGACGCGTTCGATCTCGACCAGGGCCGTTTCGCGCGGACTGGCGCGCGTCGAGCCCGAATCGGCCGATCTGCTCGTCGCCTTCGCCTCGAAGGCCGGCACGGTCGCGCTCGACGGGGAGGGCAAGAACAGCCCCTTCGCCACGGCACTCGCCAAGTATCTGACGGAACCGGGCGTCGATGTCCGCATCGCGCTTGGAAAGGTTCGCGACGAGGTGGTGTCGGTAACCAATCGCGGCCAGGAGCCTTTCGTCTACGGCTCGCTCGGCGGCGCCCAGATCTTTCTCAACATCAAAGAGGTGAACATCACCGTCACCAATAATGGCGGACAGTTGTCGCCCAACAGCCAATCCGAGGCGGCTGCCGACTGGCAGAACATCCGCGATCTCGCGGACAAGGACCTGTTGACCGCCTTCCTGGCCAAGCATGGTTCGGACCCGGTCTATAAGATGCTCGCGGAAAAGAAGCTGAAGCTCTTGAGCGAAGCCGAGCAGACATCGAGCGTGACGCCGGACGAGATTGCCTGGGACGCCTTGAAGCAGTCGACCGATGCGGCGGCGCTGACGCGCTTCATCGAGCGCTACCCTGACAGCAAGCACAAGGCGGAGGCCGAGCAGCAGATTGCAGCCCTCGAGCCGCAGAAGGGCCTCAACGTCTCGCCGACCGGCAAGGACACCCAGGCTTCGCGCGATTGCTATCTGCTTGCCGGCGAGCCGCAGTCGATGCCCGGTTTCCTCGGGGTCAATTTCCTGAAGCTCGACGCCGAAAGGGCGCTCACCGCCTGTGCCCAGGCCGTCAACGAAAACCCTGACGATATGATGCTCGTCAATATGTTGGGGCGCGCGCAGGACGCCGGGCGGAATTATGTCGAAGCGCGGCGCAACTACCGAAAGGCGGCCGACGGCGGTAACATGTATGCGTTGACCAATCTCGCCTGGTTCTCGGTCTACGGGACCGATGGGCCGGTGGACGTCGACGAGGGCAAGCGCATGTTCGACCAGGCGGCCCGCGCCGGCAATGCCTATGGGCAGGCCTCGCTCGGCTGGCTCTATCGCGAGGGCTATGACGGCATCGCGCAGGACTATGCGGAAGCCGCCCGGTGGTATGAACTGGCGGCCAATCAGGGCTATGCCAATGCCATGGCGACGATGGGCTGGTTCTATCGCGAAGGCCTTGGCCTGCCGAAAGACCTCCAACAATCGCTCGCCTGGTATAAGAAGGCCGCCGAAAGCGGCGACGCCAACGCGATGTCGTCGCTCGGTTGGGCCTATCAGAACGGACTGGGGACTGAGCAGAGCTACCCGGAAGCCAAGATCTGGTACGAGAAGGCGGCCAACGTGGGTGATTCCTATTCCATGGCGCTGCTCGGCTGGTTCTACGATATCGGCAATGGTGTCGCGCAGGACTATGTGCAGGCGCGCACCTGGTATGAGATGGCGGCCAACGCCGGCAGCGCCTATGCGATGGGCAACCTCAGTCGCCTCTATGATTACGGCCTCGGCACCAAGGCGGACGCGAAGGAGGCGGTTCGCTGGGCTGCAGCCAGCGTCGAGGGCGGCGATCCGGCGAAACTCGATGAACTGAAGAGCCAGCCCAACAATTTCACGCCCGCATTCCGCAAGGAAATGCAGAACCTGCTGAAGGACCGCGGGTATTATGGTGGTCCGGTCGACGGCGAGTTCGGCGCGGCGACCCAACAGGCGATCGAGCGCCTCGCGCGCAAATCGTAAGCAGCAGGCGATGCGCCGATGTGGAATCACATGGCTGCGTACGCTGATCTTGCCTGCGGAGATGAGGGCGAACACGACGCGGCACGACGGGGGTTGCCGATCGGCCCACATGAAAATGCGAGGATTTCCCGGAAACCGACAAAAAAATCTTGCATTGGCCGCTGAGTGACACTAGTCAGGCGCTAACGGAGAGGTGGCCGAGTGGTCGAAGGCGCTCCCCTGCTAAGGGAGTATACCGGAAACGGTATCGAGGGTTCGAATCCCTTCTTCTCCGCCATTGTCCCAAATAGCCCCATGTCCTTTGCGCCCCGCCCTTCGAGCGAGCATTTGGTTTCGGCTATCTCTCGACTGAATTTCATTTATTGTGGTTCGTGAGCCGTTGCGGCAGTCGTCGCCAGGGGCGCCCGTGCATTCTTGGTGCTGCGCGGTGCTGATCTTTGCATCGTTCAGAATCACCTGGTCGGGGCGTTTGCCGAATCTCTGCGTTGATTCTGCTGATTCCTCAGGCCGCCATCCTTTCTCCACCAAGCGCTTTCTTGGAGCGAATGCTGTTTTAGGCATTCACTGGACATCTGAAACGGGGTTCGCGTCCAGCTTTTCCCCTGTTTTGGGCGGGTTTCTGCCTCTTTCTGAAACAGGCGACCCCCACCTTCCTTATGCTAACCCCCCGTCGCTAAAGGGTTTTCTTAATGCTTTGTTAATTTTCTGCGGGGGTCTGCGGCGATTTTGTGTCGTTTCAGCAACAGGCCTCGGCGAAGGGCGATGCAAAGGACGTGAACTCGCTAGTTGGACGTTGCGCCGGTGATCCGGTCTTGTATTTTCAACTCCGGAAGCAAGGGCGGTTGATCGTCCGACTTCTTGAACGTTGGGGATGGGGCAGGGAAAGCTGTCCTTCAGCAAAATACCCAGACCCGTTTGAAACTTTTGACTGGAGGTCAGAAATGAACATCAAGAGCCTTCTTCTCGGCTCCGCTGCAGCTCTCGCAGCAGTTTCCGGCGCTCAGGCAGCCGACGCTATCGTCGCAGCAGAGCCGGAGCCCATGGAATACGTTCGCGTTTGCGACGCTTTCGGCACTGGCTACTTCTACATCCCGGGCACCGAAACCTGCCTCAAGATCGGCGGCTTCATCCGTGTTCAGGGTTCGTTCGGTGAAGACGCTGCTGACAGCCGTTACAACCAGGGCAACCTGGGCGGTCAGTCCACGTCGGACTGGGACGTTTTCTCCCGCGCTTACATCTCGTTTGACGCCAAGAGCGACACCGAGTACGGCACGCTCACCGGCTTCTTCGCTGCTGAGTTCAACGCTGACAACGACACCGACATCGGCGACAGCTTCATCGACGTTGACGAAGCCTACATCCAGCTCGGTGGCCTCAAGGCCGGCTTCTTCTACAACTGGTGGGATAAGGGCCTGAACGGCGAAACCGACTCGCTCGGCAACTTCACCGAATTCAACTCGATCGCCTACCTCTACGACGGCGGTTCGTTCCAGGCCGGTCTCTCGGTTGACGAACTCGAAGGCACCTCGACCAAGTCGAACGGTGTTGGCGTTTCCGGTATCGTTTCGGCTTCGCTCGGCGGCGTTTCCTTCGACCTGCTCGGCGGTTACGACTCTGAACTCGAAGAAGGCGCAATCCGCGCTCTGCTCTCGGCTGACCTCGGCCCGGGCGTCTTCCAGGTTGCTGGTATCTGGGCTTCGAACCCGAACGCTTACTGGGAAAAGTCTGAGTGGACCGTTGCTGCGTCGTACCGCTTCAACGCGACCGACAAGCTGGCCATCACCCCCGGCGTTCAGTACTTCGACAACCTGAGCCACGGCTCGCTCACCGACTTCAGCGGTGACGACGCATGGCGCGCTGGCGTCACGCTCGACTACAAGATCACCGAAGGTCTCGCGACCCGCGTGTCGGTTCAGTACGAAGATGCTGACGGCGAACAGGATCAGGTATTCGGCTTCGTCCGCCTGCAGCGCGACTTCTAAGATCGTCTGACCTCGGTCAGAAGAGAGAAACCCGGCTTTCGAGCCGGGTTTTTTCGTTTTGGTATGGCACCATGAATTTTGGTCCTGCACTTGCATCATCGTGCTTGAGGAGATCAGGGAGTAAAGACCGCGTCGGCGCGGCTTCCTTGGGTCAGCGCGAGCGCGCGAGGTCGTTTAGAAATGCGGTGATGGCGTCGCGTGGACCGTCCAGATGAAGCAGCGGCGCATGGCCCTGGCCAGGCGCGATGAAGGCGGTCATCGCATTATGTCGTCGGCGCATTTCGCGCACTGTCGTCTCTGAAAGAAGCCGCGAATGCTCGCCCCTGACGATCATCAGGGAGACTTGGCTCATGGCGTCAAAGGGTGTCCACAGATCGGGCAATGGTGTTTCGCGTGTCAATCCGCGCAGGGACTGCGCGATTGCTGGATCGAAATCGGGAACCGGGATGCCGTCCTCGTCGCGAAAAATCGCTTTGGCCATGTCCGACCAGTCGCCGTCGCTTAAGACTGGAAAGTCGCCGCCGTGCAGTGTCCTCAGGTAGCCGGGTGCCTTCGCCCAGCTTGGCGAAGCGGCGCTGGAGTTGAGGTAATCCCGGATCGCAAGCAGACCTTCAATTTCGATCACAGGCCCGATATCGTTGAGCACTGCGGCTGCAATCAACGAAGGGGCGCGATCGACGAGGTTGTGGAGGATCAGGCCACCTCGCGATGTGCCGATAAAGATTGCTTTTTCGACCGCAAAGTGAGCGCAGGCCGTTATCACATCGGTCGTTTCGACGGCCACCGTGTAGTGGCTCTTATCGGCGTCGCGTTCCGAGTTGCCGCGCCCCCGATAATCCAGTGCGATGACGGGAATGCCCCGTGACGTCGAAAGAAAGCTTGCGAGTTCGTGAAAGTCCCGGCTGTTGCGGGTGAGGCCTGGCAGGCAAATGATCGGTGTTGCCGCGGATGGCGAAGGGGGAGGGCCGTAGCTTCTTGCGTAGAGCAGCAGCCCATCGGAACTACGGAAGTTATGCTCGTGGAATATGCCTTGGCCCATGCTGCTCCCTCTCGGACAGCTAAAATCTATCCGTTTGAAGGTGAGGGGCAAGTTGTTCGGGCCGACATAGCTGTTCGGCGGCCCGAGCGTGGCTGGCGATATCCAACAGATGTGACTTTTCCCCTTGCGTTGGCAGCGTTCTGCTCAACAACTTTTTAGCTCAATAGGGCGAGCTACATTGGCGTCGCGGGCCGCCATAGGGCTGATAGCTGTTGTCCCAGGCCCTATAGGAACGATAGCGCGCATAGCACCAACGCTGGTGTGCATTGCCGCTGACGGCTCTTGGTCCGTTGTAGTATCTCGGGTTGTTGTAATATCGCGGTTGGCTCAACAGACCGCCGATGATCGCGCCTGCGGCCAGTCCGCCGATCACCGCCCCGACGTCGTTGTCGTCGTGGTCATAGTGGCGGCGATATCGATCCCGATAGTACCTGTCGCGGTAATACCCGCTGCGATTATAGTCGCGGTAGTCGCGATCCCGATAATAGCCATGTCGCCCGCGAAGTTCGCAATAGGGAACGGCGCAACTGGATCGGCTCTTGCGTTCTTCGCCGCGCTCGTAGGAGAATTGAACCTGTTGGACATTGGTCGTCGCGGAGACGATTGGCGGAGCGCTCGGGAACGCGCCGGCGGGCGGCACGCTGCTCAAGGCGCTCGCCAGCGAAAGGGCGACGATTGTCAAGGTCTTCATAACGTTCACCATTTCCTTCGGAAAAGTCTGGCTTTAGAAAGGAAATGGTTGAAGGCGCGGTTTGTGCCGTTGACGCTGATCACAATTATTTGATCGCGGCTGAGGCCGGCTATTGCCGTCCCATTCTCAGGTCTTCGACGATATCGGCTTTTTGCCCGAGCCTCGATTTGTAGACCTGATAGTTCTCCATCACCCGTTGGACATAGTTGCGCGTTTCCTGAAACGGAATGCGTTCGATCCAATCGACGACTTCGTCGATCGGCTTGCCGCGCGGGTCGCCGTAGCGGTCGAGCCATTCCGGAACGCGGCGCGGGCCGGCATTGTAGGCGATAAAGGTGAGGATGTAGGAGCCGCCGAAACTGCTGATCTGTTCGCCGAGATAGTGGGCGCCGAGCGTGGCGTTGTAGCCGGCGTCGCTCGTCAGCCGGTCCTGCGAGTAGGCAAGGCCGTAGCGGCTAGCGACGCCCTTGGCCGTTCCCGGCATCAACTGCAACAGACCGCGGGCGTTGGCGGTGGAGATGGCGCCCGGGTTGAAGGCGCTTTCCTGGCGCGCGATCGCATAGGCGAGTGCCTTGCCGGACCCGTCGATATTGGCGCTTGACGGGATCACGCCCACGGGAAACGCAAGCGCTGCAACATCGATTCCGCGGCCAAAGGCAATCTTGCCGACCTGGAGCGAGAGCTGGTGATTGCCGGTTTTTTCCGCTCGGGCGGAAAGCAGCGCCAGTTCGCCGGGGCTCGTCAGTTCGTCGGCAAGCGCCCGGTAGATGCTGTCGGCGCGCCAGGTGTGGCCTGTGCCTTCAAGCCGAGTGATGGCGCGCACCGCTTCGCGGTTTTCGAACCGTGATCGGTCCTCTGCCGTCGGGGCGGGGTAGGCGACGTTCAGCGTCTTGCGACCCAGCCGGGCGGCTGCGAGTTGCCCGTAGAATGTTCCGGGGTAGCGGGCTGCGTTTGCGAAATATTCGTTGGCGTCACCCGGTCCGCCGGCCTCGGCCGAGCGCCCAAGCCAGTACCAAGCGCGCGAAGCGGAGAGGGGACGGCTCGACACTTCCAGAATGCGGCGGAAGTGACGCGCTGCGGTCGCCGGGTCCTCCATGCCGCGCAGGGCATACCACCCGGCATGAAACTCGGCGTCGATAATATCGGTCGCCTCGGTCGCGAGATGGCCGGCGGCGATCCGATAGGCGCCTCGAAAATCGCCGCTGTCGAGCAGCCCGCGGCTGACGACGCGTTGCTCGACCCACCATTCGCCAGGGTTGACCAGGGCGCCCTTGTCCTTGGGCATGCGCGCAAGGAGCTTCGCTGCTTCCTCGTATTTCTTCTGTTTGCGCAGGTACTCGATCTGAATGAAGAGATAGGCTGCGTCCTTGCGCCAGGCGGGATCGACCGCTGCGATGAGGGCCGGCGCCTTGTCGCTGCCACGGCTGACCGCCGCCCAGGCGCGATAAAGCGATTGAGCTTTTCCAAGGTCGCCGAACCGTTCGGCCTGCTCGGCGCGGTTGCGATAGAGAAGCAGCACCATGCGGCGCTGATGATTGTCTGTGGTCAAGAGGCCGGAAAACTCGTCAAGGATCTTGGTCTCGATGTCCTTGTCGAGCGTGTCGCGTTGCCAGATCGCACGCAGGTTCTTGGCGGCTATGTCGGCTTTTCCGGTGGCGACGAGAGCACGCGCAAGAATGAGGGAGCCTTCCGTCGTTTCCGGCTGCGTGTTGCCGAAGGCGGCGAGTACATCGGCTGCCGGCGGGTTCTCTCGATAGAGCGCTCGCTCGGAGTTGGCGCGCAGCGATTTCAGCCCCGGCCATCCCTGCAATTCCCGTTGGGCATCGGCGATTTCAAAGGAAGGTACGCCCCGCTGGCCGGAAACGGCGATCGCCCAGGTCAATATGTGCCGGTCGAGCGTGCCTTCGGTCATCGCGTCGCGTACGGCAATCGCTGCGGCCGGCTGCTTGTTGGACAGAGCATCGAGCCCCGTCTTGAGATCGCTGCTGACGGGTCCGGCAGCCGTCGCTATGGCATTCGTGGTTTCGCTCGCGGCAATGGGGGCCGCCTTGTCCAAGAGCGCGGGCTTGCGTGTCGGAACCGGTATGCGGTCAAGGGTTTCTGCGTTGCCCGTTGGCGCTGCCAGAAGCACCGCGCCGATGATGGCGGCGACAGGCAGATATATTGACCCGCGCATCAAGAACCCCGTGTTCCCCGTGTCCAACATTCATCCGCCGCCAGATTGCCCGATGACAAGACGGGCGGCCAGTATCGATCGTAACAATTGCGCCAAACCCGCTCTCGCCCTGGTTGGGCGGTCGTGATTATGCAGGCCAAACATCAAGCTTTTGCATGAAAACCGGCGTGAAATGCCGTGTTACAACGCTTGCCGCAGCCACCTCACATGATTATGGTGCGGCAGTTTTTTAACCGTCGATTACGGCCAAAGCATGAGTGCAGACTTCGCTTTTACGCCGTCAGGAGTTGTGCATGTTCAAGGGTTCCATTCCCGCTCTCGTAACACCGTTCACCGCCACCGGCGCGGTGGATGCGGATGGTTTCGTCGCGCATGTGGAATGGCAGATAAAAGAAGGCAGCCATGGCTTGGTGCCCGTTGGCACCACCGGCGAGTCTCCGACCCTTTCACATGATGAGCACAAGAAGGTGGTCGAGCTCTGCATCGAAGCGGCTGCCAAGCGCGTGCCTGTTATCGCCGGCGCCGGCTCCAACAACACGACGGAAGCGATCGAGCTTGCACAGCACGCCGAAAAGGCTGGCGCGGATGCGATCCTCGTGGTTACGCCCTACTACAACAAGCCGACGCAGAAGGGCCTCTTCGCGCACTATGCCGCGATCGCCGAGAGCGTGAAGCTGCCGATCGTCATCTACAACATCCCCGGCCGCTCGGTCGTGGATATGAGTGTCGAGACCATGGCGGCGCTCAGCAAGGCTTACGCCAACATCATCGGCGTCAAGGATGCCACCGGCAAGATCGAGCGCGTCTCCGAGCAGCGCATGGCCTGTGGTCCGGAGTTCGTCCAGCTTTCGGGCGAAGACGCAACCGCGCTCGGCTTCAACGCCCATGGCGGCGTTGGTTGCATTTCGGTCACGGCAAACGTTGCGCCACGCCTTTGCGCCGAGTTCCAGCAAGCGACGCTTGCCGGCGATTATGCCAAGGCGCTTGCCTATCAGGACAAGTTGATGCCGTTGCACAAGGCGATCTTCATGGAGCCGGGTCTCTGCGGCGCCAAGTATGCGTTGAACCGCCTCGGCCGTATGAGCCGCACCGTGCGCTCGCCGCTGTTGCCGACGCTCGAGCCGGCAACCGAGTCTGCGATCGATGCAGCACTCAGACATGCAGGATTGACGAACTGATGGCACCCAAAGGAAGCCAGCGCACGGTCAACAAGGTTGTGGCGGAAAACCGTAAGGCCCGCTTCAACTACGAGATCGTCGACACCTACGAGGCCGGTCTGGTTTTGACCGGCACCGAGGTCAAGTCGTTGCGCGAAGGCAAGGCCAACATTGCCGAATCCTATGCGACGGACGAGGGCGGCGAGATCTGGCTGATCAACTCCTATCTGCCGGAATATCTGCAGGCGAACCGTTTCAATCATGAAACGCGGCGGCGGCGGAAACTGCTCCTGTCGAAGCGCGAGGTCAACCGGTTGCAGGGCGCCGTCAACCGCGAAGGCATGTCGCTGATCCCGCTGAAGATCTACTTCAACGATCGCGGCCGCGCCAAGTTGGAGCTGGCGCTCGGCAAGGGCAAGAAGCTGCACGACAAGCGGGAGAGCTCGAAAGAACGCGACTGGAACCGGCAGAAAAGCCGCCTGCTGAAGGACCGCGGCTAAGAAAAATCGCTTTGCGTTGCATCCGACAAAGACGGCCGATGCAACGCAGCTGTCGGCCACGGCGCGCTGAAAGCCCTGCCTGCAATTCTTGATATTTATTGAGAGAACTCAACGATCGACGCCGTTGACGCGGAGTGGTTCAAGCGGCGCTCGCGCAATCGCGATCACGCGCCTTGCGTTCGAATGAACGCCTCAGATCTCGACCGGATCGGCCACCGGCTCGGTGTTGTGTCGCGGGGTACGTTCGGACGGTTCGCGGCCGATTTCGGCACGCAGCGTCGCAAGATCGATAAAGTGGTCGGCCTGGCGGCGCAGGTCGTCGGCAATCATGGGCGGCTGCGTCGACATGGTCGAAACGACAGAAACCTTGCGCCCCCTGCGCTGCAGGGCTTCAACCAGCGTGGTGAAATCGCCATCGCCGGAGAAGATGACGAGGTGATCGACGGTTTCGGACTGTTCCATGGCATCGATCGCCAGTTCGATATCCATATTGCCCTTGATCTTGCGGCGGCCGAGCGAGTCGGTGAATTCCTTGGCCGGCTTCGTCACGACCTTGTAACCGTTATAGTCTAGCCAATCGATGAGCGGGCGGATTGAAGAGTATTCCTGATCCTCGATGAGGGCCGTGTAGTAGTAGGCGCGCAGCAGATAGCCGCGCTTCTGGAATGCTTTCAGGAGCTTACGATAGTCGATGTCGAAGCCGAGGCTTTTCGATGCCGCATAAAGATTCGCGCCGTCGATAAAGAGTGCGATTTTTTCGCGGGGGTCGAACATCGTCTTTCCTTTTTCAATCGCGGCGCATCAAAGGCCGCCTGCCGGCGGGTGCGCAAAAGTAAGTCGATTACATTAATAATTGCTGATATGGCAAATAATGTAGCTTATGTATTGCATTATTCCAGCCGCGCGCTCGCGAATATAGCTAGTTTTAGCAGTTGCTATAGATCGTCCACATCTCTGGGTCGCTTTTTCCATCAGGGGCTTTATTTATGGCCAGAAAATACAACCGTAATGTGTGAGCGACGTCTCCAACTCATTCGCATCTCATTTTATCACGAAGTGTGACGTTACGTGAGCGTCCCTTGAAGGAAAAACTTGAACTTGCCTTGTTTTGATTGTATCCGGGCGCTTAATTCCAGAAATCGGACCCGATGAGGCGCCGTCAGGCGACTGCTCCGGTTTCGTGTTGTCAATCCGTGCAGCGGCGATGCCGCCGCGCTTCGAGCCCAAAAGGACAGGCAATGGCCCGCGTCACCGTCGAAGATTGCATCGACAAGGTCGATAACCGTTTCGAACTCGTTCTGCTTGCCAGCCACCGCGCGCGCCTGATTTCTCAGGGCGCCGCCATCACCATCGATCGCGACAACGACAAAAACCCCGTCGTCGCGCTCCGCGAGATTGCAGACGAGACCCTGTCTCCCGGCGACCTCAAGGAAGACCTGATCCACTCGCTGCAGAAGCATGTCGAAGTGGACGAGCCCGAGCCCGATCCGGCTTCGCTGCTTCAGACCGATGCCGAGACGACGTTTACCGAAGTCGCCGAAGACGAAGATCAGCCGGAAGCCATCACCTTCGACCGCATGTCGGAAGAAGAGCTGCTTGCCGGTATCGAAGGTCTGGTGCCGCCGGAAAAGAGCGACGACTACTGAGATCCGTCGCGGAACGCCCGTTCCCACGTGTTTTCAAAGCAGTGCGCCACTCGTATGATTGGCGCACTTTTTTATTGATTTCTTCTAGAGCGAGAAAAGGAAACTGTTTGCGGTTTTCCGCCCGCATCCCGCTCTAAATTAGGAGAACGATCACGTTTATGATTTTAGGTCGATGGGACCTGAAATCATCATGATCTAGAGGATCGCCAGCGAATGATGCGCCAATACGAGCTCGTTGAGCGCGTGCAGAAGTACAAGCCCGACGTCAATGAAGCCTTGCTCAACAAGGCTTACGTCTATGCGATGCAGAAGCATGGCCAGCAGAAGCGGGCAAGCGGCGATCCCTACATATCCCATCCTCTGGAGGTGGCGGCGATCCTGACCGAGATGCGTCTCGACGAGTCGACCATCGCCGTTGCTCTTCTGCACGACACGATCGAGGACACGACGGCCACACGGCAGGAAATCGACGATCTCTTCGGCGAGGATATCGGCGCGCTCGTCGAAGGACTGACGAAGATCAAGAAGCTCGATCTCGTCACCAAGAAGGCCAAGCAGGCGGAGAACCTGCGCAAGCTGCTGCTCGCCATTTCGGACGATGTGCGGGTTTTGCTTGTGAAGCTCGCCGACCGGCTGCACAACATGCGCACGCTCGACCACATGTCGGCGGAAAAGCGCGCCCGCATCTCCGAAGAGACCATGGATATCTACGCGCCGCTCGCCGGCCGCATGGGTATGCAAGACATGCGTGAGGAGCTCGAAAACCTCTCGTTCCGCCATATCAATCCCGAGGCCTTCGAAACGGTCACCCGGCGACTGGAGGAATTGTCCGAGCGCAACGAGGGCCTGATCAAGAAGATCGAGGACGAGCTTCGCGAGCTGCTTCAGGCCGAGGGCCTGAAGGCAGCGCAGGTGAAGGGTCGGCAGAAGAAGCCCTATTCGGTCTTCCGCAAGATGCAGTCGAAGTCGCTGTCCTTCGAGCAGCTGTCCGACGTCTGGGGCTTCCGCATCATCGTCGACGATATCCCGTCCTGCTACCGGGCGCTCGGCATCGTCCATACGCGCTGGCGCGTCGTCCCGGGCCGCTTCAAGGATTACATCTCGACACCGAAGCAGAACGACTACCAGTCGATCCACACCACCATCGTCGGCCCTTCCCGCCAGCGCATCGAGCTACAGATCCGCACCCGACGCATGAACGACATCGCCGAATACGGTATCGCGGCGCACTCGCTCTACAAGGACAGGGAGGGCAAGGAGGGTGCGTCGGCAGATGCGGCCCTGTCGCCGACGTCGAACGCCTATTCCTGGCTCCGGCGCACGATCGAATCGCTCGCGGAAGGCGACAACCCGGAAGAGTTCCTGGAGCACACCAAGCTCGAACTTTTCCAGGATCAGGTATTCTGCTTCACGCCCAAGGGCCAGTTGATCGCACTGCCGCGCGGCGCGACGCCAATCGACTTTGCCTATGCCGTTCACACAAATATTGGCGACACCTGCGTCGGCGCCAAGATCAACGGCCGTATCATGCCGCTGGTCACCCGCCTCAATAATGGCGACGAAGTGGAGATCATCCGCTCGGGCATCCAGGTGCCGCCGCCGGCCTGGGAAGAAATCGTCGTTACCGGCAAGGCGCGCTCGGCGATCCGCCGCGCGACGCGTGCGGCCATCCGCAAGCAATATGCCGGCCTCGGCTATCGCATTCTTGAGCGCACCTTCGAGCGCGCCGGCAAGAGCTTTTCGCGCGAGGCGCTGAAGCCGGCGCTGCATCGGCTCGGTCAGAAGGAAGTCGAGGACGCCATCGCCTCCGTTGGCCGTGGCGAGCTTTCCTCGCTCGACGTGCTGCGTGCGGTCTTCCCGGATCATCAGGACGAGCGGGTCACGGTGAAGCCCAGTGCCGACGACGGCTGGTTCAATATGCGCAGTGCCGCCGGCATGGTGTTCAAGTTGCCGGGCCGCGGCAAGGATGCCAACGGTGTCGCCCAGGTCGAGGGGCCGGAGGCCCTGCCGATCCGCGGTCTCTCGGGCAATGCCGAGGTTCATTTCAGCCCGGCCGGGGCCATCCCGGGCGACCGCATCGTCGGCATCATGGAGAAGGACAAGGGGATCACCATCTACCCGATCCAGTCGCCGATCCTGCAGAAGTTCGATGACGAGCCGGAGCGCTGGATCGACGTGCGCTGGGATCTGGACGAGGCCAACAGCAGCCGCTTCATCGCCCGCATCGCGATCAGCGCCCTGAACGAGCCGGGGACGCTGGCCGAGGTGGCTCAGGCGATCGCCACCAGCGACGTCAACATCCGGACTTTGTCGATGGGGCGCGTGGCTGCGGACTTCAGCGAACTGCAGTTCGACCTCGAAGTCTGGGACCTGCGCCAGCTCAACCACCTGATCACGCAGCTCAAGGAATTGCCGAGCGTGTCCATGGTGAAGCGCCTGTTCGAATGAGCCGACTGGCCGCGCCTTGCGCAAATGCCTGCAAAACAGGCAGCCTGCGCGGGGCGAAATGGCAAGCCATGCCATCAGCGCATGGCTGCCGCTATTTCCTGTGTCTGGTGGAACAGGGACCTCTAAACTATCTTCTCGGTCGGGAGGTAAACAAAGAGGTTTGCCATGTTTAGTCAGTTGAAGAAGATCACCCGCGCTCTGCGCGTCCCCACTCAGGAAGAGCGCGAGCTCGCCTATCTCAATAACTCGGTCGACCGTATCGACCTCGAGTACCGCCAGCGCCAGATCGATCGCGGCCTGTTCCGTAACTACTAAGCCCGCTGCGTCCCGTCTTCTGGCGGGATGCCGAGCCATGCGTTCGGTGGATGGCTCGCCTGCGACATGCGCGCGGCGCCTGTGCGGGTTGCAAGCGACAGGCAGGACGCCTATCTTGCGGCCAGAAAACAGGCGGACGCGCGGTCTTGTGCCGGCTGACGGCTTCAAGACGCGGTCATGACGGCATATGTTATTCAGGCGCAGAAAACCGGTTACGATTTCCGAAAGGCTGCGGTCCCTCGTTTGGCCGCGCAAGGGTTTTGCACGCGGCCTGCGTTATGTGACGCTGCGTGTGTTGCGCCTTTCATCGACACCGCATTCGATTGCCGTCGGCGTGGCGGCGGGTGCCGCTTCGTCCTTCACGCCGTTTTTCGGTCTGCACATCCTTATAGCGGTTGCGCTCGCTTTCCTGTTCTCGGGCAATCTCGTGGCGGCGGCGATCACGACCGCGCTCGCCAATCCCGTCACGATCCCGATGATCCTGACGGCGTCCTACGAACTCGGGACGGCAATCCTCGGCGTCGAGAGCGCACACGCTGCGAGCTCGGCCGACGTCATGCGCATGGTCGAGCACCTCGACCTTCCGGCCCTTTGGGGTCCGGTGTTCAAGCCGATGCTGGTCGGCTCATTGCCGCTCGCGGCAGGCGGCGCCGTCCTTTCCTATATTGCGGCCTACCAGGCGGCCCGGCTCTTCCAAAAGCGCCGCCGGGCACGCACCAAAGAGCTCGGATCCTCTTCATGATCATAGGCATAGGCAGCGATCTGATCGATATCAGGCGGATCGAAAACTCGCTTTCCCGCTTCGGCGAGCGCTTCGTTCAGCGCTGTTTCACCGAAATCGAGATCGCCAAGTCCGAAGGGCGGAAGAACCGCGCGGCATCCTACGCCAAGCGCTTCGCCGCCAAGGAAGCCTGTTCCAAGGCGCTCGGCACAGGCCTCGCGCAGGGCGTCTTCTGGAAGGACATGGGGGTCATCAATTTGCCGGGCGGCAAGCCGACAATGAACCTGACCGGCGGTGCCGCCGCGCGTCTGGAGCAGATGTTGCCGCCGCATCATCGCGCCGCCATTCATCTGACGATTACCGATGATTTTCCACTGGCCCAGGCCTTCGTGATTATCGAGGCGCTGCCCGTTGCCCCGATTGAGGGAACGGTTTAGAGCATTCCGCTGGAAAAACCGGCCCTGACCGATTGAAGGGGCGGCGGTTTGCAGCATATGAGACCGGGATTGCGCGCAGTCCAAAGCCGGACCGAGAGTACGGACAAAAGTTGAGAGCAGGCCCGCGCGGGCGTTGCGATGATAAAGGAACACAGTAGCGTGGCAGAAAAGACAGAAGCGAAGCAGAGCGGCCTCTGGGAGAACGTGAAGGTCGTCATCCAGGCATTGCTCCTGGCCTTGGTCATCCGTACGGTTCTCTTTCAGCCCTTCACCATTCCGTCCGGCTCGATGATGCCGACGCTGCTGGTTGGCGACTACATCTTCGTCAACAAGTTCGCCTACGGCTTCTCCAAGTACTCGCTGCCGCTTTCGCCCGATCTGTTCTCCGGCCGCATCTTCGCAAGTGAGCCGAAGCGCGGCGATATCGTCGTCTTTCGCTTCCCGCCGAACCCGGATATCGACTACATCAAGCGCCTCGTCGGCCTGCCGGGCGACCGCATCCAGGTGCGCAACAGCACCCTCTACATCAACGACAAGCCGGTCGAGCGCACGCCGGATGGCGGCTTCCGCGCCGACGACCAGTACGACACCGGCGGCGACGTTCCGGTTTTCCGCGAAACGATGGACAATGGCGTCTCCTATGACACGCTTGACCAGTTCCCGGATGCGCGCGGCGACAATACCCGCGAATTCATCGTGCCCGCCGGCCATTACTTCATGATGGGCGACAACCGCGACAACTCGGCTGACAGCCGCTTCGACGTCGGCTTCGTGCCTGCCGAAAACCTCGTCGGCCGCGCCAGCATGATCTTCTTCTCGCTCGGTCACGACACCTCGTTCCGCGAAGTGTGGAAGTGGCCGACGAACCTGCGCTACGACCGTCTGTTCAAGGCGGTCGAATGATGAAGTCGCGGTCGCTGGGCGCGGAGGATCGGGTAAAGCTTGAGGCCGTGATCGGTTATCAGTTCACGGAGAAGGAGCGCCTTGATCGGGCGCTCACCCATTCCAGCGCGCGAAGCGCCAAGGGTTCCAACTATCAGCGCCTCGAATTCCTGGGTGACCGGGTGCTCGGGCTTTGCGTGGCGGAGCTTCTGTTCCAGACCTTTCGCGATGCCAATGAGGGCGAGCTTTCGGTCCGACTAAACCAGCTCGTCAGCGCCGAAAGCTGCGCCAAGGTCGCCGACGACCTGGAGTTGCACCAATTCATCCGCACAGGCTCGGACGTCAAGAAGATAACCGGCAAGGCGATGATGAATGTGCGGGCGGATGTGGTAGAGTCGCTGATCGCCGCCATCTATCTCGACGGCGGTCTCGAAGCTGCCCGCGGCTTCGTGCTGCGCCATTGGAAAGATCGCGCGGTGCGTGCCGATGGGGCGCGCCGCGATGCAAAGACCGAATTGCAGGAATGGGCGCATGCCAAGTTCGGCATCGCGCCGGCCTACCGGACGGATGAGCGCTCCGGCCCCGACCACGACCCCCGCTTCACGGTAACCGTCGAAGTTACGGGTGTCGCGCCGGAGACCGGAACGGACAGATCCAAGCGCGGAGCCGAGCAGGTGGCCGCGACGAAATTGTTGGAACGCGAAGGCGTGTGGCGGAAGAGTTCCGCCGGAAATTGACGGAAAACATGACGGACATGGAAAAAGATACGGCCGCCGAAGGCGCGCCGACCCACTCGGGCTTCGTGGCGATGATCGGAGCGACCAACGCAGGCAAGTCGACCCTGGTCAACCGCCTCGTCGGTGCCAAGGTTTCGATCGTCAGCCACAAGGTGCAGACGACGCGCGCGATCGTGCGTGGCATTGCCATTCATGACAACGCCCAGATCGTTTTCATGGACACGCCCGGCATCTTCAAGCCGCGCCGCCGGCTCGACCGCGCCATGGTCACGACCGCCTGGGGCGGCGCCAAGGATGCGGACGTGATCATGTTCCTGATCGACAGCGAACGCGGCCTGAAGGGTGATGCGGAAGCGATCCTCGAGGGGCTGAAGGAAGTGCACCAGCCGAAGATCCTGGTGCTGAACAAGATCGACCAGGTGCGTCCCGAAGACCTCTTGAAGCTGGCGGCTGCCGCCAACGAGACGATCAAGTTCGAGCGCACCTTCATGATCTCGGCGCTGAACGGCTCGGGCTGCACGGATCTGATGGATTACCTGGCTGAGACGCTGCCGGAAGGCCCCTGGTACTATCCGGAAGACCAGATCTCCGATCTGCCGATGCGCCAGCTTGCCGCTGAAATCACCCGCGAAAAGCTCTTCTTGCGGCTGCACCAGGAACTTCCCTATGCCTCGCATGTCGAAACCGAGAAGTGGGAAGAGCGCAAGGACGGCTCGGTGCGCATCGAGCAGGTGATCTATGTCGAGCGCGAGAGCCAGAAGAAGATCGCGCTTGGCAAGGGCGGCGATGCGATCAAGGCGATCTCGACCGCATCGCGCAAGGAGATCTCCGAGATCCTTGAGCAGCCGGTGCACCTGTTCCTGTTCGTCAAGGTACGCGAAAACTGGGGCGACGACCCCGAGCGCTTCCGCGAAATGGGTCTGGAATTTCCGCGATAAGGCCGCACGCACACCGTTTGGTGTGATGTTTTACGGCACCCGTTGAAACGGGTGCCGTATCAAACGCAGGCGGCCTCAGGCGCCCGCTATCAGCTTTCCTTTTGCATCGAGAACCGGTTCGCCGTCCTCCTTCGAGAACGGGCCCTTGTGCGTGTCCGGCAGGATGTCGAGCACCCGTTCGGATGGACGGCAGAGCCGCGTTCCGATCGGCGTCACCACGAAGGGGCGGTTGATGAGGATCGGGTGGGCCATCATTGCGTCGATCAGCCGTTCGTCGCTGACCGTGGGCTCGCCAAGCCCGAGTTCCGCATAGGGCGTGCCTTTCTCGCGGAGTGCGTCCCGCACCGTCAGGCCGGCATCGGCAATCATCTTTTCCAGCGCCTGCCGCGACGGCGGGGCCTGCAGATACTCGATCACCGTCGGCTCGATACCGGCGTTGCGGATCATCGCCAGCGTGTTGCGCGAGGTGCCGCAGGCGGGGTTGTGGTAGATCGTGACGTTCATACGCTTGCCTTCCGCGGTGTTGAGACCGCCGTTGCGGCCAGCTTCGACGGTTGCTCAAAGCCATAGGGTCGAAGCTTGCCGCAGGCAAGTCGGCCGCCTGTGTCAGTTCGTACCGGCGTCAGCGACCTGCCGCTTTGCGAGCGCCGGGCCGATCATCTCGATCCGGTTGGTCCAGATGTAGCCGGAGAACCCTGGCGGCACCATTTCCAGATCCTGCATCGTGTCGATGCCGGTGGTGAAATCGCCGCCGCCATAGGGACCGAGCAGGATGATCTCGCTCCCGGCCGCCTTCATCCGTGCAGCGAAACGGTCGGGCCAGCCCCAGAGAAGCGGCGCATAATTGCCGGGCACGATCACAAACGTGTTCTTGCACGCGTCCGGCATCAGGCCGCTCCAGCCGTAGCCGAGATAACGGGTCAGGCACGCCATCGTCGACGTCCGGTCGTAGCCTCGCATCCCTTGCAGGCGTTTCAGCGTCTCGCGGGTCGGCTCCTCGCCGCCATAGACGCCGAACACGGCCTCCCGCCATTGCGGTTGCGCGTCGACACGCGTTGCGAGTTCAGCGCCTTCCTCGGCGCGCCGGCTCTTGAAGTTGATCAGGAACTTGCGGTCGGGCAGGGCGGCCAGCACCTCCTCGAGCGTCGGCATCTGGCCGACGCCCTTGCCGCGGAACGGGAAGGTCTTGCCTCCGTCCGCCGTGTAGCCATAGCCGATGTCGAGAGACTTCAGCGCCGTCATCGGCGTTTCCTCGGTGACGCCCTTGGCCTCGGTCCGGCAATCGAGCGTCCAGTCGTGGAAGACGGCGAACTGTCTGTCGGGCGTCAGATGCACGTCGAGTTCGACGACATCTGCGCCGGCGTCGAAGGCGGCCTGCATCGAGGCGATCGTGTTTTCGAGATAGGGATGCTCCGGCGTCCTGATGATCGTTGCCGTACACGTGTCCCTGCCGACGTTGTCCTTCGGATAGGTTTGATGCATGCCCCGGTGGGCAAGCAGTTTTGCGGTGCCCGCCGGCGGCGCGACGAACAACGATGTGTTCAGCAACCACACGACCGCGACAAACAGCACGAAAATGGCAAGCGCTTTCTTCATCCTGATTCTCCTCTGGGAATCGGGATTGCCCGACATTGTGGCGCGACGATGTTGTTTTGCACGTATCGCGTGCGTGCGTGTCGCGGATTGCGAACAATGTGTCACCCGCGCGCGCGGTTGACCGTGGTCCGGGCCCCGTGAGAGGTAGCCGTCCAGACTTGCGATCCAGGAGAAAGAGATGCCGCAGCTCGTCGAGGGAAAATGGGTCAAGGGCGACGTTGCGGCGAGCGAGATGAAGGGCGGCGCGTTCCATCGCGAGCCGACGCGGTTTCATCGCTGGATCACGCCCGATGGCAGGCCGGGCCCGGAAGGGCAGGAGGCCTTGCCAGCCGAGGCCGGGCGCTTCCGCCTGTTCGTTTCCTATCTCTGCCCTTGGGCCTCGCGTACGATCGCCTTCCGCAATCTCAAGGGCTTGCAGGACATTGTCGGCTTGACCGTTTCCAATCCGGAACTGGGCGAAGATGGCTGGGTCTATGACGAGCCTGTCGATGCCGGCGCGCGCGTCGGCAAGATCCGCTTCCATCACGAGCTCTATGTGGCGAGCGATCCGACCTACACCGGTAAGGTCTCTGTTCCCGTGCTCTGGGACATGCGCGAAGGGCGGATCGTCAACAACGAGTCCGCCGATATCATCCGCATCTTGAACTCGGCCTTCGATGGGCTCACCGGCAACCGGCTCGACTTCTACCCCGAGGCGTTGCGTGCCGAGATCGACCGTTGGAACGGCCCGATTTACGAGCGTGTCAACAACGGCGTCTATCGATCCGGCTTCGCCAAGACCCAGGGCGCCTATGACGAGGCGGTGGCAAGCCTCTTTGGCATGCTCGACGAACTGGAGGCCCACCTTGCGGACAATCGTTACCTCGCCGGCGAGCACCTGACCGAGGCCGACATCCGCCTCTTCGTCACCCTCGTTCGCTTCGACGCGGCCTATCACGGGGCGTTCAAATGCAACATCCGCCGGATCGAGGATTATCCGGCGCTGTCGAATTACCTCCGCGAGATCTACCAGTGGCCAGGTATCCGCGAGAGCGTACGCATCGACCATATCAAGCGCGGCTACTATGGCATCGTCCACATCAACCCGACGCGCATCGTTCCGGCAGGCCCGCTGCTCGATTTTGACCGGCCCCATGACCGCGCGCGTCTACCCGGTCTAGGCGTCGCTGAAATCTAGGTTTGTTTCTCAGCATTTGCTAAGGAAACAAATTTATGAGGGGCCATAAAGAACCCATTGTCAATCGATCGAAGCTTCCTACCTTATTTTGAGTTCTGATGGATAGGAGCCCGATGGCGGCTGCCTGACGAATTCGCGGCGATGTGCCCGCCGGATACCCGTGAGGCTACGCCCGTGCCGGTTCTCGCCGCTTCCGGACGCGCTGGCGCCTGTTCCCGATGCGCCCCGCGCAACCACTCCTGAAGCCCCGAAAGAGCCGACCCTTCGCATCTCTCATGCACCAGGACACGTTCGGTAGCTCTGGTAGGGGTGGGATATGAATGCAGCATTGTTGACATTGCTTCGCCGTCTGGTGCGCAACGGTAACCTGACGGTTGTATTTTCTTCCGGTGAAAAAGTGATCCTGGGTGACGGCAGCGGAAAGCCGGCATCAATCCGCATCATCGATGCGGAGGCGGAGGCGGCGATCGTTCGTGATCCCGGTCTTCGTTTCGGTGAAATGTATATGGACGGGCGTGTCGTCATCGAGAAGGGCGACATCTTTGATGTGCTCTCGATCGTCAAGGAAAACGGCATCGAGAACGCGGCCAATGCCACCAACACGATGACCGGCCTGTGGCATGTGTTGCGTCAGCAATTGCTGAGCCGAATCCCGGTCAATCGTAACCGGCACAACGTCGCCCATCACTACGACCTTGATCGCAAGCTTTTCGACCTGTTCCTCGACGAGGACTGGCAATATTCCTGCGCCTATTTTCAACCGCAGGGCATATCGCTCGATGCCGCGCAGCTCGCCAAAAAACGGCATATCGCGGCAAAGCTCCTGCTGGAGCCGGGCCAGAAGGTGCTGGAGGTCGGCTCCGGCTGGGGCGGCATGGCCATGTATCTGGCCGAATCCTCGGGCGTTGAGGTCACCGGCATCACGCTCAGCGAAGAGCAGCTGAAGGTCTCGCGGGATCGTGCCGCCAGGCGTGGGCTCTCCGATCGGGTCCGCTTCGAACTGCAGGACTACCGCACTTTGCAGGGCCGGCAGTTCGACCGCATCGTCTCGGTCGGCATGTTCGAGCATGTCGGCATCGGCAACTACGGCAACTTTTTCGACAAGATGAACGCGCTGTTGAAGCCCGACGGCGTCATGCTGCTACATTCGATCGGCCAGATCTACAAGCCCTGGGCCACCAACCCGTGGATCGAGAAGTACATCTTCCCCGGCGGCTATATCCCGGCGATTTCGGAGGTCCTGCCTTCCGTCGAGCGCACGCGGCTGCTGGTGAAGGATGTCGAAATCCTGCCGATGCACTATGCCTGGACGTTGAAAGCCTGGCGCGAGCGTTTCGTCGCCCGGCGCGAAGAGGCGATCAAGCTCTATGACGAGCGGTTCTTCCGCATGTGGGAGTTCTATCTGGCTGCGTCTGAGACGGCCTTCCTCTACGACAAGCACTTCATCTTCCAGCTGCAGATCTCACCGTCTCTCGGTGCCGTCCCGGCCTCGCGCGGCTATATCGAGGAGAGGGAGCGGCAATTGATCGAGTTCGAAAAGCGCCGGCCGCCGCTCGAGCCAGTCAACACCTGGGACGTCGTGCCCGAGCAGGAGCATGTCGAGCCTGCCGCCATGGCGTGCTGAACCATCGGCCGTCCCGCCTGAAAGCGGGGCGGTCGATCCATCTTCTGTGGAGTTCCGGTTTTCCGCTGAAGGCCTTCACTTGGCCTTCAAGGTCTGCGCCTTTATGGTCGCCGATCAACAGCAAAGACGGAATTCCCATATGGCCAGCCCTGCAAAACCCATCGCCGCCATCATCGCCAGCGAAATCAAGGCGACACCTTCGCAGGTCGTTGCGGCGGTCGAGTTGCTCGACGAGGGCGCCACGGTGCCGTTCATCGCGCGTTACCGCAAGGAAGTGACGGGCGGGCTCGACGATACGCAGCTGCGTATGCTTTCGGAACGGCTGACCTATCTGCGCGAACTCGAGGCGCGCCGTGCATCGATCCTCGAATCGATCCGCGGCCAGGACAAGCTGACCGCCGAACTCGAAGCCAAGATCGCCGCCGTCGAAACCAAGGCCGAACTCGAGGACATCTATCTGCCCTATAAGCCAAAGCGCCGCACCAAGGCGGAAATCGCCCGCGAGCGTGGCCTCGGGCCTCTGGCAGAAGCGATCCTTGCTGATCGCTCCATAGCACCTGCCGACCGCGCCGCGGCCTTCCTGACTGCAGAGGTGGCCGATGTGAAGACGGCGCTCGATGGTGCGCGCGATATCATCGCCGAAGGCATGACGGAGAATGCCGATCTGCTCGGCCGCCTGCGCAACCACATGAAGGGGGCCGCCTTCCTGCGCGCCAAGGTCGTCGACGGCAAGCAGGAGGCCGGTGCCAAGTTCTCCGACTACTTCGATCATTCCGAGCGCTGGGCGACGACGCCAGGCCATCGCGCGCTGGCCATGCTGCGCGGCTGGAACGAAGAGGTGCTGTCCGTCGATATCGTCGTCGACCAGGACGATACCTCGCCGGTCAAGCCGGTCGAGCGCATGATCGCCGCCGCCTACAATGTCGGTGGCCACCTGCCGGGCGACAAGTGGCTTGCCGAGATAATCGGCTGGACCTGGCGCGTGAAGCTCTCCATGTCGCTGTCGCTCGATCTCATGCGCGAACTGCGTGAGCGCGCCGAGGAAGAGGCGATCCACGTCTTTGCCCGCAACCTCAAGGATCTGCTGCTGGCCGCACCTGCGGGATCGCGGGCGACCATGGGGCTTGATCCGGGCATCCGCACCGGCGTCAAGGTCGCCATCGTCGACGGCACCGGCAAGTTGCTCGAAACCACAACCGTCTACCCGTTTCCGCCGAAGAACGATGTCCGTGGCACCCAGGCGGAACTCGCTTCGCTCATTCGCAAGCACAAGGTGGAGCTGATCGCCATCGGCAACGGCACCGGCAGCCGCGAAACCGAAAAGCTCGTGACCGACATGCTCTCGCAGCTCCCGGCGCCGAAGCCGACCAAGGTCATCGTTTCCGAGGCCGGCGCCTCGGTTTACTCGGCTTCCGAAACCGCCGCCCTGGAATTCCCGGGTCTTGACGTTTCGCTGCGCGGTGCGGTCTCGATCGCCCGCCGCCTGCAGGATCCGTTGGCCGAACTCGTGAAGATCGAGCCGAAGTCGATCGGCGTCGGCCAGTACCAGCACGATGTCGACCAGTCGAAGCTCAGCCGTTCGCTGGATGCGGTGGTGGAAGACGCGGTGAATGCCGTCGGCGTCGACGTCAACACGGCTTCTGCGCCGCTGCTGGCGCGCGTTTCAGGCCTCGGCAAATCCTCCGCCGAGGCGATCGTCGCTCATCGCGATGCGACCGGCCCGTTTGCGAGCCGCAAGGAACTGTTGAACGTGCCACGGCTCGGCGCGCGCACCTTCGAGCAGTGCGCGGGCTTCCTGCGCATTCCCAACGGCAAAGAGCCGCTCGACGCCTCGTCGGTCCACCCGGAGGCCTATGGTGTCGCCAAGAAGATCGTTGCTGCCTGTGGTCGCGACGTACGTGCGCTGATGGGCGACAGCGTCGCGCTGAAGAGCCTCGATCCGAAGGTTTTCGTCGACGAGCGCTTCGGCTTGCCAACGGTCAAGGACATCCTTGCGGAACTGGAAAAGCCCGGTCGCGACCCGCGCCCGAGCTTCAAGACCGCGACCTTCGCCGACGGTATCGACGACATCAAGGACCTGAAGGTCGGCATGCAGCTCGAGGGCACCGTGACCAATGTCGCCGCCTTCGGCGCCTTCGTCGACATCGGCGTGCACCAGGACGGCCTCGTGCACGTGTCCCAGCTCGCGGACCGCTTCGTCAAGGATCCGCATGAGGTGGTAAAGGCCGGCGATGTGGTGACCGTTCGTGTCACGGAGGTCGATGTTCCGCGCAAGCGGATCGGCCTCACCATGCGCAAGGATGGTGGCGCCGAGACGGGCCGCGAGCCGCGGTCGGGCGCGCCGGGCGGCAACAACAATCGTGGTCCCGCCCCGCGCCAGCAGAAGCCGAAGCAACCGGCTCAGGGCGCCTTCGGTGCGGCGCTGATGGAAGCGATGAAGCGCAAATAGGGCAGGCCTTCGCCGCGGGCGCATCCGGCGCCTGCGGCCGCATGCTCTATAAATTAGCTAATTGTAATAATCCGGCCTTTCCACCATACTGACCGCAGGGCGGCGCGGACATATTGTGCCCATGCCGCAGCCGGCCGGCGACGGAAAGGTCAACGCAAACTCCTTCGCCGGGCGTCCGGTGAAAGGAGTTCGGTGATGGTGGGCAGTGCGATCCGCGGCCTGGCATTGGTCGCCCTCTTGGCGGCGGGCGTGGCGGCGCGTCCCGTTCCCGCGATCTCCCAGGCTCCGGTCAATTGTGCCGACCGGTCCGAAGTGATCGCGTTTCTGACGCGGCAATATCAAGAGAAGCAGGCGGCAACCGCGCTGATCAACCAGCAGGCGATCATGGAGATCTACGCTGCCGACAACGGCAGCTGGACGCTGATCGTCACCGACGTCAATGGGCGAAGCTGCGTCATCCTCGCCGGCAAGAGCTGGGAAACCCTGCCACCCTTGCCGATACCGAAAGCCTAGCTTCTTGGGGCTGAGCGGGCGCAGCCGCTCCTGTCAGAGCGACCGGCCGACGCTCGAATAGCTGAAGCCGTGCTTCACCACCTCGTCCTCGCGGTAAATGTTCCTGAGGTCGACGAGAATGGGTGTCTTCATCACGGTCTTGAGCCGGCGGAAATCAAGCGCCCGGAACTCGTTCCATTCGGTAACGATGACCAGCGCATCGGCTTCGTTGGCGGCCTCGTAGGGGTCGCCGGCGTAGTCGATCCCGTCGATCACCTTCTTCGCGTTTTCCATGCCCTCCGGATCATAGCCGATGACATGGGCGCCAGCGTCCTGCAGCGTCTGGACGACCACGATCGCCGGGCTGTCGCGCATGTCGTCGGTGTTGGGCTTGAAAGTGAGGCCGAGGATCGCGATCTTGCGGCCGCGCACGTCCCCGCCGGCCGCTGCGATGACCTTGCGGCCCATGGCCCGCTTGCGGTTGTCGTTGACGGCCACCGTCGTCTCGACCAGTCGCACCGGGCTGTCATAATCCTGCGCGGTCTTCACCAGCGCCAGGGTGTCCTTCGGGAAGCACGATCCGCCGTAACCTGGACCGGCATGCAGGAATTTCGAGCCAATTCGGCCATCGAGGCCGATGCCGCGGGCGACATCCTGGACATTGGCACCGACCCGCTCGCAGAGATCCGCCATCTCGTTGATGAAGGTGATCTTCATCGCGAGGAACGCATTGCCGGCATATTTGATCAGCTCGGACGTGCGGCGCGAGGTGAAGACCAGCGGCGACTGGTTGAGATAGAGCGGACGATAGACCTCGGTCATCACGTCCCGTGCCCGCGCGTCGTCGCCCGAAAGGCCGATGACGATGCGGTCGGGCCGCTTGAAGTCCTCGATCGCGGCACCCTCGCGCAGGAATTCCGGGTTGGAAACGACGGCGAAATCGGCGTCCGGATTGGTTTCGCGGATGATGCGCTCGACCTCGTCGCCGGTGCCGACCGGAACGGTCGATTTCGTCACGATCACGGTGAACCCCTTGAGGTTCTCGGCAATCTCGCGCGCAGCCGCATGCACATACGAAAGGTCGGCATGGCCGTCACCGCGCCGTGACGGCGTGCCGACCGCAATGAAGATGACATCGCTGTCGGCGACGGCGGCAACGAGATCAGTCGTGAAGGTAAGGCGGCCCGAAGCGACGTTGCTGGCCACCAACTGGTCGAGACCGGGTTCGAAGATCGGAATGCGCCCCTGCATCAAGGCGTCGATCTTGCTCTCATCCTTGTCGAGACAAACGACGTCGTGACCGAAGTCCGCAAAACACACGCCGGAAACAAGGCCAACATAGCCGGCGCCGATCATCGTGATTTTCATAGGCTCTTTCCCTTGTTGTGTTCCACAGCGAGCTCAGTTCATAGAACGTGCAATTGCGTATTTTTGCAATTGCTTATGCGCTCAGGTTCGCACCCATTTATGCTCGATTGCGCTTAAAGCAAGCCGTCCCGCCAGCAGAATAATCCGTGGGGAGTAGCTGGTGAGCGGCTCACCGGTTCGCGTTGTAGTAATCCTTGTACCAGGCAGCGAAGCGCGCCACGCCCTCTTCGACAGAAAGCGAGGGCTTGAAATTGGTCAGCGCTTCGAGAAGGTGGGGGGAGGCGTAGGTGCGGGGCACATCGCCCTGCTGCATCGGCAGCATGTTGCGCACCGCCGGCTTGCCGACCGCCTTCTCGACCGTTTCGACGAAGGTCATCAGTTCGACCGGCTGCCCGCCGCCGATGTTGACTACGCGGAAAGGCCCCTGGCGCGAGAGCGTGTCCTCGGCCTTTTCCTCCGCCACGCGGTTTTCTTCCGCCGGCGCCACATGGGAAAGCCGGAGAATGCCCTCGACCAGGTCGTCGATATAGGTGAAGTCGCGGCTCATGCGGCCTTCGCCATAGATATCGATCGGCTGTCCCTTGTGGATGGCATCGACGAACTTGAACAACGCCATGTCGGGCCGCCCCCAGGGGCCGTAGACCGTGAAGAAGCGGAAGGCAGTGGTCGGCACCTTGTAGAGATGGGCATAGCTGTGCGCCATCAGCTCCATCGACTTCTTGGTGGCGGCATAGAGCGTCATCGGCTCGTCGGCACGGTCGGTTTCGGCAAACGGGATTTTTTCGTTGGCGCCGTAGATCGAGGAGGTCGAGGCCAGCATCAGGTGCTTAGGGTTAAGCTCCCGCGCCAGTTCCAGCATGTTCCAGGAGCCGACCAGGTTGGAATCCACATAGGCCTTCGGGTTCTCGAGGCTGTAGCGCACACCCGCCTGGGCGGCGAGGTGGATGATGACTTCGGGTTCGGCGAGCTCGGCCGCCCGGCGCAGCGCGTCTCTGTCCTCAAGCATGCCGACGACGGGCTTGAAGCCGTTCGAGCGAGCGAGGATCGCGTGCCGATTCTCTTTCAGCGTAACGTCGTAATAGGGGGTCATCCCGTCGAAGCCGACAACGAAATGCCCTTCGTCGATCAGCCGCTTGGCGAGGTGAAAGCCGATGAAGCCTGCGGTGCCGGTGATGAGGTAGCGCACGACGATGTCCCCAATTTACGTATCGGCCGTTCATACGAAGAAAGCCGATCGATTGAAAGCCGAAACCATCGGTCTGGTTACCGGTCGAGGTCCTGTTGCAGGGCGGACAGCACCGACATCGCATGGCCGGCATACTGGCTGATCCAGCGATCATGGATCGCCTGGATCGGCAATGCGTTCAGATGGTTCCAGCGTTCACGCCCCTCGCGGCGGACGAGTACGAGCTCGGCCTGCTCAAGGACTTTCAGGTGCTGCATGACCGTACAGCGGTCGAGATTGCTGAAGCGCTCGCAGAGCATGCCGGTGGTCTGCGGCTCCTGGCGCATGGCGTCGAGCATCTGCCGGCGCAGCCCGTTGGCGAGCGCCTTGAATACCAGGTCGTCTTTCGAATCGGTTGACATGTTATGTTTCTATAACATACTCTTGTTGGCCCCGACAGGAGGAATACGCCATGCCCTTTGAATTTCGTGTGAACGGACGGATCGGCCGCCCTGTCGCCCAGGTATTTGATGCGGTCGTCAATCCGGACCAGCTCAGCCGCTACTTCGTGACGCTCGGCGGCATCAGCGGGCCGCTGGTGGCCGGCGCAACCGTGACCTGGTGGGGCGAGGTGCCGATCCAGGTGGAGGTGGTCGAGCCCAACGAGCGTATCGTCTTTTGCTGGGGCGCCATGGTCGCCGAGGGCGAAGATGCCTACCAGACCCGTGTGGAGATGCGCTTCCAGCCGCTGGAGGATGGCGCCACGATGGTGACGATCGCCGAAACCGGCTGGCGCGAGAACGCGCAGGGGCAGAAGAGCTCCTACGTCAACTGCGAGGGCTGGTCGCAGATGCTCGCCTGTATGAAGGCCTGGCTCGAATACGGCATCAACCTGCGCGACGGCTATTACCTCAGCGAACTCTCAGGCAAGCCGGCGCTCGAGCCGCAGGCCTAGCCGGCCGGTCGTCTGCAGTGCGGCGCCGACTTGAGCGACGGGCGTTAATGTGCCTGAATGCGCCGGGCGTCACTGAGGTGCGCTCGGCTGAGCATTCGGCGTCTCAATACATCGGAGGAAGGCCGCCATTGGCGGCGCTCGCCATAGGAATGCCGCCGGCCGGCTCTGTCATCGGCGGTTCGGCCTGCAGCACGACGACGCGCGAATCGACCGGTACGCGGCTGTAGAGGTCGATGATATCGGGATTGAAGAGACGGATGCAGCCGCTGGACACGGCCTTGCCGATCGACCAGGCCTCGGTCGTGCCGTGGATGCGAAACAGCGTGTCGCGGTTGCCCTGGAATAGATAGAGCGCGCGGGGGCCAAGCGGGTTGCGCACGCCCGGCTCCATGCCGCCGGCAAGCGGGCCGTAACGTTCCGGCTCGCGCGCCACCATCTCTTGCGTAGGCGTCCAGCGCGGCCATTCGGCCTTGCGCGCGATCCGCGCTTCACCTTCGAACTCAAGGCCGGCCTTGCCGACGCCGATGCCGTAGCGCATCGCCATGCCGCCATCCTGCACGAGGTAGAGGAAGCGGTTCTGGGTATCGATCACGATCGTGCCCGGCGGCTCATGCGTCTGGTAGGCGACCTGCTGGCGCAGATAGCGCTTGTCGACCTTGCTGATGTCGATGGCATCCAGTGGGAATTTCTCGTTCGGCAGCGGGCCGTACATCGCCACGTAGTATGGATCCGGTCCCTTCGGCTTGGCTGGCCCCGACGTGGTGACGCAGCTTGCGAGCGTCGAGGTGGCGAGAAGAAGGGCGAAGAGCTGCGCCAGGCGGCCGGCGCTGTTCCGGGACACACACATAATAAAGTTTTGATCCTGCTGATTGTCATTTTCGGGCGGGAGACACGGCTTTTGCCGCCCTTCCGTTCTAATGTCAAAGACGGCGTCGGGGCGGCGACAGCATGTCGCAAATGAGGCAACCATTAGGTGTGGCCGAAAGGCTACAGTCGGCAATGGTGTTTTGCTTCCGCAAGACAGCTTGATCCGCTTTCGACCACGGGTGTATGCCATAGCCATGCAATGGAGCGATCAGGCCATCATTCTCGGGATCCGGCGGCACGGCGAAAGCTCGGCCATCGTCGAGGTCATGAGCGAAACCCACGGCCGGCATCTCGGCATGGTGCGCTCGGGGCGTTCGCGCACGATGCAGCCGGTGCTGCAGCCGGGCAACTCGGTGGAGGTCACCTGGCGCGCCCGGCTCGACGAGCACATGGGCGAATTCCGGATCGAACCGGTGGAGCTGCGGGCCGCCCGGCTGATGGAAACGGCAACCTCGGTCTATGGTATCCAGGCGCTCGGCGCTCTCCTTAGGCTGCTTCCCGAGCGCGACCCGCATCCGCATCTCTATGAGGCGCTGGCCGTCATCGTCGACCATCTGGCCGATCCCGCCGACGCCGGCGAATTGTTCGTCCGTTTCGAACTCGCAGTCCTCAACGACCTCGGCTTCGGGCTCGATCTCACGGAATGCGTGGCGACGGGCGCCCGCACCGAGCTCGTTTACGTCTCGCCGAAATCGGGCAGGGCGGTCTGCCGGGAGGCCGGAGAGCGTTATGCCGACCGCATGTTGGCGTTGCCGGACTTCCTTTCGGCCGAAGCGCGAAGGGCTGCGGATCACGACAGCCTCGCCGCCGCCTTCCGCCTGACCGCCTTCTTCCTCCACCGCCATGTCTATGAGCCGCGCGGCCTCGACGTTTCTTCCGCCCGCGACGGTTTCGTCCATGCGGCGCTGAAGGCGCTGAAAGCGCAATCCTCAGCCGCCTGATTCCCAGGAGTTATCGATGTACCAAGAGCTTTATCCCGGCATGTCCGTATCCGGCGTCGGCGTGCTGTCGCTCGACCGCGTCGCCCGCGATGGCGGTCTCAAGGCAATGCAGGATCTTTTGAGCGGCGAGCTGCCGGCGCCGCCGATGTCGAAGACGCTGAAGTTCGGGTTGAGCGAAGTCGAGGAGGGTCGGGTGGTCTTCAAGGGGCTGCCGACCGAGGAACACCTCAATCCGCTTGGCACAGTGCATGGCGGATGGACGGCAACGATCATGGATTCGGCCCTCGGCTGCGCTGTCTTCACCACCGTCAAACCTGGGGAGGCCTATACGACGGTCGAGTTCAAGGTGAACCTCGTGCGGCCGCTGCTGCCCGATATGGGCGAGGTCTTCTGCGAGGGGCGCATCGTGCATCGTGGCCGCACCATCGCGACCTCCGAAGCCTGGCTGCGCGACCGCAACGGCAAGCTGCTCGCCCACGGCACCGAAACCTGCGCCATCTTCCCGATCGACAATCTCAGGCGTTAAAGCAATTCCAGGAAAAGTGCGAAGCGGTTTTCCGTCCGGAATTGCGTCACTTCAAGCTGAGCAATTCCAGGAAAAGTGCGAAGCGGTTTTCCGCCCGGAATTGCGTCGGTCAAGCAATGTCGGAAGCAAGAAACGCCGCGCAGAATGGCGCGGCGTTCCTTTTTGTAATCGCAGTCCTGATCAGCCGATGCGGCCGCCGCCCTGCTTCGTTACGGCGACGACAGCCGGGCGTACCGGCATGTCGTCCTGGAAGTCCGGCCAGCGGGTGGCCGGCGTCTCGTAAGTTGCAAGGCCGGCGTCGCCGGGGTGCTGGACGGCGAGGAAAAATGTGTCCGAGGTCGGGTTGAAGCAGGGGCCGCACATTTCGGCGCCGACCGGCACGCGGAAGAAGAGCTTCGACGTGCCGCGGGCGGCGCCGTCCGTGTCGATCGCCCAGATACCGTCGGTGCGGCCGGTGTCCTTCTCGTTGTTGCCGTCGGTCGATACCCAGAGGCGGCCATCGGTGTCGATGGCGCAATTGTCGGGCATGCCGAACCAGCCGTTCTTGGTGGTGGCGGTCGAGAACGAAGCGCCGACCTCGGCAACGCTCGGATCGCCGCACTTCAAGAGAACGTCCCAGCGGCTCTTCAGCGACGCGAAGTCGCCGTCGGTCTCGGTGATCTCGACGATGTGGCCGAAGGCGTTCTTGGCGCGCGGGTTGGCCGCGTCGACTTCTTCGGCCTTGCGCTTGGTGTTGTTGGTCAGCATCACGTAGACCTTGCCCGTCTTCGGGTTCGGCTGAACGTCTTCCGGACGGTCCATCTTGGTGGCACCGAGCGCGTCGGAGGCAAGACGGGTGTTGATCAGCACGTCCGCCTGCGAGGCAAAGCCGTTGGCTTCGGTCAGCGGGCCTTCGCCGTGCGTCAGCGGCATCCAGGTGACGGAGCCGTCTTCGTCGAACTTGGCGACATAGAGCGTGCCCTCGTCGAAGAGGTCCATGTTGGCGGCGCGATCGTCAGGGTTGAAAGTGCCCTTGGTCACGAACTTGTAGACATAGTCGTAGCGCTCGTCGTCGCCGGAATAGAGCACGACGCGGCCGTCCTTGTTGACGATCGATTCGCAGCCTTCGTGCTTGAAACGGCCGAGGGCTGTGCGCTTCTTCGGCACCGACGTCGGATCAAGCGCGTCGACCTCGACGATCCAGCCGAAGCGATTGGCTTCGTTCGGCTCTTTGGAGACGTCGAAACGGTCGTAGAAGGACGCCCATTCATACTGGCCGCCCGGTGCGCCCAGCCGCTTCAGCTGCTTGTATTCCGGATGGTTCTCGGCAATCTCGCCGCCGAAATAGCCGTTGAAGTTTTCTTCGGCCATCATGTAGGTGCCCCAGGCGGTGACGCCGCCGGCGCAGTTGTTGAGCGTGCCGAACACCTTTTTGCCGGTCGGGTCGGACGGCGTCTTCAGGCGGTCGTGACCGGCGGCCGGGCCGGTGATCTGCATCTCGGTGTTGACGGTGATGCGACGGTTGTTCTTGCCGTCGAGAACCGGCTGCCACTTGCCGTCGACCTTGCGGATCTCGATGATCGTGCCGCCATGTGCGGCCATCTCGATGTCGACCAGCTCCTTGCTGTATTCGCCGAGAACGACCTTCTCTTCCTCGACTTCCTTGCCGTCCTTCGTCACCTTTTCCTTCACGACGCTGGCGAAGGCCGGGAACATCAGTTCGGCATTGGTGTATTCGTGGTTGACGACGAGCAGGCCGTGGTCGGCGCTGCCGTCGAGCGGGATGAAGCCAACATAGTCGTTGTTGTAGCCGAACAGCTTTTCCTGGGCAGCGGCCGTCTGGTTCTTCGGGTCGAACTCCGGGCTGTCGGCGAAGATCTTGTCGCCCCAGCGAAGCAGGACGTCGGCATCGTAACCTTCGGCGACCTGGTGCTTTTCGTCGACGCCGGCTTCGATCTCGGTAAAGTCGAAGCGCGAACCGTCCTCGGCGCGTGCCTCTTCGGCGGTCAGGAGAGCGAGCGGGCTGACGGTGGTCGAGATCGCGGCAACTGCCAGCGAGCCGCCGATGAACGACCGGCGCGAGAAGCGGCGGTGGATGATGTCGCCCATTGTCGGATTGGCGGAACAGTTGTGGCCGACGTCTTCCAGCTCTTCCCTGCGTTCCGTCAGCGTCTTGAATTCGGTCTCTTCCGTCTGGCCGAGATGCTTGTCCATGATCGGGTCTCCTGGTTGAACGATGGAAACCACCGCGCAAGGCAGCGGTGTTCATCCGCCTGTACCAGCTGCCCCATGACAGTTCTGCGACATTTCCGTGAAGAGATTACAGCGCTCGGCCGTCTATAGATTTGGCGCTTGCATAAAAGTCTGTATGGTTGCGCGCGCCGGCGATTGCGACTGCCAGGGGAAAGTATGTTCGAACTTATTGCTTTAGCTGCCTTTATTCTGGCCCTGTCCGCCTATCTCGGCAACCGAAGGACGACCGAGCGTCTTGGTGCCGAACTCGCCGCCCTCAAGGCGGAGGTCGTGGCGCTGAGGGCCGCTCCGGGCGGAGGCGCCCCGGCTGAAACGGCGACCGAGGCGTTTGCGGCTGCGGACGAGTTGCCGGCCATGTCGGAGACGCCGGAGCCAGAGACGCTGGACGATGCCGCTGCCGCCTTCTCGGCCAGTGCGCGCGAGGGCGCGCGGATTTTCGGCGATGCGGAAGGAGCCGCGGCCAAAATCGAGGGCGAGGAGACGATCGCTGCCAGCACGGAAGCACCGCAGCCGGTCGCAACCGTACCCCGTCAGACCGAAAGCCTGGAAAGTCGCCTCGGCGCCCGTTGGGCCGTCTGGGTTGGCGGCATCGCGTTGGCGCTCGGCGGCGTCTTCATGGTCAAGTATTCAATCGATGCCGGGCTGTTGAGCCCGGCGGTTCGCCTGACGCTTGCTGCCTTGTTCGGCCTCCTGCTGATGGCGGCGGGCGAGGTCATCCGTCGGCGCGCGGTGCCCGTGATCGCCAACGAATTCCAGAACGCCATGATCCCCGGCATCCTGACGGCGGCCGGTGCCGTCACCCTCTTCGGGGTCGCCTATGCCGCCTATGGCATCTACGACTATATCGGCACGGGCACGGCCTTCGTTCTCCTGGCGGCGATTTCGCTCGCCACTGTTGGTCTGTCGCTGCTGCATGGGCAGGCGCTCGCTGGCCTCGGCCTGCTTGCCTCGCTGATCACGCCGGCGCTGGTTTCGAGCAACGAACCGCGCCCCTGGGTTCTTTTCGGCTTCCTCGCGATCGTTTGGCTCGCGACCCTGCTTGCATCGCGGCTGCGCCGATGGACCGTAGTGCCGACGCTTGCCAATGTTGGCATAGGGCTCTGGGGCCTTGCCTATGTCGCTGCGGCATCGCCCTTCGAAGCACGGCCGGTCGCTTTCGTCCTACTTGTGATGATCGCCGGCATCGGACTTATCTGGCCTGCCGCCATCGAACGGGAGCCAGTGGCAGAAGCGCGCGAAGTGCGTGATGCGACTGAAGGGTCCGAAATGCTGGAGCCGACCGAAGCGACAACCCGACCCCGGGCCGTCGTCGGGCCATGGGAACGCCTGTTCGTTCCACCGCACGCGGCAATCTCCATTTCGGCCGCGATCGTCGTCACCATGCTTGCGCTCCTCCTCATCAGCCCGGCAGTCTATGCGGTCCGCTTTCCGGTGGCGGAGTTTGCAGTTGTCGTTGCGGCGCTGGCGGCGTTGGGCGCCTGGCGGACAACGGCAGTCTATCCCGCCGTGCTTTCAGCGGTCGGCGCTGTTGCTGGCGTCTGGAGCCTGACGGCGCTGAGCGGCGTGCTCGCCTATCTCGATCCCTCGCTGGCCGACGCTCTTCCGGCAGTCGTCCTGCCCGGGCGCACCGCGATGATCACCGCAATGCTGCTTGCGACGCTGTTCGTCGCACTCGGCGGTTTCGTGCTGTCGCGCCGGCTCGTCGCCCATCCGCAATATTCGACACTCTGGGCGGGCATCGCCGCGGTCGTTCCGGTCGCGCTCGTCGCGATGTCGTTCCTGATGACCGGCAACTATTCCTTCGACCTGCCGCACGGCCTGTTCTCACTCGTCGCCGGGGCGGCGCTGTTGGCGCTTGCGGACTGGCTCTACCGCCGCGAAAGCGAGGCGATGGCGCGCGATACGGCGGCCGGCTTGCTGGTGGCCGGCTCCTTCACCTTTCTCGTGTTTGCCCTCCACGCCTGGACGGACGGGCTGGTCACGACGCTTGCGATCGCCGTGCTTGGAACGGCCTATGCGCTCGCCACGCGGATCCGCACCTGGCCGATCCTGCCGTGGATGACTGGTGCAGCTGCCGTCGTCGTACTCGGGCGCATCGCCTGGGAGCCGACGATCGTCGGTGCCGGCAATCTCGGCACCACGCCCGTCTTCAATGCGCTGCTGCCGGGCTACGGCATTCCCGCCGTGCTGCTTGCGGGCTCCGCCTATTTCCTGAGATCCTGGCCAGGCACGCGGGTGCGCAACCTGCTGCAGGCGCTTGCCAGCCTTTTCGTGCTGTTGACGCTCGCGATCCTGGTGCGCCATGCGATGAACGGCGGCGTGCTCGACAGCGCGGTGCCGACCCTCGGCGAGCAGTCGATCTACACGCTGCTGGCAATCGGCGCCTCGGCGATCTTCATGAGCCTCGACATGAAATCACCGAGCCCGGTCTTCCGCTACGGCGGCATGGGCCTCGGCGTGCTCTCGATGCTGTCGGTGCTTTCGGCGCATCTCCTCGGCCTCAACCCCTATTTCAGCGGCGAACTGCTGGGGCGTATCCCGTTCTTCGACCTGCTGTTGATCGGTTATCTGTTACCGGGGCTCGGCTATGCGGGGCTCGCCTGGTATGCACGCGACAAGCGGCCCTTGCCCTATGTCATGGCACTTGCGGTCAGCGGCGCGGTGCTTGCTTTCGCCTGGGCAAGCCTCACGGTGCGCCGTGTCTGGCAGGGGGAAAACATTGCGGACTGGAAGGGCTTTCTGCAGGGCGAGACCTACACCTATTCGGTCGTCTGGCTGCTGCTCGGCGTGCTGCTGCTGGTGCTCGGCTCGCGCTTCCATGCCAAGAGCATCCGCATCGCGTCGGCCGTTCTGGTCTTCGTTGCCGTGCTGAAGGTGTTCCTGATCGACATGTCCAACCTCGAAGGTTTCCTGCGGGCTCTGTCCTTCATCGGCCTTGGCGGGGTATTGATCGGGATAGGGCTCTTCTACCAGAAGATCTTGTCCGGCGTTGGCGCTGCACCGACGGCGCCGGCAAAGCCTGCCGAACAGCAATAGGACATCATGACAGAGATTTCGAAACTCGCGGCCGCCTTCGCGCCGCATGAGGAACTTGCGGCGGCGTTGCTGCCGCATGCCTTCGCCGCCGATGACGGCTCGCACGATGCCGCACATCTGATCCGTGTCTGGAAGAATGCCGCCCGCATCCAGGCGGAGGAGGGCAGTGAGGCGCGTTTGCTCGCCGCCGCGGTGCTGCTGCATGACTGCGTCTCGGTCGAGAAGAACTCGCCCCTGCGCACGCAGGCATCACGACTGGCGGCCGAAAAGGCGACGGGCATTCTGAAAGATCTCGGTTGGGGCACGGATGAGATTGCCGCGGTGGCGCACGCCATCCTGACGCACAGCTTCTCGGCGAACATCCCGCCGGAAACCCTGGAGGCGAAGATCCTTCAGGATGCCGATCGGCTGGATGCGATCGGCATGGTCGGCGCTGCCCGCTGCTTCTACATCGCCGGGCGCATGGGCAGCGGCCTTTACGACCCGCTCGATCCGTTGGCTGAGGCGCGGGCGCTCGATGACAAGGCCTTCGCCATCGATCATTTCGAGACCAAGCTCTTCCGGCTCGCTGACGGGTTCAAGACCGAGGCCGGCCGCCGTCTGGCTCACGAGCGTGAGCAGCGGCTACGCGACGTACTCGCCATGATGCTGGATGAAATCTAGTTGCCGGGAAGGGCGTGGGGCGCTTTTCTGCGAGCGATTGTGCCGCGCCGATTGCACCGGAACATTTCTCCGTTTCCATCAAGCCGAGAAATGATCTAGGCCTTTCAACGGATTGCAGCCGCCCGGTGAATCGGATCGTCAGGCGCTTGAATCAGTTTTTGAAGATGGAAGGAACTGTCCATGAAGGTGACCGGCCTCAACATTCATCCGCTGAAGAGCGGTCGCGCGATTGCCCGCGAGACGGTCTCGGTCAATCTCGACGGCGTCGAGGGTGACCGGCGTTTCATGCTGATCCAGCCGGATGGGCGCTTTATCACCCAGCGCGAACTGCAGACATTGGCGCAGGTTGAGGCGAGCCACATCGATGGCGGCGTGCACCTGAGGATGGGTGAGCGGGAGATCTCCGTCCGCTTCGATCCGGACCGTCGTCTGAACGTCGTCGTTTGGGGCAGCGAGGTCGATGCCGCCGTGTCGGATGAAACGACGGACGAGGTTCTCTCTTCATGGTTCGGCCGCCCGGTCAGGCTCGCCCATATGGACGCCTCGGCCGAACGGCTCGTCGGCGCCGAATGGGCAGGAGCGGCCGCACCCGTCGGCTTTGCCGATGGCTTTCCGATCCTGATCACGACCACGGGTTCGCTTGCCGATCTCAACCGGACGCTCGCCGAAAAGGGCCAGGAACCGGTCGGCATGGAACGGTTCCGCACCAACATCCTCGTCGACTGCGATGAAGCCTGGGAGGAGGATTTCTGGGAGAGCGTCGAGATCGGCGGCATCCGCTTCGATCTCGTCAAACCCTGCTCGCGCTGCATCATGACGACCCAGGACCAGATCACCGGCGAGCGCATCGGCGGCAATCCGATCCAGGGGTTGGCGGAGAAGCGCATGTCGGCCGACCGCCGCGTGACCGGCGTGCTCTTCGGCTGGAATGCGGTGCCGCGCAGCGAAGGCACCGTGAAGCTCGGCGATGAGGTCAAGATCATCGGCCGACGCGGCGAGCGCTGGCCGATGAAGGTGCGTGCTTCGGCTTAGTTCAGAAGCAATTCCGGACGGAAACGATCTCACGCGTTTCTCGGTATCAAGCCCAGGGCGTGATACCGAGAAGCTTGGCGCCCAGATCCGAAAGGCTGGCGGGGGAGGCGTTGTGCTTTTCCCATTCGCGCGGGTCGCCGGGAAAGGCGTCGCGCTTCGGATGGTCGAGCTCGCGCCACAGGTGCACCCGTTCCTCGCGCTCGGCGACATTGCCCCATTCTGCCGGATGCATCGAAATGTACTGCGCCATGCGCACGCGGCCATCGGAATGATTGGGCCGCACGCCGTGGGCCAGCAGGCTGTTGAAGATCATCAGGTCGCCGGCCTCCATCTCGATGTTGACGGTCGAAAGACCGGTCATGTCGGGGTGCATCGGGTCGCGGTCGGCGCTTTGAGTCTTCTCCCAGCTTTCGAAGTTTTCGAACAGTTCCGGCACGCATTGGAAGCCGCCGACGTCGCCGTCCTGCTTCTTGAGGCTGAGCACGCCCTGAACGCCGATCGGCAGCGGCCGGATTGAGGTGTCGACGTCCCAATGTATGAAGCCGTTGGGATTGCCCTTGACCTTCTTCGGTGGGTTGAGGTTGGCGCGGTCGATCGTCACCCACAGGTCTTCGCGGTCCCAGATGTCGACGAAGGCGCCGTAGATGCGCGGCTCCTGGCGGTTGTCCCAGAGATACTGGTGATTGTAGATCTCCAGCATGCCGGTGTTGTTGAGTTCCTTCATCTTGTGCTCGCGTCGCTGCGGCGCATACCAGGTCGAAGGGTCGGCCGGATCCTTTTCGTCGAAGCGCCAGAGCAACTCGACGAGCCGCTCGACATTGGTCGCCGGTACCGCCTGACGGACGATGACGTAGCCCTTGGTGATCCAGTGCTGCCAGTCCGCTTCCGAAAGCACGCGCAGAGGCAGCCGCTTCCGGATGTCCTTCAGTTGAATATCGAGATGGGCCGCCGTCGGGTGACTGTCTCTGAGTGGCTGCATGTGGATCTCCTCGCCTGGCAGGTTTGATTGGTGATGGAGAAAACCTAGCCCTTTCAACGGTGCCGCTGTTGCACGCAGCCTGCTTACATTGATACTATTCTGGCTTCTGAGGAGAGAATGGTGCAACATGAAGGCTGTTTTGCAGAAGATCTCGAGGCCGACCAATGCCTCATCAATCTTGCTAGACCGCCGGCTCGACGATGCCATCCCGTTCCAATGGCACCATCATCCCGAGTTCGAACTGACGCTGACGCTCAACTCGCGCGGCCAGCGCTTCATCGGAGACCATATCGGTGCCTATGAGGACGGCGATCTCGTGCTGGTCGGCTCCAACCTGCCGCACACCTGGCACTCCGCCGGCAAGGTCGACGAGGCCGAACCGCACGTGGCGCTGGTGCTCTGGTTCCATCCGGAATGGGTGGAGCGCCTGGAGGAGGGCTTCGTCGAACTCGCCGGCGTCAAGGCGATGTTCGAGCGTTCGGCTCCAGGGTTGCAGTTCACGCCGGAAGTGGCCACCCGCGTGCGGCCGCTGTTCGAAGGGTTGCGCCGGTTGGCGCCGGAGGAGCGCCTGCCGGACGTCCTGTCGATGCTGACGATCCTGGCGCGCGAGCAGGCGGTAACACCACTGTCGAGCCGGGTCGTCACGCCATCAGGCCGATCGGTCGACCGCGGCCGCCTCGACCGGGTGCTCGACCATATCCACCTGCATTACGCCGAAAACCCGTCGATGGACGAACTCGCGGATCTGGCCGCGCTCAGCCTTTCCGGCCTGCATCGCCTGTTCCTGCGCCACCTCAACATGCCGGTCTCGGAATATCTGATGCGCCTGCGGATCGGCGAGGCCTGCGCGCTGCTCAGTGGTTCGGCGCGTTCGATCGCTCATGTCGCCGATGCCGTCGGCTATCGTTCGCTTGCCAACTTCAATCGCCAGTTCAAGGCGGCCAAGGGCATGACGCCGAGAGCGTTTCGCGACCGGTTCCGCAGCGCCGCTTGATCAAGGCATCAATTCCGGTGATTGCGGCGTCAATTTAATTGGCTTTTATCTGTTTTAGCAGCCGCCTAGGATCGCGCTCCATCAATCGGAGAGATTCCATGTCCGCTGTTTCCGGAGCATCCGCGCCGTCCAGTGCCCGTCAGGAGATGCCCTGGCTGATCATTGCGGCCGGCTCGGTCGTCGCGATGCTCACCTTCGGCCCGCGCTCGGCGATGGGCTTCTTCCAGCTGCCGATGCTCGCCGATACGGGCTGGGACAGGACGACCTTCGGCCTTGCCATGGCATTGCAGAACCTCTGTTGGGGCCTGAGCCAGCCCTTCTTCGGCGCGATTGCGGACAAGTTCGGAACGTGGCGCGTGCTCGCCATGTCGGGCCTTCTCTACGCTGCTGGTCTCTTCATCATGGCCTTCGCCAACGCGCCGATCTGGCTGCACATCGGCGGCGGCGTGCTCGTCGGCATGGCGGTGGGCTCCGGCTCCTTCGGCATCCTGCTCTCCGCCTTTGCCCGCAACGTCACGCCGCATCAGCGGTCGCTCGCCTTCGGCATCTGCACGGCGGCGGGCTCGGCCGGCATGTTCCTGTTCGCGCCCCTGAGCCAGGGGCTGATCTCGGCCTATGGCTGGTCGGACAGCCTGGTCTATCTCGGCGTCCTCATGCTGGTCGTGCCGTTCTTCGCGATCCCGCTGCGCGGCAACGCGTCCTCCGGCCGCCAGAGCGAGGCGCAATTCAAGCAGTCGATCGGCGAGGCGCTGAAGGAGGCACTTGGCCACAAGAGCTACCTGCTCCTGGTTTCCGGCTTCTTCGTTTGCGGCTACCAGGTTGCCTTCATCACCGCGCACTTCCCGGCTTACATCGGCGATATCGGCATCGACGCGCGCTATGCGGTGATCGCGCTGGCACTCATCGGCTTCTTCAACATTATCGGCTCTCTGTCGGCGGGCTTCATCGCCCAGCGCTACTCGAAACCCTATTTCCTGGCGCTGATCTATATCGCGCGCTCGGTGGCGGTGACGGCCTTCCTGCTGCTGCCGCAGACGCCGACCTCGGTCATCGTCTTTGCCATCGTTATGGGCCTGCTCTGGCTTTCGACCGTGCCGCCGACCAATGCGCTGGTCGCGATCATGTTCGGTACGCGCCACCTCGGCCTGCTCGGCGGCATCGTCTTCCTGTCGCACCAGGTCGGCTCATTCCTGGGTGTGTGGATGGGCGGCTACCTCTACGACCACTTCGGTTCCTACGATCCGGTGTGGTGGCTCGGTGTAGCCCTCGGCGTCTTCGCCGCAATCGTCCACTGGCCGATCGAGGAGAAGGGCGTGGCACGGCCGGCGATGGCCTGATCGCGAACCAAAATCAGAAGCGCCGCGAAAAGCGGCGCTTCTATTCTTGAATTCTGTCACAAAACTTTCTAAATCAACCCATGCGGCTTTGCCGCTTTTGTTTTGGTTCAATTATGCTCAGATTGAGCATAATTGAAAACCCGCCCAGGAAGAGGGGCGGAGAGGAGATGTCGATGACGCGCCTTGCACCCCGCACCGCGGCCGTGGCGAAACCGGTTTTTGTCAGCGCCGCTGAGCGCTTCGGCATCATCGAAAGGCCCGAGCTTGCCTTTACGCCGGCGATCGCGCGCGAAACCGAGCATCTCTACGAGAAGGTCAAGGATTTCATCCCGGCGATCGAGTGGCCGGTCTACGCGCCCTATGTGCACGCCATCAACCGGCTGAAGAAGGAGCGTAACGCGGTCATCCTCGCGCATAACTATCAGACGCCGGACATCTTCCACTGTGTCGCCGACATCGTCGGCGACTCGCTGCAGCTCGCGCGCGATGCTGCCAAAGTCGATGCGGAAATCATCATCCAGTGCGGCGTGCACTTCATGGCCGAAACGTCGAAGTTGCTGAGTCCGGAAAAGACCGTACTGATCCCCGACGCCAAGGCAGGCTGCTCGCTGTCGGAATCGATCACCGGCGCCGATGTCCGCCTGCTGAAGCAGCGCTACCCCGGCGTTCCCGTCGTCACCTACGTCAACACGTCTGCCGACGTGAAAGCCGAGACCGACATCTGCTGCACCTCGTCGAACGTGCTCGATGTCGTCGAGAGCCTGGAATCCGACACGGTTCTCTGCATTCCCGACGAATACCTGGCGATGAACGTCGCGCGCCAGACCAACAAGAAGATCCTGACCTGGAAGGGCCACTGCGAGGTGCACGAGCGCTTCACGGCCGCCGAGTTGCTCGCCTACAAGGAAGCCAATCCGGGCATCGAGATCATCGGTCATCCGGAATGCCACCCGGACGTGATCGCCGTCTGCGACTTCGCCGGATCGACCTCCGGCATGATCAACTACGTCAAGGACAACCGCCCGTCGAAGGTGCTGCTCGTCACCGAGTGCTCGATGGCGTCGAACATCCAGGCCGAGATCGAAGGCGTCGAGTTCGTCAAGCCGTGCAACCTCTGTCCGCACATGAAGCGCATCACGCTGCCGAAGATCCTCGACAGCCTGCTGACCATGACGGAGGAGGTTCTCGTCGATCCTGATATCGCCGATCGCGCCCGCCTTGCGGTCGAGCGCATGGTAAACCTCAAGCAGTAACAATTTCCGCCGGGTCATACCGGATGCAGGCATGCGCATTGGAGGAGAATGAATCATGCTGACCGACCATTTCCGCCCGCAATCCTTCAACGGGATTGACGATATCGTCATCGTCGGTGGTGGCTTGGCCGGCCTCTTCTGCGCGCTGAAGCTGAGCCCGAGACCGGTGACGATCCTTGCCGCAGCCCCGATCGGCCACGGCGCCTCGTCGGCCTGGGCTCAAGGCGGCATCGCCGCTGCGATGAGCCCCGGCGACACCTTCGAGAAACATGTCGCCGACACGTTGGCCGCCGGTGCCGGCATCGTCGACGAGAAGATGACGCGCATGATGGTGGCCGAAGGCCCGGCGCGCATTCACGATCTGCTCGAATATGGCGTGCCCTTCGACCGCGATCTCGAAGGCAAGCTGCTGCTCTCGCGTGAGGCGGCCCATTCCGAGCGACGCATCGTCCGCGTCAAGGGCGACATGGCCGGCAAGGCGATCATGGAAGCGCTGATAGCCGCCGTCCGCCGGACGCCGTCGATCCGCGTGATCGAAGGCTATGTAGTCGAGGAACTCGTGCGCGAAGGCCGATTCATCTCCGGCGTCATCGCCCGGCCCGATGCCGGCCAGTCGAAGAAGCGTGTGGCCTTCCCGGCCCGTGCCGTCGTGCTCTGCTCCGGTGGAATCGGTCATCTCTATGCTGTCACGACCAACCCGTGGGAAGCGTGCGGGCAGGGGCTCGGCATGGCCGCCCGCGCCGGCGCGATCATCGCCGATCCGGAATTCGTGCAGTTCCACCCGACGGCGATCAACATCGGCAAGGATCCGGCGCCGCTCGCGACCGAGGCGCTGCGCGGTGATGGCGCCCAGCTTCTGAACGCCGCCGGCCATCGCTTCATGCTCGATATCCACCCGGACGGCGAGCTTGCGCCGCGCGACATCGTTTCGCGTGGTGTCTTTGCCGAGGTCCAGGCCGGCCGCGGCGCGTTCCTCGATTGCACCAAGGCTGTGGGCAAGCATTTCCCCGAGATGTTCCCGACGGTCTATGCCTCTTGCATGGCGGCCGGCATCGATCCGGTGACGCAAGCCATCCCGGTCGTGCCGGCGGTTCACTATCACATGGGTGGCGTGCTCACCGATGCCGAAGGTCGCACCTCGATCGATGGTCTCTGGGCTGCTGGAGAAGTGACCTCCACCGGCGTGCACGGCGCCAACCGGCTCGCCTCCAACTCGCTGCTCGAAGCCGTCGTCTTTGCCGCCCGCATCGCCGAAAACATCAAGGGCACGCTGCCGACGCCGCAGCTTACCGAATGGGGCGACAATGCCGGCGAGAACGACGATCCGGTGACGGTCGAGGACAGCCCGCAACTGAAGATCCTGCGCCAGGTGATGAGCGATTGCGTCGGCGTGATCCGAACCCGCGAGAGCCTGGTAAAGGCGATCCGCGAGATCGCACAGCTCGAGCGCGACAACACCCGCATGCGCTTCACCAACATTATTACCACGGCCAAGTTGATCGCCGTCGGCGCGCTGCGGCGCACGGAAAGCCGCGGCGGTCACTTCCGCGCCGATTGCCCACAGGAACAGCCGGAATGGCGCCGCCGCACCTATCTGACGCTCGCCGACGCCAACCGCCTGGCGAGCGAACTGGCGGAGACGGAAGCGGCGTGATTTCACGCGCGCCGCTTGCATGGACCGACACTCAAGGACGAAAAAGCAGATGACCGCAGCCCTCCGCCCCGAACTTCCCGCACTGATGATCGAGGACCAGGTGCGTGCCGCACTTAACGAGGATCTCGGCCGCGCCGGCGACATTACCACGCTCTCGACCATCGGGCCGGAGCTGACCGCAAAGGCCGGCATGAACGTGCGCGATGCGGGTGTTGTTGCCGGGCTGGAGCTTGCGCGTGCCGCCTTCCGTCTGGTCGATCCGTCGATCCACTTCGAGGCATTGGTGGCGGATGGTGACCGGGTCGCGCCGGGCACGGCGATCGCCCGGATCTCCGGTCGCGCCCGCGGGCTGCTGTCGGCCGAACGTGTCGGCCTGAACTTCCTGATGCACCTTTCGGGCATCGCAAGCTATACGGCGAAATTCGCCGACGAGATCGCCCACACGCGTGCGAAGGTCTGCTGCACCCGCAAGACCATTCCTGGGCTGCGGGCGCTGGAAAAATACGCGGTGCGTCTGGGCGGTGGCTCCAATCATCGCTACGGCCTGGACGATGCCGTGCTGATCAAGGACAACCACATTGCCGTATCCGGCGGCGTCGCCAGCGCCGTCCATGCGGCGCGTGCCTATTGCGGCCATCTCGTCAAGATCGAGATCGAGGTCGATGGCCTCGATCAGATGCGCGAGGCGCTGACGGCCCAACCCGACGTCATCCTGCTCGACAACATGGGGCCGGACTTGCTCCGCGAGGCCGTTGCGGTCAACCGCGCGTTTTGGCAGCTCTCCGCCGACGCCTATGCGGTCGATGCCCGTCGGACGCGGTTGGAGGCTTCAGGCAACGTCAAGATCGATACGGTGCGGGCAATCGCCGAGAGCGGCGTCGATTACATCTCGACCTCGAAGATCACCATGGCCGCCCCGACGCTCGACATCGGCCTTGATGTGGTGATCGAAAGGTAAGCAACTCCAGGAAAAGTGCGAAGCGGTTTTCCGTCCGGAGTTGCGTCTTTTCAGAAGCTAACCGAGGTTTTGAACGTCAACGCTGCATGATGAACGGGCAGGAGAAACGTTCGCCGACGGTGATCTGCGTGCCGCAGTCGTAGCGGCAGGTCCGGAACTGCCCGTTCAGGTCCTGGCTGTTGAGATTGCAAATGGTTGTCTGCGGCTGCATGCCGCCGCCCTGTTGGTTCTTGAAGTAGTCGGGCATCTTCGGCTTTTCGTCGGTTCCCGATTGGGGCGAGGTGCCGAGCAGCGACGTAAGCAGGGTCAGGACGAGCAGCATGGTTGTCACCTCGGTCGTAAACGCCGCATGGTTTGCGGGCAGCGAAAGTTCGGTCGCGTCCCACTGCACCGATTATAGCATCATCCCCGCACATGTAGGGCGTTCTGTCGGATGTTTTTAGGTGCCGATCCACCGTTTGGTGGGCGGTACTGCCCTCATCGCCCACCGACCTTGAGCCCCGGGGCAGGGCGCTCGTCGAGGATCTGGCGGCGGAAGCGGAAGAGGGCGGCCGGCCGCCCACCGGTGGAAGACAGCGTCATCCCCGTCGGCTCCACCAGTTCGGCCCCTTCGACCAGGCGGCGGAAGTTCTGCTTGTGCAGGTGGCGCCCGGAGATCGCTTCGACGGTTGCCTGCAGATCGGTCAGCGTGAACTCGGGCGGCATCAGTTCGAAGACGACCGGCCGGTACTTGATCTTGCCGCGCAGCCTCGCCATTGCCGTGGCGACGATGCGGCGATGGTCATGGCGCATCGCCAGCCCGGCGGTCAGAACGTCGTTGCCATTACCGTGGCCGTCGATGGCCGCCTCGGGCACGAGCCCTGCCTCGTAAAGGAGCTCATAGCGCTCCAGCACGCGTTCCTCGTCCCAGGGAAAATCGCCGAGGCCGAAGGCCAGGCGAATGCGCGCCCGGCGCCCGGCAATCCGGGCGGCTCGGTCGTCACCGGACACACCTGTTTCCCAGCGGGCAAGTGCCGGCAGGAGCGCCTGGTCCAGCACCGCCGGGCGACCCTGCCGCCAGTCCTCCCAGGGCAGGTAGCCGTACCAGTCGCGCCAATGCGCGCCGGCTTCGGCCAGCCGCTCGGTGTTTTCGGCATCGGTTCTCGTCAGGGCCAGATAGCCGACCGAGACCATGTGCTTGCCTTCTTCGCCCGGCAGCCGCTGACGGCCGCGATCGCCGAAGGTGTAAAGCTGTTCGATATAGCCGAGCTTCAGCGCCGTACGCTTTTCGACGCGATCGCGCAGGCTCGTCTCAAAGGTCCGGTGGAGCGCCGGATCGAAGGGGCCGAAGGGCAGGCTGTCACGCGCATCGCCGTCACTTTCGCTGACGGCGAGGATGCGCGGGCTGCGGTTGACGACGGCGACGATCGCCGCATTGAGGCCGATCTCGACCGTTGTCGGCTGCGTCTCAATCGGCAACGGCTGCTCCTTCGGAAGCAAGCGGCAGAAGGAACGGCGCATTGCCGTCGGCATCCGCGCCGCGACCGATCGCGCGAACGGCGGCGATCAGCCTTCCATTGCGCGCAAGCACGCCGTCGCCAATCTCGACGAGCCGGCTGTTGGGGGTCGCATAGGGCGAGGCGCGGCGCAGCCGCTGCACCAGCTCCGCGTCGTCCTGGTCCGGCTCGGCCGCGAGCGCGGCGATGAGGGCGGCTGCCGGCGAACGGGAGACGCCCATCCAGCAATGAACGAGGAGCGGCCGTGCACGGTCCCATTCGCGCGCAAAGGCGACGATCTGCCGGACATGGTCTTCCTGCGGCGCAATGAGGTCGCCGGTGCCGGCAAAGGTGATGTCGTTCATGCCGAGCGTCAGATGTCGCGCCTTGGCGATGACGCCGGGGCGATGGAAATCCTGGCCCTTGGCGACGAGGCTGATCATCTCGGTGCAGCCATGGCGGACGGCCATTTCGGCAATGCGGGAAAGCGGAGAAACGATGATGCCGGGCATGTCAGATTTCCGCGCGCGCGGGCACGCGCTGCGCTTCCAGCGTGAGGAACCGTTCGGTGAACAGGCGCTGCGCCTCGACCGCCGGCAAGGGATCGATCAGCAGCGTCTCGCGGGTGATGCCGCGCGGCTGGCCGAAGAACTTGCGCGCCTCTTCGACGGAGAAGCCGGCAAGCACCGTTGCTTCGAAATAGGCCGCGACATGATCGGCCTTCTTGATGCGGTCCTTCAATTCCTTGGAGCAATGCGGCGGCAGGCCGAAACGAAGGTGGATGGCGCTTTCCAGCCGCTTCTCGACCGATTTGTAGCCGCCGCCGACCACCGCCTTGAACGGCGAGATCATGTCGCCGATCACATATTCCGGCGCGTCGTGCAAAAGCGCCAGCAGGCAATCGTCGGTGCTGCACTTGTTGCTGCGGCGAAAAATATCTTCGACCATCAGGCTGTGCTGGGCGACAGAGAAGGCATGATCGCCGGCGGTCTGGCCGTTCCACCGGGCAACACGGGCGAGGCCATGGGCGATGTCGCCGATCTCGACATCGAGCGGCGAGGGATCGAGCAGGTCCAGCCTTCGGCCGGAAAGCATGCGCTGCCAGGCGCGGGCCGCCGTCACGCGCTTGCCTCGTCCGTGCTGGTCGGGAAGGTGAGGCCGGTCCATTCGGGCAGAACCATTGTCACCGGCACGTCGCCGGCGAGCAGCGGGATCCCATTCGCCATGGCTTCACCGGCCTTGTCGATGCGCACGATCGCGAGCGCCGACTTGCCCTGCACCGTGCCCAGCGCGCCGATCGCCTTGTCGTTCGCCGTAATCGTCGTTCCCGTGGGAGGAAGGGCGGCGTCCGCCGAAACGATCACGACCCGGCGGCGCGGCGTGCTGCGGTGCTGCATGCGCGACACCACTTCCTGACCGACGTAGCAGCCCTTCTTGAAGGAGAGGCCGCCGTTTTTGTCCAGGAGCACGTCATGGGGGAATGCGTCCTGCACCGCATAATCGGCACCGGCATTCGCAATGCCCGCCGCGATCCGCAGCCGTTCGAGGTCTTCTGCGCCGGCCGTGTCGCCGGTGGCTTCCCCATAGGCGCGAAAGAGCGCAACGCCCGCCTTCTCGAAACGGTGGTCCCGATAGGCACCCGTCGGTTCTGCTTCGTCGAATATCACGGTGACGGCGTCGGAAGTCCTGATCGAAAGCTCGACTGCCGAGCGAAGCTTGTACATCGTCATGCGCTTCAGCAGCGCTTCGGCCTGGTCGCTTGCCGTTTCCAGCCGCAGGCCATCGCCGTCGCGGGAGATCAGGAACTCGAACAGGATCTTGCCCTGTGGCGTCAGAAGCGCGCCAGGACGCGCCTCGTCGGGTGCAAGCGCGTCGAGGTCGGTGGTGATCAGTCCCTGAAGAAGATCTTCGGCGTCCTTGCCGGAAATGGAGACGATCGCACGATCGTCGAGGCGAACTCTGGGCATCGTTCGAATCCTGTTCGACGGGAGGGGAGGCTCCCGCGCTAACCTAGCAAACGATCACCTGGTAGCCGTGGCCGACTCAGGCCCCGGTCTCACCGGCGATCTCTTGGCGAAGAGGTAGGATGTTCGGCTGTCATCGGCAAGCAGGTCGCCGGCGCTCAGTCGCCGGCGATGAAGAATTTCCACTTGCCGTCCGGCATGATGCCGACGCGATAGAAGTTGTAACTGCCGAATTCTTCCATGTCGGCAAAATCGCCGGCGGTGACCAGGCGGAACAGGTCGACCTTTTCCGGTGCCGTCAGCGTCGAAAGCTTCTTTTCCGCAAAATAAGGCCAGACATAGGCCTCCTGCGGCGTGCCCTTGTCTACCAGCACGAAGCCGGTCGACAGCACGTCGAGCAGGATCGCGAGAATTTCGACGCCTTCCTGGTCGCCCGAAAGGCTCTTCAGGATCGACACCGGGTCTTCGTCGCCGGTGACGCCGGTGACCTGGGTCTGGTTCGGGCCCTTGCCGAGCAATGGGCGCAACCGCTCGATGTCGCCGGAAGCCGCCGCCTCGACGATCAGCTCGCGCATGCGGGCGACCGGCGCCGGAATCTTGGAAACGTCGGTCAGGACTTCGACAGGCCCGGTCGGCTCCGGCTCTTCAGCTTCGGGAGCATCTTCCTTGGTGGCTGTCGCCGACTTGTTGATCAGCGGGTCGGGCATCGGGATTTCGAGCGGAAGCGTCTCTTCCTCATCCGGCTCTTCGGCAACGGGTTCGGCGGCAGGCGGCGTCGCCTTCTGGTCGCCGGCGGCAGGCTGTTGCTCGGCCGGAACGGGTTGCGGCGCGCCCTGCAATTCGCTGAGAGCGAAGGCGGGGGAAACCGCTGCCGGGGTGGTCAAGGCGACACCGGCCAACAGCAGTGTGGCGAGGCGAACCGGAAGGGTCCGGTTTGCAAGATTCCGATGCATCGGGCAGTCCTGATATTACTGAATCGTGCGCTGGGGCGAGAATTCGCCGGCGAGCACGCGCTCGCGAAGCGAATTGAGCATTGCCTCGGCGCCGTCTTCGCCATGAAGCCGAACGGTTTCCCGCATGGCAAGAGCAATGGCCGCATCGGCGATGATTTCCGGCTCGATACCGTCGGCCATTCCGTCCGCCCAGGCCTCGCTCTGGTGTTCCAGCGCAGCCTGCATCTTCTCGTGGACGATCATGTCATCGATGTCGGTCAGGCTTGGTTCCATCATTCGTTCCATGCGACTTCCATTGTGCAAGCGGTTCATATTATGGCCGTTCGGCTGAACTCCGACTGAACGACCGTGACGGACTCGCCACTTCTTACCACTCTCTTAACGAACTTAGCAGCCTTTTCCCGAAACGACACGGGGTCGTGAGAAAAGAGGTTAATTTATTGCTAATTTCCAAAGCGGGCGACGATTTCTGACGCAAGTGTTGCCCCTTCGGCACGATATCGCTGTTCGGCGACGATCGCAGGGCCTGTGCAGTTCGTATAGACCGATGCGAAGGTGCGGTACCCGCGGTTGAAGGCGGCAGTCATCCGCTCGCGTCGTTTGACTTCAGTGGCGGTTTCCTTGTCGATCAGATCCTGCATCGAGCGGCGCCAGACGTCTTCCGGTTCCTTGACGCAGAGATTCCTGAGGTAGTGCACGGAGCCGAGGATCTCGGAGAGCCGAATCAGCCGCTGGTCATAGGGCGTCGGCTTTTCTTCCACGGCGGCCGGGGCAGGGGCTGCGGTCTCGGTCTTGGCCGCCTCTTTCGTCGGTGTTTTTTGCGCCGCCGCGCCAGTGGCGACCGTCAAGGCGATGCCGGCGAGCGTAAGCCTTGCGAGGATCGGGACAGGGATCATGATTTCATCAAGCCCGAATTGGCGGCGGTTTCAAGGCCGTCGCCGGATGTCGCGGCGTTCGCGCCGGTGCCGGAGAGTCTTTCCACACATTCGCGCACGCTGTCGGGGATCGGCAGGGTGAAGATCTCTTCAGGCGTGAACCAGCCGAGCCCTGCCGCGTCGTCGCTGGCGATGGCAACCGCGTCGGCATCCGCCTCGGCCCGGAACACCGAAAGCAGGAAGTGCCGCCCTTCGGACTCCTTGCCTGGCAGATCGTAGATTTCAAACAGCACCGGATCGCGCGCCTTGATGCCGGTTTCTTCGAACAATTCGCGAAGCGCTGTCTCCGCCGGCGTCTCGCCGGGCTCGGCACGGCCGCCCGGAAAGGCGTACATGTCGGCCGACGGTGGGTTGGCCCGGCGAACGAGCAGATAGCGGCCGTCGCGTTCTAGAATGACGGAGGAAGCAAGTTCGGGCTTGGTCGGCATCAGGGAATCAAATCGTCTCGGTAGCGTTGACCCATCCTACGTGAAGTGCCACATCGATGTCATGTGCGGACGTTTTGCGCTGACGGCGACCCCCGACGAAATGATGGAATTGTTCAGCCTGCTGGAAAGCGACGACTTTCCGGCGCGCTTCAATATCGCGCCAACCCAGCCGATCATGGTTGTCGTGGCCGGCGAGTGCGCGGCACCCGGCAGCAACCTGCCGGAGCGCAAGGCGGTGCTCGTGCGTTGGGGCTTTATGCCGGGCTGGGTGAAAGACCCGCGTGACTTTCCGCTGCTGATCAATGCGCGGGCCGAATCGGCAATCGACAAGGCCTCGTTTCGCGCCGCCATGCGCCACCGGCGTGTTCTCGTGCCGGCCTCCGGTTTTTACGAATGGCGCCGGCCGCCGAAAGGCAGCCGCGAGCCGTCGCAGGCCTATTGGGTGCGCCCGCGGAAGGGCGGCATCGTCGCTTTCGCCGGGCTGATGGAAACCTGGTCCTCGGCCGACGGCTCCGAGGTCGACACAGCGGCCATCCTGACGACGGCCGCCAACGCCTCGATCCGGCAGATCCATGACCGTATGCCGGTCGTTATCCAGCCCGAGGATTTTGCCCGCTGGCTGGATTGCAAGACGCAGGAGCCGCGCGAGGTTGCCGATCTCTTCGGCCCCGTCGCGGAGGACTACTTCGAGGCGATCCCTGTCTCGGACAAGGTCAACAAGGTCGTCAACACCGGTCCCGAAATCCAGGATGCCGTCACGCCCAGGTCGGTTGCGAATGCCCAGCTAAAGGGCAAGGACGAGCCGACCGAGCCCGATGGCGGGCAGATGTCTCTCTTTTAAGGAAAAGAGCGTCGGAACCGTCAGGCTGGCCGCTTGGTCAGCTTGCCAGCCGGCTTCGCCTTCACCTGCAACGCTGCGGCAAGTACGGCCTTCAGGCCGAGCGGGCGATACTGTTCGACGAGGTTGGCGGATTTGGTGATGTCTTTGGTCTTTGCGGCTTTCACTTGCACTCACTCCTTGATGCTTTCCCGAACCGGATACACTGCCGCTTTCGCACGTCTTCACGAAAGCGACGCTCCTCCTCGCTCTCCGGAGACAGGATTTCGTGGTGTGCTACCAACTACACCGCGAATCTGTTTTCCGCATGGCGATCTCAGATAAGCCTAATCATGACAAATCCATGACCGCGGAATCCTTTCGATAGTCGGCTGTGCTTGCACGCGGCTGACCTCTTGACCGAAATCGGGTGACGCGCGATAAGTGAGGCCATGAAAACGGTTATCTGCATTATCTGCCGGAACATTATTCGCTAGCGCTCCGCTGGCCTGGCCGTTTTCGTCTCCTAAAATCCAAGATGACAAACGCGCGGGCCTCCCGGGCGCGGTATTTTACGGTCGTATGCATCTTGGAGAATGGCAATGGGCGGAACGCCGACACTGAAGCTGTACAACACGCTGACGCGGGAGAAGATCGAGTTCAAGCCGATCGATCCCGACAACGTTCGCATGTATGTCTGCGGCCCGACGGTCTATGACTATGCCCATATCGGCAATGCCCGGCCGGTCATCGTCTTCGATGTCCTGTTCCGGCTGCTGCGCCATGTCTATGGCGCGGATCACGTCACCTATGCGCGCAACATCACCGACGTCGACGACAAGATCAACGCGCGGGCGCTGCGGGACTATCCGACCCTGCCGCTCAACGACGCGATCCGCCGGGTGACGGAGAAGACCGAAACGCAGTTTCTCGACGATGCCAGGGCGCTCGGCTGCCTCGATCCTGATGTCCAGCCGCGGGCGACCGACAACATCGCCCAGATGATCGACATCATCGAAAAGCTCATCGCCAAGGGCCACGCCTACCAGGCGGGCGGCGAGGTGCTGTTCGATACCAAGTCGATGGCCGATTACGGTCAGCTCTCGAAGCGCAACCTCGACGAACAGCAGGCCGGCGCCCGCGTCGCCGTCGAGGCGCATAAGAAAAGCCCCGGCGATTTCGTGCTGTGGAAGCTCTCCGGCGACAACGAACCGGGCTGGGAAAGCCCGTGGGGCAGGGGCCGTCCCGGCTGGCACATCGAGTGCTCGGCCATGAGCAGCCGCTATCTCGGCGAGGTCTTCGACATCCACGGCGGCGGGCTGGATCTCATCTTCCCGCACCACGAAAACGAGATTGCCCAATCCCGTTGCGCCCATGGCACCGAGGTGATGGCGAATGTCTGGATGCACAACGGCTTCCTGCAGGTCGAAGGCCGCAAGATGTCGAAGTCCGAAGGCAACTTCGTCACCATCTACGAACTGCTGCACACGGAAAAGTTCGCCGGCCGCCAGTGGCCGGGCGACGTGCTGAGGCTCGCGATGCTGATGACGCACTATCGCGAGCCGATCGATTTTTCGGTGAAGCGGCTGGAAGAGGCAGAGCATCTGCTCTCCAAGTGGCCGGTGCCGGGTGACGCCACGGGTGAGGCCGACCCGGCCGTGGTCGCCGCACTTGCCGACGACCTCAACACGGTCGCAGCCGTCCAGGCGGTCCATGCGCTTGCCCAGAAGGCGGCGACCGATTCGAAACTGCTCGGCACCTTCGCCGCAAGTGCTGCGCTGATCGGCGTGGTGCCGCAGGCGGTCGAACTCGACGAGGGGCTGGTCCGCGACATCGACAGCCGCGTGCGGGCCCGTCTGGAACTGCTGAAGGCGAAGAACTTCGCGGAAGCCGACAAGATCCGCGATGATCTGCTGGCGCGCGGTGTTCAGCTGAAGGACGGCAAGGATCCGGCAACCGGCGAGCGGGTGACGACCTGGGATATCAAACGGTGACGGTGGGCCGCCCCCAGAGCCCTGTCCGATCAGAGCGATCGGACAGGGCATCTGAAAGGGCAGCGAAAAGCGAAGCGCATGCATGAAAGAGGAGTTCGTGCGATGATCGACCATACGGGCATTCCCGTCGCGGATTTCGACCGGGCGCAGTCGTTCTATGACAAGGCCTTTGCTCCGCTTGGCGCCTCCTTGCTGATGATGGTGCCGTTGGAGCACACCGGCGGCGTGAAGGTTGGCGGTTATGGCCGCGAGCGGCCGGTTTTCTGGCTGCATGAAACGGCCGAGGCAGGCCCGGGCCGCCACTACGCCTTTTCGGCGCGCAGCCGCGCCGAGGTCGATGCCTTCTATGAAGCGGCGATTGCCGCCGGCGGACGTGACAACGGCAAGCCGGGGCTGAGACCGCACTACCACCCGGACTATTACGGGGCCTTCGTATTCGATCCCGACGGCAACAATATCGAAGCCGTCTGCCACGCGCCGGGCTAAGGAGGAGTTGCGATGAGTCTCGACAACAGGCCCCATTATGCCGGCGGCTGCCAATGCGGCGCGGTCCGTTTCCGCGTCGAGGGCAAGCTCGGTGACGCATCCGTCTGTCATTGCCGCATGTGCCAGAAGGCGAGCGGCAATTTCTACATGCCCTTGGTTTCGGTTCGCGGCGCGCATGTGACCTGGACCCGCGGAGAGCCCAAGCGCTTCCAGTCGTCAAACGCCGCGCGACGCGGCTTCTGCGCCGATTGCGGCACGCCGCTGACCTACGAGGCACCGGATGGCATGGCGCTGGCGATCGCTGCCTTCGACGAGCCGCAAGGCATCGTGCCGACCATCCAATGGGGAGTCGAGGGTAAGCTGCCCTATGTCGATCACGTTGCCGATCTGCCTGGCGTTCATACGCTGGAAGATCCGGACGCAATCGAGTTCCTGACCAATCTCGTTTCCTATCAGCATCCCGACCACGACACCGAGACCTGGCCCCCGGAGGAGAAGCGATGACCGAAAACGTTCGAACAGGTGGATGCCAATGCGGCGCGGTCCGCTTCCGGATCAAGGGTGAACTCGGACGCGCGTCGATCTGTCATTGCCGCATGTGCCAGAAACAGTTCGGCTCGTTCTTCTCGGCGCTGGTGACGGCGCCGAAGGATGGCGTCGAATGGGTGCGGGACGAACCGAGCTATTTCCAGTCCTCGGTCAACATCGACCGTGGCTTTTGCCCGAAATGCGGAACGCCGATGACCTATCGGCATCCGGGTGGCCTTGAGATCGCCATCGGCACCTTTGACGATCGCACCGATCTGGCGCCGAAAATCCAGGTCAATCACGCCTCGCGGCTGCCCTGGGTCGATACGATCTTCGAGCAGCCGGTGCTTGAGGATCAGGATTTTTACGCCAGGCAGGAAAGCATCATCTCGTTCCAGCATCCCGACCACGAGACCGATCAATGGCATCCCTCGGGAGCATTCCGGTGACCATCGCGCGCATCTATACGGGCGGATGCCAATGCGGCGCCGTGCGCTACCGCGCCGAGGGCGTGCTTGCGGACCCGCATATCTGTCATTGCCGCATGTGCCAGAAGGCGACCGGGAACTATTTCATGCCACTCGCCAATGCGTCCCGAGACACGTTCGATATTACCCGGGGCCAGCCGTCCTGGTTCCGCTCGTCGCATCTGGTGCGCCGCGGTTTTTGCAGCGATTGCGGCACGCCGCTGTTCTACGATATGCCCGACGAGAACTTCATCAACATCGCGCTCGGCTCGCTCGACGACCCCGATGACGTACAGCCCGTTTACCAGTCCGGCGTCGAATCCCGCGTCATATGGTTCTCACGGCTCGCGGGCTTGCCACCAAGGGAGACGGATGACGGTAGCGAGGTCTCGGCGACCCGCCATCTGATCGTTCTCGAAACCAACCGCCAGCATCCCGACTACGACACCGTGCACTGGCCGCTCACGAAAGACTGAAAATGACGACTGTTCTGCGTACGCTTTATCCGGAAATCGAACCCTATGCGTCGGGCCACCTCGAGGTCGGCGACGGTCACACCATCTATTGGGAAAAGGCCGGCACGCCGGGCGCTAAGCCTGCCGTCTTCCTGCATGGCGGGCCAGGCGGCACGATCTCGCCGAACCACCGCCGCCTGTTCGATCCGACGCTCTACGACGTAACGCTGTTCGACCAGCGCGGCTGCGGTAAGTCGACGCCGAATGCCAGGATCGAAGCCAACACCACCTGGCATCTCGTCGCCGATATCGAGCGGCTGCGCGAGATGGCCGGCGCCGACAAGTGGCTGGTCTTCGGCGGTTCCTGGGGATCGACGCTGGGGCTTGCCTATGCCGAGAAGCACCCGGAACGGGTTTCCGAACTGGTGCTGCGTGGCATCTACACGCTGACCAAGGCCGAGCTCGACTGGTACTACCAGTTCGGCGTCTCGGAGATGTTCCCGGACAAGTGGGAGCGTTTCATCGCGCCCATTCCCGAGAACGAGCGCCACGAGATGATGCACGCCTATCATCGCCGCCTGATGAGCGAGGACAAGGCGACACGCCTTGCGGCCGCCAAGGCCTGGAGCATCTGGGAAGGTGAGACGATCACGCTGTTGCCGGAGCTCGCAACCAGCGAGCCCTTCGCCGACGACGATTATGCTGACGCCTTCGCGCGGATCGAGAACCACTTCTTCGTCAATGCCGGCTGGATGGAAGAGGGCCAATTGCTGCGCGACGCCCACCGGCTGCACGGCATTCCCGGCGTCATCATCCACGGGCGGTACGACATGCCGTGCCCGGCGAAGTACGCCTGGCAGCTGCACAAGGCCTGGCCGGGATCAGAGCTGCATCTGGTCGAGGGAGCAGGCCATGCCTATTCCGAGCCGGGCATCCTCGACCGGCTGATCCGCGCCACGGACCAGTTCGCAGGCAAGACCGAGCAAAAGTAAACCGAGCATATTTGGACGAGAGCCATGACCAGGGAACGCATCTACCTCTTCGACACGACGCTGAGAGACGGGCAACAGACGCCCGGCATCGACTTTTCCGTCGAGGACAAGATTGCGATTGCCGGCCTGCTCGATCAGTTCGGCATGGACTATATCGAAGGCGGCTATCCCGGCGCGAACCCGACCGACACGGAATTCTTCGGGCGCAAGCGTACCCAGAAGGCCACCTTCGTCGCCTTCGGCATGACCAAGCGCGCCGGGGTTTCCACGTCGAACGATCCGGGCCTCGCGGCGCTGCTCGCGGCCAAGAGCGACGCCATCTGTCTTGTCGCCAAGAGCTGGGACTATCACGTCGAAGTGGCGCTCGGCTGCACCAACGAGGAAAACCTCGACAACATCCGGGCCTCGGTCGAGGCGGTGGTCGCCTCCGGTCGCGAGGCGATGGTCGATTGCGAGCATTTCTTCGATGGCTACAAGGCCAACCCCGCCTATGCGCTCGCCTGCGCGAAGACGGCCTTTGACGCCGGCGCGCGCTGGGTGGTCCTCTGCGACACCAATGGCGGCACGCAGCCTCCGGAGGTGCGCGAGATCGTTGCGGCCGTGATCGCTGCCGGCGTGCCCGGCGCCAATCTCGGCATCCACGCCCATAACGATACCGGCCAGGCGGTCGCCAATTCGCTTGCGGCGGTCGAGGCCGGCGTACGCCAGATCCAGGGCACGCTGAACGGCATTGGCGAACGCTGCGGAAACGCCAATCTCGTCACGCTGATCCCGACGCTTGCTTTGAAAGAGGCCTATTCCAGCCGCTTCGAAACGGCGATCGATGCCGACCGCTTGCTGGAGCTGACGAAGCTCGCCCATTCCTTCGACGAGCTGTTGAACCGCTCGCCAGACCAGCAGGCGCCTTACGTGGGCGCGTCGGCCTTTGCAACCAAGGCCGGCATCCACGCTTCGGCATTGCTCAAGGATCCGCGCACCTATGAGCACGTGGCGCCGGAAAGCATCGGCAACCTGCGCAAGGTCATGGTGTCCGACCAGGGCGGCAAGGCCAATTTCATCAACGCGCTGAAGCGCCGCGGCATCGTCGTCAGCAAGGACGACCCGAAGCTCGACAAGCTGATCGCCATCGTCAAGGAACGCGAAGCGACCGGCTATGCCTATGAAGGGGCGGATGCGAGCTTCGCGCTGCTCGCCAGCCGCATTCTCGGCACGGTGCCGGATTTCTTCCACGTGGAAAGCTTCCGGGTGATGGTCGAGCGCCGCTTCGACGCCAACGGCCATCTGAAGACGGTGTCGGAAGCGGTGGTGAAGGTGGTCGTCGACGGCGAGACGATGATGTCGGTCGCCGAAGGCCACGGCCCGGTCAACGCGCTCGACCTGGCGCTGCGCAAGGATCTCGGCAAGTACCAGTCGGAAATCGAAGACCTGGAGCTCGCGGACTACAAGGTCCGTATCCTCAATGGCGGGACCGAGGCGATCACCCGCGTTCTGATCGAATCGACCGATGGCACGGGCGCACGCTGGTGGACCGTGGGGGTCTCCGACAACATCATCGATGCGTCTTTCCAGGCGCTGATGGACAGCATCGTCTTCAAGCTGCTCAAGAACCGCGACCACGTCGGGCTGATCGCCGCCGAGTAATTTCGGCGATCGGCCCGGTAACGCTGATGAACTGGCCGGGGGAGGGTGAGCAAAACTCATTCTCCCTTCACGGAAATGAATTGGTGCATCACCGGCCATTGGGGTAGGACGCACCAATGGGAGATCGTGCCGGCCGACTGGCTGTGCCCTCCCTTCTGACCGGTGAGCGGCCGTTGCCGCCAGGGCTCTCCGGCAAAACACCAGGAAAAGATGATATGGCCGAGCCGAAAGCACCCGCCGAAAATACCGATTCCGCACAAGGCTTTGCCTTCGCGCTGACCGCCTATCTGCTTTGGGGCTTCCTGCCGTTCTTCATGAAGGCTGTCGCCCATATCCCGGCGCCGGAAGTGGTGGCGCACCGGATCGTGTGGTCGGTGCCGCTCGCAGGTCTCGTGCTGCTCTGGCTCGGGCGCACCGACGATATCAAGACGGCACTGCGCTCGCCGCGCATGCTGTGCATGGCCGCACTGACTGCCGTGCTCATCACCATCAACTGGGGCATCTATGTCTGGGCAATCGGGGCGGGCCGCGCCATCGAAACCGCGCTCGGCTACTACATCAATCCGCTCTTCTCGATCTTCCTCGGCGCCGTGCTTTTGAAGGAGAGGCCGAACCCGGCGCAGATGGTCGCAATCGCGCTCGCTGCTTCCGCCGTCGCCGTGCTCGCCTTTGATGCCGGCGGTCTGCCGTGGGTGTCGATCGGCCTCTGCCTGTCCTGGGGTTTCTACGCCTTCTTCCGCAAGACCCTGCCGGTTGGCCCCAACCAGGGCTTCTTCCTGGAAGTCCTGCTGCTGAGCGTTCCGGCCATCGGCTACATCATCTGGCTGGAGACGACGGGGCAGGGCCATTTCGGTGACACCGGCATGGCCGACGTCCTGTGGCTGTTGTCCTGCGGCATCGTCACGGCCGTGCCGCTGATGATCTATGCCAATGGCGCCAAGCTCCTGCGCCTCTCGACCATCGGCATCATGCAGTACATCGCGCCGACGATGATTTTCGTGATCGCCGTCTTCGTCTTCCATGAGCCCTTCGGTACGGCAAAGCTCATCGCCTTCGGCCTGATCTGGGCGGCGCTGGTGATCTATACCGGCGCGATGCTGGCTGAAAGCAGGGCGCGCCGCGCCCTGCAGGCAAGCCCGGCCGAATAAGGTCGGTTGCGATAGAAACAAAAAAGGCGCGCCGGGGGCGCGCCTTTTTTGTTGGCTGAACAGGTTTCTCAAAGCTTGGAGATGATCTCGGCTTCGCCGTCGCGGCCGTTGCCGCCGTTGGCGGCCGCCAGGATGGTCGGCACGATGTCGGCGGCATCGTTGACGACGAGCGGCTGCACCAGATGCGCCGTGTGGACGAAGCCCTCTTCGCGCATGTGCTGCAGGAGGTCCATCATCGGCCTCCAGAAATTGTTGATGTTGCCGAAGACCATCGGCTTGCGGTGACGGCCGAGCTGCGCCCAGGTCATGATCTCGACGATCTCTTCAAGCGTGCCGATGCCGCCCGGCAGAGCCACGAAGGCGTCGGCGCGTTCGAACATCGTGTGCTTGCGCTCGTGCATGTCGGCCGTGACGATCAGTTCGTTCAGTTGGCCGAGCGAATGGCGGGTCGCTTCCTTGTCCATCAGGAATTCAGGGATGATCCCGGTGACTTCGCCGCCGTTGGAAAGCACGCCGCTGGCGACCGCTCCCATGATGCCGCGTGTGCCGCCGCCATAGACCAGGCGAAGCCCGTGATCGGCGATGGAGCGGCCGAGCGCGCGGCCGGCCTCCATGTAGGCATTGTCGCGTCCCGGCTGTGACCCGCAATAGACGCAGATGGATCGAATCGTGCTGTTCTCGGTGCTCATGCCCCCCAAAAAACATTGCAGCGCAGCATGGGTCAAGAAAAATGAGGGGAAACCCGGCTTTCTGTGGGTTGCCGTGCCTTCGGCTGCTTGTATGCCGAATCGCGAATCGCTAGCAATTTCAGTGATTGATTGAAGAAATCGGACGAGTTGCTTGCTGTTGCGCTATAATGACGGCGCAAGCCCGCACCGCAGGCCGATGAGAGGGCATGCGCGGAGCGTTGCTCCGCTCCGTGTGGAGAGTGGCATGATCAAAAATAAGGCCGGCTGGGTGGCCATTTCTGTCCTCGTGGCAGCAACAGCGTTGATGGTATTCGTAATTCAACCGAACTTGCGCGACGACGGCCAGAAGCCAACGGCGGAGCAGGCGGCAGGCACCGCGACACAGTCGACCGAGGCGACGCCTGCGACCAGTGGCCCGCAGGCGGCTGGCGCCTCTGCCGAGACAGCAAAGACGGATGCTGCGCCGCAGCAGGAACAGTCGAAGGCCGACGCGGCGACTGCCGCCAATGCGCCTGCAACCGATCCCGCCATTCCCGGTTTCGATGTGTTGCGCGTGGAGCCCGATGGCTCGACGGTGATCGCCGGCCATGCCCAGCCGAATTCGAAGCTTGAGATCCTGAGCGGCGATACGGTGGTCGGCACCGCTGATGTCGGCGCGACCGGCGACTTTGCCGCGGTCTTCGACGATCCGCTTCCGGCGGGTGACCATCAGCTCACGCTGCGCAGCACCGGCGAAAACGGTGCGGTGAAGAGCTCCGAGGAGGTCGCGACCGTTTCTGTTCCCAAGGATCCGTCCGGTCAACTGCTTGCCATGGTCTCGAAGCCCGGCATGGCGAGCCGGCTGATCACGACGCCGGATACGGTGGAGGGGACAGCGGCTGTGGACGCCAAGCCGGCCGAGGTTGCTTCCGCAACGCCGCAGGCGGTCGATACCGCTACTGCGCCGGCCAAGCTTTCTGGCGTGCCGGGCCTGCAGGTGAGCGCCGTCGAGATCGAAGGCAGCAAGATGTTCGTTGCCGGCAGCGCCAAGGCAGGCGCCTTGGTTCGCGTCTATGCCGACGACAGGCTCGTCGGCGAAATGAAAGCCGACGACAAGGGCCACTTCGTCGTCGACGGCCAGATCGAGTTGACGGTGGGCAGCCACATCATTCGGGCCGACATGCTGAACGAGGATGGCACCAAGGTCGTGATGCGCGCTTCGGTTCCCTTCGACCGGCCCGCCGGATCGCAGGTCGCGGCCGTGGCACCTTCGGGCACGCCGTCCGCAACCGCGGGTCTCGATGGCCTGCGTGCGGAAGCTGGAAAGGCGCTCGCGCTGCTGAAGGGTCTCTATGCCAATGGCAAGGTGCCGAACGGCGAGCAACTGGCCGCCGCCCGTTCGGCGACCGAGATCGCGTTGAAGTCGCTTGCCGATTTCCGCCTCGCCGACAGTTCCGACCAGACGCTCGTCGCTTCCGCGACGCGGGCCGCAAAGGCCTCCGCAAGTGCGCTCGCGGCGCTGAAGGCTGCACCTCAGGACGCATCGAGCGTGGCGACGGCACTTGCCAAGGTTGATGAAACGGTTGGTGCGGTCCTTGCCGAGCAGGGCAGCGCCACGCCGGCGTCGCCCGAGAAGGCCCAGCCGAAGGACAATGCCCCGGCTCCGGGCGAACTGGCAAAGGCAATGGGTGCTGGAAGCGCAGTTGTAAACGACGCTGCACCGGCGCAGTCGGCGACCGAAACCGCGGCCGTTGCAGCCTCGCCCGACCAGCCCCAGACGCTCGAGCAGGCTCCGCTCAAGGAGAGCAAGAGTTCGGTGATCATCCGCCGCGGCGATACGCTGTGGCAGATCTCGCGTCGCGTCTACGGCGCCGGCCTGCGCTACACCACGATCTATCTCGCCAACCAGGACCAGATCGAGGATCCGGACCGCATTCGCCCGGGTCAGGTCTTCGGCGTGCCGGACAAGGCGCTGCCGGACGACGAATCGCGGGAAATTCACAAGAAGCACATGAAACAAGAGCAATAAGCAGCCGATCGGCGGCCGCCGACATTGCGGCGGCTGCGACGGATGCTTATCTCCAGACCAAGGGCGGCGCCTTCGACAGGGCGCCGCTTTTCATTGAACGGTGATGACGGCGCCGCAGGTCTTCGTTTACAGGGAAGGCTCGGCGCAGAGCTTGGATGCGCAACAATCTGCCTCCAAGCGCGCAAACGTAAGAGCGGATCAGAACGTGGCACCCCAGAAGAAAACCGTTTCGGCCGATACCAGCAATCCCTTGCATACGATCGCCAATCTCTGGCCCTACATGTGGCCATCGGACAGGGCCGATCTCAAGCTTCGGGTGATCTGGGCGACGGTCATTCTGATCATCGCCAAGGTCGTCCTGATCCTCGTTCCCTATTCCTTCAAATGGGCAACCGATGCGCTGAACGGCAAGCCGGATGTCCTGGGCTTTCTGCCCGTGTTCATGACCGGCGCGGTCATGCTGGTGCTTGCCTACAACCTCGCGCGTCTTTTGCAGGCCGGCTTGAACCAGCTGCGCGATGCGCTGTTTGCAAGCGTCGGTCAGCACGCGGTCCGGCAACTGGCCTACAAGACCTTTGTGCACATGCACCAGCTGTCGCTGCGCTTCCATCTGGAGCGGCGCACCGGTGGGCTTTCTCGCGTCATCGAGCGCGGCACCAAGGGCATCGAAACGATCGTCCGATTCACCATCCTCAACAGCGTTCCGACCCTGATCGAATTCCTGCTGACGGCAGTGATCTTCTGGTGGGGCTACGGCTTCAGCTATCTCCTCGTCACCGCCGTCACCGTCTGGCTCTACATCTGGTTCACCGTGCGCGCGAGCGACTGGCGCATCGCCATCCGCCGTTCGATGAACGACAGCGACACCGACGCCAACACCAAGGCGATCGACTCGCTGCTGAACTTCGAGACGGTCAAGTATTTCGGCAACGAGGAGATGGAAGCCCGTCGCTTCGACAAGTCGATGGAACGCTACGAGGCGGCGGCGACCCAGGTCTGGACGTCGCTCGGCTGGCTCAACTTCGGCCAGGCGTTGATCTTCGGCGCCGGTACGGCCGTGATGATGATCATGTCGGCGCTTGCCGTGCAGCGTGGCGAGCAGACGTTGGGTGACTTCGTCTTCATCAACGCCATGCTGATCCAGCTTGCGATCCCGCTCAACTTCATCGGCTTCGTCTACCGCGAAATCCGTCAGGGGCTCACCGACATCGAGCATATGTTCGACCTGCTCGACGTGCGCGCCGAAGTGGTGGATCGCCCGAATGCGAGCGAACTTGTCATCGGCAAGGGCGCCATCGCCTTCAAGGATGTGCATTTCGCCTATGACGCGGCGCGTCCGATCCTGAAGGGCATCACTTTCGAAGTGCCCGCCGGCAAGACGGTCGCCGTCGTTGGCCCCTCCGGTGCCGGCAAGTCTACGCTCTCGCGGCTGCTCTATCGCTTCTACGACGTGCAGGAAGGGGCGATCACCATCGATGGCCAGGACGTGCGCACAGTGACGCAGAAGAGCCTGCGCTCGGTGATAGGCATGGTGCCGCAGGACACGGTGCTCTTCAACGACACCATCGCCTACAACATCCGCTATGGCCGCGTTTCGGCGAGCGAAGCCGAAGTCGAGGCGGCGGCCGAAGCCGCGCAGATCGCCGAGTTCATCCGCACGCTGCCGGAGGGCTTCCAGGCCATGGTCGGCGAACGGGGCCTGAAGCTTTCGGGCGGCGAGAAGCAGCGCGTTGCGATCGCCCGCACCATTCTCAAGGCGCCGCCGATCCTGATCCTCGACGAGGCGACCTCGGCACTAGATACGCGCACGGAGCAGGAGATTCAGTCGGCACTCGACGTCGTTTCGCGCAACCGCACGACGCTTGTCATCGCGCACCGGCTCTCGACCGTCATCAACGCCGACGAGATCATCGTGCTGAAGGACGGCGTCATCGCCGAGCGCGGCACCCATGGCGAGCTGATCGATCGCGACGGCCTCTATGCCTCGATGTGGAGCCGCCAGCGCGAAGCGACGCAGGCCGAAGAGCAACTGAAGCGCGTGCGCGAGAGCGACGATCTCGGCATCGTCACCCGCGGCGAGCCGGCGGTTTGATGGCGTCTTTTTCTTTGCTGAGCGCGACGCGTTTTGTCGCTACCGGGCGGGCAACGTTGCCCGCCGGGACATTTCGCGCTAGAGCGGGGGGCAGGAAAAGCGTTTGCGGTTTTCCGTCCGCATCCCGCGCTAACTTATAGAAAACGATCACGTTCCACGGAAAATCTGGAGTAGAGTTCATGAGCCTGGTCAATACGATCCGCAACACGCTTGTCCCGGTGCACAAGGAAGGCTACCGCTTTGTTGCGATCTTCTTCGTCGTGTCGCTGGTGCTTGGCTTCCTGTGGGAGCCGTTGATGTGGATCGGCTTCGTGCTGACCGCGTGGTGCGCTTACTTCTTCCGCGACCCCGAGCGCATGACGCCGCTCGACGACGATCTGGTGATCAGCCCGGCCGACGGCCGCGTCTCGTCGATCGCGACGGTCCTGCCACCGGAAGAACTGAACCTTGGTTCGGAACCGATGCTGCGCATCTCCGTTTTCATGAATGTGTTCAACTGCCACGTGAACCGCGCGCCGATGGCCGGCACCATCACCCGCGTCGCCTATCGCGCCGGCAAGTTCGTCAATGCCGAGCTCGACAAGGCGAGCCAGGAGAACGAGCGCAACGGTCTGGTGATCGATACAAAACACGGCGCCATCGGCGTCGTTCAGATCGCCGGTCTCGTTGCCCGCCGCATCCTGTGCTGGAAGTACGAGAACGGCTCGCTGGAGGCCGGTGAACGCTTCGGCCTGATCCGCTTCGGCTCGCGTCTCGACGTGTTCCTGCCGGCCGGCTCCGAGCCGCGCGTCAGCGTCGGGCAGACTGCCGTTGCGGGCGAAACCGTGCTCGCCGAGTTTGGCTCGGCCAAGGGCCCGGTCATCAGCCGCCGCGCATAAGGAGTGTCTATGGAAGGCTCTGAACAGGAAAAACCGATCGACACGCGGCAGGCGTCCGAGGACGCCAGCGGCTCGAGCGATACCGCACGCGGCCCACGGCTGCGCGAAATCCCGCTACGGTTGATGATCCCCAATCTGATCACCGTGCTCGCGATCTGCGCCGGCCTCTCGGGTATCCGGCTCGCCTTTGAAAACCGCATCGAGCTTGCCGTTGCCATGGTGTTGCTCGCCGCCTTTCTCGACGGCATCGACGGCCGTGTCGCGCGCGCCCTGAAGGCGACGTCGAACTTTGGCGGCCAGATGGATTCGCTCGCCGATATCATCAACTTCGGTGTCGCGCCGGCCCTCGTGCTCTATGTCTTCATCCTCGACCAGGCGCGTTCGATCGGCTGGATCGCGGCACTGATCTACGCGATCGCGATGGGCCTGAGGCTCGCCCGCTTCAACGTGATGGCGGAGCGCCAGGTCAAGGCGTCCTGGCAGTCGGAATATTTCGTCGGCGTGCCGGCGCCCGCGGGCGCCATGCTGGTGCTGTTGCCGGTCTATCTCGGCCTCCTGGGCCTGGCGCCAGAACGCACCTTCGCGCTCATCGCATCCGCCTACACGGTGCTGATCGCCTTCCTGCTCGTCAGCCGTCTGCCGGTCTGGTCCGGCAAGTCGGAAAACAGCCGCGTGCGCCGCGACCTCGTTCTGCCGGCCATCCTCGGCGTCGTCTTTTACGTCGCGACGCTGATGACCTACACATGGGAAACGATGGCGGTGACGGCGCTTGGCTACCTGATCACGCTGCCCTTCGGCGCGCGATCCTGGCAGCGCAAATATGGCGGCGATTGGCCTGCCCATCCTTCGACCGGCGGCGACGGCCTGCCGGGCGACAAGGACTAACGCAAGTCCGCGAGAGGCGTGAATGGCTTTCCGACCGGCAATGCCCAAAATGAAAAGGCCACCGTGACGACACGGTGGCCTTTCTCATTTGAGCGGTGTGACGAAGCTTATTCCGGCAGCCGGTAGTCGACAATCTTGTCTTCGCGCACGATGTAGAGCTTGCCGGTCTCGGTCTGGTTGGGGCCAACCAGCGGCAGCAGCTTGGCTGCGACTTCCGAAGGATGCGGCACGGTTTCCGGATCCTCGCCCGGCATCGCCTGAGCGCGCATCGCCGTACGGGTGGCGCCGGGGTCGACCGAGAGGATGCGCAGCGGCAGGCGCTGCGTCTCGCCGGCCCAGGTACGGGCCAGAGCCTCGACGGCAGCCTTCGAAGCGGAGTAGGGCCCCCAGAAGGGCTTGCACTTGTGTGCAGCGCTCGACGACAGGATCAGCGCACGGCCGGCATCCGACTTGATCAGCAGCGGCTCGAGCGAACGGATCAGCCGCCAGGTGGCGTTGACGTTGATGTTCATCACCTTGTCGAACACCTTCGCCTCGACATGCCCGATCGGCGAGATCGTGCCAAGCACGCCGGCATTGGCAACGAGGATGTCGAGCTTACCCCAGCGTTCGTTGATCGCGCCACCGAGCTTGTCGATCGCCGGCATGTCGGCAAGGTCGAAGGGCACCAGCGTCGCCGAGCCGCCCGCAGCCTTGATCGCGTCGTCGAGTTCTTCGAGACCGCCGACGGTGCGGGCGCAGGCAACCACATGGGCACCGGCCTTGGCCAGTTCGAGAGCGGTGAAATAGCCGATACCGCGCGATGCGCCGGTGACCACGGCCACCCGGCCTTTGAGATCGATCGTCATTTTTCTGTCTGATTATCCGTTGCTGGCGAGAACCGAGAGTTTGCGGACATTGCTGGCGCCTTCCTGGTCGAGAAGGCGGGTCGGATAGTCCCCGGTGAAATAGTGGTCGGTGAACTGCGGCGACTTCGGATCGCGCTTTTCGCCGCCGACCGCCTCATAAAGACCGTCGATCGACAGGAACTCGAGCGAGTCCGCGCCGATGTAGCGGCACATAGAGGCGAGGTCCGCATGCTGGTTGGCGAGCAGCTTGTCGCGGTCCGGCGTGTCGATGCCGTAGAAGTCCGGATGGAAGATCATCGGGCTCGCGACGCGCACATGCACCTCGCGCGCACCGGCCTCGCGCATCATCTGAACGATCTTTACCGACGTCGTGCCGCGCACGATCGAATCGTCGACGAGGATGATGCGTTTGCCCTCGATCATCGCGCGATTGGCGGAATGCTTGAGCTTGACGCCGAAGGCGCGGATCTGCTGCGTCGGCTCGATGAAGGTGCGGCCGACATAATGGTTGCGGATGATACCGTATTCGAAGGGGATGCCACTCTGCTGGGCATAGCCGAGGGCGGCCGGCGTGCCGCCGTCCGGCACCGGAACCACGACGTCGGCCTCGACCGGCGCTTCCTTGGCGAGGTTGATGCCCATGTTCTTGCGCGACACATAGATGCTGCGGCCGCCGACGACCGAGTCCGGCCGGGCGAAGTAGACATATTCGAACAGGCAAAGACGCTCGGGCTGCGAAACCTCCGGCTTGCGCGCGTCGATGGTGATCGAACCGTCGGGCTGGATCTCGCAGATGATGACTTCGCCGTTCTCGACGTCGCGGACATAGGTCGCGCCGATGATGTCGAGTGCGCAGGTCTCGGAGCAGAAGATCGGCTTGCCGTCGAGTTCGCCCATCACGAGCGGACGGATGCCGATCGGATCACGTGCGGCGATCAGCTTCGTGCGCGTCATCGCCAGCATCGAATAGCCGCCTTCCATCTGGCGGATGGCATCGATGAAGCGGTCGGAAGAGGACGCCTGCTTGGAACGGGCGATCAGGTGCAGCACGACTTCGGTGTCGGACGTCGACTGACAGATGGCGCCGTCGGCGATCAGCTGCCGGCGAAGCGTGAGGCCGTTGGTGAAATTGCCGTTATGGGCGACCGCAATGCCGCCGACTTCGAGTTCGGCAAAGAGCGGCTGCACGTTGCGCAGCGCCACTTCGCCCGTCGTCGAGTAGCGGGTGTGGCCGATCGACATGAAGCCCGGCAGTTTCGCCAGCGTCGCCGGATCCGTGTAGTGGTCGCCGACGAGGCCCATGCGCTTCTCAGTGCAGAACTGCTTGCCGTCGAAGGTGACGATGCCGGCTGCTTCCTGGCCGCGATGCTGGAGCGCATGCAGGCCCAGCGCCGTCAGCGCCGCGGCGTCGGAGTGCCCCAGTATGCCGAAGACGCCGCACTCTTCGTGCAGCTCGTCGCCTTCGAGTTCATCGTGGATTTCGATGGATCTATCGGTCATCACAGTCGCCTTTGCTCCGTACCGGTGCGCATATCGTGATCAGGCCCGCCGTCTTCAAGCAATCTTAGCTGAAAACGGCTGCAAGCGTTATTCCCCAAAAGGACAAAGCCCGCGGGGCGGGCTTTGTCGGCAAATCGTTCCTGTCTCAGCCGTTGGTGGCCGGGGCGTCGTCGGCGGGCGCCTGGTCCGGCGTCGTCGCAGGTGCCTGGCCGGGCGTCGTTGCCGGCGCTTCGCCTTCGCCTTCGCCGGTCGTGTCCTTGCCGCGCAGGCGATCGAGAATGGTGGCGTCAGCTTCTTCGGGCAAAAGCGCGATCAGCTTGTTGCCGAGATTGTCGAGCAGCGGCTTCGACTTGGCCTGGGTGACCCAGGTCGGCTGCTGCTGCGGAGCGACGAGCCAGTTGAAGAACAGCATGGCGACGACGACCAAAAGGATGCCGCGGGCAGCGCCGAACAGGAAGCCGAGCGTGCGGTCGAGCGCGCCGATGCGGCTGTCGATGATGAAATCGGCGATCCGCATGGTGATGAAGGAGATGATGATCAGCGCGATCAGGAAGATCACCGCCGCCGATCCGATCATCGCGACCGTGTCGCTGTTGGTATACTGCTTCGCATAGGGCAGGAGATGCGGGTAGAGGAAGTAGGCGGCAGCCGCCGCACCCACCCAGCTCGCGACCGAAAGCACCTCGCGCGAGAAGCCTCGAACCATGGCCAGGATTGCGGAAAACAGGGCGACGCCGAGAACGATACCGTCGAGAATTGTAATGGGCATTTTGTCCTTACTCCGGACCCGGTTCGTCCGGGTCTCCTCAAGCCTATCCGCCATCGGCCCTGAGTTCAGGGCATTTGCAGCCTGTTTGCGGCCCTTAAAGGGCGGCCTGCGGCATCCGCATCTTTCAGTCTTCGTCCTCCACCGGTCTCAGCGCGTTTCGCGACCCCGCGATGCGCGCCACCAGATCGGGCAGGCTTTCCATCTCGCTCCAGCGGCCATTGCCGTTTTTCGGCAGTTCGGTCGAAGCGGACGGCAGGACCGCCTGGGAGAACCCGAGCTTCTCGGCTTCCTTAAGGCGTTGTGCGGTATGCGCAACCGGCCGGATGGCACCCGACAAGCTGACTTCGCCGAAATAGACGCAATCCGCCGGAAGGGCAAGCCCGGCAAGCGATGAAACCAGTGCGGAAGCCACAGCTAGATCGGCCGCCGGCTCGGAAATGCGGTAGCCACCGGCGATGTTGAGATAGACGTCGTGCTGGCCGAGCCGCACGCCGCAATGGGCTTCCAGCACGGCAAGGATCATCGAGAGCCGTGCGGAATCCCAGCCGACGATGGCGCGTCTCGGCGTGCCGAGCGAGGTCGGGGCGACCAGCGCCTGCACTTCGACGAGAACCGGGCGGGTGCCTTCCATGCCGGCAAAGACGGCGGCGCCCGGCGATTTCTCGTTGCGTTCGCCGAGAAACAGTTCCGACGGGTTGGCGACCTCGCGCAGGCCCTTGTCCGACATTTCGAACACGCCGATCTCGTCGGTCGGGCCGAAGCGGTTCTTGACGGTGCGCAGGATACGATAGTGATGGCCGCGGTCGCCTTCGAAATAGAGCACGGCGTCGACCATATGCTCGACGACGCGCGGACCGGCGATCTGGCCCTCCTTGGTCACATGGCCGACGAGCACGACGGCGGTTCCCGTCTGCTTGGCAAAGCGGATCATCGCCTGCACGCCGGTGCGAACCTGGGTCACTGTGCCCGGCGCGGAATCGACGATGTCGCTCCAGAGCGTCTGGATCGAATCGATGATCACGAGATCCGGGCGCTTGCCTTCCGACAGCGTCGCCAGAATGTCCTCGACGTTGGTCTCAGCAGCGAGCAGCACATCGCTGTCGGCAGCCCCCAGCCGCTGGGCGCGAAGACGCACCTGCGCCACAGCCTCTTCGCCCGAGACATAGATGACGCGATGCTTGCGGCGCGAGAGCGCTGCCGCTGCCTGCATCAGCACCGTCGACTTGCCGATACCGGGATCGCCGCCGACGAGCAGCGCCGATCCGCGCACGAAGCCGCCTCCGGTCACCCGGTCGAGTTCCGAGATGCCTGTCTGGATGCGTGGCGCGTCTTCGATCTCGCCCGAGAGGGTGGTGAGCGCCACCGGGCGTCCCTTCTTCGGCGCGCGCGACGGACCGCCGCCGATGCCCGCCGTCGGGTCGTCCTCGATGATCGTGTTCCACTCGCCGCAGCCTTCGCATTTTCCCACCCAGCGAGTGTGGATCGTGCCGCAGTTCTGGCAGATGAATTGGGTACGCGCTTTCGCCATCGGCATCGACTTTCGGAATGTGAGACCGCCGACGTCGCGAGGGGACGTCGGCGGCAAAGAATCATCTGTATCGTCACATAATGCCGCAAAGTGCGGAACAAAAGGTGAATTTCTGCAAGAATAACCGAAAAATGAGCTGAAGGAGCGCGTCAGACGCTGTCGATATAGTGCCTGATATAGCGGCGGCCGAGACTGGTCAGCATCTCGTAGCCGATCGTCCCTCCGGCGCGCGCGACATCGTCGATGGCGATGTGCCGGCCGAAGAGCTCGATGTAATCACCCGGTCGTACCGCGCTTTCAGGAAGGTCCGTGACGTCGAAGAGACTGAGGTCCATGGTGACGCGCCCGACATGCGGGACCTTCTGGCCGTGCAGGAAACCGAAGGCCCCTGATGGCGTTGCCTGCCTGAGCGTGACGCCGCCGCCGGACACGGAACGGTGATAGCCATCGGCATATCCCACAGCCACCGTGGCGATGCGACTGTCGCGGTCGAAGCGGGCAGAGGCGCCATAGCTCGCGGTGCCGCCGGCGGCCACGTCGCGCACCTGGATGATCCGTGCTTCGGCGGTCACCACCGGCTTCATCGGGTTGGGGATGTCGTTCACCGCCTCGCCGCCATAGACGGCGATGCCCGGCCGGGTCAGGTCGAAATGATAGTCGGGCCCGAGGAAGACGCCGCCGGAGTTGGCAAGGCTCGCATCGACCCCTTCATAGGCAGTCGACACCTCATGGAAGCGACGGAGTTGAAGGCCATTCAGCCGATGGTCCGGATCGTCGGCGCTGACGAGATGGCTCATGATCAGCACCGGCGAAAAGCTTGCCGGCCGCGCCGGGTCTGTCGCAAGCGCAACGGCCTGCTCGACCGTAAGGCCGAGCCGGTTCATGCCGGTATCCACATGCAGCACGCAAGGGTGGTCGCCACGCTCGGAAAGGGCGGCCATGAACACGGCCAGCTGCTCGTCCGAGTTGATGACCGGCACCAGATCGTTGTCGAAGAACAGCGCCTCGTTGCCCGGCCACATCCCGGCGAGAATGTAGATCCGGCCGTCCGGTGCAAGCGGACGGAGTGCTGCGCCTTCCTCGGCATTGGCGACAAAGAAATCGCGGGCGCCGGCCGCATAGAGGGCAGGGGCCGCCTGCGCGATGCCGATGCCATAGGCATCCGCCTTGAGCACGGCTGCGGCACGCGCCTTGCCGGAGCGCTTGTTCATGGCCCGCCAGTTGTCGACAAGCGCGCCAAGATCGATCGTGAGCCGGTTGGAAGCGGAAAGGAAGTCTGGAGGAAGCATGCCGGGCACTCTGCGTGGATGATCCAGGATCAATACAGCCAAGCGCAGAGCGTCGCAAATATTCCCCTGTCGCGGCGCCCTCGCGGATGGACCAGGCAAACGAGCACTTTTGTGCAAGACGCAGCCGCGCAGGCGCACTATGGTTTTGCCATGCAGACAATTTCGCAGGAAGAAGCCATCGATGTCATGCCGATAGAGGGCGCCGAGCGCACGCGCTTCTGGCGGGATTCCCGCTTCATGGGCATGGAATGTCTGACGGCGACCTTCATCACCCATGAATTTGCGCCGCACGCGCACGAAACCTTCAGCATCGGCGCCATCGAGGCCGGCTCGCAGATCAGCAAGATCAAGGGCGAGCGTTCGGAGGCCGGCCCCGGATACTTTTATCTGATCAATCCCGACGAAATTCACGACGGTCATCCGGGCGGCAGCGGCTATCGCTATCGCATGGTCTATCCGAGCGCCGAACTGCTGGTGAGCATCATCGAGGATGTCACCGGACGCGCTTTCAAGGGCACGCCATCCTTCTCCAAGCGTGTTTTGCAGGCGCCGGACCTGGCTCTTTCCTTCCATCAGGCCCACCGCACGCTCGAAGTGTCGGGGGCGACGCTCGAGGCGGAGGAAAAAATGTTCGCGGTGCTTGCCGCGATGTTCGAGCGCCACGGCAGCACGATCATCACGCCGATCGAAACGCGCGAGCAATCGGCCGTGCACCGGGCGCGCGACTTCCTGGCGGAAAACTATGCCGAGGACATCGGGCTCGAGGAACTGGCGAAGGTCGCCGGCCTCAGCCGCGCCCACCTCATCCGCGCGTTCCGCAAGGAGTTCCACATCACCCCGCATGCGTTCCTGACCGACAAGCGCGTGCGGGCGGCAAAGACGTTGCTGCGGCACGGCTGGTCGGCGGTGGACGCAGCCTATCAATGCGGTTTTGCCGACCAGGCGCATTTCAGCCGTCATTTCAAGGCGCGCACCGGCGTCACCCCTGGGGCCTTCCGCGCCGGCTGATCACTTTCGTTCAAGACGATCCGCAGCCCGAGTCCTAGAACACTCGGGCAATTGCGATCGCGCGCCTGTGTGGAAGGGCGGCGCATCGCGCGAATGGAGACGTGGACGTTGCAGGAAAGAAGTGCGTTCCAGGAATTTCGGGCCGCGGCGGTCGCCATGACGCCGCTGATCGTCGCGGTCATGCCGGTCGGCCTCGTGTTCGGTGCGGTGGCGGCGAGCAAGGGACTTGCGCCGGCCGAGGTGACGCTGATGAGCGCGCTGGTCTTTGCCGGCGGGTCCCAGTTCGTCGCGATGGATATCTGGACGCATCCGGCGTCCTGGGCGGCGCTTGGCTTTTCGGCGCTGCTCGTCAACATCCGCCATGTGCTGATGAGCGCTTCGATCGGCGGCAAGCTCGATAGTTTCTCCGGCCCGGCGCGCTATGCCTCGATGCTGCTTCTGGCCGACGAGATCTGGGCCATGGCCGAGATGCGGGCGAGCAACGGCAAGCTGACGCCTGCCTGGTATGCGGGCCTTGCGGTGCCTTTCTACTGCCTTTGGGTGCTGACGAGTCTTGCGGGCGCGTTGCTTGGGGCCTTCCTGGGCGATCCGAAGGTTACCGGCCTCGACTTTGCGTTCCCCGCCGTCTTCATCGTGCTGGTCATGGGGTTCTGGAAAGGACGGGAGACGGGTGCCGTTCTGGCGGCTAGCGCTTGTGCTGCCGTGCTCACGCATCAGTTGCTGCCAGGTGTCTGGTACATCGCTGCCGGGGCTGCGGCCGGGGTCGTGGTCGCGCTTCTCTCCGGTGCACGCAAGGAGGCCCATGCATGACCGTCGATCCAAATACACTGCTTGCCATCGTCGCCATGGCGGTTGCGACGATCGCGACCCGCATCGGCGGTCTCGTGCTGATCCGGTATGTGACGATCGGGGAAAGCCAGAAGCGCGCACTGGAGGCGATACCGCCGGCCGTGCTGATGGCGGTTATCGCGCCGACGGCCTTCGTGACCGGCCCGGCGGAAACGATCGCCGCTGCCGCGACGGCCGTGGCCGCCATGCGGCTGCCGCTCCTGGTATCGGTCGCCGTCGGTGTCGTCTCGGTAGCGCTGCTGCGCCTCGTGTTCTGAGAGGTTTGTGCTGGCGCGGCGCGCTTCAGCCAAAAGGCACGTGCCATTTGAGATTGAGAGCGGGCTGGGAAACCGCAAACATTTTTCCCAGCCCGCTCCGGCCGCCCCCACGGAACCCTAGTGTTCTTCGTACTGGGTGAAGGATGGATCGGCGAGATCGGTGAAGCGCGTGAATTCCGACTGGAAGGCGAGTTTCACGGTACCGGTCGGTCCGTGACGCTGCTTGGCGATGATCACGTCGGCCGTGCCCTTCACCTGCTCCATCTTCATCTTCCATTCTTCGTACTTCGGGTCGAACTCGTCGCGCGGCTCCAGGTTCTTCACGTAGTATTCCTCACGGAACACGAAGAGCACGACGTCGGCGTCCTGCTCGATCGAGCCCGATTCACGAAGGTCGGACAGCTGCGGCCGCTTGTCTTCGCGGCTTTCGACGCCACGGGAGAGCTGCGAGAGCGCGATGATCGGAACGTTCAGTTCCTTGCCGAGCGCCTTGAGGCCGGTGGTGATCTGGGTGATTTCCTGCACGCGGTTGTCGCTGGATTTGCCCGAGCCGGTCATGAGCTGGATGTAGTCCACCACGAGGCAGTCGAGGCCGCGCTGGCGCTTCAGGCGCCGCGCGCGGGCGGAAAGCTGGGCGATCGAGATACCACCGGTCTGGTCGATATAGAGCGGCACCTTCTGCATCATCTGCGAGCAGGCGACGAGCTTTTCGAAGTCGGCCTCGGAGATGTCACCGCGGCGGATCTTCGAGGAGGAGACTTCGGTCTGCTCGGAGATGATACGGGTGGCGAGCTGTTCGGACGACATTTCGAGCGAGTAGAAGCCGACGACGCCGCCGTTCTTGGCCTTGAACGAGCCGTCAGCCTGGACTTCCGGCTCGTAGGCCGCAGCAATGTTGTAGGCGATGTTGGTGGCAAGCGAGGTCTTGCCCATGCCGGGGCGTCCGGCAAGCACGATCAAGTCGGAACGCTGCAGGCCGCCCATCCGGCCATCAAGCGACAGGATGCCGGTTGAAATGCCCGAAAGGCTGCCGTCGCGCTCGAAGGCCTGGCCGGCCATGTCGATGGCGAGCGCCACGGCGTCGTTAAACGACTGGAAACCGCCGTCGTATCGACCGGTCTCGGCAAGTTCGAACAGACGGCGCTCGGCGTCTTCGATCTGGCCCTGCGGAGGCATGTCGAGCGGCGCGTCATAGGCGATGTTGACCATGTCCTCGCCGATGGTGATCAGCGAACGGCGCAGCGCCAGGTCATAGATCGCCCGGCCATAGTCTTCGGCGTTGATGATCGAGACGGCAGCGCCGGCAAGGCGCGCAAGATAGGTCGCGACGGTCACGTCGCCGACCTTCTCGTCGGCCTTGAGGAAGGTCTTGATGGTGACCGGGTTCGCCATCTTGCCCATGCGGATGATGTCGCCGGCGACTTCGTAGATCTTGCGGTGCAGCGGCTCGTGCAGATGCACCGGCTTCAGGAAGTCCGACACGCGGTAGTACGCGTCGTTGTTGACGAGGATCGCGCCAAGCAGCGCCTGCTCGGCCTCGAGGTTGTTCGGGGCCTCGCGGTAGTGCTGGTCCGCCTGATCCTTGCCGATAGGGGATAGCTTTCGCGACGCTTCGTTCATTCGTTTATCTCTGCCTCTGTCTGGTGTGGCACCGGTTTGCGTTTTAGCGCGGGCCGGGTCAAGTGCACGAGGGACACAGTCGCGAAGCGACGTCACCGCGCCCGGCGCTGTTCCCGTTGTTCGACTGATCCACAGGCGGGGGCTCGCAAATGTGCGGATTATGCCGTCGTCACAAATTTGGTCGTTGACGCCGCGAATCACCCGAACCTTCCCGACGAAACGAAGTGTAGCGCCGTCCTCCTCTGCCTCAAATCCGCATCTTGAAAATCCACCGCATTTGGATTAGATAGAGGCAGAATAATTAGCATGCTAGTAATATGGAAAAGATACCAATGTATCAACCCACCGTGAACCGCGAACTGTTCGATGCCCTGTCGCTGCTCAATCGCAAGCTGCGCGCCGTGTTCGATGCGCGGGTGAAGGAGAAGGGGCTGACGCTGTCGCGTGCCCGCGCGCTCTTCGCCTTGACGAAGAAGGATGGCCTGAACCAGCGGGAGCTCGCCGACGAACTCGACATCGAGACCCCGACACTGGTGCGCCTGCTCGACGGCATGGAGAAGCAGGGCTTCATCGAGCGGCGGGTCGAGGTCTCCGACCGACGCGCCAAGCAGATCCATATGACCGAACTCGGCCGCACCGTTGCCGACGAGATCCTCAGGCTTGCCGACGAAATCCGGGCCGAAGTGCTGCAAGGCATCGACGCAGCCGAGCTTGCCGTGACAAAGCGGGTGGTTCGTGCGATCGCCGACAATGTTCAGTCGCTGGCGCGGGAGTGACGGCGATGGGCGCAGTCGCGACGGCCGCCGCAAACGACAATCGCCTTGCCTCCGAGCTTGAGGCCGCGGAGGCCGTCGACGAGGACCAACACGGAGAAACCGTTATTGCGCCGGAACCGGCGCCAACCCCCGTGCCGGCCCCCGTCGAGAAAGGTCTGTTGCTTTCGGCGGTCTATGTCCTGGGCTCCGTGCTCCTGTTCCTGACGCAGGGGCTCGGCATGAACCTGGCGCTCGCCAACCTTACGCAGGTCCAGGGCTCGCTTTCGGCGACCTCCATCGAAGCCGGCTGGCTCTCGGCGGCCTACATGGCGCCGAATGTCAGCCTGTCGATCGCGCTGGTGAAGATCCGCGCCCAATACGGGCTGCGCCGTTTTGCCGAAATCAGCATCGCCGGTTTCGTCGTCGTCTCGTTGATGAACGTCTTCGTTTCCGATCTGCATTCGGCGATCGTCGTGCGCTTCATCAGCGGCATTGCCGCCGCACCGATGTCGACGCTCGGCTTCCTCTACATGCTCGAAGCCTTTCCGCCGGCGCGCAAACTGACCGTCGGGCTGGCGCTGGCGCTCACCTGCACGACGATTTCCGCGCCGGTCACCCGCCTGATCTCGCCGACCTTGATCGAATATGGCCAGTGGCATGCGCTCTACACGCTGGAAATGGCGCTGGCGCTGATCGCGCTGCCGATCATCTACCTGCTGCCGCTGACGCCGGTCCCGCATGCCAAGGTTATCCAGCGCATGGATATCCTGAGTTACCTCCTCGTCGCCGTCGCCTTCGGCTGCCTCGCCGTGGTCCTGACCATGGGGCGCCTCTACTGGTGGTTCGAGGCTCCTTGGCTCGGCGTCCTGCTGGTCGTCTCGATAGCGACGCTGACGACCGCGGTGCTGATCGAGCTTTATCGCCCGGTGCCGTTGATCGACGTGCGCTGGATCGCTTCAAAGGAGATCGTGCACTTTGCCGCCGTTCTCTTGATTTTCCGGCTGGTCGCCTCCGAACAATCGACTGTTGCTGCGAACTTCTACCAGCAGCTCGGTCTCCAGTTCGAGCAGGTCGCAACCCTCTATTGGATCATCCTTGCTGCGGCCATCGGCGGCGGTCTGCTTTGCGCCGCGCTGATGAATCCTGGACATGCGGAGCGCGTGCATATTCTGGCACTCGGCCTCCTGGCGGCCGGCGCCTACATGGACAGCCAGGCGACCAGCCTGACACGGCCGGAGCAGATGTATCTGAGCCAGGCGATGATCGCGTCCGGAACGGCGCTCTTCCTGCCGCCGGCCATGGCGCGCGGCTTCAAGGCGGCGCTCGCCAAGGGGCCGAGCTATATCCTCAGCTTCATCGTGATCTTCCTCTTTACCCAGAGCATCGGCAGCCTGATCGGCTCCGCCGCCTTCGGTACCTTCGTCACGATCCGTGAAAAGTTTCATTCCAACCTTCTCGCGGAACAGATCGTGCTCTCGAACCCTCTGGTTGCCCAGCGCGTCAACCAGCTTTCCGCCGCCTACGCCAAGGTGATGGGCGACAAGACCCTGCTCGGCGGCGAGGGCACCGTGTTGTTGTCACAACAGGTGACCCGCGAAGCTTACATCCTCGCCTACAACGACGCCTTCCTGCTTGCCTCGGCGGTCGCGCTTTTCGCGCTCGCCGGGCTGCTGCTGCACATCTCCCACAACTGGCTCAGGCAGAGATTGTCCGCTCCTGCGCCGATGCCGGCCACCTGATTGACAGAGTTGACGACCATGTTGAAATCCCTGCGCTCTCCCACGAGCATCATCGTTCTTCTCGCCGGCATCGCCGGTATCGCCCTTGTGCTCTACGCCTGGCGGCTGCCGCCGTTCCACAGTTCGGTGGAATCGACGGAGAATGCCTATGTGCGCGGCTTTGTAACGATCATGAGCCCGCAGCTTGCGGGCTATGTCGCCGACGTTCCGGTGCACGACTACGAGACGGTCAAGGCCGGGCAACTGCTGGTCAAGATCGACGACCGCATCTATGCGCAGAAGGTGGCGCAGGCGGAAGCCACGCTTGCCGGGCAGAAAGCCGCACTTGCCAATTCCTTTCAGCAGGAGCTTTCCGCCAAGGCGGGCATCGCCGCCAGCCAGGCGCAGCTCGATGGTGCCAAGGCTGCCTTCAATCGGGCCCGGGCGACCTGGGACCGCATCCGCCCGCTCGCGGAAAAGGGTGTTTCGACCCGCAGTGATGCCGACCAGGCGCGTGCAGGCTTTGAGCAGGCCGACGCTGCCGTGAGCCAGGCAGAGGCCGGGCTGGAAGTGTCGAAGCAGGCGCTGGCGACGACGCTTGGCGCGCGTGCCGGATTGCAAGCCGCGGTGAGCGGGGCGGAAGCGGCCGTCGAACTCGCGCGAATCGATCTCGACAACACCCGCATCGTCGCGCCGCGGGACGGCCGTCTCGGTGAGATCGGCGCGCGGATCGGTCAATATGTGACGGCCGGCTCGCAACTCCTGGCGCTGGTGCCGAACGACGTCTGGGTCGTCGCCAATTTCAAGGAAACGCAGCTCGACGGCATGAAGGCGGGCCAACCCGTCGCCATCGCGGTCGACGCGCTGCAGCGGAACGAGCTGACGGGGCATATCGAGCGGTTCTCGCCCGCCGCCGGTTCGGAGTTCAGCATCATCCGTCCGGACAACGCCACCGGCAACTTCACCAAGGTGGCCCAGCGCGTCGGCGTGCGCATCGTCGTCGATCCCGGCCAGCCGCTGGCGGAAATGCTGTCGCCCGGCCTTTCGGTCGTCGTGCGCGTCGACAAGGACGCGCCGGTGCGCGTTGCACCGGACCAGGCGAACATCGGTGTCGCGCCTGTTGCTGCCCACGGATAAGACGGCCGAGGCCCACAGAGCCATTGCCAGAAACGGCCGCGCAACCAAGAAAAAAGCCCGGATCGATGATCCGGGCTTTCGCGTGTTGAATGGCCTTTAAGGCTTATTCTTCTTCGCCTTCGAATTCGGCTTCCGGGTTGAAGAAGTCTTCCGGCTTCAGGGCGTCTTCGTCAACGCCGTAGATGGCGTCGGCCGAGGTCAGGCTTTCGCCCTTTGCCTGGCGACCGGCTTCTTCGGCCGAACGGGCAACGTTGACTTCAACCGAGATCTCGACTTCCGAGTGCAGGTGCAGCGTGACCTTGTGCAGGCCGATCGACTTGATCGGCTGGTTGAGGTCGACCTGGTTGCGGCCGACGTTGAAGCCTTCGGCAGCGAGCACTTCGATGATGTCGCGGGCAGCAACCGAACCGTAGAGCTGGCCGGTTTCGCCAGCCGAGCGGACGATGATGAACGACTTGCCGTCGAGCTTCTCGGCAACAGCCTGGGCTTCCGACTTGCGCTCGAGGTTGCGGGCTTCGAGCGTCGAACGCTCAGCTTCGAAACGGGCCTTGTTGGCAGCGTTGGCGCGCAGCGCCTTGCCGAGCGGCAGGAGGTAGTTACGGGCAAAGCCGTCGCGAACCTTTACGGTTTCGCCCATCTGGCCGAGCTTGGCGATACGTTCGAGAAGAATGACTTCCATGTTGGTTTCCTTTCAGAGTTCCAGTTCGTTGGTCAGTTTTTTCCAACCGGCGTGACCGCGATGGTGCGTCGCGTATCGATCAGGCCGGACAGGAGGAAGAAGAATGCCGGGATCGTGAACACGAGCACCGACAGGTATGCAATCCACAGCACGGGAAGCCGCCAGGACTTGCCGCGTGTGCGGAAATGGAAGGAGGCGAAACCGGCAAGCAGGAAGCCCGCGCCGAAGGTTCCGCAGATCAGCGCGCCGATCGTTGCGGGTGCGCCGCCGAGGAAGGTGAGGACCAGGCCGCCGAGAAAGATGAAGATCGCGTTGCGGTGCATGCGCAGCGTCGACGGAATGTCCTCGCGCGGGCGCAACGACCGGCCGGACATCTGCACGATGCGGGTGGCGAGGTAGTAGGCGGTAAACAGCATCAGCACCCAGATCGCGCCCTGGACGAGCGGCAAAGCGAGGGTGAAAAGCGACTTGATCTGGGCGATGGCAGCCGCATCCGGGTTGTAGGCGCTGTCCTGCGCCTTCACGGCCTGAATGACGATATCGACCATGCGATCGGAGATATCGGCTCCATAACCGACGATCACGCCGACGATGATCATGCCGACGGTCACCAGACCGGCGAGATGGCTGAGGATATCGGAGAGCGGATACCAGGCAAGCGCCTCATCCGGGCCGCCGAGTTCGGACGCCGGGCGGGCGAGATTGGCGAGATGGCTCAGCCAACCGGCCGGGATCAGCGTGACAACGAGGATCAGCAGCGCGAAGTAGGGCGAAACGAGAACGGCACCGGTGGCGCCGGCCGTGACGATCGCGGTGATCGCTGCGGCATTGCCCCAGCCGAGGCCGGCAATCAGGATTGGAAGTGCCGAAGCGGCATAAAGGACGATCGCAAGAGACGACTGCGTATTCGCGCCCATCGACAAGAGGGCGGCGGTAAAGCCGGCGAGAACGCCGGTCAGCAGCGATGTCCTGTTCACATTCGTCACGTTCGCTGTCCTGCTTCGTGCAGTTAGGGGATGGCCAAAGCGCAGCCCCAGCATGGGATTTTGGCGCATCGCGCCGGTTCCGATCCGCGCCCATCGCGGAAGGGAGAGAAAGAGGCGCTCACGTTAGGGGAGCGCCTCTCCCAACAAGTCGGGTTCCGTCGAGTCAGAAGACTGACGGAGAGTCAGCCGTTCTTAGGAAACGACGTAGGGCAGCAGGCCGAGGAAGCGTGCACGCTTGATCGCCTGGGCGAGTTCGCGCTGCTTCTTCTGGGAAACGGCCGTGATGCGGGAAGGAACGATCTTGCCGCGCTCGGAAATGTAGCGCTGCAGAAGACGGATGTCCTTGTAGTCGATCCGCGGAGCGTTTGCGCCCGAGAAGGGGCAGGTCTTGCGGCGGCGGTGGAACGGGCGACGAACCGGAGCGGAAGAAACTTCAGCCATTGTCTTAATCTCCTAAAGCTTCTTGATTACGCGCGGTCTTCGCGCGGACGGCGCGGGCGGTCTTCGCGGTCGCCACGGTCCGGACGCGGACCACGGTCGCCGAAGCCACGCTCCGGACGGTCGCCATCGCGGCGCGGACGGTCGTCGCGGTCGCGCTTCTGCATCATGGCAGACGCGCCTTCCTCGTGCTTCTCGACGGCGATCGTCATGTAGCGCAGGATGTCTTCGTTGATGCGCATCTGGCGCTCGATTTCGTGAACAGCCGCTGCCGGAGCATCGATGTCCATGAGAACGTAGTGAGCCTTGCGGTTCTTCTTGATGCGGTAGGTGAGGGACTTCAGGCCCCAGTTCTCGACGCGACCGACCTTACCGCCGTTTGCTTCGAGCACGCCCTTGTACTGCTCGACGAGACCGTCGACCTGCTGCGGCGTGATGTCCTGGCGGGCCAGGAATACGTGTTCATAAAGAGCCATTGTGGCTTGCCTTTCTTGCGTTAATCAGCCCGGACCTCGGCGGCTAAGCCTCAACGACTGTTCTTAGTGGCTGCAGGCAGCCGGCAAGAAAGTGTTGTATCGAGACGGTCGAGAGCGGAGACACGGGAGGCCGGAAAGACGTGCAATCCTAACGGCTCCCCTCGAGGAAGCCGGCCCTCCGTTCAGCCACCAGCCAGAAGACCGGGCATTTCGAACAGCGCGCTTATACGCATTTTTCCGCGGAAGGCAAGGCTTGCCGCGTCTTTTCCGCTTTCTACGCCAGCCCGTTCACCTTTTTCCATTTGCGCAGGCGGCCGTGGGCGTTGGCATAGGGAGAGGAAGTATTGAACTGGATCATGCGTCCGAGCGTGAATTTTCCGTACCATGGCCGCCCGTAAAGCGTCCGCTCGTCGCGATCCCTGATGAGTACCTCGAGCGTCTCCTTGCTGCGCTTCAGTCTGGCGACAAGCTCGCCCGGCGAAAGAGCGTGGAAGTCCGCATAGAATTTCTGCGCAAGCCGTCCGAGTTCGTTCCATTGATAGCCCGTCTCGGGGAAGTCGACCAGCTCGCCGCGCTGATCGCGATCGATCCATTTGATCACCAGTTCGCCCCAGCCGATGAGGTAGGCGACGAGGTCGCCGACGCTCATCATCGTGCCCTTGGCGTGGCCTTCGAGCGACGGTTCGCGGTAGCGCTCGTCAGGAACCCGTTCCAGCTCGCGCATCAGCCTGGCGAACTGGACGTCGATCGCCGCAAGCAGTTCCGCTTTCGTCTGGGGTACCGGCATCGGCGATCTGGTCTCACGCTCAGATCGGCATCGGGTAGATCCGGTGCAGCCGCCGGATCCCGTTCACGATGTCCTGCGACAGCGTCAGGTCGATGGCGCCGAGGTTGGTCTTCAACTGCTCCATCGAGGTCGCGCCGATGATGACGGAAGCCATGAACGGCCGCGCCAGGCAGAAGGCGATGGCCATCTGCGCCGGATCGAGGCCGTGCTCGCGTGCCAGTTTGACATAGCCTTCGACGGCCGGTTCCTGGTGCGGCGTGAAGCGGCCGCCGAGATCGCCGTTGATCGAAAGTCGCGAGCCCTTCGGCTTCGCGCCATCGAGGTACTTGCCGCTTAAGAGGCCGGCGGCGAGCGGCGAATAGGCGAGCAGGCCCACGTCTTCGTGGTGCGACAGCTCCGACAGGTCGAGGTCGTAGGCGCGGTAAAGCAGGTTGTATTCGTTCTGGATCGAGGCGACGCGCGGCAGGCTATGACGCTCCGCCATGTCGATGAACTTCATCGTGCCCCAGGCCGTTTCGTTGGAGAGGCCGATGGCGCGGACCTTGCCGGCTTTCACGAGGTCGCCGAGCTTGTCGAGGATTGCCCGGAGGTCACTCGCGACATGATCCTTGTCCTGCCTGGACGGGTCATAGGACCAGGCGTTGCGGAAATGGTAGTGGCCGCGGTTCGGCCAATGAAGCTGATAAAGGTCCACATAATCGGTCTTCAGCCGCCTGAGGCTGGCGTCGATCGCCTGGTCGATGCCCTCGGGCGTCGTCGGGTTGCCGTTGCGGATATAGGGGCGGCCGGGGCCGGCGACCTTGGTCGCAACGACGACCTCATCGCGCCGGCCGCGCCTGACCAGCCATTCGCCGATGAAGCGTTCCGTGTCGCCATAGGTCTCTGGCGAAAGCGGGGTCGTGGGGTAGAGTTCGGCCGTATCGATGAAGTTGACGCCCTTGTCGAAGGCGTAATCCAGTTGCTCGTGCGCCTCGGCGATGGAGTTCTGTGAACCCCAGGTCATGGTGCCCAGGCAGATTTCCGAGACCTTGATGCCGGTGCGGCCAAGCGTGTTGTAGCGCATCTAGATAAGTATCCTTGTGAAGGGCGGCGCCGACCTGGGAGGGAAGGGGCGCTGGCACCGGGAATGGAGCGGTCGCCTCGACCCTGGTGATCGGGTAGGGCAGAGCGACATCGGGCGGCAAACTTACGCCTTGATTGTTGAAGATCAAGGGCAAAAGGCCCCGTCGGCCGTGTCCGTGCCGGCCTCCAAGCTTGACTCGTCGGTAAGGAATGTGAATGGAGAGGAAGCCGGAGATGTATGGTTTCTGCCTGCATCCCGCTCTAACTCATAAGAACCGATCACTAGGATTTCGTGTCGCGCCGACCCGAAATCCTAGTGATCTAGGGAAGGGACGATCCCATGAGCATTGCATTCACGTTTCCAGGCCAGGGCAGCCAGGCTGTCGGCATGGGCAAGGATCTGGCCGACGCTTTTCCGGAAGCGGCAGCCGTCTTTGCCGAAGTCGATGAAGCACTCGGCCAGAAGCTGTCCGAGATCATGTGGAACGGCCCCGAGGAAACGCTGACGCTGACGGCGAACGCCCAGCCGGCGCTGATGGCCGTATCGATGGCCGTCATTCGCGTGCTCGAAGCCAAGGGCCTCGACCTCAAGTCCAAGGTTTCCTTCGTCGCCGGCCATTCGCTCGGCGAATACTCGGCGCTCTGTGCTGCCGGTACCTTCTCCATTGCCGACACGGCGCGTCTCCTGCGCATCCGCGGCAACGCCATGCAGGCGGCGGTTCCCGTCGGCAAGGGCGCAATGGCGGCGATCATCGGCCTCGAACATGCGGATGTCGAAGCCGTCTGCCGCGAAGCCTCCGCGCTCGGTTCCTGCCAGATCGCCAACGACAATGGTGGCGGCCAGCTGGTGATCTCCGGCGAGAAGGCTGCCGTCGAGAAGGCCGCAGCACTCGCTTCCGAAAAGGGCGCCAAGCGCGCTCTGATGCTGCCGGTCTCTGCCCCCTTCCATTCCGCGCTGATGGCGCCGGCTGCCGACGCGATGCGCGAGGCGCTGGCCAAGGTCGAGAAGCGTAATCCGGTGGTGCCTGTCATCGCCAACGTGCTCGCCGCCCCGGTCAGCGATGCCGACGAGATCGCCCGGCTGCTGGTCGAGCAGGTCACCGGCCAGGTCCGCTGGCGCGAGACGGTCGAATGGTTTGCCGCCAACAATGTCACGACGCTTTATGAACTCGGCTCCGGCAAGGTCCTGACCGGGCTTGCCCGCCGCATCGACAAGACCGTCAACGGTATCGCCGTCAATACGCCCGCCGATATCGACGCAGCACTCGCCGCCTTGCTCGCCTGAGCGAACGCCTAGGCGCTCCAGTTATAAGGAATCAAAGAGATGTTTGATCTTTCCGGCCGCAAGGCTCTCGTTACCGGTGCATCCGGTGGTATCGGCGAAGAAATCGCCCGCATGCTGCACGCCCAGGGAGCGACCGTCGGTCTGCACGGCACCCGCGTCGAAAAGCTGGAAGCGCTTGCCAACGAACTTGGCGATCGCGTGCAGCTCTTCCCGGCAAACCTTTCCGACCGCGCCGAAGTCAAGGCGCTCGGCGAGAAGGCCGAAGCCGAGCTTGGCGGCGTCGACATCCTCGTCAACAATGCCGGCATCACCAAGGACGGTCTCTTCGTGCGCATGAGCGACGAGGACTGGGATGCCGTTCTCGAAGTGAACCTGACGGCCGTGTTCCGCCTGACGCGCGAACTCACCCATCCGATGATGCGTCGCCGTTTCGGCCGCATCGTCAACATCACCTCCATCGTCGGCGTCACCGGCAACCCCGGCCAGGCGAACTACTGCGCCTCCAAGGCCGGCATGATCGGCTTCTCCAAGTCACTGGCCCAGGAAATCGCGACGCGCAACGTCACGGTCAACTGCGTGGCTCCGGGCTTCATCGAAAGCGCGATGACCGGCAAGCTCAACGACAAGCAGAAGGACGCGATCATGGGCGCGATCCCGATGAAGCGGATGGGCACCGGCGCTGAAATCGCTTCGGCGGTCGTTTACCTCGCTTCCAACGAAGCGGGCTACGTCACCGGCCAGACGATTCACGTCAATGGCGGCATGGCCATGATCTGATCCGCTTTCCGGGATGGGCCGCCCGCCGAGATTGTGCGGTGGGCGATCTTCAACGTCCCGGGACGCCGCCTGCCAAATGCCTGAAATTCAATGTTGAGCAAGCGAATGACAGGCATTTTCGGACTTTGCGACAGCGTTAAACCGTGTTAATCGGGCCATGACTGTTAGCAGTCGACCGGTCCCGCCAGGTGCCCGGCAGCCTTGGCTGCCTTGGGTTTGCCGCAGTTCCGGTTGGATGGATTGCCGGGTGGGCCGTCTTGGTCTATCAGGCTTACAGAAGAGTACCGGTGCCGGAATAGGCGCCTACAGAAACGAAGGTCGAGGAACTCCGACATGAGCGATATCGCAGAACGCGTAAAGAAAATTGTTATTGATCATCTTGGCGTCGACGCCGAAAAGGTCAGCGAAGGCGCAAGCTTCATCGACGACCTCGGCGCGGACTCGCTCGACACCGTCGAACTGGTCATGGCTTTCGAAGAAGAATTCGGCGTTGAAATCCCGGACGACGCTGCTGACTCGATCCTGACTGTCGGCGACGCCGTCAAGTTCATCGAAAAGGCTCAGGCCTAATACCTTAAAGCGGCTTCGGCCGTGGACGGGCCGCCTAAAGCGGCCCGTTTCAGCCCAGGGAAGTGGGCTATCCCGCGCTGAGCGGGGATTTCGATCAGCAAGCGTTTCCCGCATATCCCTCTGATCGTGAATAAGAACCTTAAAATGGATGCCCGGATCGGGTTCGTTACACGTGGTCCGATCCGGCTCTGAAATGGAAAAGTCAGGGTGGGTCGCGGACTATGAGACGTGTCGTTATCACCGGTACCGGCATGGTATCTCCCTTGGGTTGCGGAACTGAGGCGACGTGGGCGCGCCTGCTTGCCGGGCACAATGCCGCGCGCAAGGTGACCGAATTCGAGGTCGAGGACCTTCCTGCCAAGATTGCCTGCCGCATTCCCTTCGGCGACGGCACCGATGCTACCTTCAATGCCGACGACTGGATGGAGCCGAAGGAGCAGCGCAAGGTCGATCCGTTCATCGTCTACGCGATGGCTGCGGCCGACATGGCGCTGGCCGATGCCGGCTGGAAGCCGGAGAACGATGAAGACCAGATCGCGACCGGCGTGCTGATCGGTTCGGGCATCGGCGGTCTCGAAGGCATCGTCGAAGGCGGCTACACGCTGCGCGACAAGGGTCCCCGCCGCATCTCGCCGTTCTTCATTCCCGGCCGGCTCATCAATCTTGCCTCGGGCCAGGTGTCGATCCGCCACAAGTTGCGCGGTCCGAACCACTCTGTCGTCACCGCCTGTTCGACCGGCGCGCATGCGATCGGCGACGCGAGCCGCCTGATCGCGCTCGGCGATGCCGACGTCATGGTGGCCGGTGGTGCGGAATCGCCGATCTGCCGGATCTCGCTCGCCGGCTTTGCCGCCTGCAAGGCGCTATCGACCCAGCACAATGACGATCCGCAGAAGGCCTCGCGCCCCTACGATATCGACCGTGACGGTTTCGTCATGGGCGAGGGCGCCGGCGTCGTCATCCTCGAAGAGCTCGAGCATGCCAAGGCCCGTGGCGCCAAGATCTATGCGGAAGTCGTCGGCTACGGCCTTTCGGGCGATGCGTTTCACATCACCGCTCCGTCGGAAGATGGCGACGGTGCCTATCGCTGCATGCAGATGGCGCTGAAGCGAGCCGGCCTGACGGCTGCCGATATCGACTACATCAACGCCCACGGCACCTCCACCATGGCCGACACGATCGAGCTTGGCGCCGTCGAGCGCCTGGTCGGCGAACACGCGTCGAAGATCTCGATGTCCTCGACCAAGTCGGCCATCGGCCACCTGCTCGGCGCTGCCGGCGCGGTGGAAGCGATCTTCTCGGCGCTGGCGATCCGCGACAACATTGCGCCGCCGACGCTGAACCTCGACAATCCGTCGATCGAGACGAAGATCGACCTCGTGCCGCATGTCGCGCGCAAGCGCGAAATCAACGTGGCGCTCTCGAATTCCTTCGGCTTCGGCGGCACCAACGCCTCGTTGGTCCTGCGCCGCTACACCGGCGCCTGATCGCGCGCCCGGAGCGTCGCTTGAGCCAATTGTCGCGCCGACCGTCAAAGGCGGCGCGATGATCCAGCTTTTGCCGTATTGCTCGCTACAAGCATGTGGTGGGAGGAGGCGTCGTCACGGAAGACGGCGCTCGCCGACCGCGATGTTCGCGCAAGGCATATCTGTCAGATTGCCCTTCAGTCATTGCCTGGAATTGCGGTTTGCCGGGTTTTTGCCGCGGGCCGTGGTTCCGGATTAAAGTGTCGGTCGTCCGCCGCGTTCTCTTGAACGGACGGTGATTCGACACATTTCTGTGGTTCTTCGGTGAGATTGCACCGACTGCGGATTTTTGAGTAACTGCGGACGTCGGCCTTCTGGGCGGCACCGTTTTATAAATTTGACCTATGCCTGCCACGGTCCAGTCCGAAATTCGCACCGGAAGCAGGAAGAGAATGAGGCCGCGAATTTCGGGTTCGGGATAATCGTGAGCGACTCAAACGATAACGGCGCGGCGCAATTTGGCCGCAGTGAAAACGCGAGCAACGGACCGATCATTCCGAAATCGGCAAACGAGGCCCTGCGTCCGGAAAAAGTGCCGCAACCGCCGAAACGATCGCGCAAGGCCCGCAGCCAGGTCGTGATCTTCCTGAACTTTGTCATGACCGTCATTGTCTTTGCAGCGCTCGCCGCTGCCGGCACGGTCTATTATGCGATGCACCAGTACGAAAAGCCGGGTCCGCTGCAGGCGAACCAGAACTTCATCGTCCGGGGCGGCGCCGGCATGAGCGAGATCGCCAGCGGGCTCGAGCGCGGCAACATCATCACCGATGCGCGCGTTTTCCGTTTCGTTTCCGAAGCCTACCTCGACAATGAGACGCTGAAGGCCGGCGAATATGAGATCAAGGCCGGCTCGTCGATGCAGGAGGTCATGCAGCTCCTGAAGTCGGGCAAGTCGATCCTCTACTCCGTCTCCCTGCCGGAAGGCCTGACCGTCAAGCAGATGTTCCACAGGCTGGCCGACGATCCGGTGCTCGTCGGCGACCTGCCGACGGAGCTGCCGCCGGAAGGCACCCTGATGCCGGACACCTACAAGTTCACGCGCGGCACCAAGCGCGGCGAGATCGTCCAGCAGATGGCCGCAGCCCAGAAGGTGCTGGTCGGCCAGATCTGGGAAAAGCGCGATCCCAACCTGCCGGTGTCGACGGTTGAGGAGCTCGTGACGCTTGCCTCGATCGTGGAGAAGGAAACCGGTCGCGCCGACGAGCGTCCGCGCGTCGCCTCCGTCTTCATCAACCGGCTCGACAAGGGCATGCGGCTGCAATCCGACCCGACGATCATCTATGGCATCTTCGGCGGTGACGGTAAGCCGGCCGACCGGCCGATCCTGAAGTCGGACATCGACAAGCAGACGCCTTACAACACCTATATCATCAAGGGGCTGCCGCCGACGCCGATCGCCAATCCTGGTCGTGCAGCGCTGGAAGCGGTCGCCAATCCGTCGCGCACGCCTGAGCTTTACTTCGTTGCCGATGGCACGGGCGGCCACGTCTTTGCCGAGACGCTCGACGAGCACAATGCGAATGTCCGCCGCTGGCGCAAGGTCGAGGCAGAGCGGGCGGCAGAAGCGGCGAAGGCTGCGGCTGACGCGGGCACCGCCGAGCCGGCAGCCACGCAGCCGCAATAACGCCGGCTGCTGGCGGCGCATAGCCGCGCAGCGGTGCTTGCATTGTGGACGGACGAATCACGGCGCGGATATCCCTTGCGGGATGCCGCGCCGTCGCCTTATTGCTTCTGCTGAAACCGCAACGGAGGTGATGATGCCGCTCCAATCGATGACCGGCTTTGCCCGGAGAGAAGGCAGCAGCGGCCGCCGTCGTTGGGCCTGGGAGCTGCGCTCCGTCAACGGCAAGGGCCTGGACCTCAGGCTGCGCCTGCCGCAGGGGCTCGAGCGCTTCGAGCCCGAGGTGCGCAAGCTCGCAGCGGAGTATTTTTCCCGCGGCAATCTTCAGGTCGGCCTCTCCGTCAGCGGCGGCGAGGCGGCCGTCGAGGCCGTGGTCAACCAGGCAGCTTTGACGGCGGTGCTGAACCTGCGCGGCCAACTCGGTGATCTCGTCGATCCCGCGCCACTCCGGTTCGACACGCTTCTCACTATCCGCGGCATCGTCGACTTCCGCGAGCCGGAAGAAAGCGAAGAAGAGCGTGCGGCGCTCGATGCCGGTATCCTGGCAGGTCTGGCGGGTGCGCTCGCCGATTTGCGCGCGATGCGAGAAGATGAGGGCGCGGCACTCTGTCAGATCCTGCTGGGACAGGTCGAGACGATCGAGCGGCTGACGGCGACGGTTGAGTCCGACCCGTCACGTAGCGCCGCTGCGATTGCCGATCGGCTGGCGCAGCAGGTAGCTCTGGTGATGGACAACGGCTCGTCGCTCGACCGGGACCGGCTCCATGCCGAAGTCGCTTTGCTCGCCACCAAGGCGGATCTTCGCGAGGAGATCGACCGGCTTGGTTCCCACATCGTTGCCGCCCGGGAGCTTCTGTCGAAGGGCGGTCCCGTCGGGCGCAAGCTCGATTTCCTCGCACAGGAATTTAACCGAGAATCGAATACGATCTGTTCCAAGTCCAACGCGGCCGCTGTGTCTGCCGCCGGCATCGAGCTGAAGGTCGTCATCGACCAGTTCCGCGAACAGGTCCAGAATCTGGAGTAAGGTATGAACCCGGCGACCCCTTCGCCCATCAAGATCGCCCGTCGTGGGCTGATGCTCGTCATTTCCTCGCCGTCGGGCGCAGGCAAGTCGACCATAGCGCGCAATCTCCTGGAAGCCGATCCGGAGATGAGCATTTCGGTCAGCGTGACGACACGTCAGCGGCGCCCAAGCGAGATCGATGGACGGCACTATCACTTCAAGTCGATCCGCGAGTTCGAGGCGCTGAGGTCCACCGACTCGCTGCTCGAATGGGCGGAAGTGCACGGCAATTTCTACGGTACACCGCGCGACGCGGTCGAGGCGGCCATGGCCGCGGGCCGCGACATGCTGTTCGATATCGACTGGCAGGGCGCGCAGCAGCTCCAGGAGAAGATGGCGGGCGACGTCGTCTCGATCTTCATCCTGCCGCCGTCAATGGCTGAACTGCAGTCGCGCCTGCATCGTCGCGCCGAAGACAGCGAAGAGGTGATCGCCACGCGCCTTGCCAATTCGCGCGCCGAGATCGAGCACTGGCGGGAGTATGATTACATCGTGCTCAACGACGACCTCGACCGCGCCTTTGCGTCCGTGCGTGCGATCGTCGAGGCCGAACGCCTGCGCCGCGACCGGCGCCCCGGCCTGTTCGATTTCGTCAACGGGCTGCTGACCGAAAACCCGTTCTAAGGCTTCAAAAGAAATGGCTCCGTGAGGAGCCATTTTTGACTCACGTTATTTGTAGCGCGCGCCTTGCGATCCATATGCCCGCTCAGAGGCAGTTGGCCAGGCGACAGAACTCTTCCACTGAAAGTGTTTCGGCGCGTCGCTGCGGGTCGATATCGGCCTTGGCAAGCAGCGCCTCGCCACCGAGTGGCTTCACGCTCTGCCGCAGCATCTTGCGGCGCTGGCCGAAGGCTGCATGCGTCACTTTCTCGAGCGCCGAGACCGAGCAGGGGATCGGGTTTTCCACCGGCTCCAGATGGACCACGGACGACGTCACCTTCGGTGGTGGCGTAAAGGCCTGCGGCGGCACGTCGAATGCCATCCGCGCCTTTGTGCGCCAACCACAGAGCACGCCGAGGCGGCCATAGTGGTCGTCATCCGCGTCGGCGACGATCCTCAGGCCCACTTCGCGCTGGAACATCAGCGTCAGCGACTGCCAGAAGGGCGGCCAGCGCTCGGGCAGCAGCCAGTTAACGAGCAACTGAGTGCCGACATTGTAGGGCAGGTTGGCGATGATCTTGACCGGCCCATCGTCGGCAAGCGTCTCGAACGACGTCTTCAAAGCATCGCCTTCGATGACCTGTAGCCGATCGGGATAATGCGCGCCGATTTCGGCAAGTGCCGGCAGGCAGCGCGCGTCCCGCTCAATCGCAATGACCTTCTTGGCACCGAGCGCGAGGATGGCGCGGGTGAGGCCTCCCGGTCCGGGGCCGACCTCGATGACCGTTACCCCTTCGAGCGAACCGGCGGTCCGCGCGATCTTCTGCGTCAGGTTGAGATCGAGCAGAAAGTTCTGGCCGAGCGCCTTCTTGGCATCGAGGCCGTGACGCTGGATGACGTCGCGTAGCGGAGGAAGACCGTCAAGGGCGGCCATCAGCGGGTATCTCCTGGCATATTGGCCGCAAGCGATGCGGCAAGGTCGAGCGCGGCCCGAAGGCTGTCGTCGCGGGCGACGCCCTTGCCGGCAAGGCTGAAGGCCGTGCCGTGGTCGGGCGACGTGCGGATGAAGGGAAGACCGAGCGTGACGTTGACGCTATCGTCGAAGCCGAGCGCCTTGGCCGGGATCAGCGCCTGGTCGTGATACATGCAGATGGCCACGTCGTAGGTGGCGCGTGCGCGATCATGGAACATCGTATCTGCCGGCAGCGGGCCGACGGCATCGATGCCCTCGGCACGCAGCCTGTCGATGACGGGCCGGATGACGGCGTCGTCCTCGAGACCGAGCGCACCGTTTTCGCCCGCATGCGGGTTCAGCCCGGCGATCGCGAGCCGTGGCTGTCGAAGTCCGAAACGATTGCGAAGGTCGGCCGCAGTAATCGCGCAGGTGCGGTAGATGAGGTCCGGCGTCAGTTGCTCCGGCACGTCCTTCAAGGGGATATGGATGGTGACGGGAACGGCGCGCAGCTTCGGTCCGGCCAGCATCATCACCGGCAGCACCGGCTGTCCCGTCGCCTTTTCGGCAAGATCGGCGAGATATTCGGTATGGCCCGGGAAGCGGAAGCCGGCGTCATAGAGAACCGCCTTGGCGATCGGGTTCGTGACCACGGCCGAGGCCTGTCCGGCGGTCACCAGTCGCACGGCCGTGTCGATCGCCCCGATCACGGCGCTGGCATTGACGGTGTCCGGCTCGCCCTCCTTGACCGGGGCAGGGCAGGCAAGCGGCAGCACCGGCAGCGCCGTGTCGAAGAGGGAGAGGGCGCCGGCGCAATCCGTCTCGCGGATGGACACCGTGTAGCCGAGCATCGAGGCGCGCGCGGCAAGGACCGCGGGATCGCCGATGAAAAGGAAGGGGGCCGTCGCATGGTCGCGGCGGCCGAGCCAGGTCGAGAGGCTGATGTCCGGCCCGATACCGGCCGGGTCGCCCATGGTCAGGGCGAGGGGCCCGCCGGTAGTTTCGCGCATGTTTCCGTCGTGATTACTTGTTGACGATTTGCGCCTTCTTGCGCAGCTCCTCGAGGTACTTCTCGCTGTTCGGGTCTTCGCCACCGGCCTTCTTCTTGCCGATATCCTCGGCGCGGAAGACGATTTCGGCGGCGGTGTCGTCGTTGACCTCACGCTTCTTGCAGATCGCCAGGTACTCCACGCCCTTTTCTGTCACGCGGGTTCCGGTGGTGCCGTTCTCGCCGGCCTTCTCGATCAGCGGCTTCCATTCGTCAGGCAGCTGCTGGGCAAGCATGCGGCCGAGGCTGCGGATCGACACGTCGCGATAGTTGGCGGCAAACACCTTCGAGGTTTCGCAGCCCGGGAACTGAGCGCGCGAGGCGTTGGCTTCCGCCTGCCGCTTCGCGGTGATCGCGCCGCGCTTCTTCTCGGGAATGACGAAGATCACCTGCTGCAGGAAATACTCGGTGGTCACCGGTTTCTGTCCGCCGCCTTCCATCATGCGCTTGACGAGGTCGGCGCCCTGGAGGCGGTTAGAGCTGCCGTAACGGAAGTTGACCGCACGCGGCCAGCTCATCTGCACGGCGATGAATTGCTTGAAATGTTCGGAGCCGACGCCGGCCTGATCGAGAATCTTGCCGAGCTGCTCGGTCGAAAGCTTGTTGCCCGAGGCGAAGCGCGCATAGGCGGCATCGACTTCCTGCGTGCTGACGGACTGGCCGATGCGTGCGATCTCGGCACGCTTGAGAACTTCGTCGACGAGTTGCTTCTTGGCTTCGTCGTTGCCGCCCTTCTGGCGCTGCAGGCGAAGGAAGGCCACGCGCTTGGCGATGTCGCCGGAGGTAATCACCGTGTTGTTGACCGTTACCTTGACCGTGCTCGCTGCTGCCTGAGCTCCGGAGCATATTGCAACGCTCAAGGTGCCGGCCAAAGCCAGTACCGACAGTGTCCTCAAGATCGACATTTTCCCGCCCATTCTCTTTTCCTATATCCCGGACTATCACCGTCGACAGGCTTTGTCCGCCTGCCGGCCTTGCGCCGTTGCCTTATCTTGTCGGAGGGAATGCATAATACATGCGGCCAAACGATGACAAGACCGTTTGACGGTGCCGATATCGACGAATGGGCGAACTTTTGGCTCGCCCACTCGCTTGACGATATCAATAATAGTCGAGCTCTTCGAACTTGGTGTCGCCGACGTTCACGTCGCCGAGTGTACGGAAGCTGATTCTCGCGCCGATCGACCAGTCGTTCGCGACATTGGCATCGGTATCGCGTTCCTGCTTGTAGACGATCGAGAACAGCGTGTCCTGATCGTCATAGGTTATGCCGAAACCGTTGCGTGAGATGACATCCTTGTTGATGTCATAGGTGATCGCGCCGAACACCGACCAATAGTCGTGGAACCGGTAGGCGGCGGCGGTCTGGATTTCGTCCTGGTTGGACAGAGATCCGTAGAGCGGCTGCGCTTCGATGCGCGTATAGGTCATCGCGGCCTGCCAGGTCGTGCCGAGATAGCCGACGGTGGTATCGGCGCGGCGCAGCGACAGGTCCTTTTCGTCGAGGCGGCCGGAAACGCTCGCCATCAGGCCGGACGGTGCGTCGATGCCGAACATGGCAACGTAGTCAGAGCTCTTGGTCTCAAGACCGGAATTCGCCCCGGCCTTGACCAGGTCGTCCGTCGCAAACGAGTTCAGGCCACCCAGATGGAAGGATTGGCCGACGATGCCACGCAGGCCGTAGCCGCTATCGAAGGTCCCCGTGTAGCGGAAGCCGACATTGGCGCGGGTGCCGCCCTCGATCCGGTCGAAACCGGAGAACTTGTCGCGGTCAAAGAGGTTCGTTGCGTCGAACACGAAGCTCTGCGCGTCTTCGTTCGGCAGGCCGCCGGCGTACTGCTCGTTCGGGCGCGCGTAGAGCTGTGCGATCGGCTCGACGACGTGACTGCTGTCCTCGCCGACGAACAGGATCGGGTAGCGGGCTTCGAGGCCTGCGGTCAACATGCGCCGCGTTGCCGCATCGCTCGTGTTGAAGTCGCCGGTGTAGGCCGGACCCGGATTGTCCATGTTCAGCCCGATGGCATCGCCGCGCGCTGCCATCAGCGGCGTGAGGACCAGGCCGCCCGGGGCGATGAAGGTGCGCTTCCACTCGAGTTCGCCGGTCAGGCGGTGCGAGGTGCCTTCTAGGCCGCGGAAGCGGACCACGCCCGGTTGGGTAAACGCGTCGAGCCGGTTGCGCTTCACGTTCGTGAAGTTGAACGTCGCGGAAAGCTCGCCGCCCAGCACGGGATCAGGCGCCTTGTAGGAATAGTCGAGGACCTGCGCCGCCGGCTGCTGGTTTTCCTCGATGCTGTTGGCGTCGGCGTCCTGAATGTCGAAGTAGAAGGCGCGCAGATCGAAGTAGTTCCGCTTGCCGAGCCCCGTCAGGTAGGCCTGGTTGGTATAGGTGGTGCCGTCGAACGTCGACAGCTCGTAGGTCTTGGCGAAGTTGGCGTCGGACTGGACGAGTACGTTCCAGCCGAAGGTCCAGCGCGGATTGATCTCGAACTCAGCCTTCGACGCGATCATGCCGCGATTGGTATGCATCGCGTCGACGGTGCCGGGCGTGAACTTGCCCTTATCGAGCTGGCTGATGCCGGCGAAGTTCAGCGTATGGAAGCCGTTGTGGAACCGCTGGCGGAATTCTCCCTCCAGCAGGAAGCCCTGTCGCGTCAGGCCGGTAAGCGTGGCCGTCGCGTCCATATAGGGCGAGATCGCCCAGTAGTAGGGGACGCCGACGCCAACTCCGAGTTTCTGGGCCGAGCGGAACGTCGGAAACAGGAAGCCGCTCTTGCGCTTGACCGTATGGTCCGGCAGCTCCATGACCGGAATATAGGCGATCGGCTTGCCGAACAGCTCAAAGCGCGCGTTCTCCAGACGGATGGTCCGCGTGCGGCCGTTCTGGATGACGCGCTGGGCCTTGATGTGCCACAGCGAGCGATGTTCCGGCTTGGTCGAGCACGGCGTGCAAGCCGTATAGACGGCCTCGTTCAGGATGAATTCTTCGCCGTTCCGGCGCTCGCCGCTCGTGGCAGCAAGCCGCGTCAGATCGGTGGTTTCGATGCGCATCTGCTCGAGGAAACCGTCCCCGAAATCGTCGGTGACATCCATCTTGTCGGCATAGACGACATTGCCGCCGGGCTCGATGAACTGGATTTCCCCGGATGCATAGATGCGGCCATTCTTCTGGTCGTACTCGACCTGACGGGCCACCATCTTGTAGCCGCCGTAATCGATCTGCACGTTGCCGCGCACGATCACTTTTTCGGCGTCCTTGTTGTAGACGAGCTCATTGGCGGACAGAAGCAGCTTGGCGTCTTCCGGCATGTTCGGGCGCAACGAATCGAGGCGGTCCGAAGCCTGCTGCGCCATTGCAGGCGCACTCATTCCCATGGCAAGTGTCTGCAGCGCCACGCCTGCAAGCAGGGCAGCGTTGATCAGCCTTATACGTTTGCGGTTCACTACCGCCACTAGCCATCCTCCTGATTTAAAAGAATCGTCGAGCCCAGCGCCATCGCTACAACAACTGGCAACCAGGCTGCAACGAAAGGAGGCACAATGCCGCTGCTCCCGAATGCTTTGACAAGCACGGTGACGACATAAAGCACGAAGCCTGAAAGGATGCCACCGAGAATTACGGAGCGCGATTGGTTAAACCGGCTAAATTTCAGCGACACGCAAGCGGCGATCAGCGTCATGGCGACGAGCAGCAGCGGCAACGACAACATTGAGTGGAATTGAGTTTCCATGCCGTTGGTCGAAAAACCGAAGGAGCGGGCCACTTCGATCTTGCGCGGCAGGTCGAAAAACTGAATGGAATCAGCCTTTGCAAGACGTTCCTGAACAAACTCCGGCTTAAGATTGGTGGCCAGCTGTGCTGTTTTCAAACGTTGCGGAAGCTGCCCATTGCGCGTTTCCGTGACGTCGTTAAGAAGCCAGTAACCATCTTCGAGTTTCGCCGACGCCGCATCCTGTCTCAGAATGATCGTGCCCTGTGGATCAAAGTGGATGACGGTGACGTTGAGAAGCGTGGTGCCGTTGTCCTGAACCGAGCGCGCGCCGATGATCGTGTCCGTGCCGTTATAGATCTGCCGCAGCCACGGGATCGAGCCAGCATCGGCGTTCCGCGTGGAGCCCCATTCGGCCAAAAGCGCCTCGCCGCGCTTCGTTCCCCAGGCAGCAAGCGGGTTGAGCGCCACGACCGCCAGCACGCCGAAGAGGAAGGAGCCGAGGATGAAGGGCCGCAGGAACTGCCAGACGGAGATGCCGGCTGCGCGGGTCACGACCAGCTCGTAGCGGCGGTTGAGCGAAATCAGCGCCGCCATGGCCGAAAACAGCGCGACGAAGGGTATCGTCTGCTGCAGGATCAGCGGGATCCGGAGCGCGGTCATCAACAGGGCGCCGGAGATGCTGTAGCGCGGCAGGTTTGCCAGCCGGCTTGCCTGCTCGCTGAAGTCGATGATGAAGACCAGCGAGAAGATCCCGACGAGGAACCAGAACGTCGTGATCACGTAGCGCATGAAGAAGTAGCGGCCGAGCGTGCCCATCATGACGGCTGCCCTTTCTCGGCGTCAGGCCGCATCAGGCGCAGGCGAACCAGGAGTTCCTGCAGCTTTTCCTGCCCGGTCATCGGAATGTCCAGTCGCCTGTTGCTGACGAGCTGGTGAATGCAGAGGGCGCCCGCCATCAGCGGCACGGCATACATCAACGGCACGAACCACACGGAGTCCTCGGCGCTGTTGCCGGCATAGAACGTCATCCAGCGGATGAGCAGGGCCGTGCCGAGCGCGCTGACCATCGGATGAAGCCGAGCTTCGCGGTGGGAGCGTGCGTCACTGCTGAAGACCAGCGCAATCAGGCCGAAGAGAAGGGGGAAGGTCCATTCCGTGAAGCGACGGTTGAGCTCGGCGGTAAAGGCGAGCGGATTGTTCTTGTAGACGTGATCTTCCGGGTCCGGATTGATCAGGCCGGGAAGGTCGCGGTCCTTCGCTCGAATGGTCGCCTCGCGCGTCGTCTTGGTCATGTCGGCGAGATCGAAGGCATAGGAGTCGAACTTGATGATCGACACGCTGCCGTCGGGGAGCTTGCGCTGCACTTCCCCGTCTTTCATCACCAGCGCCGAGCTCTTGTCGTCGATGGCGCCTTCGCGGGCATAGTAGACGAGCTCGAAGCTCGGATTGCGCGAATCGGCGACGAAGATGCCCTGCAGCACGCCGCCGCCCCGCCGCGCGCCAACCTGGACATAAAGATTGTCTGCGACCTTGCGGAAGGTGTTCTCCTGCACGACGGACGACAGCAGATCGGCGTTGGCGGTTGCCAGCATCTTGCGCAAGGCCATACGCGAATAGGGCTCGACGAAATTGTCGACCACGAAGGAAAGCACGCTGAGGCCCAATGCCAGGTAGACCACCGGCCGGATGATCGCCATGCGCGAGCTGCCGGCGGCGTTGAGCACCGTCAGCTCCGAATCGGTGTTCATCGTCGTCAGCGTTTGTGTGACGCCGATCACCAGCGCAAACGGCAGGATGATCGTGATGACGGAAGGCAGGATGAGGGTCGCCACTTTGGCGAAGGCGAGCACGGATTGGCCGTTGTCGGTGACGAGGTTGACGTTGGTCAGCGCCTGAGTCGTCCAGGTGATGCCAAGCAACGGCAGGAGCGTCGCGAGGAACATGATCACGGCACGCCGGAATATGTAGCGTTCGATCAGCTTCATGCCCGTGTCCGGTCCAAAATCCTGCTCATGTTTCTGTTCCGGCGGCGGTTATCGAACCGGATTTCGCCCATGTCCGTAAACCGAAGCCCGGTTCTTTGCCAGCCACCCGTGCTGCTCGAATTGTGCAGCAACAGGGATAATTTAAGGCGAAGAACCTCGGTTAACCGCATGTAAACATCTGCGGGCATCTTGCCAAGCGGTTGAAAAGCGAGAAGGGTGCCGGCAACAGCTTTGACGGTGGCGAATGATGCGAATATTTGCCACTGTAACCGCCCGGTAACAGGCCGGCTTGCCATAAGCCTTGCCGTGTCGTCCGGTTGCGTTGTGCGGCCTAGATCCCCTTGGGCTGGCGCTCGATCTCCCGGAAAGATCCATTCGATCCAAAGGGTTGCGTCCAGACAGGAAATACCCGGAGTTTTCAATGTCGATGAAGTTTGAGTTCACCTTTGCCAAGTCCCATAAGCCGAGCGGTGGCGTCGCCGTTCTGCTGAAGAGCGCGGGCGCGTCGGCGGCTGCCGGCGCCGATGTCGCCGACCCCGAGAACGTCATCGCAAGGGCGGCGAAGATCAAGAAGTTTACCGGCAAGGCATTCTCCTCCCTCGACATCGTCGCGCCGCACGGCTCGCCCGCCGATCGAATCGTCGTGCTCGGTCTTGGAGACGCGGATGCGCTGACGGACCATGACTGGCTGAAGGCCGGTGGAGCCGTCGCTGCGAAGCTTGGTTCGGTCGACAAGGTGACGGTCTTCATCGACGCGCCCGACGCCAACGTGACCGGAAAGGCGGCAGCGGACTTCGCACTCGGCATGGAGATGAATGCCTACGCCTTCGACAGCTACAAGACCAAGAAGGCCGACGACGACGCGAAGCCATCCGGCAAGCCGACCAAGGTGACGATCGTCACCGGCACGGTCATCGCGGCGAAAAAGGCGTTCACGGCGGCGCAGGCCGTTGCCGAAGGCGTGTTTCTCGCCCGCGATCTGGTGAACGAACCGGCCAACGTGCTGGGCCCGGTCGAGTTTGCCGCCAAGGCGAAGGAGCTGGAAAAGCTCGGCGTCGAGGTAGAGATCCTCACCGAAAAGGAAATGAAGAAGCTCGGCATGGGCGCGCTGCTCGGCGTCGCGCAAGGGTCGAGCCGCCCACCGCGCCTCGTCATCATGCAGTGGAAGGGCGGCAAGTCCAAGGACCGTCCGCTTGCCTTCGTCGGCAAGGGCGTCGTCTTCGACAGCGGCGGCATCTCGATCAAGCCGGCTGCCGGCATGGAGGAAATGAAGGGCGACATGGGTGGTGCGGCCGCCGTCACCGGCCTCATGCACGTGCTCGCCGCCCGCGAAGCCAAGGTCAACGCCATCGGAATCATCGGCCTTGTGGAAAACATGCCCGACGGCAGTGCGCAGCGCCCGGGTGATATCGTGACCTCCATGTCCGGCCAGACGATCGAGGTGATCAACACCGACGCCGAAGGCCGTCTCGTGCTGTGTGATGCGCTCTGGTACTGCAACGATCGCTTCAAGCCGCAGGCGATCATCGATCTCGCGACCCTGACCGGCGCGATCATGGTTGCACTTGCAACGCATCATGCCGGCCTGTTCTCCAACGACGACCGTCTGGCGGGGCAGCTTCTTGCCGCCGGCATCGCGACGCACGAGCCCCTGTGGCGCATGCCGCTCGGCCGGGAATACGACAAGATGATCGACAGCAAGTTCGCCGACATGAAGAACACCGGCGGCCGCCACGGTGGCGCGGTTACCGCGGCGCAGTTCCTCAAGCGCTTCGTCAAGGATACCCCCTGGGCGCATCTCGACATCGCTGGCACCGCGATGGGTGCGCCGACCGACGAGGTCAACCAGTCCTGGGGTTCGGGCTTCGGCGTGCGGCTGCTCGATGAGCTGGTGCGGGCGAGCTACGAGGCCTGATCGGCAATGCCGGACGTGATGAAAGGCGGGAGGCAATCGGCATGACCGAGATCCTGTTCTACCACCTGACGGAATCGAAGCTGGAAGACGCGCTGCCGCCGCTGCTCGACAAGAGTGTCGAGCGCGGCTGGCGCGTGGTCGTACAGACGGTCGATGCAGACCGCCGCGATGCGCTCGATACGCATCTCTGGGTCTATCGCGACGAGAGTTTCCTGCCGCATGGCACTGACGCCGGCGACTTTGCTGCGGACCAACCGGTGTTGCTCGTCGCCGACGATGGCAATGCCAATGCGGCGACGGTGCGTTTCGTCATCGATGGCGCGAGCCCACCTGACGTTTCGGCCTATGAGCGCATCGTCTTCATGTTCGACGGCTACGACCAGGAACAGCTCGAAGGCGCGCGCGGCCATTGGAAGCGGCTGAAGGGCGAGGGGCACACCTTGACCTACTGGCAGCAGAACCGCGACGGCCGTTGGGAAAAGAAGGCCTGAGTTTACAAGCGTTACGACAAAAAAAGCCCGCGGCCGAGACCGCGGGCTCTTTGTTTCCGGCATGTCCGGAAGATCAGTCGTGGAAGGCCTCGACGAACTTGCGCTTGCCGAGCATGAAGGCATCTGCGACGTGGCGCAACGGCGCCAGATCGACGTCCGACTTCCCGGCTTTGACGATTTCGGCGAAGCGCCGGTAGAGCATCGGATATTCCTGCTCGGGCTCCTCGTGCACGAGCTTGCCGTCGATGGAGAGCTTGGCGCCGCCTTCCGACAGCACCATCTCGCCCGCCGCCGTGCGGGCAACGATGTCCCAGCTCTGCTTGCCGGTCTGGCGCCAGTCGAATTCCGCCGCGACCGGCAATTTTTGGCCGTCGGTGAAGGTGATGTTGGCGGCGATCGGCGCGTCACGATTTTCGGGGAATTCGAGCACGGCCGACGTTACGAACAGCGGGCGTGGCAGGATGTGGGTGACGATCGACAACGCGTTGATGCCCGGATCGAAGATCCCGAGGCCCCCGGCCGCCCAGATCCATTCCTGGTTCGGGTGCCAGTGGCGCACGTCTTCCTTCCAGATGACCTGGACATCCTTGATCGTCGTCGTTGCCAGGAAGGACTTTGCAGCTTCCACGGCCGGCGCGTAGCGGGAGTGCCAGCTTGCAAACAGCGACAGCCCCTTCGATGCTGCCAGCGCCTCGAGGTCCGCGACCTCGCTGAGCGTCGCGCCCGGCGGCTTTTCCAGAAACACGTGCTTACCGGCGTCGAGCGCGACGCGAGCTGCCTCGTAGCGATACTGCGGCGGCATGCAGAGCGACACGGCTTCAATCGCAGGAACCGCGTCGAGCATCGCCTCGATCGATTTGAAATTGTCGATGCCGTCGACCGTCCCATGTCGGCTCGCGGCGGCAATCAGCTGATAGTCGCTGTTCTTGGCGATCGCCGGAAGGTGCTGGTCGCGAACGATCTTGCCGATGCCGACAAGCGCAATTTTGATGGGGGCCATGGTGTTCCGCTCGATTTGTATGACTTATTGTCGGCTCTTGTAGCAGATTGCACACCGGGAGCAAGCCGCCGCTCCGCCCACGGCTATGACATCGATGTCGATGGAATCGACAGATTGTCATTCCCTCTCAACGTCGCCGCACTAACTCTACCGATGGACGTGCGATGCCGTGCCGTCAACTGGACTGACATGGGTGGTCTGACCACCCGAACGAGGAGTGAACGATGCAGCAGCAGATCCGTCGGGCAAGCCGAGCCGACCTCGACATCATGATCGAGTGGGCCGCGGAAGAGGGGTGGAACCCCGGCCTCGGCGACGCGGGGCCTTTCTGGGCAGCCGACCCCGAGGGCTATTGGGTGGCGGATGGAGAGGGGGCGCCGGTCGCCGCGATCTCACTGGCGCGGTACAACGAAAGCTTCGGCTTTCTCGGCTTCTTCATCACCCGGCCGGATCATCGTGGCAGGGGCATCGGCCGACAGCTGTGGCAACAGGCGATGTCGGTTGCCGATCGGCGCATCGTCGGTCTGGACGGTGTGGTCGCGCAGCAGGAGAACTATAGCCGGTCCGGCTTCGTCTACGCCCACGCGAACATCCGCTACGGCGGCATCATCGACGTGGTCGAGCCGCCGGGCGCGGATCTGCTGGAGGTCGCGCCGGTGCACATGCCGCTCCTCATCGACTATGATCGCCGCTTCGTCCCGGCGCGTCGCGAGGTGTTTCTGCGCGAGTGGCTGAAGGCGAGCGACGGGCGGCGCAGCGTCTTGCTGCTGCGCGATGGCGCGGTGGCGGCCTATGGGACGATCCGGGCCTGCCGCAACGGCTTCAAAATCGGGCCGCTCTTTTCCGACACCGAGACCGGCGCCGATCTGGTCTTTCGCAAGCTTGCCGCCGGCGTCAACGGCAGCGAAGTATACCTCGATATCCCTGAACCGAACGCCTCGGCCAAGGCACTTTGCGATCGCTACAATCTCAAGCCCGTGTTTGAGACCGCGCGCATGTATCGTGGGCCGGATCCGGGGCTGCCGCTGGCGCGAATCTACGGAATTACCACTTTCGAGCTGGGCTGACGGAGGGGAGGCGACGGCGGGGCCGGCTTCTGTCAGCCGGCCATCGCGTCTTCATATTCGGCGGAAAGTTCGAGCCATTGCTCTTCGGCATGCGTGAGTTTCGCTGCCGCGTCGGAGCGTTCCTTGGCCTTTTGTGCAGCCTTGGCCGGCGACTTTTCGTAGAGCGCCGGATCGGCAAGTTCCACATCAAGTGCCTGAATCAGTTTCTCCAGCTTTCCGGTCAAGGATTCGATTTCGTTGATCTTCTTGCGGAGCGGCGCCAGCGAGGCGCGCTTGTCGGCATTGACCTTGCGCTGGTCCGCCTTCGAAAGGCTGTCGTCGACACCGGTCGGCCTCGGCTTCTCGTCCTTCGCCTTGGGGCCACCGACAATCAGGCTGCGGTAATCTTCGAGGTCGCCGTCATAGCTCGTCACGGTACCGTCGCGCACCAGCCACAGCCGGTCGGCCGTCGCTTCGATCAGGTGCCGGTCGTGTGAAATCAGGATCACGGCGCCGGAATAGTCGTTGAGTGCGGTGATCAGCGCGTTGCGGCTGTCGATGTCGAGGTGGTTGGTCGGCTCGTCGAGGATCAGAAGGTTCGGCGCGTCGAAGGCGGCAAGGCCCATCAGCAACCGCGCCTTTTCGCCGCCGGAAAGATCCTTGGCGGGCGTTTCCATCTTTTCCGTCGCAAGCCCCATCTGCGCCACGCGTGAGCGCACCTTGGCTTCAGGCGCTTCCGGCATGCGCCGGCGCACATGCTCGACCGCACTTTGCGTCGGGATCAGGTCGTCGAGCTGATGCTGGGCAAAGAAGCCGACCTTGAGATTGGGAGCGATCTTCAGTTCGCCCGCCTCAGGCGCGAGGCGACCCGAGATGAACTTGGCGAAAGTGGACTTGCCGTTGCCGTTCGAGCCGAGCAGCGCGATCCGGTCGTCCGTGTCGATCCGCAGGTTCAAGCGCTTGAGGATAGGCTTGCCGGGCTCGTAGCCGACGGTACCGCCGGTGACGGCGATGATCGGCGAAGCCGCTTCCTTCTCCGGATCCGGGAAGGAGAAGCCCTGGACATGATCTTCGATCACGGCCGCAATCGTTCCCATGCGCTCCAGCGCCTTGACGCGGCTTTGCGCCTGGCGCGCCTTGGTGGCCTTGGCCTTGAAGCGGTCGATGAAGCTTTGCAGGTGCTTACGCGCCGCATCGTTCTTGGCCTTCGCCTTCATCTGCAACTCGTCGGCTTCCGCCTTCTGCCGCTCGAACTGGTCGTAGGGCCCGCGATAGAAGGTGAGCTTCTTCTGGTCGAGATGCACAATGGCGTTGACCGCCGTGTTCAAGAGGTCGCGGTCGTGGCTGATGATGATGACCGTGTGCGGATAACGGCGGATGTAGTCCTCGAGCCACAGCGTGCCTTCAAGGTCGAGATAGTTGGTCGGCTCGTCGAGCAGCAGCAAATCCGGCTCGGAAAAGAGTACGCCCGCAAGCGCCACCCGCATCCGCCAGCCACCGGAAAACGACGAGGCGGGACGCAGCTGTGCTTCATGGTCGAAGCCGAGGCCGGCGAGAATGCTTGCAGCACGCGCTTCGGCCGAATGGGCGCCGATGTCGGCAAGCCGCGTCTGGATCTCGGCAATCCGGTGCGGATCGGTCGCGGTTTCGGCTTCGGCGACCAGCGCCGTGCGCTCCTTGTCCGCCTTGAGCACGATCTCGATCAGCGGTTCTTCTGTGCCGGGCGCTTCCTGCGCGACCTGGCCGATGCGCGCGTTTTTGGGTAGCGCGATCGTGCCGGCTTCCGACGCGAATTCGCCGGTTATGATGCGAAACAGCGTGGACTTGCCAGCGCCGTTTCGGCCCACGAGCCCCGCCTTCGTGCCCGCCGGAAGCGTCACGGATGCGTTTTCGATGAGGAGACGTCCCGCGATGCGGGCGGAAAGGCCGGAAATCTGGATCATTGCGGCCTTTTGCCCGGACTTGGCCGGGAAGGCAAGAGGCGTCGGCGTGCTGTTGCCACCGCTGTGGCGGGTCGGGAATTCAAGAGGTCATTGTTATCGATTTTTGAACAAGGCGTTCCGACAATCGATACTACACATCCTCATCGTGAGGGACCATCTCAACAACGGAAGGGCGGGGAACGCTCTTCTGACCGCCTCGATCGACCGAACGCCAGTGGCAGAGGCCCCGCGTTCCGAGGGACGACCGATCCGGCCAAGGACATTTTTGATGAAACCTCGTTCAGCCGAACGAGCCTCCCAGGAGCAAAGACCATGAAAACCGCAATCCAGACCGCTCTTTCCGCCGCTCTCGTTGCAACCGCTATCCTCGGTGGCGCTTCTGCTGCCTTTGCCGGCGGCAGCTACTATGAAGGCGTCAGCCCGACGCCGCTCTATACCGAGCGCACGCCGGCCGTCACCGGCAAGTCGTCCTTCACCATCGGCAGCTCCGAAGCCGGCTATGTCGATCGCACCAACACCGGCTCGGTCGCAAACTTCAGCGTCGCGCCGAAGAGCGTGATCGGCGGCGAAGGCGAATACTACCAGGGCATTTCGCGCTAACGGCGATGAATGAGGGGGCGCGGGTTTTGGCCCGCACCCCATTTCAAGGGATTTGATGGATCACCGTGATGATCCTATGAGGCGACCCCAAGCGCCTATGCGGGCCTAGTCCCCGACCTTCTACCTCCACCAAGGAACAGATTGATGAAGAAGTCCTTTGCCGCAATCCTCGTTGCGGCGGCCATGCTCGGCGGCGCGTCCGCCGCTGTCGCAGGCGGAAGCTACTACGAGGGCGTTAGCTCCACGCCGCTCTTTACCGGCCGCGCCGAAGCCTCCGCCGGCACCGGCGTGTCCGCGACCGCAAGCCGCGGCGACTACTATGCGGGCATCGAAGACAGATCCGTCGACAAGACGGCAACCGGCGCGATCGCCAATGGCGGCGCCAGGGCTTTCGGCGAGGCCGACCAAAACAAGCAGTAAGTCACGCCAGACGGTTGACCGAACAACCCGGTCCCGCCCACGCGGGGCCGGGTTGTTTCGTTTTGGCGTTGCCAAATGAGGTACATTGCCATGACAGAAAAAGTCGAAGTCGCCGAGCGGCTCTTCGAGCTCTACCACTGCGTTCATCGCCTGGTGAACGCATCGATGTCGGAGGAAGGCGTTTCGCTCGCGCGCAGCAAATTCCTGTTTTATCTGAACACGCTCGGCCCCTGTCGCTGCGCGGATATCGCCTCGGCGCTCGGCTTTGCGGCCAGAACCGTCACCGAAGCGATCGATGGCCTGGAGCGGGGCGGCATGGTCCTGCGCGAACCGGATCCGGAAGACCGCCGCGCGAAGATCATCTCGATCACCGACCGCGGTCGGCTGGCGCTGGAGGCGGCACTGCAGCCGCGCCATCGCACGATCGATGAGCTGTTCTCAGCGCTCGACGATTGTGAACGCACCGAATTCTTCCGGCTGCTCGGCTGTCTGCGTGAAAGGGCGTCGGAAATCGACGAAAGCCGTCACCCGGACGCCGCCTGATTTGCAAGCGTCAAGCGGCGCTCTGGCCGTAGCCCCTGCCGCGGCCGAGGGCCGCCGAATAGCACAGGATGCCGGCGCCATCGCGTGCGCCGGCGAGGGCCTGCTCCGCCTGGGTCAGCAGATCGGCGCTCGTCGATGCCGGTTGCGCAAGGGTGATGCCGGCCGCAAGCGAAAGCGTCTCGGCCGTGTGCGCCCGTCCGGGGAGGGTGACCGTCAGTTCCTTCACCGACTGCCGCAGACGCCGGGCAATGGCCTCGGCATTTTCGGTGCTGACATCCCGGCACACGAAGGCAAACTCCTGCTGGCCCACGCGGGCGACGAAATCGTCCTTCTTGATCGACTTGCGAAACAGCGTCGAGAGCTTGGAAAGCGCCTTCGCGGCGACCGTGCCGCCGTGGTGCTCCGCCATTTCACGCAGCCCTTCCACCGAGGCAAGAAGCAGGGCAACCGGCTGGTCTGCCCGTTCCGCTTCGAGGATCGAGTCGAGTTTTGCCGTCAGCGCCAGGCGGTTCGGCAGGCCCGTGGCCGGGTCGCGGGTCAGGGATCGCCGGCTTTCGGCAAGCTCGCCTTCGAGTTCGGCGAGACGTGTCATGCTGGTTTCCAGCGCCTGCTGGAGAGCGCCTTCTTCATTCGTCAAACGGCCAGCCGCTTCCCGCAGTCGCGCGGCGTCGTCGGCGAATTCGGACATGCCTGCAACGGGGTCCGTGGCCAGGCGGCCGGCGAAATGGTCCAGTTCATCCTTGAAGCTCTGTTTCTGCAGCAAGGCGAGCCTGAGCTTTCCGGCAATCTCGGCAAGCGCTTCCTGGCCCGCGGCTCTCGCGCGGTCCGCGGCAAGTGCTGCATGGGAGATGAGGTGATGCCTGAGACCCAGGGCATCCAGCGCATCCTGCTGCGGGTTGTGCCCGAGTGCGGCGAGTTCGCGGGAAAGCTCCGGCAGGCGACCGGATAGCGCCTCGTAGACAAGCTCGTAATTGCGGGGCAGGGCCGCGATCCCGTGCGCCGACATCGCATGCGCCACCTTCAGAATGATCGCCGCCTGCCTTGCCTGCGATCGGCTGGCATCCGCTGGAACTTGCCTGTTCATTCTGTCGTGGCCCCCGGTCGCTTCTCGATCTCTGGCTTGATAAGCCGCCACTATGAGAAGGCTGCATTTAAGGGAGTCTGAAGATTTCGGGCTCTGGGCGATTCCCGCCCGGTATGGTTGCTAAATTCCATCGGTCCTCCGTCCACTGCAACCGCATGTCGCGGGGAATGGACGGTCGTCAACTGTCGCCATCTTTATACTTGACGCCTTTAGTCACCAATTATATTCGGCGCTGCTAAATCGGGCATCGAGCCCGGGCAAACAGCGACGGTCAAGCATGTCCCTCTCGTTCATTGCGGATCTGGCGAAATGGGGCGACCGGCCGGCGCTGGTCTTTTCCGGGCAACGGATCGTCACCTATCGCGAACTCCATGAGCGGGTCACCCGCCAGGCACTTGCCTTTCGCGGTCCGCGCGGGCTGGTAACGATCGAGGCCGAGCTTTGCGAGCATGCGATTGTCGCCTATCTGGCAGCGCTCGCCGCCGGGCATGCCGTCGCCATGCAAGCCCCGAAGAACGGCGCTGCCGGCTCCTGGGTCGATGCCTTCGAGCCAGACTTCGGCTTCCGTCGCATCGATGGCCGCTGGCGCACGGAGCATCTGCGACAAGGCGATCGGACGCCCCATGACGAACTGGCCGTCATGCTCTCGACATCGGGCAGCACCGGTTGCGGCAAGGCCGTGCGTCTCCCGCGGGAAAACATTTCCGCCAACGCTGTGGCGATCGCGGACTATCTCGGCCTGACGGCGGAAGATCGCGGCTGCCTGATCCTGCCGCTCCATTATTCCTACGGCCTGTCGGTGCTGAATTCTCACCTGGCCGTCGGCGCCAGCCTCTATATTCCCGGCGGCTCCATCCTCGATGCCGGTTTTCTCGATGGTCTCGCGGAAAGCGGAAGCACGAACCTCTCGGGCGTGCCCTACTCCTACGAGCTGCTGGAAAAAGTGGGCTTCCGCGACCGTCGCTTCGCCAAGCTGCGTTTCATGACTGTCGCCGGTGGCCGCTTGAGCGCTGATGTTATCCGACTCTACAACGACCATCTCGGCACCCAGGGTGTGGCTTTCTTCGCCATGTACGGCCAGACCGAGGCCACCGCCCGCATCGCCTATGTGCCGCCGGCTCAGCTTTCCGGCAACGAGGACAGGATCGGCGTCGCCATTCCAGGTGGACGCCTTCTGATCGTGAGCGAGAGCGGCGTGCCGATCGAAAGCGACGGCGTGGCTGGCGAACTCGTCTATCGCGGCCCGAACGTCATGATGGGCTATGCCATTTCACGGCATGACCTCTGCCGCGGCGCCGACCTTGCCGAATTGCGGACCGGCGACCTCGCCATGCGCCATGCCGACGGCCTGTTCCAGATCGTCGGCCGCATGAAGCGGATCTCCAAGATCGCCGGGTTCAGGATCGCGCACGATGTGCTGGAAGCGGGGCTCGAGGCGCGCGGCATCACCGCTGCCGTCGTCGGCGACGATGCCGGCCTTCACGCCTTTTACGCCGGCAGCCGCGATGCCGAAGAGATCAGGCGGCTCTTGGCGCAGGCAAGCGGGCTGACATTGGCCCACCTGAAGGCGACGCCCCTTGCCGAGATGCCGCGGCTTGCCAGCGGCAAGATCGATTACAACGGGCTGAACATGGCGGCCCGCCAGGCGGCGGCCAGTGGCGGTGATGATAACGGCGGTATCGAAGGGCTCTTTGCCCAGGTCTTCTATCCGAAGCGGGTGAAGCGGTCCGACAGCTTTGTCTCGCTCGGTGGCGATTCCTTGCGCTTCGTTCAGCTGTCGATCGGGCTGGAAAAGGCGCTGGGGCAAGTTCCGGATACCTGGGAGACCTTGCCGATCGCCGAGCTATCGCTCCAGGAACGGCGCGAGACTGCCACGCGACGGATCGGCACGGACCTCTTGATCCGTGCGCTTGCCATTCTTCTGGTCGTCCTGCACCACGAGGTCCTGTGGCCGATCCCCGGCGGGTCGGCGGCAATGGTCGTTCTCGCCGGCTTCAGCCTTGCGCGCTTTCAGATGGGAGCGCTGCTTGCAGGCGACGGCTGGGCGATCCTGCGGCCGCTCGCGCAGGTGCTGATCCCCTATTATCTGATCGTTGCGGCCTATGCGGTCGCCTGGGGTGAGGTGCCCTGGGCCTCGGTCTTTCTCGTCGGCAACTTCGGCGTGGCCCTGCCGGAAACGCACGGCATGGTGCCCTATCTCTACTGGTTCATCGAGGCCTATTGCCAGATGATGGTGGTCTTCGTCGGGCTCTTTGCCGTCCCGCAGTTTCGCCGTTTCGTGTCGGCAAAACCCTTCGCCGCCGGGATGGCCTTGCTTCTGGCCGCGCTTGTTACCCGTCTGGCGCTGCCACTCGTCTGGCCGATCGGCAATCGCCAGATCTTTACGCTGCCATGGATCTTCTATCTCGCCGTCATTGGCTGGTGCGCCGCCGTTGCGGAAACGGCCAGGCGGCGGCTGCTGTTGATGCTGGCCGGCACGGGGGCCCTCCTGTTCTTCGGCCTCTACGAAGGAGTCTGGATCGGCACGAAGATCAAATATCTGCTGCAGATCGCCGTCCTGGCAGCGCTGCTTTACCTTCCACGCGTCAGTCTGCCGCGCTGGTCGGCTCAGCTCATCCTGCCCCTGTCGGCGGCGGGTTTCCACATCTACATCCTGCACCGCTTCGTGCCGGAATTGCTGATGGTGCCGATGCAGCCGGCCTTGCCGCCGGCGGCTTTTTCGCTGCTGTCGATCGTCGGCGGCGTGGCGCTCGGCCTCGTCGCATGGCTCGGCCAGCGTCAGCTCTTGAAGAAGCTTACCGCATGGCGCGGGCGTGAGATCCGGCCACTGCGGCTGTTCGGCTTCGAGGCGTTACGCTCGCCGTTACGCCCACTGTGATCCTTGGGTCCTCAGAAACTGGGCCAGGTCCAGTATCAGGGACGGGCGCCCGTCGCGTGCGCCTGACCGCGATGGTGGGTCTGGTGGTTGAAGAAGTGGCCGAGCGTCGGCGCCAGCCTCTGCGCGACGGCCGCCGGATTGGTGAGCGTTCTGTAGCTAAGCAAAGCGCCAAGGCGCTCGTCGCTGAGGTTGTCGATCCAGGCGATGATGCGTTCGTCCTCGGCCGCCCGCGCGGCGGTAAGCCCGGCGAGGTCCTCGTGCAGGGTCGTGTCGAGTGAAGCAGGGGTATTGCCCTCGCCTGTGAAGCGCTTCATCCAGATGCGGTCGGCAACGAGGATATGATTGAGGGTTGAAAGCAGTGAGCCGAAAAAGGCGCCGCGGTTTTCCCGCAATTCGGCATCGGTCAGCTCCGCAGCAGCAGCATAGACGAGGCGGTTCGCCCAGCGGTTATAATCGGCGAACATGCGAAAATGATCGAGCATCGGCTACCTTCCTGATGGCTGCGGTTGCGGATGGCGACGCTAACCCGGAACCGCATTCCTGTGTCTGATATCATTCATGAAATTTACTGATTTGATGACGCGGCGGATATGTCGTTCAAGAGGACGCCAATCGTCCCGGAGAGTTTGCATGACTAGAAAGCTCTATTCGCTGTGTGGATCCGACAGGGCGCGTCCCTTCTCGCCGCATGTGTGGAAGACCGCGATGTCGCTGGCCCACAAGGGGCTCGACTTTGACACCGTGCCGATCGGTTTCACCGAAATCCGAGCGATCGAGGACGGGGCGACGAACCTGGTGCCGTTGCTGCGGGATGGAGAAAAGCTCGTGAAGGACAGCTTCGAGATCGCCCTTTATCTCGAACGGACCTATCCGGACCGTCCGGCGCTCTTTGCCGGCGAGGGGGCGATGGCGATCTCCCGCTTCGTCGAGGGTTGGTCGCAGACGACGCTGCACCCGGCCGTCACCCGCATCATTATCCGGGACATTCACGACCGGCTGGACCCCGTCGATCAGGCCTATTTCCGCGAGAGCCGGGAAAAGCGCTTCGGCACGTCGCTCGAGGCCGTGGCCGAAAGTGGCGGATCCTCTCTCGCAACCTTCTCGGAAAAGCTCGAGCCTTTGCGCCATCTGCTGAAGATTCAGGATTTTCTGGGTGGTGCAACGCCGCTTTTCGCCGACTACATCGTCTTCGGCGCGTTTCAATGGGCGCGCATCGTCTCGCCGCAGCGCCTGCTTCAGCCGGGTGATCCCGTCACCGCCTGGTTTGAGCGCTGCCTCGATCTGCATGGCGGGCTCGGGCGCAGTGTGACGGCTGCGTGAAACCCGCCTGGCCTAAGCCGAATCATCGGTGAACCCCCTTGTTTTGCGCGGAATTGGCGGCTAATGAACCGCCACTTCTCAAGAAACAAGGGATTTGAGCCAATGGCTATTGAACGTACCTTCTCGATGATCAAGCCGGACGCGACCAAGCGCAACCTGACCGGCGCCATCACCAAGATGCTCGAAGATGCCGGCCTGCGCGTCGTCGCTTCCAAGCGCGTCTGGATGAGCCGTCGCGAAGCCGAAGGCTTCTACGCCGTTCACAAGGAGCGTCCGTTCTTCGGCGAACTGGTCGAGTTCATGTCCTCCGGCCCGACCATCGTTCAGGTTCTCGAAGGCGAAAACGCAATCGCCAAGAACCGCGAAGTCATGGGCGCCACCAACCCGGCAAACGCTGACGAAGGCACGATCCGCAAGGTTCACGCTCTCTCGATCGGCGAAAACTCGGTTCACGGTTCGGATGCTCCGGAAACCGCTGCTGAAGAAATCGCCTACTGGTTCTCGGGCACCGAGATCGTTGGCTGATTCAAAATCTTCGGTTCGAGCCATAGCGGCTTGAATTGACTCAGGATTTGAGCCGGAGCGGAAACGCTCCGGTTTTTTGTTGCCCGGTCTCTCAGACGGGGCACTTCGCGGTCTCGAAATGGGCTGGTGCCTTGCCGCCGCTGAAGACCGCCGGGTTCTTGTCGTAGGCCGGGCCCTCGACCAGCGGTTTGGCCGGCATGATGTCCTGATCGACATCGGAGACGACGGTGGTCTCAAGCTTCTGCAGTGACTGGCCTTCGGGGCCTTTGACCTCGATCGACACCGTATAGGGGCGATCCTTCTTCACGCAGGTGACATCGGGGCTTTCCAGCACCACCTTCTCCAACTTCGGAAAGAGCTTGCGCTCCAGTGTCAGCGCGTCGCCGCCGGCCGGATTTTCGAAGCGCGCCACCACGATGCTGCCGTCGGGCACCGCCTCGGCCTTGGTCAGCGTGACCATGTAGGTCGCATAGGCGAGGCGGTAGTTGAAGACGAACATCTTGCCCGTCAGCTTCAGCGGATCCGGGCCGCTCTCGCGCTGACATGCCGCAGCGGCAAGTGCGATGGCAAGTGTGGCCAAGATCCCGAATGTCCTTGTCATGGGCCTGCTTCTTCCCTGTTGCGGTGATAGTGGCGCTTGGCTTTGGTGCGGTTGCCGCAGACGGCCATGTCGCACCAGGTGCGGCTGCGGTTGCGGCTGCGGTCGAGAAACAGCCAGCCGCAATTCGGGCAGATCTTCAGCCGATCGGGCTCGGGGTTGGCGGCAAGCGTGAGCGCCGATTGCGCCGTTGCGGTGTCGAGCGAAAGCAGGCCGCCCTGGTGCGTCGAGCCGCGCAAGACGCCGGCGATGGCTTCCAGCAGATCCGCCAACAGTTCCGGCCGGCCTGTGTCCGAGATCTCTGCGCGAAAATGCCGGTCGGTCGCTTCGCGCAACTGCAAGAGCCGGTCACGGTTCTCCGCGGCGACAGGCGCAAGCGCGCCGAAGCGTACACTCTCCGCGCTGTAGCGGTTGGCGGCTTCTGCAAAGGAATGGAGTGCGACGACATCGGCGAAGCGGTCGATCCGGCGTTCGGGATCGAAACGCAGGACGATGGAATTGGCGACATCCAGTGCCAGGGCGCCGCCGGCAAATCGATGGGCTGTCCAGGTGAAGGTCATGCAAAAATCCTAACTGGCAAAATGGATTTTACCAGTTATATTGATCTTGTCACGCTCCGGATGCGCCATGCTCTATTTTCTGCAGCAGCTCGCCAATGCCGTTCCCGTCGCAGCGCTCTACGCGGCGCTGGCCTTTGGCTACGCGATCGCCTTTGCCGTGACCCGCCGGGCCGATCTCACCTATGGTGCGCTCTTTGCCTTCTCGGGCCAGATCTTTGTGCTGTTTGCTGCTTTCGGCTGGGACCGGCTGTGGCTGGTGCTTCCGGCCGCCCTTGGTCTCGGTACGGCGGCTGCCCTGACTTTCAGTGTTGGTGCCGGGCTCGTCGCCGGGCGGTATGTCATGCGGCCGTTGGCCTTCTCGTCGGCCAACACCGTCGTCGTCGCCTCGCTCGGCTGCCTGCTGGTGCTGATGGAGACGGCACGGCTTGCCTCGGAGACCCGCAGCCTGTGGCTGCCGCCGTTCCTCAATGCCAACATCGTCTTCTGGGATGATCCGCGTTTCCCGGTCACGTTGACCGTCATCCAACTCGGCGATACCGCGCTGATGGCGGCGTTGGTGGCGGCCGGGCACTGGTTCCTGACCCATTCGCGGGCAGGGCGGTTCTGGCGGGCCGTCTCCGAAGACCGGGGGGCTGCAGCGCTTTGCGGGGTTGACGCGGCCACTGTCTACATCGCCGCCTATGGCGCGGCGTCCCTGATTGCTGCCCTTTGCGGCATCCTCGCCGCGTCCTACTACGGCAACATGGATTTCGGCACGGGGCTTACTTTCGGCGTCAAGGTACTGTTCATCGCCGCCATCGGCGGCCAGGCCTCGCCGCTCTATGCAGCCCTCGGCGCTGCCGCGGTCGGCCTGCTCGAAACGCTATGGAGCGCCTATGGGCCGATCCTCTGGCGCGACTTTGCGATCTTCGGATTTCTGGTGATCGTGCTGGCGGTGACGCGCAAGGAGAAGGTCATTCCCTGACCTCAAGGAACGGCGGCTACTTCGACCAGCGGTCCCGTGCGGTGTCGTCGGCATCCTTGGCGCTGACCCAGCCGCCGGTCGTGCCGTCGCCCAAATGTTCCTTCTTCCAGAAGGGAGCCGATGTCTTCAGGAAATCCATGATGAAGTTGGCGCCGTCGAAGGCGGCCTGCCGGTGCCGCGAGGCGGCAACGACAAGCACGATGTTCTCGCCGGGAAGGATCTTGCCGTAGCGGTGGATGGCGGTGGCCGCCTGGAGCGAGAAGCGCTCGACCGCCTCCTGGCATATGCGTTCGATCTCCGCCTCGGCCATGCCGGGGTAGTGTTCCAGTTCGAGGGCGGCAAGCGTGCCTGCCTCGTCGCGGCAAAGCCCGGAAAAGGTGGTGATGGCGCCGATGTCGGCACGCCCGGCCGAAAGCTTGGCGACCTCGCTATTGAGGTCGAAATCCTCGCGCTGGACGCGCACGGTCACCGGCGCGCGCATGGCCTCAGCCACCCGTCATCGGCGGAAACAGGGCGATCTCCCGGGCGCCGGCGATCGGCTCCTTGTGGTCGACATGTTCCTGGTTGATGGCCGCGCGGATGACGTTTTCATGTTCGAGCGCCGCCTCGTATTCCTCGCCGAGCGTCTTCAGGTGCTGAAGCAGATCGGCAATGGTGACGACACCGGCGGGAAGGTCGAGGGTTTCCTCGCCCTTGCCGATACGCTCGCGCACCCATGAGAAATAGACCAGGTTGACGGTGCTCATTCGTTGACCACGTGCTTGAGGCCGGCGCGGAAGTAATCGTAGCCCGAATAGAGCGTGATCGCGGCGGCAATCCACAGGAGCACGATACCGGCTTCCGTCGTATAGGGCAAAATCTTGTCGCCGGCCGGGCCGGCAAGCAGGAAGGCGATGGCGACCATCTGGATCGTCGTCTTCCACTTGGCGATGCGGGTAACGGGAACGCTGACCTTCAGCGCCGCCAGATATTCGCGCAGGCCCGAGACCAGGATTTCACGGCACAGAATGATGATCGCAGCCCAGATCGACCAGCCGGCGATCGTGCCGTCGGCGGCGACGAGCAGCAGGATGGAGGCGACCAGCAGCTTGTCGGCGATCGGATCGAGCATCTTGCCGATGTTCGATGTCTGCTTCCAGATGCGCGCTAGATAGCCGTCGAAGAAATCGGTGATCGAGGCAACGGCAAAAAGCGCCACTGCCGTCCAGCGCGCGAAGTCCGAACTGTGCAGCCGTCCTTCGACGAAGAAGCAAAGGACGATCAGCGGCACGATCAGGATGCGGAAGTAGGTGAGCAGGTTCGGGATGCTGTAGGCGACGGGCGTGGGCATGGATTCGTGTTCTCTGGTTCGTCAGGTACAGAAATGACTTTGCTGGCCGGAGGTCAACAGGTCATCGTCGTCAACTGTCATATTTGCCCTATCGCATGTGAACGCCGGGTGAATTGTGACATCAGGTTTTCATTTCCCGGCATCGTCGTGGAAATGTTCGTAGACCAGCCGCGCCACCGTTTCGGAAATCCCGGCGACGGCCATCAGGTCGTTGATGCCGGCGCGCGAGACGGCTTTGGCGGTGCCGAAATGCGTGAGCAGCGCGCGCTTGCGCGTCGGCCCGATGCCGGCGATCTCGTCGAGCGGGTTCTTGACCATCTCCTTTTTGCGGCGAGCCCGATGCGAGCCGATCGCGAAACGGTGCGCCTCGTCGCGCAGCCGCTGGATGAAATAGAGCACCGGATCGCGCGGCGGCAGCGTGAAGCTGTCGCGACCGAGCGCGAAGAAGCGTTCGCGGCCGGCGTCGCGATCGACGCCCTTGGCGACGCCGATCGCCGTCACGCAGTCCTCGACATCGAGCTCCTTGAGGATGGCGCGCACCGCGGTCATCTGTCCCTGACCGCCGTCGATGAGAATGACGTCGGGCCAGGCGGGGAAAGCGGCATCGTCACCGACCTCCGCGCTCCGGTCCGGTTTGCCCTCTTCCTTCAGCAGCCGCGAGAACCGCCGCGTCATCACTTCGCGCATCATACCGAAGTCGTCGCCCGGGGTGATGTCGGTCGATTTGATGTTGAACTTGCGGTACTGGCCTTTGACGAAGCCTTCCGGCCCCGCCACCACCATGCCGCCGACGGCATTGGTGCCCATGATGTGCGAGTTGTCGTAGATCTCGATGCGGCGCGGCGTGCGCTCCAGCTTGAAGGTTTCCGAGAAGCCTTCGAGCAGGCGCGACTGCGAGGCCGTTTCTGCCAACTTGCGGCCGTGCGCCTCGCGCGCATTGGCGAGCGCGTGATCGACGAGATCCTTCTTTTCGCCGCGCTGCGGCACCTGGATCGCGACCTTGTATCCGGATTTTTCGCTCAGCGCCTGGCCGAGCAGTTCCTGCTCTTCCACCGCTTCGCAAAGCAGGATCTGCCGCGGACAGGGCTTGTCGTCGTAGAACTGTGCGAGGAATTGCGAGAGCACCTCGGCCGTCGGCAGCGACGGGTCGGCCTTCGGGAAATAGGCGCGGTTGCCCCAGTTCTGCCCGGTGCGGAAGAAGAACACCTGGATGCAGGAGATGCCACCCTCGTGGTGGATCGCAAAGACGTCGGCTTCCTCGACACCAGAGGGGTTGATGCCCTGGTGGCTCTGGACGTGGCTGAGTGCGGCGAGGCGGTCGCGGTAAAGCGCTGCCCTTTCGAAGTCGAGGTTCTCGGCTGCCTCGCCCATGGCGGCGGCGATCGTCGCCTTCACCGCTTGGCTCTTGCCCGAGAGGAAGTCCTTAGCCTCCTGAACGAGTTCCGCATAGCCTTGATCGCTGATTTCGCCGGTGCAGGGCGCCGAACAGCGCTTGATCTGGTAGAGCAGGCAGGGGCGCGTGCGCGTCTCGAAGACGCTGTCGGTGCAGGTCCGAAGCAAAAAGGCGCGCTGCAACGAATTGATCGTGCGGCCGACCGCGCCGGCGGACGCGAAGGGACCGAAGAAGTCGCCCTTGCGGCTGCGTGCGCCGCGATGCTTGTAGAGTGCCGGTGCACGGCTGTCGCCGGTCACCAGGATATAGGGAAACGACTTGTCGTCGCGCAAAAGCACGTTGAAGCGGGGCCTCAGGCGCTTGATCAGGTTGGCTTCGAGCAGCAGCGCCTCGATCTCGGTGCGCGTCGTCACGAACTCCATGTTCGCGGTCTCGCGCACCATGCGGGCGATGCGGTTGGAATGGCCGCGCCCCTGGGCATAGTTGCTGACGCGCTTCTTCAGGCTGCGCGCCTTGCCGACATAGAGAACGTCGCCGGCCTCGTTGAACATGCGATAGACGCCGGGGCCATTCGGCAGCAGCTTGACGAAGGCCTGGATCAACTCTGCGCCCTTCAGTCCCTCGGTCTCCGAGTGATTCTCGTGCCACTCGACGACGGCCGCAATGCCGCTCCCGTCAGACACTTCGATCAGGTCGTCGTCGTCTTCCGCTTCGCTGCCATCATAAAGGATGCCGCCGTCGGCCGGCACGCGTCCATTCATTCCACTATCTCCCTGATGTCGGGCGTTTCCCAGGCGAGGTGCTGGCCCCCGTCCAGCGCAATCATCTGTCCGGTAATCGACGGCGTGTCGAACAGGAAGCGGATCGTCCGTCCGAATTCGTCGAGCGTCGGCCCGCGCTTCAAGATCAGCGCATCGACCTGCGCCTCAAAATCCTTCGGGTCCTGCCGTTCGTTCGGCAGCGTCGGTCCGGGGCCGATGCCGTTGACGCGGATGCGCGGGGCGAGTGCCTGCGCCATCGTCCGGGTGGCCGTCCAAAGCGCCGACTTGGACAACATATAGGAATAAAAGCGCGGATTGGGAGCCCAGACGCGCTGGTCGATCACATTGATGATGAGCCCGCTGGCCTTGGCCGGCAGTTGCGCGGCGAAATCGCGCGCCAACAGGGAAGGGGCTTTCACATGCAGCGCGAAATGCTGGTCCCAGACCTCTTCGTCGAAGGCATCGAGGCTATCCTTCTTGAACAGCGACGCATTGTTGACGAGCAGATCGATCGGCCCGAGCGCTGCTGTCGCGCGCTCGATCAGTGTCGATGTCGCGCCCGTATCCGTAAGGTCGGCTCGAATCGCGACGGCATTCGTTCCCGTCTTCTTCAGGGTTTCGGCCAGGGCCCGCGCTTCGTCAAACGAGGCATCGGCATGAATGGCGACCGCAAAGCCGTGGGCGGCCAGGTCCTCCACTATAGCTTTACCGATCCTCTTGGCGCCCCCGGTTACGAGAGCCGCCTTCAGTGCTTTCTTCAACGTTTCATCCCGCTTTTTCGAATCTTCGCGTCAGCGGACGAAGATATAGGGAAGAAACGCGGGGCTGAAACACTCCCTGACGATTCCTTGCCCAAAAATTAATGGAATTGGCGTAAATTGTATTATTTTGCGTACTTATAGTATAGCTTTCGTTAATCTTGATTTATGGTTAACAAATATCCTGTGGCGCCAAAGCAACATCAAACTTCGGGCGCGTTTGTGCCACCAAAATTTCACATTTTGGCTCTTGTGAATCCGCATTTGCTGGCCAATTTCAGCTCAACCGGGCGGGTTAAATTAAGAGTTGCCTGATGTTTCACTGTGGGACCCCAAGCCCTCGGCGCATCGGGACGAAAAGGAGAATGTTTATGCGTACGCTCACCACCACCCTCATGGCTTCGGCTATGTCCCTCATCGCCTTCCAGGCCGCCCAGGCTGCAGACGCGATCGACGAAGTTCCGGCAGCTCCGCAGGCCGAATACAGCGAGCCGGCAGTCAAGAACTGGTCCGGCGCCTATGTCGGTGGCACCGCCGATTGGAAGCATGGCCAGCACGATGCGACCGGCAGCAACACCGCAGCCGGCTTCGGCGGCGGCCTCTATGGTGGCTACAACGTTCAGGACGGCCAGATGGTATACGGCGGCGAAGCCGATATCGGTTACTCCGGCCAGGATTCGACTAAGGGCAACCTGCGCATGAAGCAGGGCGTCAACGGCTCGCTCCGCGGCCGCGTCGGTGTCGATCTGAACCCGGTCCTCGTCTACGGTACCGCAGGTCTTGCCGTCGGCCAGACCAAGGGCACCGTCGGCGGCGCTTCCGACAAGAACACCATGGTCGGCTGGACCGCAGGCGTCGGTGCTGAAACCTTCGTCACCGACAACATCACCGCACGCGTCGAGTACCGTTACACGGACTACGGTTCGAAGGACTTCCGCATGGGCAGCACCAAGGTCTCGTCCGGCTACGACGAGCACGCTGTTAAAGTCGGTATGGGCGTGAAGTTCTGATCGGCTTCTGCCGGATCAAAGAAAAGGCCGGGGAGACCCGGCCTTTTTTGTGTCTGCACGTTAGGCCTTGAACTTGGGGTAATCCGGGAAGTGTTTTTCGAACTTCGCCGGCCAGTTCTTCAGCTTGGCGCGCCCCTTCTGCCATTCGCCGGCAAACCGCAGCTCGATGTAGCGCAGCATCGCCGCGAGTGCGAAATGGCCTGCATTGAGCTTGGCCCCGGTCTTCGGCAGGTTGGCATTCAGATGGTCGAGGCTGCGCTCGACCTTTTCCCATTGCCGGTCGATCCAGGGCTGGTGCACCTTTTCCGGCGGATGGGAGCGTTTCTCGTAGACGATCGACAGCAGGCTGTCACAGACGCCGTCGCATAGCGCTTCCAGCAACTCGACGTCGGTGCGCTTTTCGGCGTTCCTGGGATAGAGCTTGCCCTTGGTCTCCCGGTCGATGAAATGCATGATGGTACGGCTGTCGTAGAGCGCCCGTCCGTCGTCGAGAATCAGCGTCGGGATCTTGCCGAGCGGATTGTTGTCGATCAGCTCCGGCGGGTTGGCATTGGTGTCGGTCAAGACACTTTCGGCCGCATAGCCCGCATAATGCGCCGCCATGCGCACCTTGTTCGAATAGGGCGAGGCGGGCGAGTACAAGATCTTCATCGGGCGTCTTTCCTTCCAGGGATTGCGAGATGGGTTTCTGACAGGTGCCTTCTGCGGCTGGTCAAAGCGCCGGGGGCAGCGACACGCTTTCCTTTCGGCAGGCCTGGCGATCGACCGCCGGGCAGGCGCGGAAATTGAGCGACTTGTCGAAGCAGATCCGGATTTCCTCGAGCCGACTACCCTCGCAGGTCACGGCGACCGCGTCCTTCGTCATGCCGGGATTCTTGGCAACGAGCGCATCTTCGATGGCGGCGACGCGCAGGCCCTTTTCTTGCGGGGGAGGTGCGAGCTCCAATGGCAGCGTCAGCCGGTCCCAGGCCGCGCGCGTGACGGCGAAGTATTCCTCCTGACTGAGGCCGGAGCAGGTCCCGTGCTTGCGCCATTGGTGGCCGATCAGGCCCATCGATGGAATGAGGTCGAGATATTGCTTGCCGAGCGACGACGGCACGCGATCGGACTGTCGTGTCGGGCAGAAGTCCGGATAACCCCGTTCGTTCTGCGGCCACAGGCCATGCACGATCAGGCCGCGATTGCCGCCGACTTCGCACTGGCTGGATTTTCCCTTGGGGTCATTGTCGCCGCACCAGGTCGGCGACCAGGAAAGCGAGAGCACATAGAAATCGAAGCCGCTGCCGACCGGCACCGTAACGGCCGCCTTCGTGGCTTGCGTTCCCGTCGCCGTCGGCGCCTTTTCAGTGTTCTGATCGCTGCAGCCAACGAGGGCTGCTGCAACGAAAAGCGCCGGCAGAAGCCGGCGCGTTTTCCGGAATGATCTCATGATTAACGGAGCGAGGCGCAATAGGCGCCGTAGACATACCAGGGATCGAGGCCGCCGACGCAGAACTCGATGCTTCTGCCGACGCCGGCAAAGCCCCACGGGCGTTCGATGAGGTAATAGAGCGCACGCTGTTCGCCGTTGGTCATCACAGCGGTCCCGTAGCAATATTCACGCTCGACGAGATGCGTCTCGTCGCGGAACTCCTGCCGATTCTGCCCCATGTCGCGGATCTCGGCGATCGAGAGATTGGCGTGCAGGTAGTTTGCATCCCGATACTCGAAACGGGATGTGATGAAGCCGAGAACCGAGGATTCACTGCAGACCCCGGCGTTGTAGGATTGCGCCTGGCTGCTGCCGATGTAGTCGGCGGCAATGGCGCCCGGCGCCGTAGCGCCGGCGAGGGAAAGCGAAATGAGAAGCGTGGCGGCGAGCGTGCGAGTCATGGGCGTCTCCCTATGTCGTCGCATGAGATTGCGGTGCGTCGCGCCCGTCCGTCAAGCCCCTCGGGTTGTCTGTTCTTCCCCGCGCAGCCAGAAGCAGCGACTGGACGCGAAACGATCCTGCCCCAACCGGCTTTTCAGGAACGGCAGCAGCAGGTCGAGCTCGCTCTTCAGCGTGAAGGGCGGGTTTACGATGATGAGGCCGGAACCGGAAAGCCCTGTGGTTTCCCGGTCGCTTCTGACGGACAGTTCGGCGCAGAGCATCTTCGGGATGTCCAGCGCCTTCAGCGCCTCATGAAACGCTTTGATCGGCGCGCCCTGCTTCAGGGGATACCACAGGCAATAGACGCCGCCGGTAAAGCGGCGGTAGCCGCGCGCAAGGCCATCCACCAGCCGTTCGTATTCGCCCTCCTTTTCGAAGGGTGGGTCGACGAGAATCAATCCGCGCTTTTCCTTCGGCGGCAGGTGCGCGCCCAGCGCCAGCCAGCCGTCGAGCTCGGTGACGCGGCTCTGGAAATCGGCGTCGAACAGCCGGTGCAGCGTTTCGTAGTCGTCCGGATGCAGCTCCATCGCCGAAAGCCGGTCCTGGGGTCGGAAGAGCATGCGCGCGAGCTTCGGCGAGCCAGGGTAGAGCGTCAGCTCGGAGCCGGGGTTCAGCGCGCGGATGGAGGACAGGTACGGGGCGAGGATCACCGCGATCTCCGGCGGCAGTTCGCCCTCGAGCAGCCGGCCGACGCCGTCGCGCCATTCGCCGGTCTTCTGCGCTTCCTCGCTGGAGAGGTCGTAGAGCCCGATGCCCGCATGGGTATCGAGAACACGGAACGCCTTCTCCTTCTGCTGGAGGTAGGTGACGAGCCGTGCCAGCACTGCGTGCTTCAGGACGTCGGCAAAATTGCCTGCGTGATAGATGTGCCGATAGTTCATGAGCGCCGCCGATGGCTGTGATCAATAGTTGCGATGGGTGGGCGATTGGCTCTTTGAGCCGAAATGCCGATGCCATATAGAAAAGCCATGAACGTTGCGACCCCCATCAAAGCAGAAAAAACCATCGGCCACTCGGTCTGTCCGCACGACTGTCCCTCGGCCTGCGCCCTGGAAGTCGACCTGACCGCCGAAGGGCGGATCGGCCGTGTGCGCGGTGCAGCCGCCAATACCTACACCGCCGGCGTGATCTGCGCCAAGGTGGCGCGGTATTCCGAGCGCATCTATCATCCCGACCGTCTGATGGTGCCGAAGCGCCGCAAGGGCGCCAAGGGCGAGGGCGGCTGGCAGGAGGTGAGCTGGGAGGCCGCGCTCGACGAGATCGCCGATCTGTTCATTCGCGCCGAGCAGAAATATGGCGCCGAGACCGTGTGGCCATACTTCTACGCGGGCACCATGGGCCAGGTGCAGCGCGACTCGATCGACCGGCTGCGTCACGCCAAGCGCTATTCCGGCTTCTTCGGCTCGATCTGCACGAACATGGCCTGGACCGGCTTGAGCATGGCGACCGGCGCCTTGCGCGGCCCCGACCCGCGCGAAATGGCCAAGGCCGATTGCGTGGTGATCTGGGGCACGAATGCGGTTGCGACCCAGGTCAACGTGATGACCCATGCGGTGAAAGCCCGCAAGGATCGCGGCGCGAAGATCGTCGTCATCGACATCTACGACAACCCGACGGTCAAGCAAGCGGACATGGGCCTGGTGCTGAAGCCGGGCACCGACGCAGCACTTGCCTGCGCCGTGATGCACATCGCGTTTCGCGACGGCTACGCCGACCGGGCCTACATGGCGAAGTTCTCCGACGATCCGGCCGGCCTTGAAGCGCATCTGAAGTCGCGCGGGCCGGAGTGGGCGTCGGCGATCACCGGCCTTTCGGCCGAGGAAATCGAGGCCTTTGCAAAATTGGTCGGCACGACGCCGCGGACCTATTTCCGGCTCGGCTACGGTTTCACGCGCCAGCGCAACGGTGCCGTCGCCATCCACGCGGCGGCATCCGTGGCGACCGTGCTCGGTTCCTGGAAACACGAAGGCGGCGGTGCCTTCCACTCCAACAACGATATCTTCAAGCTCGACAAGCGCGAGTTGATCGGCTCGGCCTTTCACGATCCGGATGTGCGCATGCTCGACCAGTCGCAGATCGGCCGGGTGCTGACCGGCGACGCCGAGGCGCTGCGCCACCGCGGGCCGGTGACGGCGATGCTGATCCAGAACACCAATCCCGTGAACGTCGCGCCGGAGCAGCGGCTGGTGAAGCGCGGCTTCCTGCGCGACGACCTCTTTGTTGCCGTGCACGAGCAGTTCATGACCGATACGGCTGCTGTTGCCGATATCGTGCTTCCGGCCACCATGTTCCTGGAGCATGACGATCTCTATCGCGGCGGCGGCCATCAGCACATCCTGATAGGCCCTAAGGTGGTAGAACCACCCTCGACCGTGCGCACCAATCTGTTCGTCATCGAGGAACTGGCCAAGCGCCTTGGCGTTGCCGATCATGCCGGCTTCGGCCTGACCGAGCCTGAGCACATTGATCGGCTGCTCGCCAACTACGGAATCGGCTACGAAGAGATGAAACGGGAGAAGTGGCTCGACTGTCAGCCCGCCTTCGAGGAGGCGCACTATCTCAACGGCTTTGGCCACCCGGACGGCAAGTTCCGCTTCAAGGCGGATTGGACGGGGACGCCGGCGCCGAACCGGCCGCCGAAGTCGATGGGCATTCAGGGGCCGCACCAGGCGCTGCCGGAGTTTCCTGATCATGTCGACCTCATCGAGGTTGCCGACGCCGAGCACCCGTTCCGGCTGGCGACCTCTCCGGCTCGATCCTTCCTGAATTCGACCTTTGCTGAGACACCGTCCTCGACCCAGAAGGAAGTGCGCCCGGAAGTGATGGTTCATGCGGAAGATGCCGCAGAACTCGGCATTGCCGATGGCGATGTCGTCCAACTCGGCAACGTCCGCGGCGAGGTGCGTCTGCATGCGAAGATCGGTGGCGGCGCCCGTCGCGGCGTCGTCATCGCCGAGGGCCTGTGGCCGAATGGCGCGCATCTCGACGGGGAGGGCATCAATGTGCTCACCGGCGCCGATGCGGTGGCGCCGTATGGTGGTGCCGCCTTTCACGACAACAGGGTCTGGGTAAGGTTGGCGCGCTAAGTCAGGTTGTAGAACGGCAGACGGAACCTCCCATGAGCGGCGACCACCACCATGCAGATGTCACGAGCACGCCGGTTTCAAGGCTCTGGGCCTCGCTTGGCCTGACCGGCGGCTTCATGCTGGCCGAAGTCGTCGGCGGCATCCTGACCGGCAGCCTGGCGCTGATATCCGACGCCATGCACATGCTGACCGACACAGCGGCCCTTGCGATCGCGCTCGTCGCGATCCATGTCGGCCGTCGCCCGTCAGACCTCTTGCGCACCTATGGCTACGCCCGCTTCGAGATCCTGGCTGCCGCCTTCAACGCGCTGCTCCTGCTCGGTGTCGCCTTCTACATCCTCTATGAGGCCTGGAAGCGGCTGTCCGAGCCGCAGGAGATCCAGTCCGGCAGCATGCTGGTGATTGCCGTCGTCGGCCTTCTCGTCAATCTCGCCTCGATGCGGCTGCTCACCAGCCACAAGGACGAAAGCCTCAACGTCAAGGGCGCCTATCTCGAAGTCTGGTCGGACATGCTGGGCTCGCTCGCCGTCATCGTCGGCGCGGTGGTCATCTGGCTGACCGGCTGGCAGTGGGTGGATTCGCTGCTCGCTGTCGGCATCGGCTTCATGGTCTTTCCGCGCACCTGGGTGCTGCTGAAGGAGTGCGTCAACATCCTGCTCGAAGGCGTGCCGCCGGGCATGCGCCTCGCCGATGTCCACGCGACGATTGCCGCCGTTCCCGGTGTTGCCTCCGTGCATGACCTGCACCTCTGGGCGATCACCCAGAGCCAGCCGTCGCTGACCGCCCATGCGGTACTTGCCGACGGTGCCGATGCCGAGACCGTGCGCCGCGCAATCGAGGAGCAGTTGCGCGCGACGTTCGACCTGCACCACACGACGCTGCAGATGGAGCGGGAAGATCGCGCGGCAGCGGAACATATCCACTGATGGCTGAAAGGGCGGGATTGCACTCGCCGGAGAAGGAAGTTGCATGAGCACCCAGCATGACCCACGCGTCAGGATCGTCGGCCGCCGCACGCTGTGGAAGGGCTTTGCGCACCTGGAAGAGGTGACGTTCGAACAGCAGATGTCCGATGGCGCGACCGTGACGCTGAAGCGGGAGATCCACGACCATGGCAATGCGGCGACCATCCTGCTCGTCGATGCCAGGCGCCAGAGCGTCATCCTGGTGCGGCAGCTTCGCGTTCCCGTTCTGCTCCAGGGCGACCCGGCTTATCTGATCGAGGCGGCCGCCGGGCTCCTCGACGGCGACACTCCGGAAGAGGCGATCTGCCGCGAGGCGCTGGAGGAGACCGGCTACCACGTCCAGGACGTTATCCACCTCTTCGATGTCTATATGAGCCCGGGGGCGCTGACCGAGCGCACGAGCTTCTTTGTCGGCCACATCGACGCCACCGAAAAACGCGGCGACGGCGGCGGGCTTGCGCATGAGGGCGAGGACATCGAAGTGCTGGAAATCCCCTTCGACGAAGCCGTCGCAATGATCGCGACCGGAGAGATCTGCGATGCCAAGACGATCATGCTGCTGCAGTGGGCCCAACTCAACCGGCAGCAACTGTTTGCCTAAGGGATTGTTTTATAAGAGTATAATTTATTACCGATATTTCACTTTTTGATCCGTATCGGGTAAGCTAAAGCGCTGATGTCCTCATTATCGACATGGGCGCTTCATGACATCCTCCCTACCGGAACGTGCAACCGACGACGAGCAGCAGGCGGAGGGAGGCTGGTTCTCCTTCCTGCGTCGCAATCGCCGTTATCTATCGGCTGCCGGTACGCTCTTCGTAATCGCACTTTTCGGCTTTGCGATCTTTCACCTGACGTCCGAAGTCCAGTACGACGAGGTCGTCCAGGCATTGGCGGATACCAGTTGGATCTCCGTCGCGGCGGCGGTGTTCTTCACCGCATTGAGTTTCCTCGCGCTCACCTTCTATGACGTCAGCGCTCTTGATTACGTCAAGCGAAAGCTGCCCTATGCCGACGTGGCGCTGACGGCGGCCTCGGCCTACGCGGTCGGCAATACTGCGGGGTTCGGGGCGCTCAGTGGCGGCGCCATCCGCTACCGCTCCTATTCGCGCCTCGGCATCGAGCCTGAGAACATCGCCCGCATCATCGCCTTCGTGACGCTCGCCTTCGGGCTCGGGCTGCTGGCGGTGACTTGCCTCAGCCTGCTTGCCGTCGGCGAGTATGTGGCGCCGATGACCGGGATGGATCCTCTGGTATTGCGCGTAATCGCGGCCGTGATCCTCGGCGGTCTGTTCACAGTGTTCTTTCTTGCCCGTGACGGGCGCGAGGTCAGCATCGGGCGTCTGACGCTTCGGCTCCCGGATTCGCGCACCGTTTCGCGCCAGTTCCTGGTGACGGCGCTCGATCTCGCCGCCTCGGCGACCGTTCTCTATGTTCTTCTACCCGCCGGCACGATCGGCTGGCCGGCCTTCCTTGCGGTCTATTCGCTGGCCGTCGGCGTTGGCGTCTTGAGCCATGTGCCGGCCGGTCTTGGCGTCTTCGAGACGATCATCATCGCGACGCTCGGCCACAATGCCGATGTCGACACCATTCTTGGCGCGCTGGTGCTCTACCGCGTGATCTATCACGTTCTGCCGCTCGTGATCGCGATCGCCGTCGTCATCGGCATCGAACTCCGCCAGCTGTCCGGTCATCCGGTTGCCTCCAGCGTGCGGCGCATCGGCGGCCGCATGACGCCGCTGCTTTTGGCAACGCTCGGCATCGTGCTGGCGATCATGCTGGTTCTTTCCAGCGTGACCCCGACGCCCGACGAGAACCTGGCATTCCTCGAAGGACTGCTGCCCTTGCCGATCGTTGAGGGCGCACACTTCCTCGCCAGCCTGCTCGGCCTTGCCCTCGTGGTCGTCTCGCGCGGACTGGCGCTGAGGCTTGACGGCGCCTGGTGGGCCTCGATCGTGATCGGGATCGCCGCGCTGCTGCTGTCGCTGATCAAGGCGATCGCCGTGGTGGAAGCGGGCATGCTGGCCTTCTTCCTGGTGGGGCTCATCGTCAGCCGCCGCCTGTTCGTGCGGCCGGCCTCGCTGTTCGGGCAGGCGCTGACGGTGCCGTGGCTGACGGCGCTCGGGGTCATCTGCCTGGGCGCGCTGGTCGTGCTGCTCTTCGTCTATCGCGATGTCGAATACAGCCATGAGCTCTGGTGGCAGTTCGAATTCTCCGCCGAAGCCCCCCGCGGCCTGCGCGCGCTTCTCGGCGTAACGATCGGCGCGAGCATGCTTGCGATCTGGAGCCTGATGCGCCCGGCAACCGGAGCCGCCGAGCCTGCCTCCGACGACGCGATGGAGCGGGCGCTCTCGATCGTCGAGGCGCAGGACATGTCCGATGCCAATCTGGTGCGCATGGGCGACAAGAGCCTGTTGTTTTCCGCCGACGGCCGAGCCTTCATCATGTATGGCCAGCGTGCTCGTTCCTGGATCGCGCTTTTCGATCCCGTCGGCCCGATCGATGCCTGGCCGGAGCTGATCTGGCACTTCATCGAAAAGGCGCGCGCGGCCGGCTGCCGGGCGGTTTTCTACCAGGTCTCGCCCCTGGGGCTTGCATACTATGCCGATGCCGGGCTGCGCGCCTTCCGGCTCGGCGAACTCGCGCGCGTCGACCTCGCCCGCTTCGAGCTGAAGGGGGGCAAATGGGCGAACCTGCGCCAGCAGGTGAGCCGCGCCCAGCGCGACGGGCTCGAGTTCCGTGTCGTAGCGCCCGAAAACGTTCCGGACGTCATGCCTGACCTGACCGCGGTCTCCGATGCCTGGCTCGCGCATCACAATGCCAAGGAGAAAGGCTTCTCGCTCGGTGCCTTCGATCCCGAGTATCTTCGCGAGCAGCCGGTGGCGATCCTCACCTGTGGTGGGCGTACGGTCGCATTTGCCAATATTCTGGTGACGGCGACCAAGGAGGAGGGGACCGTTGACCTCATGCGCTTTTCGCCGGATGCGCCGAAGGGCGCGATGGATTTTCTCTTCGCCCAGGTGATGGAGTATCTGAAGGCCGAGGGGTACCGTACCTTCAACCTTGGCATGGCGCCCCTGTCGGGCATGTCCACGCGCCAGATCGCGCCGGTCTGGGACCGGGCCGGGCGCACCTTCTTCGAACACGGCGAACGTTTCTACAACTTCAAGGGCTTGCGCGCCTTCAAGTCGAAGTTTCATCCGCAGTGGCAACCGCGCTATCTTGTCGCCAGTGGCGGCATCAATCCGATCCTCGCCCTGATGGATGCGACATTCCTGATCGGCGGCGGTCTCAAGGGAGTGGTAAAGAAATGATCCCTGTCGCGAACGCCTGGAAATGCCTGACTTTGGCGGCGCTGCTGCTCTCCGCATCGATGTTCCCCGCTCTCGCGGAAGACGCGCCGAAGAGCTACGATACCGGGATGATCCCGTCGCCGCGCATCATGCTGCCGAAGGAAAAGGCGGCCGCACTTGTTGTGCTGCTGTCGGACGCCGCCGGCTGGACGGACAAGGAGCAGGCGATCGCCGACACGCTCACCGATGACAAGACAGTCGTTGTCGGCATCGACCTCAAGGCCTATCTCGCTTCGCTCGCCAAGGATGATGGCGACTGCATCTACATGGTCTCCGACATCGAATCGCTGAGCCAGCAGGTGCAGCGTGCCGTCGGCACCGACGCTTACCAATTGCCCGTCGTCGCAGGCGTCGGTGCCGGTGGTGCGCTGGCACTCGCCATCGCTGCCCAGACACCGCCTGCCACCATCGGCCAAACACTTGCGATTGATCCGGAAGAGGGGATCGCGCTTGAAAAGCAACTCTGCACCCCGGCCGAAAAGGTGAAGAAGGGCGACCGCATGGTCTATGGCCTGACCGACGGGGCATTGCCGGATCCGGTTTCCGTCGTCTTTTCACCCGCGGCATCGGCCGACGGGCGCTCCCATGTGGCGGCATTGATCGCCAAGCATCCGGACGTCGAGCAAGAGGACAGTGACGACGACGCCTATACGACGCTGTCCGATCACCTCACCGATATCATCGACAGCGAGCGCGACGCCGGCAATCCGTTCGGCTTGCCCCTGACCATCCTTGACGCAAAGCCGACCCGTGACACGATGGCGGTGATCTATTCAGGCGACGGTGGCTGGCGCGACATCGACAAGGAAGTCGGCGACGTGCTGCAGCAGCAGGGCGTACCGGTCGTCGGCTTCGATTCCCTGCACTACTTCTGGTCCGAGCGCGATCCGCAGGTGACGGCGGACGACCTTGCCAAGGTGATGAGCTACTACCGCAAGCACTGGAACGTGCGAAATGTGCTCCTCATCGGCTATTCCTTCGGTGCAGACGTCCTGCCGCGAACCTTCAACCTGCTGCCGGCCGGCGAAAAGGCCCATGTTCGCCAGGTGACCTTGATGGCCCTCTCGCACATGGTCGATTACAAGGTCTCTGTGCTGGGTTGGCTAGGGGCTTCTGGCGACGGCAAGGGTGGTGATCCGCTCGACGATATCAAGCGCATCGACCCGGCGTTGGTGCAATGCATCTACGGCACCGACGAAGAGGATGATGCCTGCCCGCAACTGAAGGGCACCGGCGTCGACGTCATCGGCATCGACGGCGGCCACCACTTCGACGAGGATTATCCGGCGCTGACACGGCGCGTGCTCGACGCCCTCGATCGCCGGCTGGCTTCGGCGAAGTGAACGGTCGGTGTGTGGGGGCGTGAGGCTTACCCCCCTCTGCCCCGCCGGGGATCTCCCCCCACAAAGGGGAGATCGGCTAGACGCGCCCACCCGCTACAACTGAACGAGATTGCCCGCCGGCTCGATGTTGACGATGGGGGTATCCTTCTGCGCCAGATAGAGTTGCCACCGGCGAACGGGCAATGACCGCCGAGCGGTCGCCATCTGCTGATCTCCCCCCTTGCGGGGGAGATGCCGGGCAGGGCAGAGGGGGTATTCTGGCGTTAACCGCGTGTGATGCGCTGTGGTCGGGACAAAGCAACCCGGCGTGATTACGCAGCCGGCGAAATCAGCGTACCCGTCGCCTCGCCAAGGCTCTTGCTCACAGCGCGACCGCCTTCCATGCGTATCTTGCCCTCGGCCATCAGCCGAAGCGCCATCGGATAGGTGCGGTGCTCGACGGTCAGCACTCGGGCAGCAAGGCTGTCGGACGTGTCGCCGGGCACGACTGGAACCACCGCCTGCGCCAGGATCGGGCCTTCGTCCATGCCTTCGGTGACGAAGTGCACGGTGCAACCGGCGACCTTCATGCCGGCGTCGATAGCCCGCTGATGGGTGTGCAGGCCGGGGAAAAGCGGCAGCAAGGACGGATGGATGTTGAGGATACGTCCCTCGTGGCGCTGGATGAACGTCGCCGACAGCAGACGCATATAGCCGGCGAGGCAGATGATGTCCGGCGACAGCCGGTCGAGCTCGGCAAGGATTGCCGCTTCGTGGGCGTCCTTGCTGTCGTAGTCCTTGCGCAGGAAAGCGCGCGTGGGGATGCCAAGCGCCTCGGCTTTGGCGAGGCCGCCGGCATCCGCCTTGTCGGCGATGACGGCGACGATCTCGGCCGGGAAATCCGGCTCGGCCGTTGCCTTTGCGAGCGCCAGCATGTTGGAGCCGCCACCAGAGATGAAGACGACGACCCGCTTCTTGCCCGTCGAGACTTCCGTCGTCATAGGGCCAGGTTGCCCTTGTAGATCGTGCCGGCTGCACCTTCGTCGCGGGCGACCATGCGGCCCAGCGTAAAGACGGTTTCGCCTTCGCCGGTGAGCACGGCGGAAACCTCTGCGGCCTTGTCGGCCGGAACGACGGCGATCATGCCGACGCCGCAGTTGAAGGTGCGCAACATTTCATTGGCGGCAACGCCGCCGGTCTGGGCGAGCCACGAGAACACCTTCGGCGCCTTGATCGCGTCGAGGTCGATCTCGGCAGCGAGGTGCTTTGGCAGCACGCGCGGAATGTTCTCAGGGAAACCGCCGCCGGTGATGTGGGCGAGCGCCTTGATCGAACCGGTCTCGCGGATCGCCTTCAGGAGCGGCTTCACATAGATGCGCGTCGGCGTCATCAGGAGATCGGCAAGCGTACCTTCGCCGAACGGAGCAGGAGCATCCCAGGCAAGGCCCGAGAGCGTGACGATCTTGCGCACCAGCGAATAGCCGTTGGAATGCACGCCGGAGGAGGCGAGGCCGAGGATGACGTCGCCTTCGGAGATGTCACCGGCCGGCAGCAACTGACCGCGTTCGGCAGCGCCGACGGCAAAGCCCGCGAGATCGTAGTCGCCGCCCGAATACATGCCGGGCATTTCGGCGGTCTCGCCGCCGATCAGCGCGCAACCGGATTCGCGGCAGCCTGCAGCGATGCCGGCGACGATCGCGGCACCCTGGTCCGGGTCAAGCTTTCCGGTCGCGAAATAGTCGAGGAAGAAGAGCGGTTCGGCGCCCTGGACGACGAGGTCGTTGACGCACATGGCGACGAGGTCGATGCCGACGGTGTCGTGCTTGTTGGCGTCGATGGCGATCTTCAGCTTGGTGCCGACGCCGTCGTTGGCGGCCACCAGAACCGGGTCGGTGAAGCCCGCGGCCTTGAGATCGAAGAGACCGCCGAAGCCGCCGATTTCGCCGTCGGCGCCGGGCCGCCGGGTCGAGCGCACATGCGGCTTGATCTTCTCGACCATCAGGTTCCCGGCGTCGATATCAACGCCCGCGTCGCTATAGGTGAGACCGTTCTTTCCCGACTGGCTCATGCTCGTTCTCCAAGGCTCGTCGTGCGACAGGTATTTTGCGGATGCGATTGGCACGGCAGGCAAGGGAGTGCAAGCCGAGAGCACGCCTTGGCGGCGTTTTTTCACCATTTTGCCCATATCCCACGGCGCAAGCCAGTCAGCTTGGCTATAAACTGGATGACTGCACCGGTCGGACTTGACCGTTACGCGCACCGCCCCCTATCTCCTTGACAGGGTTGTGATACGCAACAGTGGCGAGCGGCGCCTCACGAGGAGTGTCATGGATATCAAGGTCAGCGGTTCCGGATTGCAGCGCCAGGTCATTTTCTGGCTACTGGTGCTTGCCGCCTTCATTGCCTTCCTCATGGTTTTCAGCTCGATCCTGCTGCCGTTCCTGGCCGGCATGGCGCTTGCCTATTTCCTCGACCCGGTCGCCGACCGCCTGGAGCGGTTCGGCTTGAGCCGGTTGATGGCGACGGTCGTGATCCTGATCGGCTTCGTCGTCGTCTTCGTGCTGGCCCTCATGGTCATCATTCCTGTCGTCGTCAGCCAGGCGGCCGATTTCATTGCGAACATCCCCGGCTATGCCGCCAAGCTGCAGGTGCTCGTCAACGAAGCGCAGACGCGGCTGATTCCCGATTGGCTCGCGAGCCAGATGCCGTCGCTGAAGCAAAGCTCCGGCAAACTGCTCGAACAGGGTGCTGCCTTCCTCGGCACGCTCTTCCAGCAGATCTGGAACTCCGGCGTGGCGTTGCTCGACGTCATCTCGCTGCTGGTCGTCACCCCTGTCGTCGCCTTCTATATCCTGCTCGACTGGGACCGGATGGTCGAGAAGGTCGATAGCTGGGTTCCGCGCGACTACGTCTCGGATGTGCGCCAGATCGCCCGCGACATGAACGCGACGATCGCCGGATTTGTGCGCGGGCAGGGCTCGCTCTGCCTCATTCTTGGTCTTTATTACGGGATCGGCCTGTCGCTGGTCGGTCTCAATTTCGGTCTGCTGATCGGTCTCTTCGCCGGCATGATCAGTTTCATTCCCTATGTCGGATCCATGGTCGGCCTGGTGCTCGCCGTTGGCGTCGCGCTGGTCCAGTTCTGGCCGGACTATCTGTGGATCGGCCTCGTGCTTGCCGTCTTCTTCAGCGGGCAGTTCATGGAGGGCAATATCCTCCAGCCGAAGCTGGTGGGCAAAAGCGTCGGCCTGCATCCGGTCTGGCTGATGTTTGCGCTGCTTGCCTTCGGTGCACTGTTCGGTTTCGTCGGTCTTCTGGTCGCGGTGCCCGCAGCAGCCGCCATCGGCGTGCTTGTCCGCTTCGGCATCCAGCGCTACCTTGATAGCGACCTCTATCACGGGCACGGCAAGGCCGTGGAAAAGAAGGCGAAGAGCGACAAGGCCGCCTGATTTCCGACGATTGTCCCGAGTACAGCATGACAAAACGCCCATTCGAACAAATCCCCCTGGCTTTCGGCCACGACCCGGCGACGGGTCGTGAGGACCTGCTCGTCTCCGACAGGCTGAGCGCGGCCATCGCCATCGTCGACCACTGGCCGGACTGGCCGGCGCCCGTGGTCATCATCGCCGGCCCGGTCGGCTCGGGAAAATCGCATCTCGCCAGCATCTGGAAGGAGCGGGCAGGAGCGGAAGTGATCCACCCGCTCGCCGGCTCCGATGCCGCGTTGATCGCGGCCGAAAGACCTGTTCTCTTCGAGGATGCCGACCGCAGCGGCTTCGACGACACGACGCTTTTCCACGTCATCAACAATGTGCGCCAGCACGGCACCAGCCTGCTGATGACGACGCGGCTCTGGCCGATGTCCTGGCCGGTGACGCTGCCGGATCTGCGCTCGCGCCTGAAGGCGGCGACCGTGGTCGAGATCGGTGAGCCGGACGACGAATTGCTGACGCAGGTGCTGATCAAGCTCTTTGCCGATCGCCAGCTTTTCGTCGACGAGCGGCTGGTGGGCTACATCGTCCAGCGCATGGAGCGCTCGCTGGAGGCAGCGCAGACGATCGTCGAGCGCATCGACCATCTGGCGCTGGCCCGCGGCACGAAGCTTTCACGCGCGCTCGCTTCCGAAGTTCTCGAAGAACTGGGAAATCAGCGTCGGTCCGATTGACTGTCACAGAACCGTCGTCAAACTGAGATAGCCGGTGCAGCCGGAGCAATGGGATCTGAAAAGCATGGATAACGCGCTATCTGCGGTGAACGAAAACCAGGCATCGGCGGAGGACGTCGACCTGCTGACGAGCCCGCAGCGCTTCATCAACCGCGAATTTTCCTGGCTGCAGTTCAATCGCCGCGTGCTCGAGGAAACGCTGAACACGGCGCATCCTCTGCTGGAGCGTGTTCGCTTTCTGTCGATCTCGGCCGCCAACCTCGACGAGTTCTTCATGGTGCGCGTCGCCGGCCTCGAAGGCCAGGTGCGCCAGGGCCTCTCGATGCGTTCGCCCGACGGCAAGACCCCGGTCGAGCAGCTCGAAGACATCCTGAAGGAAATCGACAATCTGCAGATGGAGCAGCAGGCCTCGCTCGCCGTGCTTCAGCAGTATCTCGCCAAGGAAGACATCCTGATCGTTCGCCCGGCCTCGCTTTCGGTGCAGGACAGGAGCTGGCTTGCCAACGAGTTCGATCAGTCGATCTTCCCAGTGCTGACACCGCTCTCCATCGACCCGGCGCATCCGTTCCCCTTCATTCCGAACCTCGGCTTTTCGATGGGCCTGCAGCTCGTCAGCAAGACCGGCCGCGAGCCAATGACGGCGCTCCTGCGTCTGCCGGTGGCACTCGACCGCTTCATCCGGCTGCCCGACGTCAAGAACGTCATCCGCTACATCACCCTCGAAGACATGGTCAGCCAGTTCATCGACCGACTGTTTCCGGGCTATGAGGTCAAAGGCTCCGGTACCTTCCGCATCATTCGCGACAGCGATATCGAGGTGGAAGAAGAGGCGGAAGACCTCGTTCGCTTTTTCGAGACCGCGCTGAAGCGCCGTCGCCGCGGTTCGGTGATCCGCATCGAGACCGATTCGGAAATGCCGGCGTCGCTGCGCCAGTTCGTCGTGCAGGAACTGGGCGTCCCGGAAAACCGGATCGCCGTCCTGCCGGGACTGCTGGCACTCAACACTTTGTCCGAAATCACCAAGGCTCCACGCGACGATCTGCGCTTCGAGCCGTACAATCCGCGTTTCCCCGAGCGCGTGCGCGAGCATGCCGGCGACTGCCTGGCGGCGATCCGCGAGAAGGACATGGTGGTGCATCACCCCTACGAGTCCTTTGACGTGGTCGTGCAGTTCCTGTTGCAGGCAGCGCGCGATCCTGAAGTCGTCGCCATCAAGCAGACGCTTTACCGCACGTCGAACGACAGCCCGATCGTGCGCGCCCTGATCGACGCCGCCGACGCCGGCAAGTCGGTGACGGCGCTGGTCGAGCTCAAGGCCCGCTTCGACGAGGAGGCCAATATCCGCTGGGCGCGCGACCTCGAACGCGCCGGCGTCCAGGTCGTCTTCGGCTTCATCGAACTGAAGACCCACGCCAAAATGTCGATGGTGGTGCGGCGCGAAGAGGGCAAGCTTCGGACCTATTGCCATCTCGGCACCGGCAACTATCACCCGGTCACCGCGAAGATCTACACCGACCTGTCGTTCTTCACCTGCAACCCGGTCATCGCCCACGACATGGCGAACATCTTCAACTTCATTACCGGCTACGGCGAGCCGGAGGCGGGCATGAAGCTGGCCGTCTCGCCGCACACGCTGCGCCCGCGCATTCTCAGGCACGTCGACGAAGAAATCGAGCATGCCAAGGCCGGGCGCCCGGCGGCGATCTGGATGAAGATGAACTCGCTCGTCGATCCGGAGATCATCGACGCGCTCTATAAGGCGAGCCGTGCCGGCGTCGAAATCGACCTGGTGGTGCGCGGCATCTGCTGCCTGCGCCCGCAGGTCCCGGGGCTCTCGGACAATATCCGTGTCAAGTCCATCGTCGGCCGATTCCTCGAACATTCCCGCATATTCTGCTTCGGCAACGGTCACGGGCTTCCATCGGAGAATGCCCTTGTCTATATCGGCTCGGCGGATATGATGCCGCGCAATCTGGATCGGCGGGTCGAGACGCTCGTGCCTCTCATCAACCGGACTGTGCACGAACAGGTTCTGTCGCAGATCATGCTGGGTAATCTCATCGACAACCAGCAGAGCTACGAAATTCTTCCCGATGGCACCTCTCGCCGGATGGAAGTCGGCAAGGATGCCGAGCCTTTCAACGCACAGCACTATTTCATGACCAATCCCAGCCTCTCCGGCCGGGGCGAGGCCCTGAAGTCCAGCGCACCGAAGCTCATAGCCGGCTGGAAGAGCGGCTGGCACAAATAAACTGGAATTGCATGGTCGAATCTGAAGCGCAGGGGCGTCTGCCCGGCATCCGCCCGGTTTCCGTTATCGATATCGGTTCGAACTCCATCCGCCTTGTCGTCTATGAAGGCCTGAGCCGCTCACCGGCCATGCTGTTCAACGAAAAGGTGATGTGCGGTCTCGGCAAGGGCATCGATGCGACCGGACGCATGGATGAAGACAGCGTCGAGCGCGCGCTGAAAGCGCTGCACCGCTTTCACGCGCTCTCCAAGCAGGCGCGTGCGACCTCGATGTATGTGCTGGCGACGGCCGCCGCACGCGAAGCGAGCAACGGCCCCGCCTTCATCGAGAAGGCGGAGGCGATCCTCGGTCACAAGGTCCGCATCCTTACTGGCGAGGAAGAGGCCTATTATTCCGCGATGGGCATCGTCAGCGGCTATCACGATCCCGACGGTGTCGTCGGCGACCTTGGCGGTGGCTCGCTGGAACTCGTCGAGGTCTCCGGCACGAAGATCGGCAAGGGCATCACCCTCCCGCTCGGCGGTATTCGTTTGTTCGAGCACAGCAACGGCTCACTCACCAAGGCGCGCACCTGGGTGCGCAAGTTCATGAAGAACTCGGCGGTGCTGAAGACCGGCACGGGACGGACGTTCTATGCGGTCGGCGGCACTTGGCGTTCGATCGCCAAGCTGCACATGGAGATCCGCGACTATCCGCTGCACATGATGCAGGGCTACGAGATTTCCTTTGACGAGGCGATGGCGCTTTTGCCGGAAGTGATCGAGCCGAAGAACATCAAGCCGTCCGCCTATTCGACGATCTCGAAGAGCCGCCGCAGCCTTCTGCCCTTCGGCGCGATCGCCATGCAGGAAGCGCTGGAGATCATGAAGCCGGAGCGGATTTCCTTCTCGGCGCTCGGCGTTCGCGAAGGTTATCTTTTCTCGCTCTTGAGGGACGAGGAACGTGCTCAGGATCCGCTGCTGACGGCGGCCAACGAGATCGCCATCCTGCGTGCCCGCTCGCCCGAGCACGCCCGCGAACTGGCTGACTGGACCGGTCGCATGGTGCCGTTCTTCGGGATCGAGGAGACGGAAGAGGAAGGCCGGTATCGCCAGGCGGCCTGCCTGCTTGCGGATATCAGCTGGCGGGCGCACCCCGACTATCGCGGTCTCCAGGCGCTCAACATCATCGCCCACTCGACCTTCTCCGGCATTACCCATGCCGGCCGCGCCTATATTGCGCTTTCCAATTATTACCGCTTCGAGGGGCTCAACGACGACGGCGCCACGAACGCACTTGCCGGCATCACCACGCCGCGCCTGCTGGAACTGGCAAAGCTGCTCGGCGGCCTCTTGCGTGTCGCCTATCTTTTCTCCGCATCGATGCCGGGGATTGCCCGTAACCTGACGTTCCGCAAGTCGTCTCTGCCGGACGTGGACCTCGAAATCGTCGTGCCTGCGGACTATTCGGAATTCCAGGGCGAGCGCCTGGACGGACGCCTGCAGCAGCTTGGAAAGCTCACTGGCAAGCGTCTCGCTTTCCACTTCGAAAGCTGACGCCGAAAAGTCACCGGTCAAACGGGAAGGGCGCGCGAACCGATGTTCGCGCGCCCTTTTGATTAATCGGCCTTGAGGAAGTCGCCGACTTCGAGCAGCACGAACTCGTTGTCGTCGGCCTTGTCGAGTGCGCGGCCGGCCGAGAACGGCAGGTTGTTGTCGTTGCCGACGATGATGTGGGTCTCATCGACGCGGTCGACGTTCTCGATGGTGACGAAGGGCATATCGTAGAAGCCTTCGCCGCCGCCCTGACGCTTCTTGTTGTCCGGATCGGCGATCTTCAAGAGGTCGATGTAGCCGATCTTGCGCACGGCCTTGCCGGCATTGCTGTCGTCAAAGGCGATCTTGTAGATGCGCTTGACCTTGGAGCCCGTTGCGAAGCAGTCCGGCTTCGGGTCCTTCGGATCGGCGCAGGCCTTGTCCACCGTGCCGGCGCCATTGTCGCGCTCGATCACCAGCGCGGTCTTGTCGTCGAGCATGTTGAAGTCGCCGATCGCCTCGCCGCCTTCAGCCAGCGGATAGAGCCAGCTGCGGCCGGTCCAGGCTTTGCTCGCAACATCGAGTTCGATGATGCGCAGCGCCGGGCGGCCATCGGCCTGCTCAACCGTTTCGCTGTCGGTCCAGAGCGGGCCTTCGAGCAGGCCGTAAAGCTTGCTGCCGTCCTTGGAAAGCGCCATGCCTTCATAGCCGCCGGAGCGCTTCAGGTTGAAGGCGGGCGTCTTCTTCGAGGGATCGCCCTGCAGCGTCAGCGTCGGATTGTCGGGCGAAAGCACCGGCTTGCCGTCGACCGTGGTCGCGATCACGTCGGTCAGCTTGCCGTCGAGATCGAACTTGAGGATGTAGGGGCCGAACTCTTCACCGACCCAGAAGCCGTCCGCAACCGGCTGGATCGATTCGACGTCGAAGTCGGCGCCGGTGAGATAACGCTTGTCCGAGCCTTCCATGACGATCGGGAAGGGGGCCTTCTTGTCCGGGTCGGTCAGGAACAACGTCTTCAGTGCTTCGACCTTGCCGGCGTCCCAGTCCATCTTCACGTGGTGCAGCATCAGCATGGCGTCGTTGGAGTTCATCTTGCTGCCGAAACCGTTGTCGGAGAGGCTCCAGAAGGTGCCGTCTTCCATCGCCTTGATGCCGGAAAAGCCCTGCATCGGCTGGCCGTCGAAGGGCAGCGACAGGCCGGTCAGGCGAACGCCGTCCTTGCCCGGAACGGTGCCGAGCGCTTCGGCACGCTTGCGGTCCGCGGTGGTGAACTTGCCGGAGGTCTTGAGGTATTCCGGTGCGTCCGAGGGGGCGGCGATGATCGTGTTGGCCGGCAGGATCGCGTGGCCCTTCAGCGTCGCGGTAAAGGACTTTTCCTCGGCCGAGGCGGCCATCGTCATCAAAAGAGAAAGAGCCGCGGTGGCGAGAAGCGTTTTCGTCATGAGGTTCACCTTGGGTTGGAGCCTTCTGCATGTCTCCTTGGATCGCCCTAGATCCAAGGAGGCAGACGTGCAGCAAATTCGACGTGCTGCAGCGACCCTTGCGCGTCCCAGGACGCGCGGCGCTGCAGTCCGCAACCCGATAGGCGGCTATGATGACGGTTGGGTGATGCTTGCTTTACAACCCGATGAAGCTTTGGTGACAGGATTAGCCGGCGACGGCGAGGCTTGCCCAGCGGCCGGGCGTCAGGCCGTAGGCGCGCTTGAAATGACGGGTGAAATGCGCCTGGTCGGCAAAGCCGGTTTCGAGCGCAGCACCGGCAAGGCTTTCGCCCCGGGCGATCATCTGCCGTGCCCGCTCCAGCCGGCGCATCAGCAGGTAGCGATGGGGGCTGGTGCCGAGAACCCGGCGGAATTGCCGGGCGAGCGTGAAGCGATCGAGCCCGCTCACCGCCTCAAGTTCCTGCGAGCCGACGGGCCGTTCGAGATTGGCGCGAAGGAATTCGCTCGCCTGTAGAACGGCACGCTTGTCGGCCTTTGCGGGCTTGGCGTCCTTGGTGCCGGCGTGACGGTAGAGCCCCTCGGCGATCCGCACGAGAATGTCGTCGAGCGCCAGTTCGTCGATGCCATTGTCGAGATCCATCACGGCTTCGCCGACCGCCTGCCGCAGCGCCTCGTCGCCCACGACAGGGGCTGCGACGAAGGGCAGGGAGCGGTCGGTTTCATCAAGGGCTGCGAGTAGCCGTTCCGGCTGCAGATACATCATCCGGTAGCGCAGCCCGATCTCCGTTCCCGCGCCGCCATCATGGATCTCGTCCGGGTGGAGGATGATGATGCTTCCAGGATTGCTGAAGCGGCTTTCGCCGCGATACTGAAACGTCTGGACGCCGCCGAGCGTTACGCCGATGGCATAGGTGTCGTGGCGGTGCGGCTCGAAAAATTTTCCATGCAGGCGCGCCTCGATGCGCTCGATGCCATCGACGGCAGGCGCAACCCGAATGCCGTCGCCAGGCGCGCCGCACAATCGTTCAAGATCGATCGCAGCGCCGTCCGATAATGCGTCTTCCGGCACGCCCTGTCGGGCTGAAATGGAGATGGCCGTCATGTTCGATACCAAATTTGCAATCGTCTTGCGCGAGGACCTGGCAACCTGGCAGAAGCTCAACGTCACCGCCTTCCTCGCCACCGGGATCGCCGGACAGAAGCCCGGGATCATCGGCGAAGATTATCGCGATGGCGCCGGCAACGTCTACAACGCCTTGAGCATCCAGCCGATCATCGTCCTTGCCGCAGATGGGAAGACGCTCGGCAACATTCAACGGCGCGCGATCGAAAGAGAGGTCAAAGCTTCGATCTATGTCGACGGCATGTTTGCCACCGGTCACGACCACGCCAACCGTGCGGTTTTCGCCGAGACCAGGCCGGACGACGCGGCAGTCGCCGGCATTGCCATTCATGCGGACAGGAAGCTGGTCGACAAGATCACCAAGGGTGCCAAGCTGCACGGCTGACGGCGATCGCGATCCGGCCGATCGATGCCCTGCGCGCCGGCCGGGATCACTCGGCCGCGGTCGATGCCAGCTGAGGAGCCGCGCTGCCTGCGCGCAACGACAGAACGCCAAGCTTCTGCCCGCGTCCTCTGACGGCGTGCTCGCCGAGATCCTCGACCCGCACATAATGCGGCAGACGCATCTTGCGGGCGAGATCGGTGGAGATCAGTACCTGGTGGCCGAGCGTCTTGCAGAAACCTTCGAGCCGGGCGGTGGTGTTCACCGTATCGCCGAAATAGGTGATCTTGTGCCGGTCGAGCCCGATTTCCGCCGCAACGATGGTGCCGCCATGAAGCGCCGCGCGCAGCCGCGGAACCTCGCCGAACTCCTTTTGCCAACGGCGCGCATCCGCATCGATCATTTCCAGAATGTCGAAGACGCAATGAATGCAGGCCGCATTGTTGGTTGCGCGATCGAAAGGCCAGGTAATGACGGCGGCGTCACCGATATAGTCGTCGATCGAGCCGCGGTAGCGCATGACCGGGTCGGCGATCGTCGCAAACAGCCTGCCGAGATACTCCTGCATCCGCAGGTCGCCGTGTTTCTCGGCATAGGCGGTCGAGCCGGCCAGGTCGATGAAGAGGAAGACGCGTTCTTCCTCGACCGGTCTGCGATAGCGGCCGGTGAGCAGGCTCAAAAAGACGTCGCGCCCGAGGAGTTCGCGAACCCTGAGGATGAAGACGAGCGAACCTGATACGCCGAGCGCGAAGATTAGGACCGTCTTGGACGGCATCATCGCGTCCATCCAATGGTCCTCCATGACGCCGCCCGACTGCATGAGCAGGCCAGCGGCGGCATATCCGATGTCGAGAAGCACGAAGTAGATCACCAGCGACGCGACGAAAAAGACCGGCGTGGAAAAGGCGTGGATCCGTCGATGCAGGCGCCGGAAAATGATGCGTCGCTCGAAGGCGATGATCGGCAGGCACATGAAGAGCGCATAGGTCGCGCCGATCAGGGCGCCCTTGCCGTAGAAAACCCATGCGTAGACCGCGCCGGCGCCTGCAACGACCAGCAGCAAGAGAAGTCCTTCGAAAGTCGAAAAGCGCCAACGCATGCAGAAAGCTCCGGTACCGGAAGAGGCGGCATCCGTGTCGGTCGGCGTTGTCCAAGGCGCCGGCTCACGTCACATCGTTTGATACGATGGTGATTCTGTTCCGCCCGGCCCTTCGCTAGAGCTGGATTCAGGCGGAAACTTGTCTCCGCCCAATCCCTTTTTCAAGCTGACGCGGACGTGATCTCGGCGCTGATTTCCACTGCTTCGATCTTCTTGTCGACGAAGCGCAGGGCAACGTCGCCGTTGATCAGCTTCAGTGCCGTTTCGCCGAAGAGTTCGCGCCGCCAGCCCTTGAGCGCGGCGACATCCGCCTTCTCGCCCTCGGCAGCTATTTTGTCGAGATCTTCGCTGTTGGCGATGATCTTCGCGGCGACACCCTGCTTCTCGGCGATCAGCTTCAAAAGCACCTTCAGCATCTCGCCAGCGGCCGCAGCACCTTCCGGCGCATGGCTTTGGCGCGGAAGCTTCGGCAGATCGGCCTTCGGGATCGCCAGCGCCTCGTTGACGGCCTCGACGACCGCCGTTCCGGCGGTGGAGCGTTCCCAGCCCTTGGGAATGGTCCGGAGCCGTGCCAGTGCTTCCGCATCCTTCGGCTGCTGCTGGGCGATCTCGTAAATGGCGTCATCCTTGAGGATGCGGCCGCGCGGCACGTTGCGGGCGCGTGCCTCGCGCTCGCGCCAAGCGGCGACCGTCTTCAGCGCGGCGAGTTCGATCGGCTTCTTTACCCGCATCTTCAGCCGCTGCCAGGCGTCGTCAGGGTGCAGGTCGTAGGTGTCGCGGGCTTCGAGAATGGCCATCTCTTCGGTCAGCCAGAGCGAACGGCCTTCGCGCTCGAGTTCTGCCGCCAGGTATTTGTAGATGTCGCGCAGATGCGTCACGTCGGCCAGCGCATAGTCGAGCTGCTTTTCGGTCAGCGGACGGCGGCTCCAGTCGGTAAAGCGCGAGGACTTGTCGATCTGCGTGCCGGTGACGCGGTTGACCAGCTGGTCATAGGAAACGCTGTCGCCAAAGCCGCAAACCATCGCTGCGACCTGCGTATCGAAGATCGGATGCGGAATAAGGTTTCCGAGATGGAAGATGATCTCGATGTCCTGACGCGCGGCATGGAACACCTTGATGACCTCCGGGTTGGCCATCAGCGCGAAGAAGGGCGCAAGATCGATGCCCTTCGCCATCGGGTCGACGATGACGGCAAGGTCCGGGCTCGCCATCTGGATCAGGCAAAGCTCCGGCCAGAAAGTCGTCTCGCGAAGAAATTCGGTATCGATCGTAATATAATTTGATAGGGCCAGCTGCTGGCAGGCGGCCTCAAGGTCTGCTGTTGTTTCAATCATCAGATTTAAATCACTGTGGCGAAAATGCGGCTTGGAATTTCGTGTAACTCTTCGCGGCATCTGTCACAATCGAAATCTCAGACGACTTTGAAATAACCCGTCATGCCGGTCTTCTGGTGCTCGATGATATGGCAATGCACGACCCAATCGCCCGGATTGTCCGCCACAAGCGCCACTTCCGCCTGTTCATCGGGCAAAAGCAGGATCGTATCGGTCGGCGGCGGCAGGAAAGTCCGCTTGTTGGAATTGAGAATGCGGAAGCTCAGGCCGTGCAGATGGATCGGGTGCGCATGCGGCGTCCGGTTGGCGACCTCCAACACATAGCTCTTGCCGAGCTTCATCTCCTCGATCGGCGCGATCGGATCGGGCGTGTCGCCCGGCCACGGAACCTTGTTGATCGCCCAGAAGGTGTAGCCAAGCGAACCGCAGATCGAAGGCGTCGCCTTGTGCTCGGCCGTCGCCGTCAGTTCGAGCGGCACGCGGGTGGCGGTGGAGAGGTCGGCTTCCGCGATCGGGTTGGCGGGCAGAGGACCGACATCCCGAAGGTCGCGCTTGAGCGACGCTCCGGCTGACCGGAAGCGCGCGATCGTCCAGGGATGCGATCCACGCAGGTTGCCGAGCGCAACCGTCTGACCCTCGCCGTCGGGCATGCGCACGACAAGATCGACGCGCTGGCCGGGCCCAAAATCGTAGCGATCAAGTGCAAAGGGCTTGTCGACCGGATTGCCGTCGAGCGCGATGACCTTCGCCTCAGCGCCCCCAAGGCCGATCGTATAGATGCGGGTGACGTCGGTTGCGGCGATGCGCACGCGCACCAGGCCGCCGGCCGGTGCGTCGTAAGTTGGCTCCTGCTGCCAGTTGGCGGTGCGCACCGTGCCGTAAGTGCCGCCGCGGGCCGCATCCCGCGGCTTGAATGCGTCGATGAACGCGCCGCCGGTGCCGAGCCGCCAATCGCGCAGGTTGAGCACGATCTCGGCATCGAACGTCGGATCGTCCGGGTTTTCGACGACGATCATGCCGGTCAGGCCGGCACCCATCTGGGTCAGCGTGTTGCAATGTGGATGATACCAGAAGGTGCCGGCATCCGGCGGGGTGAACACATAGTCGAAACGGTCGCCCGGATAGACATAGGGCTGCGTCAGTTCCGGCACGCCATCCATGGCGTTGGCAATGCGCAGTCCGTGCCAATGTACCGTCGTCGGCTCGTCCAGCCGGTTGAAGAGGCGGGCCGCATAGGGCTCGCCCTTGCGCATGCGCAGGACGGGCGGCATGCCGGTACTTGGAGCCTCACCCAAGCCGTAGGTCATGACCTTGGGCGTAAGCCCATCCTTGGCGATCTGGGCTTCGGCAAGCTGTGCCATCAGGATCTGCGGATCGGGTGCGGTGCCGGCGCGCGCCGCCATGCCGGCGCCGAGCGCGAAGGCGCCTCCGAGAGCAGCGGAGCCTTGGAGGAAGGTGCGACGGCTGATGACGGGCATTTCGGCAATCTCGGCTGCTGTTTGAGGTGCCCCGGTTCTAAACCTGATTATTGCGTTCAGCAATTATCCGGATCGCGCGCATCTTGCCGCAGGTCAGCGATCCTTGCGCTTGTGGTTGTTGCCGGCGGCGAGCTTGTTGAAAAAGGACGAGGTGCGCAGGAGATTGCGGAACGGCAAGGCGCGCTCCCCGGCGGGCACCGGCCCGCGCGCCGTCATGCGCTGCAGGGTGTAGAGCATGAACAGGAAGAGGATCGCTGCCGTGTAGATGAACAGCGCCTGCGGCCCGAAGACCTCGAGCAGGAAGGAGGCAAACAGCGGCCCGATGATCGCGCCGAGCGACCAGAAGAACAGCATGCCGGCGGAGACGAGCGCATGCTGCCCCTCGGCCGCGTGGTCGTTCGCATGGGCTGAACAGAGCGAATAGAGCGGCATGGCAAAGGCGCCGAACAGGAAGATGCCGGCAAAGTTCAGCCATTCGTCGTTGCCGGCGCCGAAGGCGAGAAACAAGCCTGCGAGCAGCGACCCGAAGGTGGCGATCAGGATGATCAGGCGGCGGTCGAACCGATCGGAATAGTGGCCGAGCGGATACTGCAGCACGACGCCGCCGATGATGCCGGCGCTCATGAAGGTGGCGATTGCCGTCACCGACAGGCCGATGCCCTGCGCATAGATCGGCCCGAGCGAGCGGAAGGCGGCGTTGGTCAGACCGACGACGATGCAGCCGACGGTCGCAAGCGGCGAGATGTTCCAGAGCGCTTTGACGTCGAAGCGGATCGCCTCCGGGGCCACAGGGCTCGAGCGGTCGGCAAAGGAGATCGGCACCAGCGACAGCGTCAGCGCCATGGAGATGATGGCAAAAAGCTCGAAGCCGCCAAGCCCGATGCCAGGAATGACATATTGTGCGGCCGTGACCGAGCCGAGGTCGACGAGGCGATAGACCGAAAGCGTGCGGGCCCGGTTTTTATTGGTGACGCTGGCATTGAGCCAGCTCTCGACTGTCGCAAACAGGCAGGCGAAACAGATGCCGGCAAGAAGCCGCATCAGGAACCACATCAGCGGATTGATGACGAGCACCATCGAGATGGCTGCGGCCGAAGCGATCGCCGCCATCGCCGAGAAGGTGCGGATGTGACCGATCGAGCGCAGGATGCGGGTGACGTAGACGCAGCCAAGCGCGAAGCCGATATTGTAGCCGGCGCCGATAACGCCGATCAGCGATGTCGAGAAACCTTCTTCGAGTGCACGCAGCGAGATGAAAGTGCCCTGCAGGCCGTTGCCGCCGATGAGGATGCCTGCGGTGACGAGGAGGGGGATAAGCGGGCGAATCTGGGACATGGGGCAGGCGACATCCGGGCAGGCGGCCACGACTCGGGTGGGATCACTATCGGGCCTTGCTCATGTGTAGCCCCGCATTCTGCCGCCGGACAGTCCCGAATTGTGACGATTGCCGTTCTTTTCGCGCCATTTCGGCCGCCTTCTGTCACAAGCGGTCTTGGACTGGCTCTTGCCTTCGTTTACAACGCACCTCCATCGGGGGCGGCAGCGGGCGCTGCAGCTTGACAAAGGCTGCGCATCATGCGCTTTTCCGCCCGATTTTGACCATGTTGCCGCGCGCTGTGTCCCACGAGCTTGCGCGGCTCTTTGCAATTCCGGGATAAGACGATGCACCGTTACCGCAGCCACACCTGTGCCGCCCTCCGCAAGTCGGACGTCGGTTCCACCGTTCGCCTTTCGGGCTGGGTCCACCGCGTCCGCGACCATGGCGGCCTGCTCTTCATCGACCTGCGCGACCACTACGGCATCACCCAGGTCGTTGCCGATCCCGACAGCCCCGCCTTCAAGGCGGCCGAGACCGTTCGCGGCGAATGGGTCGTGCGCATTGACGGCCTCGTCAAGGCGCGCATGGACGACACCGTCAACAAGGGCATGCCAACCGGCGAAATCGAACTCTATGCGCAGGAGATCGAGGTTCTCTCGGCCGCCAAGGAACTGCCGTTGCCGGTCTTCGGCGAGCCGGACTATCCGGAAGACGTGCGCCTGAAGTACCGCTTCCTCGACCTGCGTCGCGACACGCTGCACAAGAACATCGTCAAGCGCACCCAGATCATCTCGTCGATGCGCCGCCACATGGGCGACGTCGGTTTCACCGAATACACGACCCCGATCCTGACGGCCTCGTCGCCGGAAGGCGCGCGCGACTTCCTCGTGCCTTCGCGCATTCATCCCGGCAGCTTCTATGCCCTGCCGCAGGCGCCGCAGCAGTACAAGCAGTTGCTGATGGTCGCTGGCTTCGACCGCTACTTCCAGATCGCCCCGTGCTTCCGCGACGAAGACCCGCGCGCCGACCGTCTGCCGGGCGAGTTCTACCAGCTCGACCTGGAAATGAGCTTCGTCGAGCAGGAAGACGTCTGGTCGACGATGGAACCGGTGATCCGCGACATCTTCGTGGAGTTTGCCGACGGCAAGCCGGTGACGGAAAAGTTCCCGCGCATTCCTTACGAAACGGCGATCCGCAAATACGGCTCCGACAAGCCGGACCTGCGCAACCCGATCGAGATGCAGGCGGTTACCGAACACTTCGCCGGTTCCGGCTTCAAGGTCTTCGCGAACATGATCGCGTCTAACCCGAAGGTCGAAGTCTGGGCCATCCCGGCCAAGACCGGTGGCTCGCGCGCCTTCTGCGACCGCATGAACGCCTGGGCGCAGAGCCAGGGTCAGCCCGGCCTCGGCTACATCTTCTGGCGCAAGGAGGGCGAAAAGCTCGAAGGCGCCGGCCCGCTCGCCAAGAACATCGGCGAAGAGCGCACGGATGCGATCCGCACCCAGCTCGGCCTCGACGACGGCGACGCCTGCTTCTTCGTCGCCGGTGACCCCGCCAAGTTCTACAAGTTTGCTGGCGAAGCCCGCACCCGCGCCGGCGAGGAACTGAACCTCGTCGACCGCGACCGCTACGAATTCTGCTGGATCGTCGACTTCCCGTTCTACGAATGGCTGGAAGACGAAAAGAAGATCGACTTCGCCCACAACCCCTTCTCGATGCCGCAGGGTGGTCTGGAAGCGCTGAACGGCGAAGATCCGCTGTCGATCAAGGCCTACCAGTACGACATGGTCTGCAACGGCTTCGAAATCGCCTCGGGCTCGATCCGTAACCAGCTTCCGGAAGTCATGGTCAAGGCGTTCGAGCTGACCGGCAAGTCGCAGCAGGAGGTCGAAGATCAGTTCGGCGGCCTCTACCGCGCCTTCCAGTACGGCGCACCGCCGCATGGCGGCATGGCATTCGGCATCGACCGTATCGTCATGCTGCTCGTCGGCGCCAAGAACCTGCGCGAGATCTCGATCTTCCCGATGAACCAGCAAGCCGTCGACCTCCTGATGGGCGCACCGTCCGAAGCGACGCCGGCCCAGTTGCGCGAACTGGCGATCCGCCCGATTCCGCAGAAGAAGGACTGAGGTCGAACGGACCTGACCCCAAAAGGAAAGCCCGGCGATCGTCTCGCCGGGCTTTTTCTTTGTCTGCGCCAGATGTCTGTTCAGTGCCTGCCGTAGACGGCGTCGCGAACCTCGCGGGTGAACGGACCCCACATGCCCTCGAAGGTCGTGTTCGTCATGGCGACGACGGTGATCTTCTCGACGGGATCGACGAACCAGTTGTGACCGTAGGCGCCGCCCCATTGGATCGTGCCCTTCGATTGCGGCGTGGCGCCAGCCTTGGGATCGACGAGCACGGCCCAGCCATAGCCGAAGTCCCAGCCCGGACCCTGCGTCTGAGCTTCGGGCCCGGTCTGGTCCTGCATCATCGTTTTCACCGTCTCTGCTGACAGGATGGGGCTGCCGCCCTTGCGGAGGGCTTCGAGGAAGGTCAGCACATCCTTGGCCGTCCCGGCCATGCCGGCCCCACCTGAGGGGAATTTCTGGGCGTCGAGGATGCGGTCCGGCGAGAACGTCAGTTTGCCTTCGCCGATTGGTGCCGCCGGCGAAACCTTCTGGCGGCTCGGCTACGAGGGGGCGTCGATCGCCGATCTCACCGCCGCCATGGGGATCACGCCGCAAAGCCTCTATGCGGCCTTCACCTCAAAGGCAGATCTCGATCGCGAGGCGCTCGAACAAAATCGGCGCGAGGAGGGGGCGGCGGCCGGCCGCAATCTTGCTGGTGGAGGGCACGTGATCGAGGTAATCGGCCAGTTGCTGCGCGCCTCGGCCCATGAATTTACCCGCCCCGGCCGACCGAAGGGCTGCATGATCTCAACCGCGGTGCTGACCTGCGCCGTCGAAAATCAGGCAATCGCAAGTCACGTCTCGGCACTGCGCAGTGAGACGCTGGCCTTGCTGGAGTCGCGCTTTCGGCAGGGCATAGCGGATGGAGAGCTACGTGCGTATACCGATGCCGGCGGCCTCGCGCGCTTCGTCGGCGCCATTCTCCAGTGCATGACCGTCCAGGCGCAGGACGGTGCCAGCGAAGCGGACCTCTTGCCGATCGCTGAACTTGCGATCGACGAGGTCGGGCGCCACCGGCAGCCGTCCGGTTAGGCGACCGACCGCCTGGCGCGGGTCAGAAATCCATGCCCGGGCCGGGCGGTGGCGTGGGTACGTTCTTCTTCGGTTTTTCGGCGACCATCGCTTCGGTGGTCACAAGCAGGCCGGCGACCGACGCCGCATCCTGCAGCGCCGCCCGCACGACTTTCGCCGGATCGATGACGCCCATGCGGTAGAGATCGCCATATTCACCGGTCTGCGCGTTCCAACCCTGGGCGAAGTCGCTCATCTCCCGAAGTTTGCCGACGATGACCGAGCCTTCGGCGCCGGCGTTTTCGGCGATCTGGCGCACCGGCGCCTCCAGCGCCCGCCGGACGATCTCGACGCCGACGCGTTGGTCTTCATTTTCGGGCTTGAGCCCATCGAGCGCGTGGACGACGCGGAGCAGCGCGACGCCGCCGCCAGGCAGAATGCCTTCCTCCACCGCGGCCCGCGTCGCATGCAGCGCATCGTCGACCCGGTCCTTCTTCTCCTTCACTTCCACTTCCGTCGAGCCGCCCACCCGGATCACCGCGACGCCGCCGGCAAGCTTGGCCAGCCGTTCCTGCAGCTTCTCGCGATCGTAGTCGGAGGTCGTTTCCTCGATCTGCGCCTTGATCTGGCCGACGCGCCCGTCGATGTCCGCCTTGGTGCCGGCGCCATCGACGATGGTGGTGTCCTCCTTCTCGACCATCACCCGCTTGGCCCGCCCGAGATTGGCGAGCGTCACGTTTTCAAGCTTGATGCCGAGATCTTCGGAGATGACGGTCCCGCCCGTCAGGATGGCGATGTCCTCGAGCATCGCCTTGCGCCGGTCGCCGAAGCCCGGCGCCTTGACGGCGGCGATCTTCAGCCCGCCGCGCAGCTTGTTGACGACCAGCGTCGCCAGCGCTTCGCCTTCCACATCCTCGGCGATGATCAACAGCGGCCGGCTTGCCTGGATCACTGCTTCGAGAATCGGGATCATCGCCTGCAGGTTGGAAAGCTTCTTTTCGTGAATGAGGATGTAGGGGTCTTCGAATTCAACCCGCATCTTCTCCTGGTCGGTGACGAAATAGGGGGAGAGATAGCCGCGGTCGAATTGCATGCCTTCGACGATCTCCAGCTCGATTTCGGCCGTCTTCGCCTCCTCGACCGTAATCACGCCTTCGTTGCCGACACGCTCCATGGCCCTTGCCAGATAGCTTCCGATTTCGGCGTCGCCGTTGGCCGAGATCGTGCCCACCTGCGCGATCTCCTCATTGTTTGAAATCTTGCGCGCATGGGTCTTCAGTTTCGCGACGATCGCGTCGACGGCGAGATCGATGCCGCGTTTCAGATCCATCGGGTTCATGCCGGACGCGATCGCCTTGACGCCCTCCTTGACGATGGCCTGTGCGAGCACGGTGGCCGTCGTTGTGCCGTCGCCGGCCACGTCGCTGGTGCGCGACGCGACCTCCCGCAGCATCTGCGCGCCCATGTTCTCGAACTTGTCGTCGAGCTCGATTTCCTTGGCGACCGACACGCCGTCCTTGGTGATGCGCGGCGCGCCGAAGGCGCGTTCGATGACGACGTTGCGTCCCTTCGGGCCGAGCGTGACCTTGACCGCATCGGCGAGAATGTCGACGCCGCGCAACATCCGATCGCGGGCATCGCTACTGAACCTGACTTCCTTGGCAGCCATTGTGGACCTCCCTCAACACGAACATATGGCCTCACGCACCCAGCCGCCCGGAAGGCGGCTTGCAATCGGACGTACCCGGCAACCGGCTTTCGCGACTACAGTCCCAAATTCCGCTCTTCTTCGTTGTCCGGGGTCAAGATATCGATCAGCGCCGCAACGCGGCCGGCCGGCAGATGGCGGCCTTCCCCGATCAGCGCTTCATCGTTGTTGACCCAGGCGATCGCCTCCGCAAGCTCGCCGGCCGTCGCGCCGGTCGCAAGCAGTTCGGCCATCAGCGTCTCGTCAACCGGGCCAAGGATGGCTGTAATGTCCGCCTGCTTCAGTCCCATGGGTTTCTCCTTCCGTTTTATCGGTCAGGAACAGGGATTTCGGTCCTTGGTGGAATAAATAGGCCAGACCCGGCCGGCATCAAGCGCCGATCGCAAAGCCGCGACGTGCAGGCGTTAAAAAGGCGTGAGTAAGCTCACTGCGGCCGTAGCGCGTTATCGAGGAAATACCATTGGTCGAGATGGGCGCGGACGACCGGCTCGATCGTGTCGTTCAGCAACTGCATGTCATCCAGCAGCCGGGCATTGGGGCGCTCCTCCGCCGGCAAACGTATCGGCGGCAAGGCCGTGCATTCGAAGCGGAAGTCGTCGGTGCGAAGGCCGTACCAGGGGCAGATCGTAGCGCCCGTCATGCGCGCCAGCCGTATGGCGATGGCGATGTTGCCTTCCTGATGCGGCCGGCGGCCGAAGAACGGCCCGCGGATCATGCCGCCGAACCCCTCGTCGCAGAAGATGCTGACAACGCCGCCGCCTTTCAGAACCTTCAGTGCCGGCCGGATCCCGTCCATTCCCGGAGGCAGAAACTGCAAGCCAGCCTTGCTGCGCACCCGACCGGCGATCCACGCCTTGGCCCGGCCCTTGGGCGGCACATAGAAGGCATGCGGCTGGAGGCCGAGCTTGCGGAATGCGATCGTGCCCACTTCCCAGTTGCCGAGATGCAGGCCGACGAGAATGACTGGGCCGCGGTTTGCCGCCTCACGGATGGGTGCAAGGCCCTCGGTCTTCAGCCGCTCCGGCCGCTGCTGCAATCGGTTGACGACGGAGAACTCCGTCATCAACCGTCCCTGAGCGCGACAGTTTTCGAGAAACAGTGCCTCGCGTTGCGGGGCGTCAAGGTCCGGCCGCAACTGTTCGATGGTTTCACGGGCGCGGCGGGTTGCCACCTTGTGGAAGCGCGGAACCATGAAGAGACCGAGCGCCGCCCCGAGCCTGGAGCAGGCGTCCATCGGCAGAAGCTTCATGCCGAAATGGGCGGCGATGTTGGCGACGTTCCAAATGTTGTCGGTGATCCAATAGCGCCGGAAGGCCCGCGCCCTGTCGCCACCCGCCAGTGCATCGGCGAGCCGCGGGGCGCTTTCCTCGGCGAAGATCCAGGCCCTGCGCTTGCCGATCGGCTGCGCCGCGTGCGGATCATCCGGCGCCATGCGACGGGGCCTCTCGCTTGTGCAAGGTGACCGGCAGGCCATTCTTCGGCCTGAGGGTCAGGCGGCAGATCGGTTCGACCGCGTGGCGCTGGCTCACACGAACCCGGTAGCGCTGCGCGATGATCGCCAGGCACAGGATCGCTTCGGTCAGCCCGAAATGCAGGCCGGGGCAGACGCGCGGTCCGCTGGCAAAGGGGATGAAGCTGTAGGGCGTCGGGCGCCGGCCTTCGGTGAACCGTTCCGGATGGAAGTGGTGTGGATCCTGGAAGAGGCTTTCAGTCCGGTGAAGGAGCCACGGCACGATCAGCACGAGCGAGCCCGGCTCTGCGGCAACGTCGCCGATCATATCCGCCTCGCGGGTCTGCCGCGCCAGGATCGGAACCGGTGGATAGAGGCGAAGCGTCTCCTCGATAACTGCCCGGCACCATTCGAGCTGAGGCACGTCGTCGATCGTCGGTGTCCGGTCGCCGCAGACCCTGGCGATTTCGTCGTGAACGGCCTTCTCGACCCAGCCTGCCTTCGAAAGCAGATACCAGGTCCAGGTCAGCGTCGCCGCCGTCGTCTCGTGCCCGGCCATGAAGATGGTCGCGGCCTCGTTGCGCAAGGCGACGAGGTCGAGTTTCAGTTCCGGGTTTCGTTGCTGGCGCCGGATCAGCAGCTCGACCATCGAATTGTGGTCGCCGCGTCCGGCAAGGTGATCCTCAACCACCTTGTCGATGGTTGCGTGGATGCGCTTGACCGAACGACGCAGGCTCGGCGTGCGCAGCACCGGCAGGCCGTCGTCAAAGCCGAGGAAGTAACCGATGTTGATGGAATCGACCAGCGACTGGTAGCTGGTGAAGCCCTCGGTCACCGCCGCCGCGCTACCGTCGCCGAGCTGGTTGCCGAAGACGCTGCGCGCGATGATTTCGGCGGTCAGCCCCGCCATTTCGTGCAACGCGTTGACCTCGGCGCCATCGGGCATGCGGTTCCAGCGCTCGACCAGTTCGCTGGTCGTATTTTCCATGACGGGCCCGAAAGAGGGGACCCGCTTGGCGTGGACGATGTCCGCCACCAGCGGCCGGCGTTGCTTCCAGGTGTCCCCGTCCGAAATAAACAGCCCGTCGCCCAGCAGGAATTCGAGTGCCCGGCGCATCTGCGGGCTCTTGCGCTCGAAGTTTTCGTGACGCTTGACGACGACCTGCCGGATCAGGTCGGGCGAGTTGACGACGATGATCTGCCGCCCAAGGATCCGGGTCTGCGAGATCGTTTCGGTATAGTCGCTCGCCCGCCAGATCGACAGGAAATCCGTTCGCGCCTGGAGCAGCAGCCGCAATGGCTTACCGGGCGGGCCCGTATAGTAGTCAGCTCGGACAGGGGCGAATTTCCCCTCCAACAATTCTTCAGTGAAATTTACAGACTGCTGGAGCCAGGCGAGCATTTACGTCCGATCTGCCGTAACGTGGAGACGATATTCGGGCATGTATTTGTATATTTGCACAAAGTCCGAGACGTCCCCTTCGAGGCTTAAATGCTCTCAAGTTCGTTGGAAATCGGATTCTGAATTGCCTGAGGGTGGCATGCACGATTTCGATGAAGAACGCCATCGCCTTACGGTGAAATTTTCTTGGCGCAAGCAATAGCTCACCGGGAAGAAAAGAGTCCCGCAACCGATGCGCGCTCCACAAGGGCGTGCAACGTGATCCGACTATGCGGTTCGCAAGTAAAGGGCGGTGCTTGTTCTTTCAGGGGAGGGCGGCGGCGCAGCTTTCGGCCGGCGAAGTCCGCCGAGTGAATGCCGTGGGCCACATGGGAAGCCGGTGCGGCGCCATCAAGCCTTGCGTGCCTGTCTCGGCGCGCAAGGCTGGTCGTCATGTCGGTTTCTCCCGGGCTCGGCTGAGGCCGGGAGAAACCTGAACGATTAGTCGTTCGCCGTTACCTTGACGCCGAGCACCGACGGGATGGTGTTCGGCGCGCCCATGGCGGCACCCATGATCATCGGGAACGGAACCGGCTTTTCCGGTGCCGCGCTGATCGTCAGGCTCTTCGGGCCATCGAGATAGGCGTTGACGGCAGCCGACACCTGGTTCTGCAGTTCCGGCACGTTGAGCTGCGCCATCATGATCGGCACCAGGCCCTTCAGCGACTGTGCCATCTGCTCACCGGTCACGCCCTGCTGCGAGCCGGCATAGTCGAGCGCCTTCTTGGTGATCGAGGCGTCGTCGAAGCGGATTTCGGCGCTGTTGAAGGTCAGCTGCTGCATGAGGCCCATCATGGCGAGACCCATCGCCTGGTTGGCCTCTTCCTTGTTCGGATTGGCTTCGGCAGCCTTCATCGCTTCCTGCATCGATTTGACGAAGGCAAGCGTGTAGCCGGAGATGTCGAGAGCGAAGTTCAACCGGCCGACATTCTTGAAGTCGAGTGCATATTCTTCGAGCGCGACATTGCCGCTTTCGACTTCCCAGCTGCCCTTCATCGTCAGGGCGCCGTCGATGGTGGTGAGGCCGAGCTTTTCGATCGCCTCTTTGGTCTTGGCGTCCTCGACCGACGACAGGTCGGCCTTGATGCCGGAAGCGGTCGCGTCGAAGTCGAAGCCGGCGTCATTTTCCTGGCGCGCGAGGTTGGCTTCGGTGCTTTCGAGCGAGAAGACTTCCTTGCCCTTGGAGCTGACGGCGATCGGGCCGGTGCTGGCGCTTTCATAGAGAATGATGTCGTTGATCGTTCCGCCGGTCGCATTGGCCGGGATCGTCAGGCCGGAGAGCAGGATGTCCTTGACGGAAATGGCACCCTCGTCCTGGCTGACATTGACGTCGGGGAACGAAACAGTTTCGGCGTAATAGCCGCCGCCTTCGGTCTCCTCGACGCCCTCAAAGGTCAGGTCCCCGATATTCAGGTCCACAGCGTCGCCCGGCTGGCTCGCGACCTTCAGCTTCACGCCGGTCACCGTCACCTTGTCGCCGTCGACTTCGGCCTTGTCATAGGTGATCGAGGTGCCGTTCGCGTTCGTCGCTGCGTCGAGTTTCTTCATCAAATCGGCGCCATCGAGCGCGAAGGCCGGGCCGGTCAGCGTGAGAAGCGCGGCGCTCGCCATCATCAGGCGGATCTTGCGCGTGTGCATCATTTCGAGTTCCTTCGTGAAAATCTTTGATTGTGTAGCTGTTTAAGAAGATAAGGCGTCGCTGATCTGGTTCCCTTGGAGAGGGCGTCAACTGTAGGCGCATGGCAGCATTCGTCTTTGTCGGCGGCGCGCGGCCGCCAGTTCCGTCTGCCAATGCGCGTCCTGCGATCCCCCTTGCAAATCGTCCAAATCAACTCCAGCCGAAGCTATTACGAAACAGGGCGAAATTATATTCGCTTGGGCGAACCGCACATCTTCCTGCTCGGGCATGCTTTCCGGGACGTTACCTGTCGGCAGCCTCCGACGCATAGCGGCGCGACCGTTGCACGAACATTGCGCCGGGGCAAGCGGATCGGTGCGCGAGCCGGTTATTTGGGGCGAGGGGGTTCTCCACAAGCGCAAGCCCTGAAAACCTTGCCGTTCCGGGTTTGTTGCGCTAGCAAGAACCTATGGGACAAAGCCTCAATCCCCCGTCAGGCGGGGACGATCACATTCAGCCGGTTGACCTCAAGGCGGCGCTGGAAGAGCGTTACCTCGCCTATGCCTTGTCGACCATCATGCACCGCGCACTTCCGGACGTCCGAGACGGGCTGAAGCCCGTGCATCGTCGTATCGTGCATGCGATGAGCGAGATGGGGCTGCGCCCCAACTCCTCGTTCAAGAAATGCGCGCGTATCGTCGGCGACGTGATGGGTAAGTTCCACCCGCACGGCGACGCCTCGATCTACGACGCGCTGGTGCGCCTGTCGCAGGAATTCGCGATCCGCTATCCGCTGGTCGACGGCCAGGGCAACTTCGGCAACATCGACGGCGATAACGCCGCGGCGATGCGCTACACCGAAGCGAAGATGACGGACGTCTGCTCGCTGCTCCTGGAAGGCATCGACCAGGACGCGGTGGATTTCCGCCCGACCTACAACGAGGAAGACCAGGAGCCGACCGTGCTCCCCGGCGCTTTCCCGAACCTGCTCGCAAACGGCGCGACCGGCATCGCCGTCGGCATGGCCACCTCGATCCCGCCGCACAACGCGCATGAACTTTGCGACGCGGCGCTGCATCTCATCCGCCATCCCGACGCGACCGTCGAGGATCTGCTTTACGATCCGGCCAACCCGCAAAAGGGCGGCATCGAAGGGCCCGACTTCCCGACTGGCGGCGTGATCGTCGAAGGCCGGGAAAGCATGGCCGAATCCTACCGCACCGGCCGCGGCGGTTTCCGTGTTCGTGCCCGCTGGGCGCAGGAAGACCTTGGGCGCGGCGGCTACCAGATCGTCGTCACCGAAATCCCCTATCAGGTGCAGAAGTCCCGCCTGATCGAAAAGATTGCCGAGCTCCTGGTCGCCCGCAAACTGCCGCTGCTCGAAGACATCCGCGACGAATCGGCCGAAGACATCCGCATCGTCCTCGTGCCGAAGACCCGTTCGGTCGATGCCGGCATCCTGATGGAATCGCTGTTCAAGCTGACCGAGCTCGAAAGTCGCATTCCGCTTAACATGAATGTGCTGTCGCTCGGACGCGTGCCGCGGGTCATGGCGCTGAACGAAGTGCTGTCGGAATGGCTGGCGCATCGCCGCGAAGTGCTGCAGCGCCGATCGCGCCACCGGCTGGCCGCAATCGACCGCCGGCTCGAAATCCTCGGCGGCTACCTCGTCGCCTATCTGAACATCGACGAAGTCATTCGCATCATCCGCGAAGAGGATGAGCCGAAGACGGTGATGATGGAGCGGTTCTCGCTCACCGATCTCCAGGCCGAGTCGATCCTCAACATGCGCCTGCGCTCCTTGCGCAAGCTCGAGGAATTCGAGATCCGCACCGAGTTCGATGCGCTCTCGAAGGAGAAGGCCGAGATCGAGGCGTTGCTCGCCTCCGACGAAAAGCAATGGCAGACCGTCGCCTGGGAAATCGGCGAAGTCAAAAAGAAGTTTGCCAAGGCGACCGAGATCGGCAAGCGCCGCAGCACCTTTGCCGATGCGCCGGAAGCCGACGTAGAGGCGATCCAGCAGGCGATGATCGAGAAGGAACCGATCACCGTCGTCATCTCTGAGAAGGGCTGGATCCGCGCGCTGAAGGGCCACATCTCCGACACGTCTTCGCTCCAGTTTAAGGAGGGTGACGCGCTGAAGGTGGCGTTCCCGGCGCAGACGACCGACAAGATCCTCGTCTTCACGACAGGCGGCAAGGTCTATACGCTCGGCGGCGACAAGCTGCCCGGCGGTCGCGGCCATGGCGAGCCGCTGCGCATCATCGTCGACATGGAGACCGATCAGGACGTCCTGACGGCCTTCGTTCACGACCCGGCGCGCAAGCTCATCGTCGCCTCGGTCGCCGGCAACGGCTTCGTCGTCACCGAAAGTGATATCGTCGCCAATACCCGCAAGGGCAAGCAGGTGATGAACGTCTCGGCCAGCGACGAAGCGAAGCTGGTCGTTCCGGTCAAGGGCGATCACGTGGCCGTCGTCGGCGAAAACCGCAAGCTGGTCGTCTTCCCGCTCGTTCAGATCCCCGAGATGGCACGCGGCAAGGGCGTGCGGCTGCAGCGTTACAAGGATGGCGGCATCTCCGACATTCGCTGCTTCACGATCGCCGACGGTCTCGTCTGGGAAGACAGCGCCGGCCGGGTCTTTACCAAGACCAAGGACGAACTGATCGAATGGCAGGGCGACCGCGCTTCTGCCGGCCGCGTCGTTCCGAAGGGCTTCCCGCGCAGCGGCAAGTTCAGCGGCTGACCGGGATAAGGAGAGCCATGCGGTCGAGAGGCCGCGTGGCTCCTGTTTCGTTTTGGCGCAGTTTGGCGCAATCTCTTAAATCATTGGAAATCCAAATGAAACGCAGGCGCAACTGGCGCTTGTAAGCCGGAAGGCTATAATGGATCACTGCGCGTCCAACAGGGATGACAGCGATGCCGAATGCCACAGCCCTTGATGACGTCCTGCTGGCCCTTGCCCACCCGGTCCGCCGCCGGATGTTCGAGATCCTTTTTGCCGGTGAGGCGCGCGTCGCCGATATTGCCGTAGCCGTCGCGGTAACCCGCGAAGAGCTGGAGACGCACATCGCGCTCCTGGAGGCTGCAGGCCTCGTCACCCGCCTCAAACGGCGCGACGGCGACGCCTTGATCGGCAATCCGGCGCCGTTGAGCGTCGCGGCCACCTGGATCAACACCAACCGCGAACTGTGGGTCATGCGCGTAGAGATGCCCGGCGTCCGCCCGGCTTCGCTGGGACAGCCGCAGGAGCCGCTGCCGGTGCGCGATCGGGGCGTCGACCACAAGCAGCGTCGTCCGCGGCCCAGCGGTCAGCGCGACGACAAGTCTTGAACAGCGTTACTCGGCGCAGGCAACGGCCGCTCTCAGCGAGCGGCTGCGCAACTGCCAAAGCGAATGGCCGATCAGCGCGAAGACGAGAATCGAGCCGCCGATCAGCGTCTGCGTTGTCGGCGTTTCAGCGAAGACCATCCAGACCCAGATCGGCGCGAGAATAGTCTCTAGCAGATAGAACATGCCCACTTCCGGGGCTGAGAGATAACGCGGCCCGGTCGCAAGGCAGAAGAAGGCGAGCGGGATCATCACCAGGCCGTTGAAGAGGATGTAGCCGGGGGCGGCGATCGTGAAGCCGCCTGCCGGCAGCATCAGGAGAGCGACGGCCGCCGGGAAGATCGCCGTCACCAGCGGCACCAGCGCCATGTCGCGCTTGCTCGCACGGCTGATCGTAATCGCGCTTGCCAGCAGAAAGGCGGAGGATGCCGCCATGGCGTCGCCGAAGAGGTGACCGCTTTCCAGTCCGTCCTGGACGATCAGCCCGACGCCGAGCACCATGACCAGCATGGTCACGAGCGTCGCGTTCGATGGTCTCTCCTTCAGAAAGATCCAGGAGAGGATGGCGGCAAACATCGAGGTGAAGGCGAGGATGAAGACCACATTCGCCGTCGAGGTGTTGAAGACGGCGAGCAGGAACGTGCAGGAATTGATTCCGTAGAAGACGCCGACCAAAAGGCCGGTCTTGCCCGGCAGCAGCGAAATCTCCCGGCCGAGCACCCGGTTGAGTACGAACCAGGCGCCGAGCGCGATCACGAAAGTCGACAGGCTGCGCACGGCGAGCAGCGACCAGACGTCGCCGCCGGCGGATCGGATGAGCGGAATGTCGAAGGAGAGGGCAAGGCCGCCGAGGCCGGTGATGGCAAGGCCGCGCCGGTGCATCGCGGCATCGGAAGATGAACTCAATTTCTAACCCGTTTTCGTAGGAGCGGCTTCCAGGGTGGTGTCTCCGCCTTCATAGCGCTCCCAGCCACGGGCCATGAGGTGCTCTTGCGGCAAAAACTTTGTTTTATACCCCATCTTGCGCGAGCCTTTCACCCAGTAGCCGAGATAGACGTGGGGAAGGCCGCGCTCCCGGGCGCGGCGAATGTGATCGAGAATCATGAAGGTGCCGAGCGACCGCTCTTCCTGCGTCGGGTCGAAGAAGGAGTAGACCATCGACAGTCCGTCGCCCATGCGGTCGGTGAGCGCCGCAGCGATCAGCGGCCCGCGTGCCTTCTCGCTGACGCCGTCGCCTTCGACCCTCAGGCGATATTCGATGATCTTGGTGTGCACATGGGTGTCCTCGACCATCATCGCATAGTCGAGCACCGACATGTCCGACATGCCGCCCTTCTGGTGGCGTCGGTCGAGGTATCGGCGGAAGAGGTTGTACTGCTCGCTCGACGGCTCGGCCGGATATTCCGCCGAGATCACGTCGTGATTGGCGGCAAGCACCCGGCGCATGGAACGGGTGGGCTTGAACTCGTTGGCGAGGATGCGCACCGAAATACAGGCGCGGCAGGTCTCGCAAGCCGGGCGATAGGCGATGTTCTGCGAGCGTCGGAAGCCGCCTTGCGTCAGGAGATCATTGAGCTCGGGCGCGCGCTCGCCCACCATGTGGGTGAAAACCTTCCGCTCCATCTCGTTCGGCAGATAAGGGCAGGCTGCCGGCGCAGTCAGATAAAATTGCGGAGACGGTGCGGTCTGTGTGTTCATCGAGTGCGGAGGTCACTCTTCGCGCTGTGGTTCATGACAGTAGCATGGCGCAAGAATGGAAAACGTCAACTCACTCGTTTGCCGCTTCCGCCTGCGCCGGCCGATATTTTAGTGGTGACCACAATAGGTGGCGGCGGTGAAGCGGAAAACACCGCCTTACGCTTTCAGCTCTATGCCTGCGCCGGTTTCAATACATGTCGCGGCGCACCGTGACGGTACCGATCAGCAGGTCGTGCAGCAGGCGGCTGCGGTCGGTGAAAAGGCCGATCAGCAGGATCAGCGGCGTCAGCAGCGCGTTGGCGATCCAGAAGATGACGAGGTGGACGATCGCCGTCAGGAAGTCCATCGGGCGTCCATCAGTTCGAGCAATCGCCAGGCCCATCAAGCGCATACCGGGAGAGGCCTGTTCGCGGCCACCGACCGTCAGGCCGAAATAGAGCATGGCGACGATCGCAAAGAGCGCCGGATAAAGCATGAAGCCGAGGCCGAGCGTCAAGATGCCGAGGAAGAAGACGACGACCGCCGCGGGGATCCAGAGGAGCGCGATGATCGCATAATCGAGCAGAAAGGCAAAGACGCGTCGCGACAGCACGCCCTGATAGGCGCGCCAGTCATTGCTCGGCAGCCTCAGTTCTTCGTTGTGCATGGTCATCGGTCAAAAGCCTCGTTTGGTTGCAGCAAGGATATGGGATGGCATTCCCTGCAAAACAAGGATCGGAGCCGGGATCAAGCGGTGCGTTTCAGCGGCCTTTGGCGAGAATGCGGGCCACTTCGACCGCGAAGTAGCTGAGGATGCCGTCGCAGCCGGCGCGCTTGAAGGCGAGCAGCGTTTCGAGCATCACCTTCTCGCCATCGATCCAGCCGTTGGCAGCCGCCGCCTTCACCTGCGAATACTCGCCGGACACCTGGTAGGCAAAGACCGGCAGGCCGAAGGCTTCCTTCATCCGCCAGCAGATGTCGAGATAGGGAAGGCCTGGCTTCACCATCAGCATGTCGGCGCCTTCCTCGACGTCGAGGGCTGCGTCGCGGATCGCTTCGGTGCCGTTGGCCGGGTCGATGTAATAGGTCTTCTTGTCGCCCTTCAAAAGGCCGCCGGTGCCGATCGCCTCGCGATAGGGACCGTAGAAGCCGGAGGCGAACTTCGTCGCATAGGACATGATGCCGACATTCTGGTGGCCGTGAGCGTCGAGCGCCTGGCGGATGGCGCCGATGCGTCCGTCCATCATGTCGGAGGGGGCGATGATATCGGAGCCGGCGTCCGCCTGGGCGACGGCCGCCCTTGCGATCGTCTCGACCGTCTCGTCGTTGACGATCTCGCCATTGCGCAGGATGCCGTCATGGCCGTGGCTGGTGAAGGGGTCGAGCGCGACGTCGGTGATGATGCCGATCTCAGGCACGGCTTTCTTGAAGGCGCGCGTCGCCTGGTTGATCAGGTTGTCGGCCGCAAGACTGTTGGAGCCGGTATCGTCGCGCAGCGACAGGTCGATGTTGGGGAAGGTGGCGATCGCCGGGATGCCGAGACCGGCCGCTTCCTTTACCGCTTCCACGGCCTTGTCGATGCTCATGCGGTTGACGCCCGGCATCGCGTCGATCGGCTGGATGATGTTCTCGCCCGGCACGATGAAGATCGGCCAGATCAGGTCGTCGACGGTCAGGCGGTTTTCCTGCACCAGCCGGCGCGTCCAGTCGGCCTTGCGGTTGCGGCGCATGCGGCGATGGCCGGTGACCCTGTCCACAAGATTTGTCCTGTCGTTCATCGCGCCGCGCCTTTCCCGTGAAAATCGTCGATAGCCAAGCGCTTTATCATGGGCTGGCCGCCATTGGGAACCGCGCGGCCGGCGAACCGGCTGCGGCATTTCTTCTCTTTAAGAGGAGCCGTGGGGGAGGGGACGGCGCGATGCCGCTGGCGGATGGCAAAGACCCGCCCTATCTTGCCGGCCATGCTTCATGATTCTGCCCATGTGCCGAAACCGTCGCTGACCGAGATCCTCTTCGGTCTCTTTCTGCGTCTGGTCTCCGCCTCATGCATCTGGTTCGCGCTGAACTACTGGGCCATGCTGATCGGCTTTTCCCATGGCGGCGCCGGACGCTTCGATCTCCTGACGCCGGAGTGGCGGGCGGCCGCAACCGCACTTGCCGTCATCTATCCGGTCGCCGCCCTCGGCCTGTGGCTGCTGGTCTCCTGGGGGCCGGTCGTCTGGGTGGTTGCGGCAGCCATCGAGATCGTGATGTACGAGTTCTATCCGGCCAGTTTCGGCGGCCGTCCGCTGCTGGTCGTGCTGCATGCGGCGGTTGCCGTTACCTTCGTTCTTTTCCGCGCGGCGATCTTCTACCAGCGCTGGCGGCTCGCCAGGCAGGTAAGGGTTGATTCACCCTGAGACAGGGTCGCCAAATGGCAAGCTCTTGTTAAGGCTGCGGTTTAAGTAGAATTTTAGACGTATTCGATAGGGTCTCACTCAAGGCGGGAAGACAAACAGACACCGCCAAACAAAACAGTGAGGCAGTCAAATGAACACCAAGATGAAGCCGCAGGCAGTTCAGCCCCGAGACCCCCAGGAAGAAACCATCCGCGGTCTCTATATGGAATCCCTTCACCTCGTCGAGCGTCTGCACCGCCGCCTGCTCGACGTCATCAAGGACGAGTTCGACCGCGAAGGTCGCAGCGACGTCAACGCCGTTCAGGCCCTGTTGCTCTTCAACATCGGCAACTCGGAACTGACCGCCGGCGAACTTCGCTCCCGCGGCTACTACCTCGGCTCGAACGTCTCCTACAACGTCAAGAAGCTCGTCGATCTCGGCCTGATCAACCACCAGCGCTCCCGCGTCGACCGCCGCTCGGTCCGCATCAGCCTGACGGAAGACGGCCAGGAAATCGCCGAAACCGTTGCCAAGCTCTACGAGCGCCACGTCGGCTCGATCCAGAAGGTCGGCGGTATCGGCTCGGACGAGTTCACCCAGATGAATAAGCTCCTGCAGCGCCTCGATCGCTTCTGGAACGACTCGATCATGTATCGCCTGTAATCAGGCCAAAACCTCCAGTTCAAGGGTCGGGCGCAATCCCTGCGTGTCCGACCTTTGCCATTTGCGGCACCCCGTTCTGTTGCCAAAAAGCTGCACCGCTGCGGCACGCTTTCCTCGCGTTCGCGTGATTTTTCAAACCAAAAACATTAGTAAATCAAAATGTTGCCGTTTCCGGTTCGGCTGCAACCCAGTCGCGTCCGGCGAAAAGCAAAAGGCATGCCATGTCGCCGTTCGCTCGCGCCCAGACACGAATTGGCCATATTGCTATGACAGCGACGACGACATGCGGTAGGTGCGCCCACGTGTTTTCTTGCGTGTGGATTCGTTTCGCGTTTCGCCTGCCGGATGAGGGTCCTCACTCGCGGCATCGTGAAGACATGTGAGGGCAGGGTGGCTCGTTGGTTGACCTTTGTTAACCACGATCGTGTTAGGGCTCCGGCAACGTGCGTGTCAGCGCATAGGGCGCGTGCCGACGCATTGGGATGGTAGGATTATGTCGAAAAAGAATGGAATTGATGCATTTTCGCGCCGCGCCTTCTTGCGCTCGGCAGCGACCTTCGGCGCCGTGGCAGTCGCCGGCGCGGCAAGCGCACAGGACGCTCTGAACGAGATCATCAATTCGCCTCGCCGTGGCTCCTGGGACGACCAGTTTGACGCGAAAGGGGCATCGCGCACCGCGACGACGGTCGTTTCGAACACGCCGGTTTTCGGCCCGGAAACGATCGCCCATGTGCAGCAGGCGAGCTTCGACTATCAGAACATCGTGTCGCAGGGCGGCTGGCCGTCGGTCCAGACCAGCGTCAAGCTTGAACTCGGCGTCACCGATCCGTCCGTGCAGCAGCTCCGCCAGCGCCTGATGGTTTCCGGCGACCTGCCGCGTTCGGCCGGCATCTCCTCGTCCTTCGACAGCTACGTCGAAGGCGCGGTCAAGCGCTTCCAGGCCCGCCACGGCCTGCCGGCGGACGGCGTCATCGGCGAATACACGCTGAAGGCGATCAACGTCGACGCCAACACCCGCCTCGGCCAGCTCCAGACCAACCTCGTGCGCCTGCAGTCGATGTCCGGCGACCTCGGCCGCCGCTACGTGATGGTCAACATCCCTGCGGCCTACATCGAAGCGGTCGAGAACGGCCGCGTGGCGCTGCGCCACACGGCGATCGTCGGCAAGATCGACCGCCAGTCGCCGATCCTCAACTCGAAGATTTATGAGGTCATCCTCAACCCTTACTGGACCGCGCCGCGCTCGATCATCCAGAAGGATATCATGCCGCTGATGCGTAAGGATCCGACCTATCTGGCGCGCAACTCGATCCGCCTGTTTGATGGCAGCGGCGGCGAAGTGTCGCCGGAGACGGTCGACTGGAACGCCGAAAAAGCGCCGAACCTGATGTTCCGCCAGGACCCGGGCAAGATCAACGCGATGTCGTCGACGAAGATCAACTTCCACAACGAGCATCAGGTCTACATGCACGACACGCCGCAGCAGGGCCTGTTCAACAAGCTGATGCGCTTCGAATCGTCGGGCTGCGTGCGCGTACAGAACGTGCGCGACCTTTCGACCTGGCTTCTGAAGGAAACGCCCGGCTGGTCGCGCCAGCAGATCGAGGCGACCATCAAGACCGGCGTCAACACGCCGATCACGCTCGCCGAGGAAGTCCCTGTTTTCTTCACCTACATCACCGCCTGGTCTGCCAAGGACGGCGTCGTGCAGTTCCGCGACGATATCTATCAGCGCGACGGTGCCACCGAACTGGCGCTGCAGACCCCCTATGGCGTCGAGCAGTCGCCCGGCTCGGTCGACCAGGACGCCTTGCCGCAATAAGCGAATTTGCGACACGGAATTCTTCGAGCCGCGCTTCCCTTGGGAGCGCGGCTTTTTCATGGGTTGAGCGCCGCGATATTTCGGCGCGGCAGATGGGGGAAATGACGCAAACCGCACAGCGGATATTGCTCTCGCCGTGCGAGGAAGCTAAAGAACTGCCACCCTTGAGAGGAGCCTCGCGCCGATGACTGCACAGACGAATGACGCCTTCTTCACCCGCTCTCTGGCCGACAGCGATCCGGACATCTTCGGTGCGATCGAAAAGGAGCTGGGTCGCCAGCGCCACGAGATCGAGCTGATCGCCTCCGAGAACATCGTTTCCCGCGCCGTGCTCGAAGCCCAGGGCTCGATCATGACCAACAAATATGCCGAGGGCTACCCGGGCAAGCGCTACTACGGCGGCTGCCAGTTCGTCGACATCGCCGAGGAATTGGCGATCGAGCGCGCCAAGAAGCTCTTCGGCGTCAACTTCGCCAACGTTCAGCCGAACTCCGGTTCGCAGATGAACCAGGCCGTGTTCCTGGCGCTCCTGCAGCCGGGTGACACCTTCATGGGCCTCGACCTCAACTCGGGCGGCCACCTGACGCACGGTTCGCCGGTCAACATGTCCGGCAAGTGGTTCAACGTCGTCTCTTACGGCGTGCGTGAAGACGATCACCTGCTCGACATGGACAACGTCGCCGAGCAGGCGCGCAAGCACAAGCCGAAGCTGATCATCGCCGGCGGCACCGCTTACTCGCGCATCTGGGACTGGAAGCGCTTCCGCGAGATCGCAGACGAAGTCGGCGCCTGGCTGATGGTCGACATGGCGCACATCGCCGGTCTCGTTGCCGGTGGCCAGCATCCGTCGCCGTTCCCGCATTGCCACGTTGCAACGACGACGACGCACAAGTCGCTCCGCGGCCCGCGCGGCGGCATGATTCTGACCAACGACGAAGATATCGCCAAGAAGATCAACTCGGCCGTCTTCCCGGGTCTCCAGGGCGGTCCGCTGATGCACGTCATCGCCGCCAAGGCCGTGGCACTCGGCGAAGCGCTGCAGCCGTCGTTCAAGGACTATGCGGCTCAAGTCGTCAAGAACGCCCGCACGCTCGCCGAAACGCTAAAGGCCAACGGCCTCGACATCGTATCGGGCGGCACGGACAACCACCTGATGCTCGTCGACCTGCGCAAGAAGAACGCAACCGGCAAGCGCGCGGAAGCCGCCCTTGGCCGTGCCTTCATCACCTGCAACAAGAACGGCATTCCTTTCGATCCTGAAAAGCCCTTCGTCACCTCGGGTGTCCGTCTCGGCACGCCGGCCGGCACGACCCGTGGCTTCAAGGAAGCCGAGTTCAAGGAAATCGGCGAGCGGATCGTCGAGGTTCTTGACGGCCTGAAGGTCGCCAACTCCGACGAGGGCAATGCCGCCGTCGAAGCCGGCGTTCGCGACAAGGTCATCAAGCTGACCGATCGCTTCCCGATGTACGGCTACATGTGATCGGTCGCCCATGCGCTGCCCCTATTGCGGTTCTGAAGACAGTCAGGTGAAGGATTCCCGTCCGGCAGAGGACGGGAATGCCATTCGCCGCCGCCGGATTTGTCCGGATTGCGGAGGTCGTTTCACGACCTTCGAACGGGTGCAGTTGCGTGAACTGATGATCATCAAGAAAACCGGTCGGAAGGTTCCTTTCGACCGGGACAAGCTTCTGCGGTCCTTCGAGATTGCGCTGCGCAAGCGTCCGGTCGATCGCGACCGCATCGAGCGGGCGGTTTCCGGTATCGTCCGTCGCCTTGAAAGCTCCGGCGAGACCGAGATCCCTTCGGAAGAAATCGGCCTGCAGGTGCTCGAAGCGCTGAAGAGCCTCGATGACGTGGCCTTCGTGCGCTACGCTTCGGTCTATCGCGATTTCTCCCATGCGGAGGATTTTGAGAAGGTCATCACCGAGATCAGCGCCAAGATCGCGCGCGATCCCGGCGAGTAGATTACGCTGGATAGAGCCATGACAGCGCCCAACCGTGAAGACGAGAGGTTCATGGCCGCGGCGCTGAGGCTGGCTCGCCACCATCTCGGACAGACATCCACCAATCCCTCCGTCGCCTGCCTGATCGTCAAGGACGGCGTTATCGTCGGCCGGGCCGTAACCGCGCGGAGCGGCCGCCCGCATGCCGAAACCCAGGCACTGACGGAGGCCGGTGCGAAGGCAAGGGGTGCTACGGCCTATGTGACGCTGGAGCCTTGCTCCCATCACGGCAAGACGCCGCCTTGCGCCGATGCGCTTGTCGCCTCCGGCATATCCCGCGTGGTGATTTCGATCCTCGATCCGGACGTGCGGGTTGCCGGGCGTGGCGTCGTGCGCCTGCGCGATGCTGGCATCACCGTCGATATCGGTGTTCTCCCCGAGGAAGGGCATCACGCGCTTGAAGCCTACCTCATGCGCCAGGTCAGCAAGAGACCCTATGTGATTCTCAAGCTTGCGGTTTCGGCCGATGGCATGATCGGCCGCAAGGGTGAGGGGCAAGTGCGCATCACCGGTCCGATTTCGCGCGGGCAGGTACAGATGCTGCGCGCGGAGACCGACGCGATTCTGGTCGGGATCGGCACGGCTGCGGCTGACGATCCGGAACTGACCGTGCGCTTGCCGGGGCTCGAACATTGTTCGCCGTTGCGCATCGTTCTCGACCGCCGGCTCGACCTGCCGCTTTCCTCCAAACTGGTGTTAACGGCGCGGGAGGTCCCCGTCATCGTGGTCTCCAGCGACGGATCCGGCGATGCGGATGCGGACGTTGATGGCGGCCGAGCAGCACGCAAGGCGGCCCTGGAGGCCGCCGGTGTCGAGGTGCTCGAAGCCGGCTCGATCGCCGACCTTCTTGCGGCACTCGCTTCCCGCGGTATCTCCTCGCTGATGGTCGAAGGCGGTGCTGTGGCTGCACGCGCCTTTCTCGATGCTGATCTGGTCGACCGTATCCAGCTCTACACCGGACCGGGGACCATTGGCGAAAACGGCATTGCATCCCCATTTGACCGTAAGTCCGTGCCGGCAGGCTTCCGGCGCGTCGCCGAGGCACGGTATGGCGGCGATCTGTTCGAGGAATACGAAAGAGAAAACTGATGTTCACAGGCATTGTTACCGATATCGGCACCGTCGACGCCGTCACCCCGCTGAAAGAAGGCATCAAGCTGCGTGTCGCCACGAGCTACGACCCGAAGACCATCGACATGGGTGCCTCGATCGCCCATTCCGGCGTCTGCCTGACGGTGACGGCTTTGCCTGAAGCCGGCAGCAACGAGGGCTGGTTCGAGGTCGAGGCCTGGGAAGAGGCGCTCCGCCTGACGACGATCGCCGGCTGGACCAAGGGAACGCGCATCAATCTCGAGCGCTCGCTGAAGATCGGCGACGAGCTCGGCGGCCACCTGGTTTCCGGCCATGTCGACGACAAGGCGGAAATTCTGTCGGTGGAAGCGGAAGGCGACGCTGTGCGCTTTCGTCTGCGCGCGCCTGAGCATCTGGCGAAATTCGTCGCGCCGAAGGGATCGGTCGCGCTCGACGGCACGTCGCTGACGGTCAACAAGGTCGCCGGCGCCGAGTTCGACGTGCTCCTGATCCGCCATTCGCTGGAGGTCACGACCTGGGGTGAGCGCAAGGCCGGCGATTTCGTCAACTTCGAGGTGGACACCATGGCGCGTTATGCGGCGCGCCTCGCCGAATTCCCGGCACCAAAGCCGGAGTAAGCCGACTTCCTCTTTTGCCGAATGCAAACCGCCCCCAATCGGGGGCGGTTCTGGTTTCGGGAGGTGTTGACACTCAACGCACGTAGAGGGTCAGGCTGCCATCGGCTGCCTGTTCGGCGCCGGCAATGTTGTTCATCTCGACATTCTGCGCCTTGAGCTTGGCTGCAAGCGGCTTGTTGCCTTCGACGGCCGCGTGCAGGGACGAAATCTGTTGCGGCGTCGCTTCGTTGATCCACATGCGCGTCTGGCTCGATTCCTTCAGCGTATCCACGTCGACGACGTTGAAATGATCGCCCTTGAAATCGCGAACGGTGTGGTCGATTTCGGCCGGCCAGTTCATGGCTGCGCTCGCAGCATAGGAGACGCCGCCGAAGGAAAGGGCGGAGAGAGCAGCGATGACGGAAAGCTTGGCTATGCGGTTCATGGTCATGCTCCTTTGTTTACCGGCAACAAGGCGCAAGCCGACCCGTTACGGGAACGCGGAACCTTGCGGGTTTCCGGGCCGGTGAGGATCGCCCATTGCGGCGGCCAGCAGGGTTCGTTTGCGGGCGTTGTCACCCGCAAGCAAAGGCGCTGGACTGTTTCGACTGATTGGTCGGCGTTTGCTCCCTTCTTGGGGAGGGCGCGTCGTGCCAACGACTAGGAAACTGGGCCGGAATGTGGCCCTTTCCATGGCGCTGGCATCAGGAAAACAATTAAAAATTGTTCATGTTTCGGCGTGCGCGCGAGCCCTTCGGTCGCCTGTCGCAGCTGCTGCCTTCTGGTGGCGCTCGAACATGATCACGTGGTTGCCGTGATAGGTCGTCCGCCAGAATTCCTTGAAGCCGTGCTTCTCCGCGACCCGGATCGAGGCGCGGTTTCCGACGTCGATGATGCAGGTCTTGCGCAGCTTCGGAAACTGGTGGTCGGCCCACTTGAGCGCCGCACTGACGGCTTCCGTCGCCAGCCCCTTGCCGTGCGCCTTCGGTGACAATGCCCATCCGGTTTCCATCGTCCCTTCGAGCGAAGGCGTGATGGCGCGGTGCACGTCGTGGAAGCCGGCCTCGCCGAGAAAACCCCCGGTCTCCCGGTCCTGGATGGCAAAGAAGCCGAAGCCGAAATAGTGCCACATGCCGACTTGGCGCAGGAACCGCGTCCAGGACTGTTCGCGCGTAAACGGCACCCCGCCGACATAGCGGATCACCTCGGCATCGCCGAACAGCGCGGAATAGGCGGGGAAATCGTCACGGCGGTAGGGGCGCAGGATGAGGCGGTCGGTCTCGATAATGGGAACGCTATGCATATTCGATCCTAAGCTGTGATGAAATCAGGCGCCGGGCTCGCCGTCCCAGTAGTCGACATCGCTTTCCGGACGGCCGGTGAAAAGGAAGCGTCTTTGGCCATCGGAACCACGCGTCCTGGCAAGGAATTTGCCGGAGTCCGGATACTCGCAGATTTCCGTGGCCGCCTTGGTCGAGATGGAAAGGTACTTGAGCGGCACCGAGCCGGTGTTGATCAGGTGGTGGGCCGTTTCCGGTCCACCCGCAGGGGCGCCCAGAATGTCGCCGGGGCCGACCGGATATCGCTCGCTGCCGAAGCGATACGTGCCTTCGCCTTCGATGATGATGAAAAGTTCTTCTTCGACGTGATGATTGTGGAACGGGCAGCCGGACTTGCCCGGCGGTACTTCACCGTAGCCGATGCCCAGATCCTTGAGGCCGAGTAGCGCGCCGAAGGCGGCGTCGCGGGATTCGAAAAAGGTGCCTTGCGTCCAGTGGTCGAGTTCTAGGTTTTTGGGATTAACGATCGGCTTTTTCGTATCGGTCACATGTTCCTCCCTCGCGTACCGTTGTCGCGGCAACGCTAATACGTTCTATCCGTGTCGCGCGTTCGTCCCGTCGTCAACCTGCGATCGCTAAAATTAGCGACGATGGTTACAGGAATACATCCTAGTGTTGCAATCCATTGGCGAAAGCATCTGGGCGCTATCGCGCGTTGGTTTAACGCCGAGCTGCGCGCTCACGTTCGTCTGCCGTTCAGCGCCGTGGTGACCTCGTGAAGACACCTAGCGATCCCAACGCAAAGGGTTTTCATTTCTTCGGTCGGTGGCAGGAGATCGGGCACCATGACCGTCATCATGCCGGCAGACGAAGCCGAACGCACGCCGTTGTGGCTGTCTTCGAGAGCGAGGCAATACTGCGGCGCGATACCGAGCCGACTTGCAGCCGTCAGGAACGGGGCCGGGTGCGGCTTGCCATGATCGTAGTCGCCAAAGGCAACGACCGTCGGGAAGCGGTCGCGCAATCCGTGCCGGTCGAGATTGCGCTGGACGTCGTGATGTTGTGACGAGGTGGCAATCGCAGACGGCAGGCCCATGCCGTCAAGCAGGTCGAGGAGATTGACGACGCCAGGCTTCAGCCGCAGCTCGGTCGTCGCCATTGTCGCAAATTGCGCCGAGGCACGCTCCCAGAACTGAGCGAGGTCGAAGGCATCGCCGAAGCGACCGCGAAGCAACATGCGCGTCGCCTCGGCCGAAAGCCCGATCGTATCGAGATAAAGGGAGACAGGCATGTTGTGACCGAGCGCTGCCGCTGTCTGGATCATCGCGTCGCGGTAGAGCGCTTCGGTGTCGAAGAGCAATCCGTCCATGTCGAAGACGACGCCAAGAGGTTTCATGGGCAGGACGATGTTGGTCGAACCGATTTCGGGCATACGAAAAATCCAGCTTGATATCGACGGCTTCGAACTTGGAACCAGCAACGCGGCCGCGCAAGACCCACGGCATTGGCATTTTGCAGCGGCAACGGCCGCATGTTGCGGCCCTGTAAACGCGGCAAAAGGCCGTCTGCGGCGGAATTTGCTTGCCATTCGGCGCCGGGCGTGGTTTTACCGCCGCCTCAGCCGGTCGCATCCGGCGCGGAACTCTCAAAGACAGGTGATCCATGGCAGAGACCACGGCAGCCCACATCCTGATTGTGGAAGCGCGTTTCTATGACGATATGGCCGATGCATTGCTCGACGGCGCCAAGCATGCGCTGGACGCAGCCGGGGCCACCTATGATATCGTGACGGTTCCGGGTGCGCTCGAAATCCCGCCGGCGATTGCCATGGCACTCGACGGCGCCGACGAGGGCGGCACCGAATATGATGGTTTCGTGGCCCTTGGCATGGTCATTCGCGGCGAAACCTACCATTTTGACATCGTCGCGAACGAGTCTTCGCGCGCGATCATGGACCTCGCCGTCAGCGAGAGCCTTGCGATCGGCAATGGTATCTTGACGGTGGAGAACGACGATCAGGCCTGGGCGCGCGCCCGCCGGTCGGAAGGCGACAAGGGTGGCTTTGCTGCGCGTGCGGCACTGACCATGATTGAACTTAAGAAGAAATTGGGCACGGAAAAGTGACGAAAACCCCCTCGGATCAACCGCTGAAGCAGGTCAACCAGCGCGGTGCAGCACGCCTCGCTGCGGTGCAGGCGCTCTATCAGATGGACATCGGCGGCACCGGTGTCCTGGAAGTGGTTGCTGAATACGAAGCGCATCGCCTCGGACAGGATGTCGACGGCGACACCTACCTGAAGGCGGACGCCTCCTGGTTCCGGTCGATTGTCGCCGGTGTCGTGCGCGACCAGCGCAAGCTTGATCCGCTGATCGGCTCGGCCCTCCAGGACGACTGGGCTCTGTCGCGCCTCGATTCCACCGTGCGTGCCATCTTGCGCGCGGGTACATTCGAGATGCTCGAGCGCAAGGACGTGCCGGTTCCGGTGATCGTCACGGAGTATGTCGAGATCGCCAAGGCTTTCTTCTCGGATGATGAGCCCAAGCTGGTCAATGCCGTTCTCGACCGCATTGCCAAGCAGGTCCGCGGCGAACCGAGGAAGTAAGGTCGATGGTTGCGGCTGCTGCTGAGGACATGGGGAACACCCTTCGCGAAACACGCCGCAACGTTTACCTCCTGACAGCCGCACAGGCCGTTCTTGGCGTCGTCGGGCCCATCTGCTTTTCGGTCGGCGGTGTCGCCGGCTACCAGATGCTGGCGGAGGACAAGTCGCTGGCCACCGCGCCGCTCACCGCCTTTAACGTCGGCATGGCGCTCGGCGTCGTGCTGGTAGCGGTGTTGTCGCGCCTGATCGGCCGCCGCTTCGCCTTCATGAGCGGGACCGCAATAGCGGCCGCCGGGGCAGCACTCGCCGCCGTCGCGCTCTTCCGCGAGAATTTCTGGCTTTTCGCCTTCGCCCTTGCGATGCTCGGCTCGTCGAACGGCTTTACGCAGAAGCTGCGGTTCGCCGCCGCCGACGCCTCGCCGTCGTTCTACAAGCCCAAGGCAATCTCGCTGATCCTTGGCGGCGGCATCGTTTCGGCCGTTCTCGGTCCGCAGATCGTCATTTTTGCTGGCGACCTGTTCGCGCCGGTTTCCTTTGCCGGGGCTTTCGTCGTCCTGATGCCGATTTGCCTGGTTGCAGCCCTGTTTTTCGCGCCGCTGCGGCTGCCCGAGCCGGGCGCAATGGTGAGTGCCCACCACGATCAGTCTGTCCGTCCCCTCGGCGAGATTGTCCGCAGCCAACGCTTCGCCACCGGCATGATCTGCGGCATTTCCAGCTACGCGCTGATGACCTTCATGATGACCGGGGCGCCGGTCGCCATGGTGATCGGCTGCGGCTTCTCGACCGAACTCGCCACGCTCGGCATCCAGTGGCACGTGCTGGCGATGTTCGCGCCAAGCTTCGTCACCGGCATGCTCATCAGCCGCTTTGGCGCCGAGCGCATCGTCGGCTGCGGCCTCCTTCTGCTGATGGCCTGCGCCGCGGTCGCGCATATGGGTATCGAGCTCTGGAACTTCTGGGGCGCGCTCGTATTGCTCGGCCTTGGCTGGAATTTCGGCTTCATCGGCTCGACGGCGATCGTTGCCAGCAGCTATCGCCCACAGGAGGCCGACAAGGTTCAGGCCTTCCACGACATCATCCTGTTCACCACGGTGGCACTGTCGTCGTTTGCCTCGGGCAAGGTGCTCACGGCCTATGGCTGGGACATGCTGAACGCGGTCGTATGGCCGGTAACGATCGTCTGCCTTATCCTCCTGCTGCTTCTGAAGCGGGCGCCGCGCAAGGCCGCCGCCTAACGCTCCATTCCCCTGAAATCTAAAGCGAACGAGGCGCCGCCAGTGGCGTTTCTCGGGGCTTGACGATCTCCTGTTGCAACCGCACTCTGGCCGCGCCGTGAGGGGTGCTGCTTGAGGAGGTGGTGCGTGATTCGCGGTTTTGAGGGGCCTGCGGCCGGGAGTGAGTCCGCGGGTTGTAACGGAGGGTAATGCGAAATGACCATTTTATTGGGCGTTATCGCATGCGGGTTGCTCGCGGTGGCTTATGCCATCTGGGCAACACAGTCGGTGCTTGCCGCCGACCAGGGGAACGCCCGCATGCAAGAAATCGCAGGCTACATTCGTGAAGGGGCGCAGGCCTATCTCACGCGTCAATACAAGACCATTGCCATTGTCGGCGTCGTCGTATTCATCGCCGCTTGGGTTCTTCTTTCTCCCGCCGCCGCTTTCGGCTTTCTGATCGGTGCGATCCTTTCGGGTGCCGCGGGTTTCATCGGCATGCATGTTTCGGTCCGGGCAAACGTCCGCACTGCCCAGGCGGCGTCCGTGAGCCTCGCCTCCGGCCTCGATATCGCATTCAAATCCGGCGCGATCACCGGCCTTCTTGTGGCCGGCCTCGCGCTCCTTGGCGTCTCGGTCTACTACGTCGTCCTCACGGCCGGCCTGGGTCATGAGCCCGCCTCGCGCGAAGTCATCGACGCACTGGTGTCGCTCGGCTTCGGCGCATCGCTGATTTCGATCTTCGCCCGTCTCGGCGGTGGCATCTTTACCAAGGGTGCCGACGTCGGCGGCGACCTCGTCGGCAAGGTCGAAGCCGGCATTCCCGAGGATGATCCGCGCAACCCGGCAACCATCGCCGACAACGTCGGCGACAATGTCGGCGATTGCGCCGGCATGGCAGCCGACCTGTTCGAGACCTATGCGGTCTCGGTCGTGGCGACCATGGTTCTGGCGGCGATCTTCTTTGCCGGCACGCCTGTGCTTGCGACCGTCATGGTCTATCCGCTCGCCATCTGCGCGGCTTGCATCATCACCTCGATCATCGGCACCTTCTTCGTGAAGCTCGGGTCCAACAACTCGATCATGGGTGCGCTCTACAGGGGCCTGATCGTGACCGGTGTCCTGTCGATCCTCGGTCTCGGCGCCGCCACGTCCTTCACCATCGGCTGGGGCACGATCGGCACCGTCGCCGGCAAGGAGATCACCGGCTGGAATCTGTTCCTCTGCGGTATTCTCGGCCTGATCGTAACGGCCCTGATCGTGGTGATCACGGAATACTATACCGGCACCAACAAGCGGCCGGTCAACTCGATCGCCCAGGCGTCGGTGACCGGTCACGGCACCAACGTGATCCAGGGCCTGGCCGTCTCGCTGGAATCGACGGCTTTGCCGGCGATCGTCATCGTCGGCGGCATCATCGCGACCTACCAGCTTGCCGGCCTCTTCGGCACTGGCATCGCCGTCACCGCCATGCTTGGCCTTGCCGGCATGATCGTGGCGCTCGACGCCTTCGGTCCGGTCACCGACAATGCCGGCGGCATCGCGGAAATGTCGCATCTGCCGCCGGAAGTGCGTAAATCCACCGACGCGCTCGACGCTGTCGGCAACACCACCAAGGCCGTCACCAAGGGCTACGCGATCGGCTCGGCCGGTCTCGGTGCGCTGGTGCTCTTCGCCGCCTACTCGAACGACCTCAGCTACTTTGCCGCCAACGGCGACAAGTATCCGTACTTCGCCGATGTCGGGCAGATCTCCTTCGATCTCTCCAACCCTTACGTGGTCGCGGGGCTGATCTTCGGCGGTCTCATTCCCTACCTCTTCGGCGGTATCGCGATGACTGCGGTCGGCCGTGCGGCCGGGTCGATCGTCGAGGAGGTTCGCCGCCAGTTCCGCGAGAAGCCCGGCATCATGCAGGGGACCGAACGGCCGGACTATGGCCGCGCCGTCGACCTTCTGACAAAAGCGGCGATCCGCGAAATGGTCATTCCTTCGCTGCTCCCGGTGCTGGCGCCGATTGTCGTCTATTTCGGCGTGCTGCTGCTCTCGGGCTCGAAGGCTTCGGCTTTCGCGGCTCTCGGTGCCTCTCTGCTCGGTGTCATCGTCAACGGCCTCTTCGTGGCGATCTCGATGACCTCGGGCGGCGGTGCCTGGGACAACGCCAAGAAGAGCTTCGAGGACGGGTTTGTCGACAAGAACGGCGAACGCCATCTGAAGGGCTCCGACGCCCACAAGGCGTCGGTAACCGGCGACACCGTCGGCGACCCCTATAAGGACACGGCCGGGCCGGCTGTGAACCCGGCGATCAAGATCACCAACATCGTGGCGCTCTTGCTTCTGGCCGTCCTCGCCTGATCGCATCGATGCGCAAACAAAAGGCCCGCGGAACATCGTTCCGCGGGCCTTTTGTTTGGAATGGGGAGGCTTAGTTGCCGAAGTCCTTGAACAGGCTGCGCGCCGCGGCCTGACCGGCGCCGGGGCCCGTCAGCAGCTGGCCGAGGAAGCTCGTTTCCTTGCCACCTGTCGGCGTCGTGCGTGTCAGCATGTCGAAGACCTTGCCGTCCTTCAGCGTATAGTGAGCCAGCTGGCTGACGGTGCCTTCCTTGTCGAAATAGACGGCCAGGATCGACTGGTCGATCAGCTTGGGCTTCATGAAGGCAACAGGGCGCTTGCGCGTCTGCGAGATGTAGTAGAACACTTCGTTGTCGAAGGTCGCGGTCGTCGACGGCGTGCCGAGCGAGAGCAGCACCTGCTCGCGGCTGGAACCGACCGGAACGAGGTTTAGCGTTTCCTGATCAACCACATAGCCCTGATGGAGAACTTCACCGACATTGGCGGACTGGCAGGCGGAAAGGGTAAAACCGGCGATGGTGGCTACGACCGCCACGCGGCCGAGGGTCTTAAAATTTTTTCTCAAATACCGCTTCGTCAACGACAGCTCCCCTTGGAGAAACGATGGCAGATCCGCCATTGCAATTCGTGCCTGCTTCGGTAAACCAGCTTCGGCTGTCATGCAACAACGTCATGGGCGCTTGCGCGCATTTCGAGAAAGCCAAGCCCGAGCTTTGTGATGATTTTTGGACTGTTTAAAAGAAAAAGTGGCAACACCGCGATTGTCGAGCGGCAATATGCATTGCTGACGGCGGCGGCACGCCAGCCCTACCTTTACACCGACCTCGATGTTCCGGACACGGTCATGGGCCGGTTCGAGATGCTGTCGGCGACGCTGATCCTCTATTTCCGCCGCACACGTGCGTCGGCAAGGCCTGGCCAGGAAATCGCCCAGGAGATCATCGATGCCTTCTTCGAGGATGTGGATCACTCGATCCGCGAGCTCGGCGTCGGCGATGCCGGCGTGCCGAAGAAGATGAAGAAGTTGGCCGGCATGTATTACGGTCGACTCGAATCCTATGCGGCGGCGCTGGAAGCAAGGGACGTCGAGGCCCTGGCGGCAGCGCTCAGGCGCAACTTCCATCCTGATGGCGGCGACGCGGCGCCTTCGATGGTTGCGCTTGCTGGCTATCTGCTGGCGGTTGAGGCCCAGCTCGTCGATGTCGCGGAAGACGCCGTCGAAATCGGCCAGTTGCACATTCCGCCGGCTGGGGCGTAATAGAAAACAAGAGCGTCGCCACCGGCAGCCGGTTGGCGGCTGCGTTCGCGATGGGTGCCAGGTAGCCCGCGCGAGGAAGGATCCAATCATGAAAGACGAAAGTCAGGCGGCCTTTTCTTATCCGGTGAAAGTCGGGCACATTTCGGCGAACGCGGTCAGCGTGCATCTCTCCGCCAACGAGCGCGAGCGCAAGGCGCTTGCCGCGCTTTGGAACATCAACGAGGTTCTGTCGCTCGAAGCCGACCTGCAGATCGCGCGCTGGAAGAAGGATGGCGTGAAGATCAAGGGCGACGTCAGGGCCCGCGTCGTGCAGAGCTGTGTCGTCACTCTTGAGCCGGTCGAAGCCGATATCGACGAACCGGTCGAAGCGATCTTCGTGCCCGAGGGCTCGCGGCTTGCCCGCCAGGCGAGCAATGACGGTGGCGAGATGATTCTCGACCCTGACGGCCCCGATATTCCCGATACCTTTATCGGCGACACCATCGACGCCGGCGTCGTCGTCAGCGAGCAGGTTGCACTCGCGATCGAGCCTTATCCCCGTAAGCCCGGCGTGACGTTCGGCGAGCGCATCGAGAGCACATCTGCCGATGACAAGAAGCCGAACCCCTTTGCGGTCCTGAAGGACTGGAAAAAGGACTGAGGTCGCGAAAGCGTCATCTACAATTCGGTTGTCACGCAAAGGAAAAGCAGTATTTTGGCCCCAAACCGGCCAGAAGAGCCGCTAAAGCGATCTGCCGCGTGCTTGGCTCAAGCGTCAGAAGCAATATGTTTCGTCAATGCGTTTCCGTTGAGTACGCCGCGGCGGCACGTGTTGTGTGGCAGAAATGAAGGATAAGACACGCGTGGTCAGAATTTCACTTGACGTGATGGGGGGCGACTATGGTCCTGAAGTCGTCATCCCCGGCGCCGCAAGGGCGCTTGAACGTCATCCGGACATCAAGTTCGTTTTGTTCGGCATCGAAGCGCAGTGCGCGGGCCTCCTTGAAAAACATCCGAAGCTGAAGGCCAACAGCACCTTTTACGACTGCGAGATTGCAGTCGCCATGGACGAGAAGCCGAGCCAGGCGCTTCGCCGCGGCCGCGGCAAGTCAAGCATGTGGAAAGCGATCGACGCGATCAATGCCGGCGAGGCAGATGTCGTCGTTTCCGCCGGCAATACCGGCGCGCTGATGGCCATGTCGGTCTTCTGTCTGCGCACCATGCAGGGAATTCAACGGCCGGCGATCGCCGCCATCTGGCCGACGCTGAAAGGCGAGAGCATCGTGCTCGATGTCGGCGCGACGATCGGCGCGGACGCGCAGCAATTGATGGATTTCGCGCTGATGGGCGGCGCCATGGCACGGGCGCTGTTCGAGATCGAGCGGCCGATGGTCGGGCTGCTGAATGTCGGCGTCGAGGAAATCAAGGGACAGGAAGAGGTCAAGGAAGCCGGCCGCCTGATCCGTGAGGCCAACATCGACGGCTTCGACTATTACGGCTTCGTCGAGGGTGACGACATCGGTCGCGGGACCGTCGACGTCGTCGTCACGGAAGGTTTTTCCGGCAACATCGCACTCAAGGCCGCCGAAGGCACCGCGCGCCAGATCGCCGAATATCTGCGCGCGGCGATGTCGCGCACGCTTCTTGCCAAGATCGGCTACATCCTGGCCAAGGGCGCATTCGACCGCCTGCGGGAGAAGATGGACCCGAGGAAGGTCAATGGCGGCGTGTTCCTCGGCCTCAATGGCGTCGTGATCAAGAGCCATGGTGGTGCAGATGCCGAGGGTTTTGCAGCCGCGATCGATGTCGGCTACGACATGGTGAAGAATGGCCTGAAGTCGAAGATCGAGCTCGATCTGGCGAAGTACCATGGCGGCGAACCGCCCAAGGCCCTTTCCGCCGGCATGAATGATGAGGTTTGAATAGATGATCCGTTCCGTCGTTCGCGGTTTCGGCGCAGCTTTGCCGAAGCGCGTGGTCACCAATCAGGAGCTGGAATCCAAGGTCGATACGTCCGATGAGTGGATCGTGCAGCGCACCGGCATCCGGCAGCGCTACATCGCCGGCGAGGGCGAAACCACAGCTTCGCTCGGCGAAGGTGCCGCGCGTGCTGCGCTCGCCAATGCTGGGCTTACCCCTGATGATATCGACCTGATCATCCTGGCGACCTCCACTCCCGACAACACGTTTCCGGCAACAGCTGTCAACATCCAGGACCGCCTCGGTATGCGCCATGGCGCGGCCTTCGACATGCAGGCGGTCTGCTCGGGCTTCGTCTACGCGGTTACCACGGCGGATGCCTATATCCGCGGTGGGCTTGCTAAGCGCGTGCTGGTGATCGGCTCGGAGACCTTCTCGCGTATCCTCGACTGGAACGACCGCACGACCTGCGTGCTCTTCGGTGACGGCGCCGGCGCCATCATCCTGGAAGCCCAGGAAGGCGAGGGCACCATTGCCGACCGGGGCGTGCTGACGGCGAAGCTTCGCTCCGACGGCGCACATCGCGACAAGCTCTATGTGGATGGCGGCCCTTCGACCACTGGGACGGTCGGCCATCTGAAGATGGAAGGCCGCGAAGTCTTCAAGCACGCGGTCGGCATGATCACCGATGTGATCGAGGCTGCCTTCGAGGCGACCGGGACGACGGCCGAAGATCTGGATTGGCTGGTGCCGCACCAGGCCAACCGGCGCATCATCGACGGCTCCGCCAAGAAGCTCGGCATCCCTCTCGATAAGGTTGTGGTCACGGTCGATCTCCATGGCAACACCTCCGCAGCCTCCATTCCGCTGGCGTTGAATGCGGCGGCGGGCGACGGCCGGATCAAGAAGGGCGACCTCGTCCTGCTCGAGGCCATGGGCGGCGGCTTCACCTGGGGCTCCGTGCTTCTCCGCTGGTAAAGAAATTGCTTAAGCAACAGACGCTTGACCGCAAAAGGCAAGGGCAATAGTCTTCGGACGCTGATCGGCGTACCAGACGTTGGTGGGGGAAGATGAGCGGAAAAACAGTAACACGGGCGGACTTGGCTGAGTCGGTTTTTCGCAAGGTGGGTCTGTCGAGGACAGAGTCTGCCGAATTGGTGGAAACCGTCATTGACGAAATATGCAACGCAATCGTGCGTGGCGAGAGTGTGAAGCTGTCCTCTTTCGCGACCTTCCAGGTCCGCGACAAGAACGAGCGCATCGGGCGAAACCCGAAAACCGGCGAGGAAGTGCCGATTTCGCCCCGGCGCGTGATGACCTTCAAGGCGTCGAATGTCTTGAAGCAGCGCGTCCTGAAGGCGCATCTGGGCCGCAGGGCCAAGCAGAAACCGGTATCTCCCGTTTCGTGAACGCCTGACGACAGCCACAAATGTGGTTGAAAACCCATCCATAAGCCGTTGAAATGGAGCCGATTCGTGCCATCATTGGCGCGGTATCGGCTTCACTACGGCTTTCGAGCCTGAGTCGCACGGCATGGATTGGGAACGATATGGAAAAGAGCCCGGACGCTTTTCGCACCATCAGCGAGGTCGCTGACGATCTCGATCTGCCGCAGCATGTCCTGCGTTTCTGGGAAACCCGCTTCCAGCAGATCAAGCCGATGAAGCGCGGCGGCGGCCGGCGGTACTACCGGCCGGAGGATGTCGACCTTCTGAAGGGTATCCGGCATCTGCTCTATGATCACGGCTATACGATCAAGGGCGTGCAGAAGCTCCTGAAGACCAACGGCAACAAGTTCGTCGCGGCGATTGCAAGCGGCGATCTCGCGACCGTCGAGGCGCTGGCAGCCTCCAGCAACGAGGAGCCGGCACCGCCGAAGGCTGGTCTTTCCGAGGAGGATCAGATCGTCGGCCGTGCCAAGGCGCCGGCGAGCCGCCGCTTCTTCTCCTTCGGCGGCAGCAGCGACGACGTGCCGGAGATCTCGCTCGGAAAATCCTCGTCAGTGGGCAAGGAAGATCGCGCTCTGCTTCAGGAGGCGCTCTACGACCTCCTGGAATGCAAGCGGCTTCTCGACCAGGTGCGCTGAGAAAGCCTTTCAGGCGATTATCAAGACCGGTTCCGCACGGCCGAACGTCTGCCGAATGCGGTTGCCTCCACAGACACCTTTTACACGATTGCCAAGATGGTGCCGTCGGCGGGGTGCCCGCCGACGGGGGGCATATGCGCGCCCGTCCGCAGGGCGCCCGCGCGATTATCCCAGCAAGGATTGAAAAGCGTCAGTAGGAGATTCGGAAGCCGCCGGGGCTCGCCGCGGAGACGTCAGGCTCCGGGTAGGGGCCGGTCCACTGCGCATAGGTCGTGTTGGTCGAACCGGAGGTTGCACAGCCGGAGAGCGTGAGAAGCGCAAGCGCGGTGAGGGCCATAAGGGACTTAAGAGGCATGGTTTTCTCCTAGAAGGGGAGACGCTCCAGGCCTCAAGGGCCAGTATCAAACTGTCCCTCAAATCATCCATGATGGCAAGCTAACGTTGCGTTAGGCAGCAAGTTTCGAGCGACGGGATCTCGTTTTGGTGAAGGTTCGGTAGACGGACGGGCGGTCGGTGATTTCCTCGTCAAGCAGCATCGGAAATTGCAGACACCCAGTGGCGCGCGAATGGCGGGAGCTTTCTATGTCCGCAGTCGCTTCACAGGTGCGACGCCATGCTGTGAGTTTGCGGAAGTCCCGTCGGACTTTCAGTTCCCAAGCATACTTTTCCACGCCGTTTGTTCCTTTTTCGATCCAGGCCGCATTTTCCCGCTTGCGCTCTAAGCGTTGGTTATATAGGGGTTTCCTCGGTTCGGAGCGTAGCGCAGCCCGGTAGCGCACTTGACTGGGGGTCAAGGGGTCGTGGGTTCGAATCCCGCCGCTCCGACCATTTTCCTCTTTGATTTCAGTCATACAGCAGCGCTACCGCAATTGGCGGCTGGCGGTAGCCAGCAGTTCCACGCGTAAAATCGCGCATTCGGGCACCCATTGCCCCGGCAAAAATCTCAAACGCCTGCTGATTTGTTTCGCTTTGGCCCACCGTGTCTGCTCCGAGATCGGATGCGGTTTTGTCGCTTGCGCCTGACAAAATTTATCGCCCATCGGAAATCGCTAAAATGCCTCGTTCCGGTGCGATGGTCCACGCGGCTGGGGTCGATCGCCGTCCTCGCGAAAGTGATGGAATGGCCTCATGGCGGGCGTCTGTCTGCCAAGGGAGGAAATGTAATGAAGACGTTTTCGAAGATTTTTGCCGCGTCGTTGCTCGGGCTTTCGGCCCTGACGGCAATGCCGCTCATCTCGGCGTCCGGCACTGCCCGTGCAGACGACGCCGTCATCCTCGTTCCGGGCCAGCCCACCGGCTCGCCGGGCGATACGGGTACAGCGAGTTCCAACCCGGACACCGGTGCTCCGAGCTCCAACCCTGATACCGGCACCGCAAACGCCAACGGTGATACCGGGGCGCCGAGTTCAAATCCCGATACCGGTGGCGGTTCGGGCGCAGAAGGGTCGACGCCTTAAGCGTTCCTGCGACCGCAGCAAAAGAGGTCCTTCAGCAGGGCCTCTTTTTCTGTTTCCCGAGAATACAGAGCGGCAATCACGCCGTTCTTTCTGCGCTACCTGGTTGACTGGAGCAGGTCGACCGTCTGCCGCTTTGAGGCCGCCTTCTGGTAGAGGGCCTCTGTGCGATCGAGCATGACGGCGAGCGTAAAGCGGTCCTTCAGGTTTTCGGCGCTAGCCGACAGGGCCTTGAAGGTTTCGGGCTCCGCCGCCTGGATCATGGTCTTGGTGAGCGCGGACGTGTCGTCGCTATTGGGCAGGATATAACCGTTCCGATCGTCCTCGATCACCGTGCGTGCGCCACCGATGTCGGTTGCGATGATCGCCTTGCCGGCGGCGGCCCCTTCGAGCATCACATAGGACATGGCCTCGTAGCGGCTTGGCATCACCAGGAGGTCGAAGGCGGGAACGGCTTGCGGGCCGGTGAAGGCGGAGGTCAAATGCATGCGGTTCTGCAGTCCGCTTGCGGCGATCGCCTTGCGAAGGTCACCTTCGAGCTCGCCACTGCCGACCATGACCAGGTGGCTGTTTCTGACGGAAGCGGCGACACTCTTGAACGCTGCGATCAGCCGTTCCGGCGCCTTCTGTGCGGAAAGTCGTCCAACGAAGCCGAAGACGAAGGCATCGGGCGCGATACCGAAGCTGGCGCGCAGCGTCTGCGCCATTTCGCATGAGGGCGGTGCCACGCCGTTGACGATCACCGACACGCGCTTCTCGGGCATATGCAGCGAGAGCGCATGGTGGAACTCGTCGTCGGAGACGCAGATCAGGTGATCGGTAAAGAAACGGGCCAGCGCCCATTCGATCGTGCCGTAGATGAGCCGTCCACCACGGCCGAGCGTCGGGTCCAGCGTGCGAAAAGCGTGGGGCGTGTAGATCCGCGGAACATGAGAGCCAGGCAGCCGCAGGCGTGTCAGCGCACCGGCCTTGGAACTGTGGCCATGGATGATGTCGAAACTGCTGGCCCGCATGATGCGCCGGAGTTCGAGAAAGCGGCCGAAGTCAGACGGTCCGGGTGCGCGCTTCATGTTGACGGCGTGTACGGCCGGCAGGCCGATTGCCTTCAGTTCACGAACGAAACCTTCCTCGGCGCGCACCGGCGAATAGACGGCCTCGACGTGATGCCCGCGCTTGTGCATGCCGCGGCACAGATCGAGAAAGTGCCGGCCCGAGCCGCCGCCACTCGGCTCCAGCACCTGCAGGAGCTTGAGGGGAGGGGCCGGCGACCGGCGCGGAACCACATGTTCCATGGTCAGGAGCTCCGGCCGGCGCGCGCCTGCCGGCGATGGCGATATTCAAGGGCGGCGCATCCCCAGATGATTCCGATGAGCAGATAGAAGTGGCGCCAATGGTCCGTGTCGATGACATTGCCGACCCCGACATGGCCGAGAACGGCGACCCAGGCGATCATCAGATAGGTCTGCCAAGGGCGGTTGAGCAGCAGAAAGCGAAAGCCGAGCGAGAGCGTCCAGACGATCAGCGTCACGTAACTGACAAAGCCGAGCCAGCCGTAGGACGTCAGCGACTTCAGCCAGACGTTGTGCTCATCCTCCGGGAAGATCGTGCTGAAGACCATCGGGCCGATGCCGAGCGGCTTTTCCATCGACATCAGGAAGCCGAGGCGATGGCGATCGAAGCGGCCGAGGTGGCCGCCGTCATAATCCTGCACCAGCTGCGAGCGGCTGGAAAAGAGTGTTGCGACCTGCTCGGACTGCAGCGCGACGAGGAGGGCGCCGACGATCATGATCCCGCCGACGAGAGCCAACACCAGAATCCGCAGGCGGAAGAGGCCGTTTCGCTCCTTGAGCAGCATGACGAAGACGAAGGCGACGACACAGAAGAGGTTGAGGGCCCAGGCTGCGCGGGAGAACGAAAGAAAGACGCCAAGCGCCAGCACCATCAGCGCGGCGATCTTCGGGGGGGCTTTCTGGATGGGCTGCGTGAGGATGCCGTGGATGAGGTACATGGCCGGCACCGAGAGGAACGGGCCAAAGACGTTCGGATCCTGGAACGCGCCCTTGGCGCGGCCATAGAGCGTGAAGCTTTCCGCGCCCGGCACGGCGCCGAAATAGCCGAGGATGCCGAGCAGGGCGGTGATGATGGCCGCCGCCGTCCAGGCATTGAAGATCAGCCGCAGGCGTTCGTGGCGGTCCTCGATGATGGCTGCGAAGAAGACCGAGGAGAGCGCGAGGAAGCCGGAGACCGCCATGTACATCGGCCCCTTCGTCAGGTCGGTCATGACCGTCAGGGACAGGATGCCGCCGACCATGAACAGGGTCAGAAGCGTCAGCAGCGGGGCGACGCTGCGCGAGATCTTGAGGCCCACGAGCGCCCAAAGGCCGATGAGTGCGACCAGGAACAGCTCATAGGGCGCCGGCTCGAAAATGACGAAACCGGAGAGAAACACGGCAAAGGCGACGAGCCCGGAGCCAAGCAGCGAGAGCGCCGCGAGCTGGGGGCGAACGATCGGGAGCCGACCTGAATCGACGGTGCTCAATAGGCGTTCTCGGTATTGAGAAGCCGGAACGGCGTCAGGAACAGGATCTTGAGATCGAAGAGCAACGACCAGTTTTCGATGTAGTGCAGGTCGAAGGCGGTGCGCAGGCGGATCTTGTCGTCATTGTCGATCTCGCCGCGCCAGCCGTTGATCTGCGCCCAGCCGGTGACGCCGGGCTTGACGCGGTGGCGGGCGAAATAGCCTTCGACGACGTCGGAGTAGGTCCGGTTCTGGGTCTGGGCGAGCACGGCGTGCGGCCGCGGCCCAACGAGCGACAGCTCGCCCTTCAGCACGTTGAAGATCTGCGGCAGTTCGTCGATCGAGGACTTGCGGATGAAACGGCCGACGGGGGTGACGCGCGGGTCGCGCTTGGTCACGGCGTTGCGGGCCGTCGGGTCGCTCATATGCGTATACATCGAGCGGAACTTGTAGACCTCGATGGTCTCGTTGTTGAAGCCGTGCCGCTTCTGCTTGAAGATGATCGGGCCCGGGGACGTCGCTTTGACGGCGATCGCCGCGCCGAGCATGATCGGCCACAGAAGTACGAGGGCGACCAGGCTGAAGAAGATGTCGAAGCCGCGCTTGGCGACCGAGTCCCAATCGGCGATCGGCTTGTCGAAGATGTCGAGCATGGGGACATCGCCGACATGGGAGTAGCTGCGCGGGCGGAACCGCAGGTTGTTGGCGTGGGCGGCGAGCCGGATGTCGACCGGCAGGATCCAGAGCTTCTTCAGAAGCTGGAGAATGCGCTTCTCCGCCGTCAGCGGCAGCGAGATGATCAGCATGTCGATGCGCGCCAGGCGGGCGAATTCCACCAGTTCGTCGACCGTCCCGAGCTTCGGGTAGCCAGCGATCACATTGGGCGAGCGGCGCTCGTCGCGGTCGTCGAAAATACCGCAGATGCGGATGTCGTTGTCGGGCTGGTCCTCGAGCGTGCGGATCAGGTCCTTGGCCGGCTGGCCGCCGCCGACGACGACCGCGCGGCGTTCCATCGTGCCGTTTCGGGCCCAATGGCGGATGGAATAGGCGATGAAGGCGCGCTCGGCGATCAGAAAGATTGCGCCGCCGATGAACCAGCCGCCGAACCAGACGCGCGAATACTGGTGGCCGGATTTCAGAAAGAACAGCGCGATGGCGATGCCGCCAAACGCGATGGCCCAGGAGGCGAGGATGCGCGGCATCACCCGCAGCCAGGCGCGCAGCGCCGGGATCTGATAGGTGTCGGCGATCTGCATGGCGGCGACCGCCAATGCGGAACCACCGACGAGAATTGCCAGGTACAGCGGCAGTTGTTCGAAGCCCGGCTGGACATAGAGCGCGTTGATGGCATAGCCGATCGTAAAGAGCGCGCTGAATTCGAACAGGCGCATCAGCCCCATGATCATCGCAGGCGAATAGGTATCGGCGCTGAACTGCTCGGCGATCTGCCGCGCCAGCGGATTGAGATCCGTGGTCGTTGTTTCGCCCGGCATTTCGCCGGGCGCGCGGGCGCGGATTTCCGAAATCTTCTTGCGAAGCGCTTCGGGATCGAACGAACCCGGGCGGTCAAACTTGTTCATGGCTGTCTTCCGGCGCTGAAGTCCCTCAGCCGGGATAGCAGAAAGCCACTAAGAAACGCTTACGTTGTGGGCAACACGCTATCGGCGGGCGGCTGGTAACGGCACAATTCCCGATAGAGGCTTAGCATATCCGCCGACATTACCGAAGCTGCAAATTGCGACTTGAACGTGCTCGGATCGGGCATCACACGTGCCGCCCAGTCCTTCTCGGTGATTGCGCGGGCCATGATGTCGGCGAGCGACCGGGCATTGGCGGGTTCGGCAAGTGCGGTGCTGTCGCGTCCGAGAATTTCCGGGATGCCGCCGACACGGCTGGCGATGACCGGCTTCCGCGCGGCAAGCGCCTCGAGCACGATATAGGGCATGGACTCGGCGCGCGAGGGAACGACGATGTTGCGCGTCAGCGCGAAGGCCTCGCGCGTCTTCATCGCCGGCTGCATGCGGATGCGGCGGGCGAGGCCCTGCTGCAGCACCAGATCGCTGTATTCCTGCTGCTGCGGGCCGTCACCGATCATAAGCGCCGACAGCGGCCTGCCGACAAGCCTTTCGGTCTGGGCGAAAGCTTCCACAAACAGATCGGGACCCTTCAGGTCCCGCATCATGCCGATATAGAGAAAGTCGACCGCATCCGGCCCAGGCGGGACGGTCTCGAACTCCCGGTCGTCGATGCCGTTGTAGATCAGTTCGTTGCGCTCACGCGGCGCGCCGACCTTTGCGAAATAGGTCTGCCGCTCGAAATCGCAGACGAAGACGAGGGCGTCGGTAATCCGCTGCTGGATCCGTTCCGCCGGGAAGACCAGCCGGCCTGTCATAGAGCCTGGACGGTAGTGCAGGCTGCCGCCATGCGGCGAATAGAGGCGGGCTACGCGATACCTGTTGACCCGCAAGGCTGAACCGATGAGCCGGGCAATGACGCCGCCTTTGGCGCCGTGCCCATGCAACACATCCGGTCGCAAACTTCTGATTTCCTTATAGCCGCGCCACAACGCGGCAAAATCCGACGGCCCGACCGAGCGATGGATCGGCATCCGTATCAGGCCGAGCGCCAGATAGGGGCGGATTTCGTCGAACAACCGATCCTCGTGCCTGCCACCTGTCGTGCTGTCGCAGAGGATCCCGACCTCATGGCCCGCCTTGGCATGCGCCTCGGCCAGGTCGCGCACGTGGCGGAATATCCCGCCGACAGGCGACCTGAAGCAGTGGATGATGCGCAAAGGCCGCTCTTGTTGCATCGAGATCAGAACAGGCGTTCGCGAACATAGATCGTGTCGCCGGCAAGAACCGCGTCGGTGATCGGAACCCGGCCGGTGATGATGCGGCCATTGATCTTGCGCGTGATGTCGGCGTTCGACTGATTGGCGCGCGGAGAGAAGCCTCCGGCGACAGCGATCGCGTTCTGCACGGTCATGCCGGGCACATAGGCGTATTGGCCAGCCTGGCCGACTTCGCCCATGATGAAGACGGAACGGTAGCGATCGACCTCGATCGTGACGTCTGGATCGCGCAGATAGCCCTGCTTCAGCTTGGCGGCGATCATGCCCTCCAGTTCGGGTAGCGTCCTGCCGCGCGAGGCGACGGTGCCGATCAGGGGGAAGGCGACGTAGCCGGCCTGATCGACCGTGTAAGTGCCGCTGAGACCGGCCTGTTCGAAGACGTTGATGCGCAGGCGGTCGCCGCTGTCGAGCCGATAGGGCTGGATCGTGGCTTCACTGAAGGCCTTGGGTGCGGGCTGGTAGCTCGTGCAGCCGCCGAGCAACATCGACAGCGCTGCCGCCGTGATCGCGAGACCCGTCTTGATAGCTGCGGTGGACATGCGGTTCATAGGCTCCGGAAACGACCAGCTTTTGTGACGTTATCGGTCCGTTAGGGTTAATAGCAGGTAAACTCGCGGTAGAATTTTCGCGGAGACCTGGCGATACCGCCCCGTCTTTATCATCCGCAGGTTGATCGCATTAACCCTTGCGTTACCATGTTCCTTTACGGTCCGGCGAGATTTGAAGGTTCGGAGCGACTAGCATGTCGGGAAGCGGCAGCGCACAACAGGATGTGGATATCGACCTCGGCGGCCTGTTTCGCGCCGTCTGGGATCGGCGCGTCAAGGTTTTGCTCGCCACCGTCGCTGTGGCGGCGCTTGCCTTCGGCGCAGCAAAGATGATCGCGCCGGATTACCAGAGCGAAACCCGTGTACTCATCGAATCGCGCGAGCCGGAGTTCAGCGGCCCCAACCAGGCTTCCCAGGCGGGCGCCGACCGCGTCTTCGATGAATCCGGCATCCTCAGCCAGGTACAGGTGCTCAAGTCGGCCGATCTCATCAAGCAGGTCGCCCGCAACATGAAGCTCTATGAGCTCAAGGAATTCGACCCGTCGTCGGCACCCTCGGCGCTTTCGGATCTTCTCGTCATGCTCGGGCTGAAGAAGAACCCGCTGGAGATGCCGCCCGAGGAGAGGGTGCTCAAGGAATTCTCCGACAAGCTCCAGGTCTACCAGGTGGAGAAGTCGCGGGTGATTGCGATTGGCTTCACCTCGAAGGACCGCCAGCTTGCGGCTGCCGTGCCCAATGAGATGGCGAAGGTCTTCCTGGCGCTCCAGAGCGGTGCGAAACTCGACACCAATTCCGAGGCGACACGCTGGCTCGAACCGGAGATCGCCAATCTGCGCGAGAAGGTGCGCGACGCCGAGGCGAAGGTGGCGGCCTATCGCGCCTCGTCGGACCTGCTGCCAACCGGCGAAACCACCAACTTCGCGACGCGGCAGCTCACGGACATCTCGACGGAGCTGACCCGGGTGCGCGGCGAGCGTGCCAATGCGGAGGCGCGTGCCGCCGGCGTGCGTTCGGCGCTTGCGAGCGGCCGCGCGCCGGACACCATCGCCGACGTCGTCGGTTCACAGATGATCCAGCGGCTGAAGGAAACCGAGGCCAATCTCCAGGCGCAGGTCGCCGATCTTTCGACGACCCTGCTCGACGGTCATCCGCGCCTGAAGGCGCTGAAGTCGCAGCTCGAAGGCATCCGCGGCCAGATCAGCTCCGAGACCCGCAAGATCCTGACGAGCCTTGAAAACGAGGCGAAGGTCGGTGAACTGCGCGAACAGCAGTTGACCCAGCAGCTGAATGCGCTGAAGGCGCAGTCGGCTCGGGCGGGCGAAGAAGAGGTGGGGCTGCGCGCGCTCGAGCGCGAGGCAACGGCGCAGCGGCAATTGCTGGAGACCTATCTCGCGCGCTACCGCGAAGCGACATCGCGCACGGTGGAGAATGCGACGCCGGCCGATGCACGGGTCATTTCGAGTGCCGTGGTTCCGACCGGCGCGAGTTTCCCGAAAGTGCTGCCGATCACGGTCGTCGCAGCGCTTGCCACGTTCCTCCTGACCTGCATTGGCATCATGCTCGGCGAGCTTTTCAGCGGACGAGCCTTGCGGCCGGTCGCGGCTACGGGCGAACGGGCACCGGTCCACCCGCGTCCGGCGCTGGCCGCAAGCGTCGCCGATTTGCCGCCGGTCGAGATGGCTCAGGCTTCGCCTGCAATTGCGCCCGCCGCAGATGACGCCGTCGACTTGCTGCCTGCTATGGACGTGTCGCTTGCACCGGACATGGAGGAAGAGGCAGCCGAGGCGGATTTCTCGATCGAGGCCGTCGCCGAGCATCTGCGCGCCACCAACGTGCGCGTTGCGATTTCGGTTTCGCCCGGCGGAGACGAGGGTTCTACCGCCACCGTGATGCTCGCCCGGTTGCTGGCCGAAGAGGAGCTGAAGGTCGTATTGATCGACCTGACGGGTTCTGCCTGCCCGACACGCCTGATGGCGCGCTCGCAACAGCTTCCTGGTATCACCAACCTGCTGGCGGGGGAGGTGCCCTTCACGGACACGATCCACGCCGACCGTTTTTCCGACGCGCACATCATTCCTCAGGGCGATGCCGATCCGCGTCAGGCGATGCGCGGCATCGACCGGCTGAAGATGATCATCGACGCCTTGACCAACGCCTATGATCTCGTCCTGCTCGAATGCGGCCCTGCCGATGAAATGGCTGTTGAGAAGATCGCTGGCCGCGATGGCGCGGAAATCATCCTGTCGGCGCCGTCGGTGAGCGATGAGCGGATCGTCGAGGTGCTGACCGGATTCGGCGCAGCGGGCTATCGCGACATCGTGCTGATGACCGGCCAGGTACAATCGGACCCCGAATACCCGGACCGCGACGCGGCATAATGGTGTCGCCGGCCACCGGCGACAACGCGCCGGGGCCCCGTCCTCTTATCTCGGTTATCAGTCGGCGCTGCTGTCGAAGGTCTTGTCTTGCCTGTGCCGTCGCGTGCGCTGGATGCGGGCATAAACGGCCCGGTTCGCCTTGATCGCCCTTTTTGCCCTCACGACGAGGTGATGCCGCAGGCCTGCGAGCCGGCCGGCGAACGTCACCGGCAACACGATGTCGCGCAGCGGTGTCTCGATCGTGCACCAGGAGCGTTTGTAGGGCTGGTCGCCGACGCCGAAATCGAACAGGCGCACGCCTTCCCCCGATAGGCGCTCGATCATGCGGTAAAACAGCAATTCACCCGGGCTGGCATCGCCGGCCAAAGCTTCGTCGATCGACCCGAACTGGCAGATCACGTGATCTGCCTTGCGGGAAAGTCCGGCGACGGCGACGATGCGGCCGTCGTTTTCGCCCCGCAGGCGGATGGCATTGAGTTCCATGAGTTGAACGTCGTCGCCCATACGGGCGGCGAGCGCATGGAAAAACGCCTGCGTTTCCTTGTCCTGGAAGACATCGGGAAGGCCGAGCGCAGCAAAACGCGTCGCCTTCTGCCGAAAGAAGGTATCAAGCAGCGCGTGGGCCTCGTCACCCGTACGCGCGACCACATAGTCGTAGCCGCCCATTTCAGCCAGCCGTCGCTCGGAAATGCGCATCTTCTTGCGCCGCCGCTTGGCGTTGAGCTGGGCCAGTGTCGGCTGAATGCCGCCGAGAAGGGGAAGCTGAAACGACGGGTTGGGATTGGCAACGTTCGAAAGCAGGGAGAAGGGGCTGGGGGCACCGCGCCAGTCGCTCGGTAGACGATCGAGCATGACGATGTCGGCAAGGCCGCGCAGCGCGCCACAGATGGCGCGGGCAAGCGCGTCGGCAAGCGCGGGCGTGCTGATGATCGCCGCGGCGTTGGGGGCAAAGAGCCCGGTGTTGAGGTTGCTATGCTCGGTTCCGATCAGCTTTGCCGTTCGAAACAAGCGTCCGCGCGCCACTTCCAGCGGCAGGACGAGCAGGAGTTCGCCATCGAAGGTAACGCGCAGAAGGGCCAGGTCGCTGACATGGGTCGCAGCCCAGGCGCTGCACCATTGATAGGCATGATGCAGCGAGTTCTCAGGAAGACCGTCGAGCACGCGCCACTCGGTTTCGAGCGCCTCCATATTGCGGTGAAGCGAGATTTCGAAGCGGCCGGCGGCATCGGTCGGATCTGCACGCAAGGACGCGTGCGCGCGGCGGTCGCCGGAGCCGTCCATGGTGAGTTCCGAGTTCGTCATCGCAGGTGCCGTCCGGTCCTTGTTGCGGAGAGATTGAACCTCAAGCCCGCTACGATCGCTTTAATTCGGGAATACTTATGAAGCCGATTGGGAATAACCGGCGAACGCGGTTAGCAAAGCGTGAAGCGAGGAATGTGAAGCGCGCGCAAATTTCAATCGAGAAAGCCGGTGGCCAACGCCTTTGCCCATTCCATGCGGTTGCGGCTGGCCGCAAGCTGGGACATTGCCATCCAGTCATAGGGGACATTGCGGAAGGTGACGTGCCACCCCGAGGCCGATTTCTCGATGATCGCGTAGCGGGCGTCCGGGGAGCCCGCTTCGACCTTGTGCGGCACCGGTTGGTCGTCGTCATACCCGGGGCAGCCGACGCTGCCGGGATTGACGACGAGGCGGCCGTCGGAAAGCCGCACGGCGCGCTGGATATGGGTGTGGCCGCACAGGATAACCGGATAGTCGACGCCGGCTGCTTTCGCTTCTATGGCCGAATGCTGCGCCATGTGGACGGTGCCGACGGCCGTCAAGGCCTCCAGCCAGTAGGTCTCGTCATCCGTCGGCGTCGCATGGCACAGAAAGAACGTTTCCTTGTGGACGTGCGCGACGGGTAGGGTGGCCAGCCATTCGCGGTGCTGCGGCTGCAATTGATCATAGGCTGCGCGATCGGACAGCCCCATTTCATGCGGATCGATCGTCAGGAGATAGCGATCGTGATTGCCGCGGATCGAAAGGATCGCCCGTTTGATGAGGATGTCGGCCGTGCGTGCGGCATTGAGGGGGCCGCTCAGATGGTCGCCAAGATTGACGATATCGGTGATCCCTTGCGCATCGATGTCGGCGAGTACCGCTTCGAGCGCAAGATCGTTGCCGTGGATGTCAGCGATAACTGCAAGTCGCATGGGCGTCCCCCCGAATGGCTACCGGATTGAGGATCAACGATCCTTGGCGGGCTTTTCCATCCATTTGATGATCAGCATGGCGGGCAATATCCAGAGCAGGCCGGTGAAGAAGAAGTAGGCCAGATGCACGTACCAGGGGGCAGCGCCGAGCAGCAGCGAGGCGAAGGTGACGGCGGCCAGCGCATAGACGACGACGAGGATGATGATCAGGATCGTGCCGATCAGCTTTCTGAGGCGTACGGGCATTTCATATCTTTCACATGGGCAAATGCGCGCGGAGCGGCCGCGACCGCATGCCGCAAAGGTTTCGGCCTTGTTTTGCATGCCGCTCTGGTGCAAATCAACGGCTTTCCTGAGGTGCGACCGTTGATCCGTCCGGTTGCACCGCCGACAACCCTACGACACCAGAGGGAACATGATGGCCGGCGTCGAAATGGCGACTGAACAAATGCTTCGAAACGAGATCGGCAGGACCGACCGCAACCGCCGGCAGATCCGCGGCTGGCTGGCAGTCGTGCTGTTCACCCTCTTTGCCCTGGTGCTCGTCGGCGGCGCGACGCGGCTTACCGAATCGGGCCTCTCCATCACCGAGTGGAAGCCGATCCATGGCGTGATCCCGCCGCTGACGGTCGCCGAGTGGGAAGAGGAATTCCAGCTCTACCAGCGCATTCCGCAGTATCAGCAGATGAACAGCAGCATGACGGTCGACGAGTTCAAGACGATTTTCTGGTGGGAATGGGCGCACCGTCTGCTTGCCCGCACCATCGGCCTGATCTTCGCGTTGCCGCTTGCCTATTTCTGGTTCACCGGAAAGGTCGAGCGCAAGCTGCGCATGCCGCTGCTCGGTATCCTTGCGCTTGGCGGTTTCCAGGGGTTCATCGGGTGGTGGATGGTTTCATCGGGCCTCGTGGAGCGCACCGAGGTCAGCCAGTACCGGCTTGCGACGCATCTCGTCATCGCCTGTCTGATCTTTGCCGCCTGTATGTGGATCTTCCGCGGGCTGAGCGCGCATTCGAATGACACGGCGCCCACCGACCGTTCGCGCAAGATGGCGGCGATCATCGCCATCTTCAGTCTGTTCCAGATCTATCTCGGCGCGCTCGTCGCCGGTCTCGATGCCGGCTTCAGCTACAACACCTGGCCGCTGATGGATGGCGCGATCATCCCGCAGGACCTGTTCCTGCAGCAGCCCTGGTGGATCAACCTGTTCGAGAACCCGAAGACGGTCCAGTTCGTCCACCGCATTGGCGCCTATGTGCTCTTTGCCTTCGCACTGATGCACATGATTGCCTCGCTGCGGGCCGCACCCGAAACCACCCATGCGCGCCGCGCCGTGCTCCTGTTCCTGCTCGTCTCGGTGCAGGCGGTGATCGGGATTACCACGCTGGTGCTGCAGGTGCCGGTCGGCTGGGGCGTGGCGCACCAGGGTGGCGCGCTTGTGGTGCTTGGCTTTGCCATCGCCCACTGGCGCGGTTTCTACGGCGAGTACCCGCGGCCGACGGCGATCGAACTGCGCGACTGACGCCGGACGAGCTCCGGAAAAAGAAAGACCCCGGCGAGCGGCTCGCCGGGGTCTTTTGTTTTGAGCTCAGTGCCGATCAGGCCGACAGCATCAGGTCCATGTTCTGGACCGCCGCGCCCGAAGCGCCCTTGCCGAGATTGTCGAGCAGGGCGACGAGGTTCACATGGTTGCCGCCAGGGGTGCCGAAGACGAAAAGCTTCATCGTGTCCTTGCCGGCAAGCTCGGTGGCGTCGATGCGGCCGAGCTTTTCACTCTCCTGGAGCGGCACGACCTCGACGATCGACTGGCCGGCATAATGCGCGACGATTGCAGCATGGATCGTCTCCAGCGTCGTGCCGGCGGCGAGGTCTTCGAGATAGAGCGGCACCTGGACGATCATGCCCTGTGCGAACTTGCCGACCGAGGGCGCAAAGACCGGTGCGCGGTCGAGCAGCCCGTGCATCTTCATCTCGGGCACATGCTTGTGCTTGAGCGTCAGGCCGTAGAGGAAGTGCGGTGCGCTGATGTGATCCGCATTGGTCGCGTCTTCCATCTGCGCGATCATCTGCTTGCCGCCGCCCGTGTAGCCGGAGACCGCGTTGACCGTCACCGGATAGCCGTCCGGCAGGATGCCGGCCTGGCGCAGCGGCCGGATCACGCCGATCGCGCCGGTCGGATAGCAACCGGGATTGGCGACGCAACGGGCGCTGCGGATCTTCTCCGGCTGCGCCTTGTCCATTTCGGCAAAGCCATAGGCCCAGTCGGGCGCAATGCGATGCGCGGTCGAGGTGTCGATGATGCGGACCTTGTTGTTGCCCGAGACCATCGAAACCGCCTCGCGCGAGGCGTCGTCCGGCAGGCAGAGGATGGCGATGTCTGCTTCGTTCAGAAGATCTTCTCGCATCGCGGCATTGCGTCGTTCCGCTTCCGGAATGGAAAGCAGTTCGAGATCGCTACGGCCGGCCATGCGCGTGCGGATCTGCAGGCCCGTGGTGCCGTGTTCGCCATCGATGAAGATCTTCGGTTTCATGATTTTCCCGTTCTGCCAGACAGTTAGAAGCCGTTCCGGAATCATTCTGGCATAGAATTGAATCAATTTCTCAACGGGCCGGCGGAACGCCGCCAAACCCACCTGTTCCTATATAAGCAGCGGCCATTCATCGCAACGGCAGCGCTCAGCGAAGCGGCGCACGCTCGGCAAGCTTCTCCGCATGCAGGCCCAACATATACATCGCGACCGTCGCACCGGCGATTGCGGTGACGTCGGCATGGTCGTAGGCTGGCGCCACTTCGACGACGTCGCTGCCGACCACCGTCAGCGCCCCGAGCTTGCGCAGCACCGAAAGGATCTTGGCGCTCGACGGGCCGCCGGCGACCGGGGTGCCGGTGCCGGGCGCATAGGCCGGGTCGAGGCAGTCAATATCAAAGGTCAGATAGGCCTTGCGTTCGCCAACCTGCCTTATGATCGTCTCGGCGATCTCGGCAGCGCTCATCTCTTCGACGTCGTAGCCATAGAGAATGCGGATGCCGCAATCCTCGGGCGCGTGCGTGCGGATGCCGATCTGGATCGAGGCATCTGTATCGATCAGGCCCTCGCGCGCCGCACGGCCGACAAAGGAGCCGTGGTCGATGCGACCGCGTTCATCCGGCCAGGTATCCTGGTGGGCGTCGAACTGGACGAGGGCGAGGGGGCCGTGCAGAGCCGCCTGCGCCTTCAGGATCGGGTAGGTGACGAAGTGGTCGCCGCCGAGCGTCTGCAGATAGGCGCCGCTCCTGATGATCTTAGTCGCTTCGCGTTCGATCGTTGCCGGCGTCTTCGAATGATTGCCGTAGTCGAGCAGGCAGTCGCCATAGTCGACCGTCGCCATCTCCGCGAAGAGATCGCGGTCGAACGGGTACTGCGGATCGTTGTCGAAGATTGCCGAGGCGCGGCGGATCGCCTGCGGCCCGAAGCGCGCGCCGGGGCGGTTCGAAGTGGCGGCGTCGAAGGGAATGCCCCAGACGACGGCATCGACACCCTTCAACTGCTTCGAATATTTGCGGCGCATGAAGGAGAGAATCCCGGCATGGGTCGGATCGGACGCCGCCGATGTGAGTGAGCGCGCCGTCAGCGCATGATCGATCGTCCTGTTCGCCATATCCCGCCTCTGCCTCGGAGCCGGAAAGCGCGCATCCTCTGCGCGCATCCCGCTCAAACCTGTGGTGGCGGAAGGTTGGACAATCGTTGCCGGCAAGGCAAGGCCCTGCCGGCCGTTTCTTCGGCGATTACGAGGCCTTGGCTTCGTAGGTCGGGGCGAAGTCGCCAAGCGCCTTGGCTTCGGTGATGCGCGCGGCGATATCCTCTTCGATGATCGTTTCCAGCTGGGCGAAACTGTCGATCACGTAATAGATCGGCTGGACGATATCGATGCGATAGGGTGTACGCAGCACAGTCATCAGGTCGAACGGGCGGAACTCGACGCCTGGAGTTCCCATCGCATTCCGTGTCTCGTTAGGCGAAGACACGATGCCGGCGCCATAGCAGCGGCGGCCCTTCGACGTGTTGATCAGCCCGAACTCGACGGTGAACCAGAAGATCCGGAACATGTGCCAGGAATAGCCCTTGCCTAGCGAAACCGCCTTTTCGCCGAAGCGACGGACGAAGTTGGCGTAGCTCTGGTTGGTCAGTAGCGGGCAGTGACCGAAGACCTCGTGGAAGATGTCGGGTTCTTCGATGTAATCGATATGCTCGCGGCGGCGAATGAAGGTCGCCAGCGGAAACTTGCCTTGGGACAGCAGTTCGTAGAAGCGGGACGGCGGAATGAGGGCGGGAACACCTTCGACACCGAAGCCGGTGGTTTCGGCAAGGCGGCGGTTCACGTCCTTCAACTGCGGCACGTGGTCAGGGCCGAGATCGAGCGTCTTGGCGCCCTCGAGGTATTCGTCGCACGCCTTGTCGGCCAGAAGTTTCATCTGCCGCTGGTACAGCTCGCCCCAGATCGCATCTTCTTCCGGGGTATAGTGATAGGTGCCGTCCGGTTCCGGCAGTTTGGCCGTGTAGCTGCTTTCCTTCGTCATGACGTCTCCTCATTCGTCAGATGAACTCTCCTGTTGCAATTGTATCGCGGATGGAGCGAGTATTTGTTCCACAGTTGCCACGTTGACGCCTGATCGCGGGAGGAAAATTCGAAATGCCGTCCGATGTGAAAGAAAGTCTTCAGCCTGTGCGAAAGCTGCTGCGGCTCATTCAGGCCGATAGCGGCCAGTCGCTCGCCGATCTCGCGGAGAAAGCCGGCATGTCGCAAAGCTCGGCCTGGCGGCGGCTGCAGGAACTGGAGACGGATGGCGTCATTCGCAAGCGCGTGGCGCTGCTCGATCCGGCAAAGCTCGACTTGAAACTCTGTATCATCGCCCATGTGACGCTCGAAGATCATCACGACGAGGCGATTGCCGCCTTTTCCGCCGTCGTGCGCGACCGGCCGGAGATCATGGAGTGCTACGCTCTATCCGGCACATTCGACTACATGCTGAAGATCCGCGCCAATGACGTCGAAAGCTACGATACCTTCATGACGCGCTATCTGATGCGCAATCCCCATGTGCGCACCGTGGTGTCGAGCTTCGTCCTGCGCGAACTCAAGTCGACGACGGAGTTGCCGATTTAGCCCGCTTGTGGCGGCGACCGTGCGCAGCCGCAGAACTAGGGGCGTTCGAAACCGTATTGGCGCTCGATCTTGCCCACACGAACCTGATAATCCTCGTACCAGCGCTCGCGGCCGAGGCGCTGGGCCGTCAGGTGGCGGACATTGTTTTTCCAGGCCGCGATGCTCTCCTCATCCGCCCAGTAGGAATTGGTTAGGCCGAAGCCGTCGGCGCCGCGCACGCTTTCGAGACCGAGAAAACCCGGCTGCTCGCGCGCAAGTCGCTCCATTTCGTCTCCCATGTTGTCGTAGCCGTGGTCGCCTGCCGTGCGCCGCGAGGCGAACGTGACGATGTAATAGGGCGGCGCTGGGGTCTTGGCGACGGGGGAGCTTGTCATGCTGTGCCTCGAGGGGTCGACGTTGCGGCGGATGATAACAAAAAAAGGCGGAGCAAAGCCCCGCCTTTCCAAGTGTCGCAGTTGAAGCGATTAACGCTTCGAGAACTGGAACGAACGACGTGCCTTCGCACGGCCGTACTTCTTACGCTCGACCACGCGGCTGTCGCGGGTGAGGAAGCCACCGCGCTTCAGGACCGAGCGCAGGCCCGGTTCGAAGTAGGTGAGTGCCTTGGAGATGCCGTGACGAACGGCACCGGCCTGGCCGGAAAGACCACCGCCAGCAACGGTCGCGTCGATGTCGAATTGGCCGTCACGGGCAGCAGCGACGATCGGCTGCTGCAGGATCATCTGCAGAACCGGACGGGCGAAGTAAGCCGCGTAGGGCTTGCCGTTGATGGTGATCTTGCCGGTGCCCGGCTTGACCCATACGCGGGCGACAGCGTCCTTACGCTTGCCGGTCGCGTAGGAGCGACCCTGGGCGTCGACCTTCTTGACGTGAACCGGAGCAGCCGGTTCCGCGGTCGTGGCGATTTCCTTGAGAGCGGAAAGGTCAGCCATTATCAGGCGCTCCTTGTGTTCTTGCTGTTCAGCTTGGCGACGTCGAGGACGGCCGGCTGCTGTGCTTCATGCGGGTGGTTGGCGCCTGCGTATACGCGCAGGTTCTTCATCTGGCGACGGCCAAGCGGACCGCGCGGAACCATGCGCTCGACGGCCTTCTCGATGACGCGCTCCGGAAAGCGGCCTTCGATGATCTGGCGCGCGGTGCGCTCCTTGATGCCGCCGGGGTAGCCGGTGTGCCAGTAGTACTTCTTGTCGGTGTACTTCTTGCCCGTCAGAACTGCCTTCTCGGCGTTGATGACGATGACGTTGTCGCCGTCGTCAACATGCGGGGTGAAGGTAGCTTTGTGCTTGCCGCGCAGGCGGTTTGCGATGAGGGAAGCGAGGCGACCAACAACGAGGCCTTCGGCGTCGATGATGATCCACTTCTTCTCCACCTCTGCAGGCTTCTGAATGAAGGTTGCCATATCAAAATCTTTCTTTGGACCCGAGCGGCGAACCGCTGGGCGTTTCTTGTTGCTTGGTTTTGTCCAGTTTCCCGGGCAAAAGAGAAAGCGGCCCTCAGAGGACCGCGATCTGCGGCAGCTTATACGCAAGTGCGAAACAAGCGTCAAGAACGCGAAATCTGCGACATGGAAATAAAGATAAGCAAAAACAATATGTTATATGTATGGTATTTTGATACCACAAATTATCGCGGCGGAATCGAATAGGTCGCTGTGGCATGCGCAACGAGGTCGTCGTCGCCAACCTTGACGATCGACGCGTCGAGAACGGCGAGCCGCTTGCCGAGTTTGAGGATGCGGCAGGTGCATTCGAGCGGTTCCGGCTCGGGCTTGCGCAGGAAGTTGATGTTGAGATTGGTGGTGACGGCAAGCGCAACCGGTCCGATATGGGCGATCAATGCGACATAGGCCGAGACGTCCGCGAGCGCGAAAAGCGTAGGGCCGGAAACCGTGCCGCCTGGCCGGATATGCCGTTCGTTCGGATCGAGCCGCATGGTGGCAAAGCCGGGTCCAACAGCCGTGACATGGAAGACCTTGCCGTCGGTATGGACCTGCGGGAAATCCGTGTCGAGAAATCGGTTGAGGTCGTCGACGGTCATGATCGGCTCGATGGTCATGCATTCTATCCTTCAACATGTCTGTCCGTCACCTGAAACCGGCTGGTGGCCGGACGCAAGGCGGAAAATGGTCGTAGGCGGAATGCGTCACCGGGGTGTGCTGTCGGCTTGCACGGCACGCGTGGCCGGCGTACCACCAACCAAATTCAAGTTTCAGGAGAAGAAGATGGCCGACGTCGTGTCGTTCAAGAAGGAAGAGCCGAACGGCCTGCTGCTGCGTGAACAGTCAGGGCCCGTCTTGCGGCTGACGCTCAACAACCCGCCGGCCAACGTGCTGTCGATCGCCATGATGGAGGCGCTGCACGCCGAGTTCGATGCGGTCGCCACCGCCAAGGACATCAGGGTCGTCGTGCTCGCCGCCACGGGCAAGCTGTTTTCCGCCGGTCACGATCTGAAAGAAATGACTGCGCACCGCGAAGACGACGACCGGGGCAGGGCCTTCTTCGAACGGACGATCCGCCTCTGCGGCGATCTCATGCTGAAAATCACCCGGCTGCCGCAGGCCGTCATCGCCGAGATCGATGGTTTGGCTACGGCAGCTGGCTGCCAGCTCGTCGCAAGCTGTGACCTCGCGATCTGCACTGACAGCTCCACCTTCTGCACGCCCGGTGTCAATATCGGCCTCTTCTGCTCGACGCCGATGGTCGCGCTCACGCGTGCGGCACATCGCAAGCAGGCGATGGAAATGCTGCTCACCGGCGAGACCATCGACGCTTCGACCGCCAAGGATTTCGGTCTCGTCAACCGCATCGTACCGCAGCAGTACCTGCGCCAGGTGGTCGACAAATACGCAGCAGTCATTGCCTCGAAGTCGCCGCAGGCGCTGAAGATCGGCAAGGAGGCCTTCTATCGCCAGGCGGAGATGGACCTGCCAGAGGCCTACGACTATGCCGTCGGCGTCATGGTCGAGAACATGCTCGCGCGCGATGCCGAGGACGGTATCGGCGCATTCCTCGGCAAGCGCATGCCGGAATGGAAGGAAGACTGACGCTCAGGCGAGCTTCAGGAGCAGGGCGCCGAGCGCGATGACGCAGGCCGCTGCGATGCGCCAGACGCTGACCGGTTCCTTGAGGAACACGACCGAGATCACCACGGCAAAGAGGATCGAGGTCTCGCGGAGTGCCGCGACGGTTGCAACCGGCGCCTTGGTCATCGCCCAGAGCGCCAAGCCATAGGCGCCGATCGAGCCGGCGCCGCCGATGAGGCCCCGCCACCAGTTCTTGTAGACGTGGCGGGCGACCGGCTTGATGCCGCGCCGGGCAAAGGCCCAGGTGAAAAGCAGAACCGGCGGCAGCAGCGCCATCCACAGCGTGTAGGAGATCGCATTGCCCGAGACGCGCGCGCCGATGCCGTCGACAAAGGTGTAACTTGCGATGACGCAGGCATTGAGCAGCGCAAGCACGATCGCGTTCTTGCCGCCCTTGCGCGACTCGAAGGCGAGCGTCAGCACCCCGGCAGAGATCGTTAGGATACCGATCATCGTTCCGAAGGTGAGCTTTTCGCCGATCAACGCCCCACTGGTCATCGCGACGATCAACGGCGCCGCTCCGCGCATCAGCGGATAGACAAGGCCGATGTCGCCGGCGCGATAGGATGCGGCGACGAGCTGGAAATAGGCGAACTGGAACAGTGCCGAAACCAGGATGTATGGCCACGCTTCCGGTTTGGGCAATGGCATGAACGGCAGGAAGGGGATGGCGACGGCTGCGGCCCCGAGCGCGATCATCGCAGCGTCGAGCGACTTTTCCGTTCCCGCCTTGACCAACGCATTCCAGGTCGCGTGCAACAACGCCCCGAACAGGACGAGCGCAATGACATCAAGCGGCAAGATTGAAACCTCGGAAACGGTGTAGCGGGCGTTGAGACGCTTGTCGCGCCGCACGGGCGCAAAAGCAACCGGAAAGTCTTGCGGAAGCGGCAATCTTTGGCGGGGGACGAGCGGGCCGCACGGTTGACTTGGCCGGCCTCGCCATCATTATACGACCGTTTAACACGAACGGATCCGAAGCTGCAGATGAACCACGACGCTTACCCGGACTATTATCTCGCAGACATCCTGCGCGAGACCAAGACGATCGCCCTTGTCGGCGCTTCGCCGAATCCTGAGCGTCCGAGCCATCGGGTCATGGCGTTTCTGCTGCGCAAGGGCTACCGGGTAATCCCGATCAATCCCGGGCATGTCGGCAAGAGCATCCAAGGCCAGGCCGTGGTCGGCCGGCTCGCCGATATCAAGGAGCCGATCGATATGGTCGACGTCTTCCGCGCTGCCGACGCCCTGCCGGCGCTCGTCGACGAGATTCTCGCGTTGGAGACGCTGCCGAAGGCGATCTGGGGCCAGCTCTCCGTGCGCCATGACGGCGCTGCGGCGAAAGCGGAAGCCGCCGGCATCAAGGTGGTCATGGACCGCTGTCCGGCGATCGAGTACCCACGCCTGATCGGCTGATCTCGGGCGGCACATCGCCGGCGGACCATACAACCGTCAGTTCTTGAAAAATCCTCTTTGACCGCATGCGAAGGCTCTGGAATAGTGCCGCGGCTTGCGCGTGCAACTGCGCAGGTTCGATAGCGGTTCACGCGTAGATTCAAGGTGATAGAGCATCTCCGGCGCGCCGGTTGGCGGCCGCGCTCTGGTCACGGGAGGGACGAAATGACGAAAGACAATCCTGGTTTCAACACGCTCGCAATCCATGCGGGGGCGCAACCTGACCCAACCACGGGTGCACGGGCGACGCCGATCTACCAGACGACGAGCTTCGTCTTCAACGACACCGACCATGCGGCGGCACTCTTCGGTCTCCAGCAGTTCGGCAACATCTATACCCGCATCATGAACCCGACGCAGGCAGTGCTCGAAGAGCGTATTGCCGCGCTCGAAGGCGGCACGGCGGCGCTCGCCGTCGCCTCCGGCCACGCCGCACAGCTCCTCGTCTTCCACACGATCATGAGCCCGGGCGACAATTTCATTGCCGCCAACCGGCTTTATGGCGGCTCGGTCAACCAGTTCGGCCACGCCTTCAAGTCCTTCGACTGGCAGGTCCGCTGGGCCGACCCTGCCGATCCGGCTTCCATTGAGGCGAAGATCGATCGGCGCACCAAGGCGATCTTCATCGAGAGCCTCGCCAATCCCGGCGGCACCTTCGTCGATATTGCCGCCATCGCCGAGGTTGCCCGCAAGCACGACCTGCCGCTGATCGTCGACAACACCATGGCCACACCTTACCTGTTGCGGCCGCTGGAGCATGGCGCCGATATCGTCGTGCATTCGCTGACGAAGTTCATCGGCGGCCACGGCAACTCCATGGGCGGCGTCATCGTCGATGGCGGCACCTTCGACTGGTCGAAGTCCGGCAAGTATCCGATGCTGTCCGAACCGCGTCCGGAGTATGCCGGCGTCGTGCTGCATCAGACCTTCGGTAACATCGCCTTCGCCATTGCCGCGCGTGTCCTCGGCCTGCGCGACTTCGGTCCGGCGATCTCGCCGTTCAATGCCTTCATGCTGGTAACGGGCTCCGAAACGCTGCCGCTGCGCATGCAGCGCCATTGCGACAACGCACTTGCGGTCGCCAAGTGGCTGAAGACGCACGACAAGATTTCCTGGGTCAACTATGCCGGGCTGGAGGACGACCCGAACCACGCCCTGCAGCAGCGCTATTCGCCGAAGGGCGCCGGTGCCGTCTTCACCTTCGGGCTCAAGGGTGGCTACGAGGCGGGCAAGCGTTTCGTCGAGGGGCTGGAAATGTTCTCTCACCTCGCCAATATCGGCGACACGCGCTCGCTCGTCATTCACCCAGCCTCGACCACGCATCGCCAGCTCACGCCCGAGCAGCAGGTGGCGGCCGGTGCCGGCCCTGACGTCGTGCGCCTGTCGGTCGGCATTGAGGATGTTTCGGACATCATCGCCGATCTCGAACAGTCGTTGGCAAAGCTTTGAAACACTAGCTGCGAAGGGCGCGCCAGCGCGCCCTTCGCAAGGGTGCCAAGATGACGAATATGCAGAAGTTTGACCTGTCCACCGCCGAGGCGGAAATCGGTACGCCTGCGGCCGACCGGCTCATCTCAGGTGCGCCGCAGTTCAAGACCTGGAACCTTGAGGAGGCCGAAGGTGGTCTCTATGCCGGGGTCTGGGAATCGACGCCCGGCAAATGGCGGATCGTCTACGAGGAGTGGGAATACTTCCACATCCTCTCAGGCTATTCGATCGTCACGCAGGATGGCGGCGAAGCGGCGCATCTGCGCGCCGGCGACAGCATGATCCTGCGTCCCGGCTTTGAGGGCACCTGGGAGGTCGTGGAGACGACCCGCAAGGACTATGTCATCCGTCTGTGATCGCTGGGGCACCGGAGATCAGTCTTCGGTGCTCGTCACCAGACGAGGTCGAGGCGTTCCAGGCCGTGAAAATGGAACGCGTCCTTGACCTCGGGCTCGTTCTTCAGCCGCATGTTCGGCAGGCGCTGAAACAGAATAGGCAGCGCCAGATTGAGCTCCAGCCGGGCAAGCGGCGCGCCGATACAGAAATGCAGGCCCGCTCCGAAAGAGACATTGGCGCCTTCGTCGCGCGTCGGCCGGAACGCGTTCGGTCCGGTGAACTTCTTCGGGTCCACGTTCGCCGCTCCGAGCAGCAGGCCGATCTTGTCGCCCTTTCGCAGAGTGACGCCTTCATCGAGTTCGATATCCGAGAGCGCATAACGCTGGAAAATATGCAGCGGTGCCGCAAAGCGCAGACACTCCTCCACCGTCAGCGCGGTTGCCGTCTCCGTGGCAAACAGGTCTTTCGCCGGAAGCCCGGATTGCAGGATTGTCTTCACCGCGTTGCCGATCTGGTGCACGGTCGCCTCGTGACCTGCGTTGAGGAGGAGGGCGGTGGTCGAGACCAGCTCCGCCTCCGACAGCCGCTCGCCATCCTTTTCCGAGGTAATCATGTGCGTCAGCAGGTCGTCTGCGGGGGTGCGGCACTTCTCGGCGATGATGCCGCGCAGATAGTCGGCAAAATCTGCGGAGGCTTGGTTAGCGTCGAGTTCGGTCTCGTAGCTCGGGTTGAAGACATACATCCGAACCATGCGATGCGACCAGTCGAGCAGATCGGGCGCCGCTTCGACGGGAATGCCGAGCATGCGGGCGATGATGGTCACGGGAAGCGTTTCGGCAAAGCTTTTCAGCAGTTCGACCTCGCCGTCATCGGCAAAGCTGTCGATGAGGGCATGCGACAGTTGCTCGATGTCCGGCCGCAGCTGTTCGATCTGCCGCGAGACGAAGGCCCGGTTGACGAGCGTGCGCAGCCGCGTGTGCGCCGGTGGTTCGAGTTCCAGCAGCGAATGCGCTTCGAGCGCGTCGAAATCCTTCAGATGCGGCTTCGGCAGCGGCAGGCCGAGTTCGTCGCGTGTCGCCACATGCAGTATCTGCCGGCCGAAGCGTCGGTCGCGCAAAAGCGCGTTCACCAGGTCGTAGCCGGCGAAATACCATTGCTGACGTTCCTCCCAGAAGAAGGCCGGGCACTGCGCATGGATCTCGGCATAGGCTGCGAGCGGATCACGGTAGAAGGCTGGATCCCGCGCGTCGATGGAAACGCGCCTCAGCGTGCGGTCGATGGAAATGGCAGGCATGGCAGCGGCTCTTCGCGGACTTCAATGGTCCCTATGTCTAAGGGAACCGCGGTTCGGCCGGCAAGGGCGGATATCGGCACCCGCCGCCATCGGGGCGTTGACAGCACGTGCCATGGCGGCCAATCTCTGCTGGCTGCGTAGGGCGCATCGGCAGAGGGCTGAAAGGGCAACGCCCGCCTACGGAACACAGACCGTAGTTGCGCCCATGCCAAACCTTGAAAACCTGAAGAAGCAAGCGAAGCAATACCTCAGATGGCATCGCGACCAATACTATCCGGTCGCAGCCGAGATCAGGGCTGCCTTGCCGCGCTTCCGCGATCTTGACGACGAGACTATTCTCAAGTCGGAGTTCAAGCTCGCCGACGCGCAGGAACTGATCGCGCGTCAATCGGGGTTCGACAGTTGGCAGGCGCTCAAATCAGGAGCCCTGACAATGACCATGCAATCCAAACCCGCCACACCGCAGCCGGTGCTGCAATCGACAGCCGCGCAGTTGTTCGTTGCCGATATCAGCGCCGCGTGCGACTTCTTCACCGAGAAGCTCGGCTTTGCGGTCGATTTCGTCTACGGCGATCCGCCCTTCTACGGGCAGGTGATCCGGGACAATGCTCGGCTCGCTCTGCGTCTCGTCTGCGAACCCGTCTTCGTCGGCGACATCCGGCAGCGCGAGCACCTGCTTTCCGCCTCCATCGCCCTCGATACCGCCAATGACATCAAGCAATTGTTCCTGAGCTACCAGTCGGCCGGGGTCTTTTTTCACCAAACGTTGCGCACGGAACCCTGGGGCGCACGGACGTTTATCGTGCTCGATCCCGACGGAAATCTGATCCTGTTTGCAGGGCCGGCCGATTGAACGAAAGCGCGGGAAGGGGCGCCGGTAGCGCGCGTTTGCTGCCGGCGTCCGTATCTCCAGGCGTGCTATCCGCGGGGAACAAACTTCCGCTTTCCTCCCTTTTTCTGTGGCACCAGGCGACCTATTTGCGCATGATGCGGCCAGCAAGCAGGGAGCGGCATGGGAAAAAACCAGTCCAGTCTATCGGCGGGGATCGTCGCTGCGATCCGCAAGAGACGCCCCACCGTCGTTCATCGCGAAGCCGCGGTCAGCCGTGGCGATATCGTAATCGCCTCCTACAACATTCACAAATGCGTCGGCACCGACGGGCGCTTCGACCCCGGTCGTACCGCCAATGTCATCGGTGAGTTGGGCGCAGATATCGTCGCGCTTCAGGAGGCCGACCAGCGGTTCGGTGAGCGTGCCGGTCTGCTCGATCTCGAGCATTTGCGCCGCGAGGCACACCTTGTTTCGGTGCCGATTTCCGGATTTTCGACCAAGGGGCATGGCTGGCACGGCAATGTCCTGCTGCTGCGTGAGGGCGCCGTTTCCGACGTGCGGCAGCTCAAGCTGCCCGGCGTGGAACCGCGCGGTGCGCTGGTCGTCGATCTCGATCTGAAAGTGGGGCCGCTGCGCATCATCGCCGCCCATCTAGGACTTCTGCGGCATTCGCGTGCCCAGCAGGCCGAGGCGATCCTCGAGGCAGCGTCCGACGCGAACGGGCGGCCGACGCTGCTCATCGGCGACCTTAATGAATGGCGGATGGGGCGGCGTTCGTCGCTGTCCTTCCTCAGCCCGGTATTCGATCCGTCCCACGCGACGGTCGCCAGTTTTCCCTCACGCTTTCCCCTGTTGCCGCTCGACCGTGTGCTCGGAAACCCGCATAGCCTGGTGACGTCGGTCGCCGTGCACGATTCGCCGTTGGCGCGGATTGCCTCGGATCATCTGCCGGTAAAGGCCTCGATCGACCTGAAGGCGGCGCAGCCGGAACAAAGAGACGGCCGACGGGTCGAAGCCGGGCGTACGGGGGCGGCCTAAAGGCACGGGCGAGTTTTCGATGGGATCCTCTATCCTGTTCACCGTTGCCGCCATCCTCGGACTGGTTGTGGCGACGGTTCTCTATGTCTACGGCCGGTTCGGCCGCCGCCCGCACGGGCCGCCGTCAAGCGCACTCCCGCTGGCCGATGCCGGCACGGAGCTCGACCGATATGTGGCGCCGCTCGTTGCGGGGCAGGCGGGTGCCAATGGGGTGGCGCTTGTTTCCGATAATATTGAGGCCCTGGTGGTCCGAGCGCACGCAGCACGGCGCGCCGGACGCAGCCTCGACCTGCAGTACTACTACTGGAAGGGCGACCTGACCGGTCTTCTTCTCGCCCGCGAGATCCTGGCCGCCGCGGACCGTGGCGTGCGCGTCCGGCTGCTGCTCGACGACATCAATGCGGGCATCCATGACCGAATGTGCATCGCGCTCGACGCCCATCCCCATATCGACGTACGGCTCTTCAATCCGAGCCGGGCGCGCACCGACCGCTTTCGCCGCGGCTTCGAAATGGCGATCCGCGCCTTCAGCGCCACGCGCCGCATGCACAACAAGCTCTGGGTAGCCGACGGCCGCGTTGCGATAGCCGGCGGCCGCAACATCGGAGACGCCTATTTCGATGCCGCCGAGCTCTCCAATTTCCGTGACCTCGATGTCTGGATGGTCGGACCCGTGCTGGAGCAGGCATCCGCCATGTTCGACCGCTACTGGAACAGCACATCCGTGCTCCCGATCGCGGCGCTGCGCACGCCGCGCAAGCAGTATCTGCCGGCACTGCGCGATTCCGTCGAAGGATTGGCGCGCACGCCGGCAGGCCGGTTCTATCTCGAGCGCGTCGACAAGGCGGTTGACGAGGCGGAGATCTACCAAGGCACACGGCGGCTTCACTGGAGTTCCGAGATCCGTCTGGCATCCGATCCGCCGGAAAAGGCGCTGATGCAGCGGCGCCAGAACTGGCTGTTGCGCGAACTCTTTCCGCTGATCGAGGCAGCCACGCGGGACTTGCGGATAATCTCGCCCTATTTCATTCCCGGCGTTGCCGGCACGCGGGAACTCGCCGCCATTGTTTCGCGCGGCGCTCGCGTGGCGGTCCTGACCAATTCGCTTGCAGCGACCGACGTTGCCGCCGTTCACGGCGGTTATGTCAAATATCGCCGGAAGCTCATCCGGGCCGGCGTCGCGCTCTTCGAGTTGAAGGAGCAGGGCGATGTCGCCGAGGGACACCGCATGACATTGTTCGGACGCCGCAACGCGAGCCTGCACAGCAAGGCGTTCGTGGTCGATGGCCTGAACGGTTTTGTCGGCTCGATGAACTTCGATCCGCGCTCCGCTTCACTCAACACGGAAATGGGCGTCGTCTTTCAGGATGCGGCACTCGCCGGCGAACTGGCTTCCATGTTCGAGGAGGAAACTTCGCCGTCGATCAGCTACCGGGTCGACATCGAAGGATCGCGTCTTGTCTGGCGTGATCGCGCCAATGGCTCCGAGCGGCTGGTGCGCCACGAGCCGGACGCGAGCCTGGCAAGGCGCATGATCGCCGGGGTAATCCGTGTGTTGCCGATCGAGTCGCAGCTGTGAACAGCGCCCAGGTTCGCGGATTTCCCCTTCGTTTACCGATATCACCGAAGCCTGTGTGCAGAGTTTGCGTCCATGGCCTCAACCGAGGATATCGATGGAAAAATGTTCTATCGCCAACCATGTGTGGAGGACGGCCGAACTTCGAAGCAAAGCGGACCTTCGATTAAGCTTATCGAAGCTTCGCGACTTGAAGTGAAGGGTGTTGACACTCTATGTAGGAGCAGAAGGTAAATCCCGTGATTCCCGGTTCGCAAAGGTTTTGCGAACCCGATTGATGAAGGTTCGATATGAGAAATCCCGTTGATACCGCCCTGGCACTGGTGCCGATGGTTGTTGAACAGACCAACCGCGGTGAACGTTCCTACGATATCTTTTCGCGCCTTCTGAAGGAGCGCATCATCTTCGTGACCGGCCCGGTCGAAGACCAGATGGCAACGCTCGTCTGCGCCCAGCTTCTTTTCCTTGAAGCAGAAAACCCTAAGAAGGAAATCGCGCTCTACATCAATTCGCCGGGCGGCGTCGTCACGTCGGGCATGGCGATCTACGACACGATGCAGTTCATCAAGCCGGCCGTTTCGACGCTCTGCGTCGGTCAGGCCGCCTCGATGGGTTCGCTGCTCCTGGCCGCCGGCCACAAGGACATGCGTTTCGCGACGCCGAACGCGCGCATCATGGTTCACCAGCCCTCGGGCGGTTTCCAGGGCCAGGCCTCGGATATCGAGCGCCACGCCAAGGACATCCTGAAGATGAAGCGCCGCCTCAACGAGGTCTACGTCAAGCACTGCGGACGGACCTATGAAGAGGTTGAGCAGACGCTCGATCGCGATCATTTCATGAATGCGGACGAAGCTCTGAGCTGGGGCCTTGTCGACAAGGTTCTGACCTCGCGCGAAGAGATCGAGGGCGGCGAGCAGGCCTGATAACGCGCATTTGTGTCGGGATAGATGTAATTGTGACACAATTGTAATGGCTCAAGGGCTTTATCGACAGGGTAAAGCCGGTAATATGAACCATTAATGCTATGTTGGAATCTGTCAGCGTAGTGTTCGTTCGGAGTTGGGAGAGTCGTTGCGACTGCGTCGGGCGTTTACGCCTGGGGCGGTGAGTACTCCCGGAAGCCCTGTTTGAGGTTGAGGCTCAGGGCAAATTGAGTGGTCCGCGATACTTATCTTGAAAGTGTCCGGCGTGCTGGAAGGAAGTGGAAATGAGCAAGGTCAGCGGAAGCAACGGCGGTGACTCGAAGAATACACTTTATTGTTCGTTCTGCGGCAAGAGCCAGCACGAAGTCCGAAAACTGATTGCCGGACCGACCGTGTTCATCTGCGATGAATGCGTCGAACTGTGCATGGATATCATTCGCGAAGAGAACAAGACCTCGATGGTCAAGTCCCGCGACGGTGTTCCGACGCCTCAGGAAATCATCAAGGTTCTGGACGAATACGTCATCGGCCAGCAGCAGGCGAAGCGCATCCTTTCGGTCGCCGTTCACAACCATTACAAGCGCCTGGCGCACGCCGCCAAGGGCAGCGACGTCGAGCTTGCGAAGTCGAACATCATGCTGGTCGGCCCGACCGGCTGCGGCAAGACCTATCTCGCCCAGACGCTCGCCCGCATCATCGACGTGCCGTTCACCATGGCCGACGCAACGACGCTGACCGAAGCCGGTTATGTCGGTGAAGACGTCGAGAACATTATCCTGAAGCTGCTTCAGGCTGCCGACTACAACGTCGAGCGCGCCCAGCGCGGCATCGTCTACATCGACGAAGTCGACAAGATTTCGCGCAAGTCCGACAACCCGTCGATAACCCGCGACGTATCGGGCGAGGGCGTGCAGCAGGCGCTTCTGAAGATCATGGAAGGCACGGTTGCCTCGGTACCACCGCAGGGCGGCCGCAAGCATCCGCAGCAGGAATTCCTGCAGGTGGATACGACCAACATCCTGTTCATCTGCGGCGGTGCCTTTGCCGGCCTCGACAAGATCATCTCCGCCCGTGGCGAGAAGACCTCGATCGGTTTCGGCGCAACGGTCCGCTCGCCGGAAGATCGCCGTGTCGGCGAAGTTCTGCGCGAACTGGAGCCGGAAGATCTCGTCAAGTTCGGCCTGATCCCGGAATTCATCGGTCGTCTGCCGGTTCTGGCGACGCTGGAAGATCTCGATGAAGATGCGCTGATCCAGATCCTATCCGAGCCGAAGAACGCTCTGATCAAGCAGTACCAGCGCCTGTTCGAGATGGAAGACGTCGAACTGACCTTCCACGAGGACGCGCTTCGCGAGATCGCGCGTCGGGCGATCGTGCGCAAGACCGGTGCCCGTGGCCTTCGCTCCATCATGGAGAAGATCCTGCTCGACACCATGTTCGAGCTGCCGACGCTCGAAGGCGTGCGCGAAGTGGTCATCTCGGACGAGGTGGTCAAGGGCGCTGCCCGGCCGCTCTACATCTACTCGGAACGGTCGGACGAAAAGACCAACGTTTCGGCCTGAGCGTCCTGAATTACCCTTTGAGAAGCCCGCCTCGTGCGGGCTTTTTCATGTCTGCTTCATGTGTTCACACTTAGCTGTTGAGACACCTGCGCCGGGGCGCAGATTTCACAATTCGATTGTTGCTAAAGTGCCGCAAACAACGCAATGATGTGACGATTCAATGAAGGACCTTAATGGTTGCGGTCCATGAGCTTGTAGTCCGTCGCAAGGTCCGCAACAGCATTGATGCGTAGTCAGAAGGACCCGGCCACTGTTTGTGGATGTCTGCGTCGAGCCTTGAAATGGACGCGGTCGCACTCCACTTTCATGTGGAAAATATGACAGCCGGGAGTGCCTGTAGGGCTCCCGGATACGGGCCCGAAATCGGGACGGAAAGGAAATGACATGACGAACAAAACGTCACCGGCGACTGAAAGCGCGACCTACCCGGTCCTGCCGCTCCGCGACATCGTAGTCTTCCCGCATATGATCGTGCCGCTTTTCGTCGGCCGCGAAAAATCGATCCGTGCGCTTGAGGAAGTCATGGGCACCGACAAGCAGATCATGCTTGCCACCCAGATCAACGCCACAGACGACGATCCGGAACCGTCCGCGATCTACGAAGTCGGCACCATCGCCAACGTTCTTCAACTGCTGAAGCTGCCCGACGGCACCGTCAAGGTACTGGTCGAGGGCCGCGCGCGCGCCAAAATCGACGGCTACACGCCGCGCGAGGAATTCTATGAGGCTTCGGCGCATAGCCTGAGCGAGCCGGAGGAAGATCCGGTCGAGATCGAGGCGCTCAGCCGCTCGGTCGTGTCCGAATTCGAAAGCTACGTAAAGCTCAACAAGAAGATCTCTCCCGAGGTCGTCGGCGTTGCCAGCCAGATCGAGGACTATTCGAAGCTGGCCGACACGGTCGCTTCGCACCTGTCGATCAAGATCGTCGAAAAGCAGGAAATGCTGGAGACCACCAGCGTGAAGATGCGCCTGGAAAAGGCGCTCGGCTTCATGGAAGGCGAGATCTCCGTCCTGCAGGTGGAAAAGCGCATCCGCTCGCGCGTCAAGCGCCAGATGGAGAAGACCCAGCGCGAGTACTACCTCAACGAACAGATGAAGGCGATCCAGAAGGAACTCGGCGACGGCGAAGACGGCCGCGACGAGATGGCCGAGCTCGAAGAGCGTATCGCCAAGACCAAGCTTTCCAAGGAAGCGCGCGAAAAGGCTGATGCAGAGCTGAAGAAGCTGCGCCAGATGAGCCCGATGTCGGCGGAAGCCACCGTCGTTCGCAACTACCTGGATTGGCTGCTCGGCCTGCCCTGGGGCAAGAAGTCGAAGATCAAGACCGACCTGAACCATGCCGAGGAAGTGCTCAACGTCGATCATTTCGGCCTCGACAAGGTCAAGGAGCGCATCGTCGAGTATCTCGCCGTGCAGGCGCGTTCGACCAAGATCAAGGGCCCCATCCTGTGCCTCGTCGGCCCTCCGGGCGTCGGCAAGACCTCGCTCGCCAAGTCGATCGCCAAGGCGACCGGCCGCGAATATGTGCGCATGGCGCTGGGCGGCGTTCGTGACGAAGCCGAGATCCGTGGCCACCGCCGCACCTATATCGGCTCGATGCCGGGCAAGGTCGTTCAGTCGATGAAGAAGGCGAAGCGGTCCAATCCGCTGTTCCTGCTCGACGAAATCGACAAGATGGGCCAGGACTTCCGCGGCGATCCGTCGTCGGCGCTGCTCGAGGTGCTGGATCCGGAACAGAACTCGACCTTCATGGACCACTACCTGGAGGTCGAATACGACCTGTCCAACGTGATGTTCATCACCACCGCCAACACGCTGAATATCCCGGCGCCGTTGATGGACCGCATGGAAGTGATCCGCATCGCCGGCTACACGGAAGAGGAAAAGCTGGAAATCGCCAAGCGGCATCTGCTGCCGAAGGCGATCCGCGACCACGCGCTGCAGCCGAAGGAATTCTCGGTCACAGACGGCGCGCTGATGGCGGTCATCCAGACCTACACCCGCGAAGCCGGTGTGCGTAACTTCGAACGCGAGTTGATGAAGCTCGCCCGCAAGGCCGTGACCGAGATCATCAAGGGCAAGGCCAAGAAGGTCGAAGTGAACGCTGCCAACATTAACGACTATCTGGGCGTTCCGCGCTTCCGCCACGGCGAAGCCGAACGTGACGATCAGATCGGTGTTGTCACCGGTCTCGCATGGACTGAGGTCGGCGGCGAGCTTCTGACGATCGAAGGCGTCATGATGCCCGGCAAGGGCCGCATGACCGTCACCGGCAACCTGCGCGACGTGATGAAGGAATCGATTTCCGCGGCGGCTTCTTATGTCCGCTCGCGCGCAATCGACTTCGGCATCGAACCGCCGCTGTTCGACAAGCGTGACATCCACGTGCACGTACCGGAAGGTGCGACGCCGAAGGATGGCCCGTCGGCCGGCGTCGCCATGGCAACCACGATCGTGTCGATCATGACCGGCATCCCGATCTCCAAGGATGTCGCAATGACCGGCGAGATCACGCTGCGCGGCCGCGTGCTGCCGATCGGCGGTCTGAAGGAGAAGCTCCTGGCAGCGCTGCGGGGCGGCATCAAGAAGGTGCTGATCCCGGAAGAGAACGCCAAGGATCTCGCCGAGATCCCGGACAACGTGAAGAACGCGCTCGAAATCATCCCGGTTTCGCGGGTGGGCGAAGTGCTCGAACACGCTCTGGTGCGCATGCCGGAACCGATCGATTGGGACCCGGCAAACGAGCCGGCAACCGTAGCACCGGTTGATTCGCAGGACGAAGCAGGCTCCTCCGTCGCCCACTGACGGGGGCTTGAAAATGGGTGCAGCCGGCTCGCGCGGCGCTCATTTTGCAGAAAAATTGGGAAGACCGGCCATTGGCCGGTCTTTTTTGTTGTAAAAGCGCCCTGCAAGCCTTGCATTCCAAGGGATTAGGCGCAATTGGGAAAGGCAAGACGCGGGCGAAGCGCAAGCCGCCGCGCCTTAAAACACAGTCGTTTCGAACCAATCTGAAAGGGGTGGAAACATGAACAAAAATGAGCTCGTGTCTGCCGTTGCTGAGAAGGCCGGACTTTCCAAGACCGACGCATCTTCTGCAGTTGATGCAGTTTTCGAGACCATCCAGGCTGAGCTGAAGAACGGCGGCGACATTCGCCTGGTCGGCTTCGGCAACTTCTCGGTTTCGCGCCGCGAAGCCTCGAAGGGCCGTAACCCGTCCACGGGTGCGGAAGTTGACATCCCGGCACGCAACGTGCCGAAGTTCACGGCCGGCAAGGGCCTGAAGGATGCCGTCAACGGCTGATGAGATTTGCTTGGCGGCCGGACACGAGGCCGGCAGTCCAGGTATTCGAGGGTTCGGCGCAAGCCGGACCCTTTCGCATTTTTGGGGCAGCCCTTGCGAGTGTCCGTCATTTGCTCTAGGGCTTGCCCATTCTCAGGGCGGGGTGAAAGTCCCCACCGGCGGTAAGGGCATGACAGCGCGGCGTCTTGGAGACGCGCGAAGGTGGCCCAAGCCCGCGAGCGCCTTTCCTCGATTTTTGGGGAGAGGGTCAGCAGATCCGGTGCAACTCCGGAGCCGACGGTCATAGTCCGGATGAAAGAGAATGGTCGCTGGCACGAAGGGTAGGGATGCCCGGCGTCGTGCCGTGCGCTCATGCGTCCTGATTTGTGTTTGGTCCGCTTTCAGGGTGCATGACATGAATCAGACTTCCCTCGGCTTTTTCTCCTCGCGCGCCATGGCCGGAGCCGGCTTCATGGTGTTGGCTGGGATCGCTTTCGCCGGCCTCAATGTCGTCACCCAATGGCTGACGATGAAGCTCGGTTTTCCAGCCACCGCCATGGCGTTCTGGCAATATGCCTTCGCCTTCCTCTTCTCACTGCCGTTTCTGCGACGCGTCGGGCTGTCGGCCATGCGCACCGACTATCCCTGGCGTCACGTCGTGCGCGTGGTGCTGGCCGCCTTCGGTGTGGGGGCCTGGGTCTCCGGTCTGGCGCACGTGCCGATCTGGCAGGCGATCGCGCTGGTCATGACCTCACCGTTCTTCATCATCCTCGGCGCCCGCCTGTTTCTCGGCGAACGCGTCGGCGCGGCGCGCTGGGCCGCAACCGCGGTCGGTTTCGCCGGGGCGATGATCATTCTCGAACCGTGGTCGGACAGCTTCAGCTGGGCCGCCCTTTTGCCGATCCTGTCGGCGCTGTTGTGGGGCGCTTCGTCGCTCATCACCAAGAGCCTCACAAGTCTCGAGCGCCCCGAAACGATCACCGTATGGCTGCTTGTGCTTCTGACCCCGATCAACGGCGCCATCGCGCTTTCGGCCGGCTTCACCATGCCGGATGGGACAGCACTCGGCTTCCTGCTGCTCGCCGGGATACTGACCGTAGTCGCGCAATATCTGCTGACGCTCGCCTATACTGTTGCCGACGCTGCCTATGTGCAGCCCTTCGACGATCTGAAGCTGCCGCTTAACGTCTTTGCGGGCTGGCTGGTCTTCGGTTACGCGCCGACAGGATATCTTTGGGTCGGCGCAGTGCTGATCCTTGGCGCCTCGCTGTTCATCATGCGCAACGAGATGCGGCGCGAGCGCGCCGCGCCTGCAACCGGAACGGTGTAAAACCCAAGCGTTGTCATTCGGCTGTCATCGGCATCGCGCAGAACCCCCATGTTTTCAGTGTTCGCACATGGGGGATTTCATGACCATCACTTCGCGCGTGACCGCGCTTGCGGCCGTTCTTCTTGCATCCGCAGCATTTCCTGCGGCGGCCGAGCCCGTCTTCAACCGCATTGCATCCTTTGCTGTTGCCGATAACCTGCCGGAAGGCGATGCGCGCAAGGCGCCGACATCTGCCGAAATCATCACGGCCAGCGAAGACGGCAACACGCTTGTCTATTCCGACAGCCCCGGCAAGCGCGTCGGCCTGATCGACATCACCGATGCCAAGGCGCCGAAGGCAGCCGGCACGGTCTCTTTTGCCGGCGAGCCGACCTCGGTCACCATCGCCGGTGCAAAGGCACTCGTCGCGGTCAACACGCGCGAAAGCTTCGTCAAGCCTTCGGGGCTTCTTGCGATCGTCGATCTGGCCTCGAAGAAAGTCGATGCGACCTGCGATCTCGGCGGCCAGCCGGATTCGATCGCCGTCAACAAGGACCGCACGCTGGCGGCCATCGCCATCGAGAACGAGCGCGATGAAGAGCTGAACGACGGCAAGATCCCGCAGATGCCGGCCGGCGACCTCGTCATCTTGTCGTTGAAGGATGGTGTTGCCGATTGCGGTTCGCTGAAGCGCGTGACGCTGACCGGTCTTGCCGAAATCGCCGGTGAAGACCCGGAGCCGGAATTCGTTTCCTTCAACGGCAAGGACGAGATCGCGCTGACGCTGCAGGAGAACAACCACATCGTCATCATCGACGGCAAGACGGGAACGGTGAAGACGCATTTCTCTGCCGGCACGGTCGACCTCAAGAACATCGACACCAAGCGCAACGGCGCGATTGCCTTCAAGGACGAGCAGCCGGGCCGCAAACGCGAGCCCGACGCGGTGAAGTGGCTCGGCGACAACCGCATCGTCGTTGCCAACGAAGGCGACTATGAAGGCGGTTCGCGCGGTTTCACGATCTTCGACACCACCGGCAAGGTGCTCTTCGAATCGGGCGCGAGCTTCGAGCATGCGATTGCCGCCATCGGACACTATCCCGAGAAGCGCTCTTCGGCCAAGGGCGTTGAGCCCGAGGGCCTGGAAGCGGCGAAGTTCGGTGACGACAACCTGTTCTTCGTTCTGTCCGAACGTGCCTCGATCGTCGGCGTCTACAAGGATACGGGCGCCGAGCCTGAGCTGCTGCAGCTCCTGCCGTCGGGCATCTCGCCGGAAGGCGCCGTCGCGATCCCCGCGCGCAATCTCTTTGCGACCGCAAACGAAGTCGATCTCGTCGAGGACGGCGGCGCGCGCTCGCACGTGATGATCTATGAGCGTGCCGAGGGCGAAGCGGTCTATCCGCAGATCCGCTCCGCCGAGAAGGATGGCCTGCCGATCGGCTTCGGCGCACTCTCCGGTCTCGCTGCCGTTGCCGACAAGCCCGGTTTCCTGCGCGCCGTCAACGATTCGGTCTACTCGTCGCAGCCCACGATCTTCACCATCGACGCCACCCAGAAGCCGGCGCTGATCACCGAAGCGCTCGCCATCACCCGCGATGGCGCACCGGCGCAGAAGCTCGACATCGAAGGCATCGCCAATGACGGGGAAGGGGGCTTCTGGCTCGCGTCGGAAGGCAACTCCGACCAGCTCTACAGCCACGCGATCTTCCACGTGAACAAGAAGGGCGAGATCAAGAAGGAAATCGCCCTGCCGGAAGCGCTGCGTGCCGGCGAAACCCGCTTTGGCTTCGAAGGCATCACCGTTGTCGGCGAAGGCGACGAGCAGACGCTGTGGATGGCGGTTCAGCGCGAATGGAAGGATGACGAGAAGGGCTTCGTCAAGCTCGTCTCCTACAACCTGAAGAGCGAAGAATGGGGCGCCGTGCGCTACCCGCTCGAAAAGGCCGGTGACGGCTGGGTTGGTCTGTCGGAAATTTCCGTCCACGGCGACTATGCCTATGTCATCGAGCGCGACAACCTGATCGGTCAGGCTGCCAAGCTGAAGAAGATCTATCGCGTTGCGCTCTCGGAACTGAAGCCAGCTGCCCTTGGCGGTGAACTGCCCGTCGTCAAGAAGGAAGAGGTTCGTGATCTCATTCCGGAACTGAAGGCGCTGAATGGCTACGTCGTCGACAAGGTCGAAGGCTTCACCGTCGATGCCGCCGGCAACGGCTATGTCGTCACCGACAATGACGGCGTCGACGACTCCTCTGGCGAAACCCTGTTCTTCTCCATTGGCGCAATCAACGCGATGTAAGCGTTACCGCCCGGAGAAAACGGGAGAGGCCGGGACATGACGTCCCGGCCTCTTTCTGTTTCGGCACTTGTGATTTGCGACGAGCGAGAACGCTCCTAGCGGGCGATCGCGATCTGCGCTGCCTCTTCGGCCTCATCCTTGCGCTTGCGGATCTCGTCCGTCCGGTCGACCAGCTTGCCGACGATATCAAAGAGCGCGTCGAGTTCTTCGTCGTCGAGGGCCGAGAAGATCTCCTCGAGCAGCTGCTTGCGCGGGTGCTCTGCGGCTTCCAGTACGACGCGGCCCGTTTCGGTGATCGAGACGATCTTGGCGCGCCGGTCTTCAGGATCGGGCTTGCGCATGACCAGGCGGTCACGCTCCAGGCCGTCGATCGCTTCGGTGACGGTGCGCGGCGCGAAGTTCAGCGCGCAGGCGATGTCGGTCGAACGACAGGGGCCGAGCTTGCTGAGGAAGAAGAGGAACTTGCTGCGCGCCAGCGACACGCCTTCCTCGGTCATCGATTCGTTCACCAGCCGGTGAACCCGGTGGTAAAGCTCGAACAGTCTATCGGAAACTTCAAATGTCTTCTTCATGATCGTCGCTGGAATTTCATGAGGTGCCATGTGAAATGGCAGTAACATTAGTGATAGTTATAATTGCCGCATTTGTCGACACAAACCTCCGGCGTTTCACGGTAACTCCATTGCCGACAAAGAAACGGCCGCCATTTCTGGCGGCCGTTTCACTCGATGTGGCAAGAAATTCTCGCGACAGGCGACCGTTTGCGCGTCACACGACTTGCGCGTCGCCTCCGATCGCGATCAGGCGGCCCAGCGCGCGCCGTTGGTCGACTGGGCGTAGCCGTGACCGCCAGCCTCGGCGAGCGTGAAGCGCGCGATCAGTTCGCGCAGACGGCCGGCTTCCTGGGCAAGCGTCGCGCTTGCCGCATTGGCTTCCTCGACCATCGCCGCGTTCTGCTGGGTGACCTGGTCCATCTGGTTGACGGCCGTATTGACCTCGGAGAGCCCGGCGGACTGTTCCTGTGCCGAGACGGCGATCGCGTCCATATGCTGGTTGATCGTGACGATGAAGCCTTCGATCGTGCGAAGAGCCTCGCCGGTTTCGCGCACGAGACGGACGCCGCTTTCGACTTCAACGGCGGAGTTGCGGATCAGATCCTTGATCTCCTTGGCCGCGTTGGCCGAGCGCTGGGCAAGCTCGCGCACTTCCTGAGCGACGACGGCGAAACCCTTGCCGGCATCACCGGCACGTGCTGCTTCGACGCCGGCGTTGAGCGCCAGCAGGTTGGTCTGGAAAGCGATCTCGTCGATGACGCCGATGATGTTGGAGATCTGGCTCGACGAATGCTCGATGCGGCCCATGGCGTCGACCGCGCCGGAGACGATCGCGCCGGACTTGCGGGCGCTTTCGTTGGCCTGGCCGGCAACGCTGCGGGCCTCGTGAGTGCGCTTTGACGAATTGCCGACATTGACCGTGATCTGGTCGAGTGCTGCCGCCGTTTCTTCCAGAGACGCTGCCTGCTGCTCGGTCCGGCGCGACAGGTCGTCGGCGCTCTGGCTGACTTCACGGGCACCGCTGTCGATGCTGCCCGATGCTGACGAGACGGCGGCAAGCGTGTCGGCGAGCTGGGCGACAGCCTGGTTCAGGTCGTGACGCAGCTGCTCGAAATCGGGCGAGAAGGGTTCGTTGAGCTGGAAGGCGAGATCGCCCGAAGCAAGGCGGCGCAGGCCGCTCGCAAGACCGGCGGTGGCTTCCTGAAGGCGGCGCTGGGCTGCTGCTTCCGCTTCTTCCGTCACGCGCAGACGCTCGGCTTCCGCCTTGGCGCGCTGTGTCTGGGCGTCGGCTTCGAGATGCTGATTGGCGATCGCCGCCTGGCGGAAGACCTCGACCGCACGGGCCATCTCGCCGATTTCGTCCTTGCGGGCACCATAGGGGATGCTGCTGTCGGTGTCACCTTCGGCAAGGCGTGCCATCGAGCGGGTGATGATCTGGATCGGGCGAGCGATGCCGCGCACGGCATAGAGGATGGCGCCGAGCACGATGACGGCGGCAAGGGCGATGACGCCGATCTCGATCATGCGGATCTGGTCATGCGTGGCCGAGCTTGCGGCAACGGCGGCATCCGCGCCGGTGAGGTTCAGCGCCCGCATTTCCTTGATCGCCTCGTCGACCTTGCCTTCGGTCTCGCGCATCTCGACCTTGAAGACGCTCTGCGCCTTCATGTTCTCGAGGTTGTTGGAGAGCTTGACCATGCCTTCGGCGACGGAGAGATAGGCCTGATAGGCAGTCCGGACATTGTCGAGCGCCGCCTTGTCGGCATCGGTGACCATCAGGCTCGAATATTCGTCGGCGAGCTTGTTGAAGCCTCCGACGGTCTCACCGATGACCTTTTCCGCTGCCTTCTTTTCAAACGGCGTCAGGGAAATCAGATGGCGGGCAAACGCCATGCGGGTATCGGAAAGCTGCGTTTCGAGCGCGCGGGAAAGCGAGACGCGCGGTAGCCAGGTGGTGGCGATCTCGTTGTTGCGCTCGTTCATCATCTTGATGCCGCCGAGAGATGAAACGGCAAGCGCCGAAACGATAACGGCGACCACGAGGAAAAGGGCAATAAGCGTGTGGGAAATCTTGAGCCGTGACATGGTACCCCCGGAAGGACGGCCGTCCGTAAAATTGTACTTGAATTAAGTCATTCCGGCTCTTGATCGTCATGACGGAGCGGATAGCCGAAGCAGGAATCATTCCGGTGCCTGGACGCGCTTGAAACGCAGCCGGGGCAAACCTATCGAACAAGATCTTACAAAAGCCCTAATCAATTAAAGTGAGTATAATCTGATATTTGCAGGTAGCGCCGCGATGTCTTGAACAGACGATGTTAACAATCGCCGCCAACCGCATTTGTATTAGCGCCGCCTTTACTTCAGCAGGCTGAAATATGCTTGCCGGGAGCCTGCGCATTTCGCAAGTGGATGACGTGTGACGGCTGATTGACGGGCGGTGGCGGGACGGCCATGGTCGGCCATGCCCTTCCGTTTCGTCCATACCGCAGACCTGCATCTCGATTCGCCTCTCCGCAGCCTCGCCCTTAGAAATGCCGACCTCGCAGAGATCGTGCGCGGGGCGTCGCGGCAGGCTCTGGTCAAGATCGTCGATCTCTGCATCGCCGAAGAGGCCGATGCCCTGCTGATTGCCGGCGATCTCTATGACGGCAGCCAGACGTCGATGAACACGGCCCTGTTTCTCGGACGGGAACTGCGCCGGCTGGATGAACACGGCATCCGCGTCTTCATCATCCGCGGCAACCACGACGCCCAGTCGCAGGTCACCAATGAACTGACCCTGCCGCCATCCGCCCACGTCTTCAAGGGCAGGGCAAAGGCGGTGGTCGCCAAGACGCTGGCAAGCGGTCGCGACGTCTATGTGCACGGCGTAAGCTTCGCCAGCCCGCATGCGCCCGAAAGCCTGCTTCCGGCCTTCCAGCCGCCGGTGCCCGGCGCGGTGAACATCGGCATGCTGCACACGAGCCTCGCAGGTGCCGCGGGTCACGATCTCTATGCCCCCTGCAGCGTCGCCGATCTCGTTGCCCATGGCTTCGATTACTGGGCACTTGGCCACATCCACCAGCGGCAGGTCCATGCGGCGGAGCCCTTCATCGTCATGCCGGGTATGCCGCAGGGTCGCGACATCAACGAAGTCGGCGTGAAGAGCGTGTCGTTCGTCACGGTCGACGACGACGGCCATGTCAGTCTTGCCGAGCGGGCGATCGGCATCGCCAGCTTCGAACGCCTTCGTGTCGATCTGACGGGCATCTCGGAATGGCGCGACATGCTCGATGCCGTCAGGCAGGCGCTTTCGCACACCTGTGGTGAAGCAGCGGCAGAGAACGTCATCCTGCGTCTGACGCTCGCCGGCGCGACGCCCTTGGCCTGGCGCCTTCGCCGTGACGCGGACCTGTTGCGGGCGGAGATCGACAACATCGCCGCCGGCATCGCCGGCTGCTGGATCGAGAAGGTCGAACTCACCTGCGGCAACGCCCGGACCGAAAAACCGGGCGCCATGCTCGATCCCGTCGAAGAGCTGGCGGCGCTCGTCGAAGCGGACGTCTTGCCGGCGCACGGGTTTCGCCAGGACGTGCTGGCGGCCGTGGAAGACGTCCTGCAACAGCTTCCGCCCGAGCTTCGCCAATCGCTGGCACCGGACGAAGAGGCGGTCGCGCGGCTGGCGTTTGAAGCCGGTCTGTCGGGAACCGCCGAGGTGCTCGCCCATCTTCATGGCGGCGGCGCCGGCGAGGGTGGCCACTGATGCGGATCAGCGCGCTCGATCTCGTCCGCTACGGCAAGTTTACCGATCGTCGCCTTGACTTCGGCGATGGCGTGCCCGGCACTCCCGACCTCCACATCGTCTACGGCCCCAACGAGGCTGGAAAGTCGACTCTGTTTTCCGGTTTTCTCGACCTGCTCTTCGGCATCGAGCATTCGAGCCCCTACGGCTTCCTGCACCCTTACCAGACGATGCGCGTGGGCGGCACGATCGAAGCGGCCGGCCGCAGCGATCGCGTCTTCCGGATCAAGCGAAAGACGAACTCGCTGGTCGGCCTCGACGACCAGCCCTTGCCCGACAACCTGTTTTCCGGAGCGCTCGGCGCGATCGATCGCGACACCTACCAAATGATGTTCTCGCTGGACGACGAGAGCATCGAGAAGGGCGGCGAGGCGATCCTGAAAAGCGAAGGCGAACTCGGGTCGCTGCTGTTTTCGGCAAGCTCGGGCCTTCCGGACAGCACGGCGATCCTTGCAGCCCTGCGCGGGCAGGCCGACGGCTTCTACCGGCCACAGGCGCGCAAGCATCAGCTTGCGGAACTGAAAGGCGAGCTTGAGGCCCTGAGGGTCGAACGCAATGCGCTCGATATCAATGCACGCGAATATGCGGCGCTGCGCAAAACGCTGACGCAGGCGCGTGAACGCCACGATGAAGCGATCACGCGTCGAGCCGAGTTGCGGCTGGCGCGGGCCCGCCTGAAAGCCGAGGTCGAAGCGTTGCCCCATTTCGGCAGGCTGCGCGCCCTCCGCGCGGAACTGGCGGGCGCTCCGCCGCTGCCGGTACCGCCAGCGGAGTGGGCGAGTGAACTGCCGGCGCTTCGGCGCCAGGAGGCGGAGACCGAGATCAGGCTACGACAGATCGACAGCGAGATGCAGCATCGCCGCGATGCGCTCGAGGAAATGCCGCTCGACAAGGAAGGTCTCTGCCTGATCGAGCGCCTGACCGCGCTTCAGGAAACCGCGCTTGATGCACGTTATGTCACCGCGGCGCGCGACATGCCGTCTCGATTGGAGGATCTGGCGCGGACCGGGGCAGAAATTCTTGGCTGCCTGTTGCGGCTCGGCGAACCGGCCGACCGCGATCCCGCGTCGCTTTTACTTGCGGCCGGGACCGGCGCGCAGCTTCAGGATTTGGCGCGCCGGCACTCGGCCCTCGTCGAGCGTGTCGCTTCGGCTCGCCTGGAGCTGCAGAGCGCCGTCGAATCAGATCGGGACGCTGAAGGCGATTTGCTACGGCTCGAAGAGCAGGGGGCAGCGGACGTCTCCGGACTTGCCGAAAAGCTGTCGCTGTTGCGACGCAGTGACTGCGTCCTGCGCAAGCAGGCGGCGCAACAGGCCATCGACCGGTTGGATGCGGAACTCGCCGACAAGCTTGTGCAGCTGAGGCCCTTTGCCGGAACGGCCGATGACCTGCTCGCGCTCGACGCCCCGTCGCCGGCAACGCTGGAGACCTGGCGCAGGGCAGCTGCCAGTCAGGAGGAGCGGCATTTGCGAGTTGTCGACCGCATCGCCGCCGAGCAGGAGTTGCTGGCGGGGGACGAGGCGCGGCTGGCCGGGCTGTCCGCCGTTGGCGGCACGATGGACGATTTCTCGGCCTCAGCACTGCGCCAGCGCCGCAATGAAGCGTGGCGCCAGCACAAGGCGGAGCTTGCTCTGGAAACGGCCACTGCCTTCGAGCAGGCGATGAGCGAAGACGATGAGGTTTCCGCGCGACGCCTTGCGGACACGGCGCAGCTTGCCGACATGCGCGGCTTGTCGCTGTCGATCGCCGAGCGGCGTGCCCGCATCGCGACGCTGCGTCAGCAGGAGAAGCAATCTCTGGCCGACGCGGCGACGCAAGCGCAGGTTTTGGCAACAGCCGTCTTGGCCTGCGGCTTACCTAGCGTGATGCGTCTGACGCAGCTGGAGGCTTGGCTGACCACACGGCTTGCGGCGCTGGACCTGCGCGCGCATTTGCGCGCGGCGCGCCAGGATTTCGATCGCGCCCATTCCGAGGAGGCCGAAGCGATTGCCGGCTTGCGCGAGGAGCTTGCGGCCATAGATATCGACGGACGCCTGCCGGAGCGGCTCGACAACCTTCTCCTTGCCGCCGAGCAGGCGGTGTCGCAGGCGCGTGCGCTGGACGGCGCCCGCAACGCAGCCCGTGAGGCGGCAAAGCGGGCGCGAACGCTTCTGGAAAGCCGGCAGTCGGCGCTCGATCTGGCTGAAGACGCGATGGACGCGTGGCAAGAACAATGGTCGGAACTTCTTGCCAAAAGCTGGTTGGCCGCGCGGAGCGAACCGCTGACTCCAGAGCAGACCGGTCCGATGCTGACGATCCTGCAGGAGCTCGATAAGCTGACGCAGCGCAAGGCCGACCTCGAATATCGCATCGCCGGCATGCGCAAGGACCAGGTTGAATTCGACCGTGCCATTGCCAAGCTTGCCCGCGGGACGGCCGCTGATGACACACTGACGACCTACATGACGTTGAAGACGCGCGCCGCCGAGGCGCAGCGGCTTTCGGATCGCCGCGCAACCTTCCTCGCCGAAATCGCCCGCCTGGAGGAAGAGCGGCGTGTCGCCTGTGCGGAGCGGGAACTCCATGTGGCGCGCAGGCGGCAGGTGCTTGAATTCTTCGACTGCGAAACGCTCGATGAGGCCGCGCAGCTATTCGAGGCCGGTCGGGAACAGCAGCGCCTGCGTGAACGCATCGCCGAATCGGAGGCGGATCTTGCCTCCCGCCTTGATGTCGCCGAGAGCACGCAGGCGGAGGCTTTGCTCGCGGAACTCGATGACACGGCGGTGCGGCTGGAGCTGGCACGGATGGATGCCGCACTCGAACAAAGCGACCGCGACGTCAGTGAACTGCATACGGAGATGCGGGAAAGAGAAAAGGCGCTCGCGGCTGTCGAAGGCGGCGACACGGTCGCAGAACTCGAACAGAAGCGGCGGACGTTGCTGCTCGACATCGAAAACAAGGCGCTTGCCTATCTGCGGCTTCGCGCCGGCGTAATCGCCGCCGAGACCGCGCTCCGGCTTTTCCGCGAGCGGCATCGCAGCGCAATGATGCGGCGCGCGTCGGAGACCTTCAGCCGGATCAGCGGCGGAGAATATTCCGGCCTGTCGGCGCAGTCCGACCGGGGACAGGAGTTCCTGATCGCCAATGCGGCGGCCGGTGGGTCGAAGCTTGCCAAGGATCTCTCCAAGGGCACGCGCTTTCAGCTCTATCTGGCGCTCAGAATCGCCGGCTATCACGAAATCGCAGCCGCGCGCGAATCGCTGCCCTTCATCGCCGACGACATCATGGAGACCTTCGACGACGGACGCGCCGGCCGCGCCTTCGAGCAGATGGCCGAAATGGCCCGCGTCGGCCAGGTGATCTATCTGACGCACCACGAGCATCTTTGCGAGATCGCCCGTGAGGCCTGTCCGACTGTGACAATCCACAGGTTATGATAGGCTCGCGGGCGAGGTCGGGCCTGTTGGCCGTAGCGCACTTTCGCTGACGACGAGCGCCACACACGAAAATGGGAGGAACGAGATATGGACATCATACCCGGTGGATCGAGACCTTCGATGCGCGCCCCGGCGGAATACTTCACCGGCACGGTACGCCAGGACCCGGTGATCGAGGCCGCAGACCCGGCGCGCGTCCGCGCTGTCAGCGTCACCTTCGAGCCCGGCGCTCGGACGGCCTGGCATACGCACCCGCTCGGCCAGACCCTGGTTGTCACCGCCGGCCGTGGTCTCGTGCAAAGCTGGGGTGGCCCTGTGCAAGAGATTCGTATGGGCGATGTCGTCTGGTTCCCGCCGGGCGAAAAGCACTGGCACGGTGCAGCACCCGATACGGCCATGGTGCATCTTGCGATTCAGGAAGCGCTCGACGGCAAGGCTGTGGATTGGCTGGAGCATGTCAGCGACGAGCAGTATCGCGGCGGGTAGCGCCGGTGGGCCTATCGATACGTTGGGATTTGGCGGGTTTGCTGCTCCGGCGAGGCTGACGGTGGCGGGTATCGCGATCGAGGCCGTCGAATCCCTGATTCCCGACCGTTGACGGCTGAGCTCTAAAGCCAAAGCAATTCGAAGCGGCAGGCCTATCGCAAACGGCACGCGATAACGCGAACAGCAATTTGAGCAGATTTGGTGATGATTTTCTGTGGGAGAAAATGGTGGGCGATGAGAGACTCGAACTCCCGACATCCTCGGTGTAAACGAGGCGCTCTACCAACTGAGCTAATCGCCCTTCCGCGTTTGGACCGGATCAGTCCGCCGCGTCGGTGGCCGTGATCTAGGCGTAACCGAAAAAAACCGCAAGAGCATTTGTATCGTTTTTATGATTTTTTTTGTTGGCGGTTGCGCGACACCCTGAAACTGCGGGCTTCGTGCTTGTGGACAAAATGCGCGGACGGTGCCTCGGTAACGGCGAACGGGGGAGGGAGGGGAGGCAATCCGGAATCAGCCTCCGTGTACGCGCATCGACGAGTGCGTGTTGGGATAGGTGACGACGGGCCGGTGGCGGCAGGCGCCATTGGTCCATTCCGATTTCGATCCTTTTATCGCCCTGTGGATCAATTTTCACTCCGTCACGGATTTGTCTTCAAACACGCTTGACACCCCAATCCGAACCGCTTAGTTAGCCGCTCATCGAACGGCGCTGCTGCTCGATGCGGGGCGGAAACGCCTCAACCAAGTCAAGATGATGCGGGTGTAGCTCAGTCGGTTAGAGTGCCGGCCTGTCACGCCGGAGGTCGCGGGTTCGAGCCCCGTCACTCGCGCCACTCTTGATCTGGATTTGCCTAGGCGTTCTCAACGAGGGCCGATGGTGATACTAATGATCGTTCGCGGTCATCATGCGCGGGTGTAGCTCAGTCGGTTAGAGTGCCGGCCTGTCACGCCGGAGGTCGCGGGTTCGAGCCCCGTCACTCGCGCCATTTCTTCTCTCCGTCCTTCCTGTGAATTGCGCCGGCCCTAGGGCCGGATTGTGCGCTGCGGCAATCTGTCTCGTCTCGCTTTGTTTTACCGTAAAGTTCGCGTCGGCCCGCGAATCCGCGCTTTGTCGGTATCACCCGTCCGATCCTGTGTTGCGAAGCGGTTTAAATGGCCCCTCAAGGCTTGCGCGACGGCGCGGGCTGCGCTAACCACTCCGGCGTTGCAACATATTTTTCGGCCTGCGAGATTTGTTGTTCTGGCGCTCTCCCATGCGCCCTCCCGCAGGCAGGGACGGATAACAATGACTGAACTTCTCGGTTCCTACGTTCCGATCGCGATTTTCATTGGAATCGCATTGGTGATCGGTGTGGCGCTTCTGATTGCTCCCTTCGCCGTCGCCTTCAAGGCTCCTGATTCGGAAAAGCTGTCGGCCTACGAGTGCGGCTTCAATGCGTTCGACGACGCCCGCATGAAGTTCGACATCCGCTTCTATCTCGTGTCGATCCTCTTCATCATCTTCGACCTCGAAGTTGCCTTCCTCTTTCCTTGGGCGGTTTCGTTCCACGAGCTGGGCTGGTTCGGCTTCTGGTCAATGATGGTCTTCCTCGGAGTGCTGACGATCGGCTTTATCTATGAATGGAAGAAGGGAGCGCTGGAATGGAACTGACCTCCGGCACCACGCTCGTTGCGCCCAAGCCGAAAGGGATCATCGATCCCTCCACCGGCAAGCCGATTGGCAGCAATGATGCATTCTTCGGCGAGATCAACAATGAGCTCGCCGACAAGGGTTTTCTAGTCACCTCGACCGACGAGCTCATCAATTGGGCCCGTACCGGTTCGTTGATGTGGATGACCTTCGGTCTCGCCTGCTGCGCGGTCGAAATGATGCAGATGTCGATGCCGCGCTACGACGCCGAACGCTTCGGTTTTGCGCCGCGCGCCTCGCCGCGCCAGTCCGACGTCATGATCGTCGCCGGCACGCTGACCAACAAGATGGCGCCTGCGCTCCGCAAGGTCTATGACCAGATGCCGGAGCCGCGTTACGTCATCTCGATGGGTTCGTGCGCCAATGGCGGCGGCTACTACCACTATTCCTATTCGGTTGTTCGCGGTTGCGACCGCGTCGTTCCCGTCGACATCTACGTGCCAGGCTGTCCTCCCACGGCAGAAGCGCTGCTTTACGGCGTGCTCCTGCTGCAGAAGAAGATCCGCCGGACCGGCACGATCGAGCGCTAAGGGCAGGGGGTCTTTGATATGAGTGAAGCCCTGAATGAGCTTGCGTCCTACTTGCGCGAAACGCGCGGTGCGCTGATCTCCGACGCATCGCTGGCCTATGGCGAGCTGACGCTGACGACGACGTCGGCGAACCTGATCGCGCTGCTTACGTTCCTTCGTGACGATGTGCAGTGCGCCTTCGTCAATTTCGTCGATGTCTGCGGCGTCGACTGGCCACAGCGGCCGGACCGTTTCGACGTTGTCTATCATCTCTTGTCGCCGCGCCAGAACCTGCGCGTGCGCGTCAAGGTCGCAACCGGCGAGAACGAGCCGGTTCCGTCGGCAACGCCGGTCTATCCCGGTGCCGACTGGTTCGAGCGCGAAGCCTACGATATGTACGGCATCCTGTTTACCGGCCATCCTGACCTGCGTCGCATCCTGACGGACTACGGTTTCGAAGGACATCCGCTGCGCAAGGACTTCCCGGTCACCGGTTTTGTCGAGGTGCGTTACGACGACGAAGCAAAGCGCGTCGTCTACGAACCCGTCGAACTGAAGCAGGAATTCCGCAACTTCGACTTCCTCTCTCCCTGGGAAGGCACGGACTACGTGCTGCCCGGCGACGAGAAGGCGAAAGCACGGTGAGACTAAGTGGTCCGCGGTAGCCGGTGAACGGCTGTCGTCCGACCTGGAGCAATCGGTATGACCGAACATAACGTCCGCAACTTCAACATCAACTTTGGTCCGCAGCATCCGGCGGCGCACGGCGTTCTTCGTCTGGTGCTCGAGCTTGATGGCGAAATCGTCGAGCGCGTCGATCCGCATATCGGCCTGCTGCATCGCGGTACCGAAAAGCTGATCGAGACCAAGACCTACCTGCAGGCCGTGCCCTATTTCGACCGCCTCGACTACGTGGCGCCGATGAACCAGGAGCATGCCTACGCGCTGGCGATCGAGAAGCTGACGGCGACCAAAGTTCCGATCCGCGGCCAGCTAATCCGCGTCCTCTATTCGGAAATCGGCCGCATCCTCTCGCATCTTCTGAACGTCACGACGCAGGCCATGGACGTCGGCGCGCTGACGCCGCCGCTCTGGGGCTTTGAAGAGCGCGAAAAGCTGATGGTGTTCTACGAGCGTGCCTGCGGCGCGCGCATGCACTCGGCCTACTTCCGTCCGGGCGGCGTCCATCAGGACCTGCCGCACGAACTCGTCGAAGACATCGGCAAGTGGATCGATCCGTTCCTGAAGACCGTCGACGACATCGACGAACTCTTGACCGGCAACCGCATCTTCAAGCAGCGCAACGTCGACATCGGCGTCGTCAAGCTTGACGATGCCTGGGCCTGGGGCTTCTCGGGCGTGATGGTGCGTGGCTCGGGCGCTGCCTGGGACCTGCGTCGTTCGCAGCCCTATGAGTGCTATTCGGATCTCGAGTTCGATATCCCGATCGGCAAGAACGGCGACTGCTTCGACCGTTATCTGATCCGTATGATCGAAATGCGCCAGTCGGCCCGCATCATGCGCCAGTGCGTCGATCGCCTGCTCGGCGATGCCAAGGTCGGCCCGGTTTCGTCGCTCGACGGCAAGATCGTTCCGCCGAAGCGCGGCGAGATGAAGCGTTCGATGGAAGCGCTCATCCACCACTTCAAGCTCTATACCGAAGGCTACCACGTGCCGGCCGGCGAAGTTTACGCCGCCGTCGAAGCGCCGAAGGGCGAATTCGGCGTCTATCTCGTCTCCGACGGCACCAACAAGCCCTATCGCTGCAAGATCCGTGCCCCAGGTTATGCGCATCTGCAGGCGATGGATTTCCTCTGTCGGGGACACCAGCTTGCCGACGTTTCGGCCGTGCTGGGCTCCCTCGATATCGTGTTCGGTGAGGTGGACCGCTGATGCGTCTCGCGCCCCTGGCCACGCTCGCTCTTCTCGCGCTTGCATCGACCGTTTCTGCGCAGGAGCAGGTCGAAAGCGGCGCGACGTCGGGCGGCATGCGCGGGGGCTCGATGGCCGATCTCGTTGCCAAGGGCTACGAGATCAAGGCCGCGGTCGCCAATGGCACGCGCTACATCGTATTTTTGCAGAAAGACCAGTCAGCCTATGCCTGCGAATTCGTCTCGGTGACGAAATCGCGGTGCGGTTCGATTAACTGATAAGGTGTCCACTAGAATGTCCGTTCGTCGACTAGCCGAAGACACCGTCCAGCCAGCGAGCTTTGCCTTCAGCAAGGAGAACGCCGCCTGGGCGAAGGAAACGATCAATAAGTACCCCAAGGGTCGAGAGCAGTCTGCCGTCATCCCGTTGTTGATGCGCGCTCAGGACCAGGACGGCTGGGTCACGAAGGCCGCCATCGAGTCGATCGCGGACATGCTCGGCATGCCGTACATCCGCGCGCTCGAAGTTGCGACCTTCTACACCCAGTTCCAGTTGAAGCCGGTCGGCACGCGCGCCCACATTCAGGTTTGCGGTACGACGCCCTGCATGCTGCGTGGCGCCGAAGACCTGATCAAGGTCTGCAAGAGCAAGATTGCCCATGATCCCTTCACCCTGAACGAGAGTGGCACGCTTTCTTGGGAAGAAGTCGAATGTCAGGGCGCCTGCGTCAACGCGCCGATGGTTATGATCTTCAAGGACACCTTCGAAGACCTGACGCCCGAGCAACTCGAGCAGATCATCGACCGTTTCGAAGCAGGCAAGGGTGCTGAAATCACCCCCGGTCCGCAGATCGATCGCATCTATTCGGCTCCGGAAGGCGGCCCGACGACCCTCATGCTTGCGGATGCGGCTCCGGCCAAGGCTGCGTCCAGCGCCGCCAAGAAGGTGAGCGATGCTCCGGCCGTCTCCGTACCGCCGTCGAATGCCGGCCGCGCCAAGACCGCGTCGGCCGTGACCGACGCATCGCTGAAGACCCCGGCGACGGCAAAGGCGGAAGCCGCTGCCAACGCCAAGGTGGAAGGCGACACTGTCGACAAGTCGAAGCCGGCCAAGGCTGCTGCCGTCTCCGGCAAGCCGTCGCTGGAGGACAAGAACCGTCCGGCCGGCATCGAGAAGCCGGCAGCGACCGACGATCTCAAGATGATCTCGGGCGTCGGTCCGAAGATCGAGGGTACGCTCAACGAACTGGGCATCTACACCTACGCGCAAGTTGCTTCGTGGAAGAAGGCGGAGCGCGAGTGGGTCGACGGATACCTGAATTTCAAGGGCCGCATCGAACGCGACGACTGGGTCAAGCAGGCCAAGGCGCTCGCCAATGGCGGCGAAGCCGAATACATCAAGGTCTTCGGCAAGAAGCCGCGGTAAAGAGGTGAATTATGCTCAGAGATGAAGACCGCATCTTTACCAATATCTACGGCCTCAAGGACAAGTCCCTGAAGGGCGCCATGGCGCGCGGCCACTGGGACGGCACCAAGCAGCTGCTCGAAAAGGGCCGTGACTGGATCGTCAACGAAGTGAAGGCTTCCGGCCTTCGCGGTCGTGGCGGCGCCGGCTTCCCGACGGGCCTCAAGTGGTCCTTCATGCCGAAGGAAAGCGACGGCCGTCCGCATTACCTCGTCGTCAATGCCGACGAGTCCGAGCCCGGCACCTGCAAGGACCGTGACATCATGCGTCACGATCCGCATACGCTGATCGAAGGCTGCGTCGTCGCCAGCTTCGCCATGGGTGCCCATGTCGCCTACATCTACGTCCGCGGCGAATTCGTCCGCGAGCGCGAGGCGCTGCAGGCGGCGATCGACGAGTGCTACGCCTATGGCCTGCTCGGCAAGAACAACAAGCTCGGCTACGACATCGACATCTACGTGCACCATGGTGCCGGCGCCTACATCTGTGGCGAAGAGACGGCGCTGCTCGAAAGCCTTGAAGGCAAGAAAGGCCAGCCGCGCCTGAAGCCGCCGTTCCCGGCCAACATGGGCCTCTACGGCTGCCCGACGACCGTCAACAACGTCGAGTCGATCGCGGTCACCCCGACCATCCTGCGCCGCGGCGCCGGCTGGTACACGAGCTTCGGCCGGCCGAACAACCACGGCACCAAGCTCTATTCGGTCTCCGGTCACGTCAACCGCCCGTGCACGGTCGAAGACGCGATGTCGATCCCGTTCCATGAGCTGATCGAAAAGCACTGTGGCGGCATCCGCGGCGGCTGGGACAACCTGCTTGCCGTCATTCCCGGCGGTTCGTCCGTTCCTTGCGTGCCCGGCGCGCAGATGAAGGACGCGATCATGGATTTCGACGGTCTGCGCGAGGTCGGTTCCAGTCTTGGAACCGCCGCCGTCATCGTGATGGACAGGTCGACCGACATCATCAAGGCGATCTGGCGTCTCTCGGCCTTCTACAAGCACGAGAGCTGCGGTCAGTGCACGCCGTGCCGCGAAGGCACCGGCTGGATGATGCGCGTCATGGAACGCATGGTTCAGGGCCGCGCCCAGAAGCGCGAAATCGACATGCTGTTCGACGTCACCAAGCAGGTGGAAGGCCACACGATCTGCGCGCTCGGCGACGCAGCTGCCTGGCCGATCCAGGGTCTGATCAAGCATTTCCGTCCGGAAATGGAAAAGCGCATCGACGAATATACGCGCAATGCGTCGTCGCATGGCGCGGTTCTGGAAGCGGCGGAGTAACCCGACGATGGCCGGCGCACGCGAAGAGGGACAGATGAAGGGACAGGCCGAAGCAGGCATTCCGTTCGCACGTCCGCTTGGCGGCGATCCGGCCGACCCGTTCGGCATGGGCGAATGGATGAAGGGCCTTTCACAGGTGCCGCTGCATCCGCTGATGGTTCACCCGGCAGCCGCAGTTGCAGCAGCGACCGCGATCGGCTTCGGTCTCACGACCCAGATTGCGGGCGCCATGATCGGCGCGATGCAAGGGGCCGTCGAGGCGGCGCAGAAGCGGGCAGAGCCCGCATCGTCTGACACGACGACTGCCGTTGTCGCAAAGACGGTGCAGGCCGACGCAAAGCCGGAACCGGTCGCCAAGCCGTCCGCGCCTGCCAAGCGCGCAGCCGCAAAGCCGGTGGTCGAGAAGGTTGCCGCTCAAAAGGTGGTCAAGGTTCGCGCGACGCGCGCCAAGGCGAAAGCCACCGACGACCTGAAGCGGATCTCCGGCATCGGCCCGAAGCTCGAGCAGGTGCTGAACGCGAAGGGCATCAGCGGCTTTGCCGACATCGCCGGTTGGAGCGAGGCGGATGTCGCCCGCTTCGACGACGAACTCGGTTTCGGCGGGCGGATCAAGCGGGACGATTGGGTTGGACAGGCCAAGGCGCTGAAAGGCGCTTGAGACAACAGGGCGGGGACCGGGGACGGCCATCGCCCGCAAGCAGCAAGGCTGTGTTGGAATTGTGCGTCGCCGATGGGCCGACGGACGGAAGACAGGATTGAGTACGAAGATGGCAAAGCTGAAAGTCGACGGAAAAGAGATCGAGGTACCGGATCATTTCACGCTGCTTCAGGCGTGCGAAGAGGCCGGGGCTGAAGTTCCGCGCTTCTGTTTTCACGAGCGGCTTTCGGTCGCCGGCAACTGCCGCATGTGTCTGATCGAGGTGAAGGGAGGGCCGCCCAAGCCCGCCGCTTCCTGCGCCATGGGCGTGCGCGACCTCCGTCCGGGCCCGAACGGCGAAGCGCCGGAAGTCTTCACGACCACGCCGATGGTCAAGAAGGCGCGCGAAGGCGTGATGGAATTCCTGCTGATCAACCATCCGCTCGACTGCCCGATCTGTGACCAGGGCGGCGAATGCGACCTGCAGGACCAGGCCATGGCCTTCGGTATCGACAGCTCGCGCTACCAGGAAAACAAGCGCGCCGTCGAAGACAAGTATATCGGCCCGCTCGTCAAGACCGTGATGAACCGCTGCATTCACTGCACGCGCTGCGTTCGCTTCACGACCGAAGTTGCCGGCATTGCCGAACTTGGCCTGATCGGCCGCGGCGAAGACGCCGAGATCACCACCTATCTCGAGCAGGCGATGACCTCCGAACTGCAGGGCAACGTCGTTGACCTCTGCCCGGTCGGTGCGCTGACCTCGAAGCCGTTTGCCTTCACCGCCCGTCCGTGGGAGCTGAACAAGACCGAATCCATCGACGTGATGGACGCGCTCGGTTCGGCGATCCGCGTCGATACCCGCGGCCGCGAAGTCATGCGCATCATGCCGCGCGTCAATGAGGACATCAACGAAGAGTGGATCTCCGACAAGAGCCGCTTCATCTGGGATGGCCTGAAGACGCAGCGCCTCGATCGTCCATACGTCAAGAAGGACGGCCGTCTGCAGCCGGCAACGTGGGGCGAAGCCTTCCAGGCGGTCAAGGCTGCCGTCGCCCAGACTTCCGGCGACAAGATCGGCGCCATTGCCGGCGACCTCGCTTCGGTCGAAGAAATGTACGCGCTGAAGCAGCTGATCGCAGCGCTCGGCTCCGAGAGTGTCGACTGCCGCCAGGATGGCGCCGCACTCGACCCGTCGCTCGGTCGCGCCAGCTACCTTTTCAACCCGACGATCGCTGGCATCGAAAGCGCTGACGCGCTGCTGATCATCGGCTCCAATCCGCGCTTTGAGGCTTCGGTTCTCAACGCCCGCATCCGCAAGCGCTACCGCATGGGCAACTTCCCGATCGCCGTGATCGGCGAGCCGGGCGAACTGCGTTACGAATACGAGTATCTCGGCGCCGGCACCGAAACGCTCGCCGAGCTCGTCTCGGGCAAGGGCAAGTTTGCAGCGACCTTAAAGAAGGCGCAGCGCCCGATGATCCTCATCGGCCAGGGTGCTGTTGCAGGGGAGGGCGGCGATGCCGTTCTTTCTGCCGCCGCCAAGCTCGCAGGCGCCGTCGGTGCGATTACCGCCGAGTGGAACGGTTTTGCCGTTCTTCACACGGCCGCTTCCCGCGTCGGTGGTCTCGACCTCGGCTTCGTTCCGGGCGCGAACGGCAAGACGGCGGCCGAGATGGTCACCGCCTCCGACGTTCTCTTCCTGCTCGGCGCTGACGAGATCGACCTTGCGGAACGCAAGTCCGGCTTCACGGTTTATATCGGCTCGCACGGCGACAACGGCGCACATGCCGCCGACGTCATCCTGCCGGGCGCGACCTACACCGAAAAGTCCGGCACCTGGGTCAACACCGAAGGCCGCGTTCAGGTCGGCAACCGCGCCGGCTTCGCACCGGGCGACGCACGCGAGGACTGGGCGATCATCCGCGCGCTCTCCGACGTGCTCGGCAAGAAGCTGCCCTTTGATTCGCTTGGCGAATTGCGCTCGAAGCTCTATGCGGCCCACCCGCATTTCGCCGATATCGACGCGATCGCGAGCGGCAACGGCGACGAAATTGCCGCACTTGGTCAAAAAGCAGGTGAGATGGGCAAATCCGTGTTTGCGTCTCCGGTCAAAGACTTCTATTTGACGAACCCGATAGCGCGCGCATCCGCCGTCATGGCCGAATGCTCGGCTTTGGCACGCAACAATTTCAAAGCTGCGGCGGAATGAGCGCGAGGGAATAGAGTATCATGGACGCTTTCGTTTCGACCTATGTCTGGCCCGCGATCATCATGGTCGCCCAGTCGCTGCTGCTCCTGGTCGCGCTGCTGCTTTTCATCGCCTACATCCTGCTCGCAGACCGTAAGATCTGGGCTGCAGTTCAGCTCCGCCGTGGTCCGAATGTGGTGGGCCCCTGGGGACTTTTCCAGTCCTTCGCCGACCTTTTGAAGTTCGTCTTCAAGGAGCCGGTTATCCCGGCCGGCGCCAACAAGGCGATCTTCCTGCTCGCCCCGCTCGTCTCCGTGACGCTGGCGCTCGCCGCTTGGGCCGTGATCCCGCTCAACGCCGGCTGGGTGATCGCGAACATCAACGTCGGCATCCTCTTCGTGTTCGCCATATCTTCTCTTGAAGTTTATGGCATCATCATGGGCGGCTGGGCGTCGAACTCCAAATATCCCTTCCTCGGCGCGCTTCGCTCCGCGGCACAGATGGTCTCCTACGAAGTCTCGATCGGCTTCGTTATCGTCACCGTCCTGCTCTGCGTCGGCTCGCTGAACCTGACGGACATCGTCAACGCGCAGTCGAGCGGCATCGGCACCAACCTCGGCCTGCCGGCGTCGTTCCTCGACTGGCATTGGCTGGCGCTGTTCCCGATGTTCATCGTGTTCTTCATTTCGGCGCTGGCCGAAACGAACCGCCCGCCTTTCGACCTTCCCGAAGCGGAATCCGAACTCGTCGCCGGCTTCATGGTCGAGTACGGCTCCACGCCTTACATGATGTTCATGCTCGGCGAATATGCCGCCATCTGCCTGATGTGCGCGCTGACGACGATCCTGTTCCTCGGTGGCTGGCTGCCTCCGGTGGACGTCTGGTTCCTCAACTGGGTACCCGGCATCATCTGGTTTGTGCTGAAGGCATCCTTCGTGTTCTTCATGTTCGCGATGGTGAAGGCTTTCGTGCCGCGTTACCGCTACGACCAGCTGATGCGTCTTGGCTGGAAGGTCTTCCTGCCGATCTCTCTCGCAATGGTCGTGATCACTGCGTTCGTTCTCAAGCTGACGGGAGCCGCATGACGATGGCTCACGTTTGGCAGCATACCGCCGGTCGCTCCCAGGCCGGCAACTCTGGAGGTAAATGATGGCCGGTCTTTCGCAAGCCGTCAGCTCGCTGTTCCTGAAGGAATTCGTCGGCGCGTTCTTTCTGTCGATGCGCTATTTCTTCAAGCCGAAGGCGACGTTGAACTACCCCTTCGAAAAGGGACCGGTCAGCCCGCGCTTCCGCGGCGAGCATGCGCTGCGCCGTTATCCGAACGGTGAAGAGCGTTGCATCGCCTGCAAGCTGTGCGAGGCGATCTGTCCTGCACAGGCCATCACCATCGAAGCCGGCCCGCGCCGCAACGACGGCACACGCCGTACGGTTCGCTACGACATCGACATGGTGAAGTGCATCTATTGCGGTTTCTGCCAGGAAGCCTGTCCGGTCGATGCCATCGTCGAGGGCCCGAACTTCGAGTTCGCCACCGAGACGCGCGAAGAGCTTTACTACGACAAGGACAAGCTCCTCGCCAACGGCGACCGTTGGGAACGGGAAATCGCACGCAACATCGCAATGGACTCGCCCTATCGCTGAGGCCAGAGCGTAGCGCCGCCCCGGGGAGGGCGGTGCATGTGACATAGGTTTGGGCAACGGCCGGACGCGTGTCCGGCTTTGCCTGTGGAGTGGGGCCAGAAGCGCCTCACGCCGTGCAAGACGAAGAAGGCACCGATCATGGGTCTGCAGGTTCTTTTTTTCTATCTCTTTGCCTTCATCGCGGTGGCGTCGGCATTCATGGTCATTGCGGCCAGGAACCCGGTTTATTCGGTTCTGTTCCTGATCCTGACCTTCTTTAACGCGGCAGGTCTGTTCCTGCTGACTGGCGCCGAATTCCTCGCGATGATCCTGCTGGTCGTTTATGTCGGCGCGGTCGCGGTGCTGTTCCTGTTCGTGGTCATGATGCTCGACATCGACTTCGCGGAACTGCGGGCCGGCGTGCTTGAATATGCGCCGGTGGGCGCGCTGATCGGTCTGATCCTTGCAGCCGAGCTCATCATCGTGGTTGGCGGTGCGACATTCTCGCCTGAGATCGCCAAGTCGATTTCGATGCCGATCCCGGCGGTCGCCGACCGCACGAACACGGCAGCGCTCGGCGACGTGCTCTACACGCACTACGTCTACTTCTTCCAGATCGCCGGCCTGGTCCTGCTCGTAGCCATGATCGGCGCGATCGTGCTGACCCTGCGCCACCGCGAAAACATCAAGCGCCAGAACATCCCGCAGCAGGTTGCCCGCACGCCCGAGACCGCCGTCGAAGTGGTCACGGTCAAGCCCGGCCAGGGCATTTAAGTCGGACGCGAGATCGAGGAACAAAAAAATGGAAATCGGAATTTCCCACTATCTCACCGTCAGCGCCATCCTGTTCACGCTGGGCGTCTTCGGCATCTTCCTGAACCGGAAGAACGTCATCGTCATCCTGATGTCGGTCGAACTCATTCTTCTTGCGGTCAACATCAACATGGTCGCCTTCTCGGCGTTCCTGAATGACATCACTGGCCAGGTCTTTGCCCTGTTCATCCTGACCGTCGCGGCTGCGGAAGCGGCCATCGGACTTGCAATTCTCGTCGTCTTCTACCGCAACCGCGGCTCGATCGCTGTTGAAGACGTCAACATGATGAAGGGCTGATTGGGCTATGGATACCATCATCAAGGCTATCGTCTTCCTGCCTTTGATCGGCTTTCTGATCGCCGGCCTCTTCGGTAGTTCGATCGGCGCCAAGGCATCGGAATATGTCACCAGCGGTCTGATGATCATTGCCGCTGCGCTCTCCTGGTACGTCTTCTTCGACGTCGCCATGGGCCACCAGGAAATGATCAAGGTGTCGGTGCTGCGCTGGATCCAGTCCGGCACCTTCGATGTCGAATGGGCGTTCCGCGTCGATACGCTGACCTCGGTCATGTTCGTGGTCGTCAACACGGTGTCGACCCTCGTGCATGTCTATTCGATCGGCTACATGCACCACGATCCGCATCGTCCGCGCTTCTTTGCCTATCTGTCGCTCTTCACCTTCGCGATGTTGATGCTCATCACGTCGGACAACCTGGTGCAGATGTTCTTCGGCTGGGAAGGCGTGGGTCTTGCGTCCTACCTGCTCATCGGCTTCTGGTACAAGAAGCCGTCGGCCAACGCTGCTGCGATGAAGGCCTTCATCGTCAACCGCGTCGGTGACTTCGGGTTCGCGCTCGGTATCTTCCTGGTCTTCGTGCTGTTCGGCTCGGTCAACCTGGAAACGATCTTCGCTGCCGCCAAGACCTATCTGCCGGCCGAAGGTGCGGGAGCAGGGGAGGCCGTCGTCACCCTGTTCGGCATGCACCTCGACAAGGCTGACGCCATCACCGCCGCATCCCTGCTGCTCTTCATGGGCGCGATGGGCAAGTCGGCGCAGTTCCTGCTGCACACCTGGCTTCCGGACGCCATGGAAGGCCCGACCCCGGTTTCGGCTCTTATCCATGCCGCAACCATGGTTACCGCCGGCGTCTTCCTCGTCGCCCGCATGTCGCCGGTGTTCGAGCTGTCGCCGGATGCGCTGACCGTCGTCACCATCATCGGCGCGATCACCGCCTTCTTCGCGGCGACCGTCGGCCTCGTCCAGAACGACATCAAGCGCGTCATCGCCTATTCGACCTGCTCGCAGCTCGGCTACATGTTCGTGGCCCTCGGCGTCGGTGCCTATGGCGCGGCGATCTTCCACCTGTTCACGCACGCCTTCTTCAAGGCTCTGCTGTTCTTGGGTGCCGGTTCGGTCATCCACGCCGTCGATGGCGAGCAGGACATGCGTTACATGGGCGGTCTCAGGAAGCACATTCCGGTTACCTACTGGATGATGTTCATCGGCACGATCGCACTGACCGGCGTCGGCATCCCTGGCACGATCATCGGTACCGCAGGCTTCTTCTCGAAGGACGCGATCATCGAGTCCGCCTATGCCGCCCACAGCTCGGTTTCCGGTTTCGCCTATGCGCTGCTCGTTGTCGCGGCACTCTTCACCAGCTTCTATTCGTGGCGCCTGACCTTCATGACCTTCCATGGCAAGCCGCGCGCTTCCTCGGATGTCATGCATCACGTGCATGAATCGCCGCAGGTCATGCTGGTGCCGCTCTATATCCTTGGCGTCGGTGCGCTGGTCGCCGGCTTCATCTTCCACGATCACTTCTTCGGCGAAGGCTATGCCGAATTCTGGAAGGGTGCGCTGTTCACCTCGGCGGAAAACGAAATCCTGCATGAGTACCACCACGTGCCGAAGTGGGTTAAGTGGAGCCCGTTTGTCGCCATGGCGCTTGGCCTCTTCACGGCCTGGTACATGTATATCCGCCGGCCGGAACTGCCGAAGTATCTGGCAGAGCAGCACCGTGGCCTCTACCAGTTCCTGCTCAATAAGTGGTACTTCGACGAGCTCTATGACTTCCTGTTCGTACGCTCGGCCAAGTGGCTCGGCACCTTCCTGTGGAAGGAAGGCGACGGTCGCGTGATCGACGGCTACGGCCCGAACGGCATTGCCGCACGTGTGCTCAACGTCACTGACCGCGTTGTCCGCCTGCAGACTGGTTACCTCTATCACTACGCGTTTGCGATGCTGATCGGCATTGCCGCGCTTGTTACTTGGATGATGTTCAGGAGTTCCTTCTGATGACCGATTGGCCCGTACTTTCCGCGGTCACCTTCATGCCGCTCGTCGGCGTCCTGCTTCTCTTGCTCACAAGGGAAGACAGCGCCTACGGCCGCCGGAATATCCTGAACGTTTCGCTGCTGACGACGATCTTCACCTTCGCCGTGTCGGTCTACATCTGGTACCAGTTCGATTCCTCGAACCCGGGCTTCCAGATGATCGAGAAGCACGAGTGGCTCGGCACCGGCATTTCCTACCATCTCGGTGTCGATGGTATCTCGATGCTGTTCGTGGTGCTCTCGGCCTTCCTCATGCCGTTCTGCGTACTGGCGAGCTGGCTGTCGATCGAGAAGCGGCTGAAGGCCTACATGATCGCGTTCCTGGTCCTGGAAACGTTCATGATCGGCGTCTTCGTGTCGCTCGATATCGTGCTCTTCTACGTGTTCTTCGAAGCCGGTCTCATCCCGATGTTCCTCATCATCGGTGTCTGGGGCGGCAAGGACCGCGTTTACGCCAGCTACAAGTTCTTCCTCTATACGCTGCTCGGCTCAGTGCTGATGCTGCTCGCGATCATGGCGATGTACTGGCAGGCCGGTACGACCGACATCACGCAGCTACTGGCCTATAACTTCCCGCGCCAGATGCAGACTTGGCTGTGGCTCGCCTTCTTCGCCTCCTTTGCGGTGAAGATGCCGATGTGGCCGGTCCACACCTGGCTTCCCGACGCACACGTTCAGGCGCCGACGGCGGGCTCGGTCATTCTGGCCGGCGTCTTGCTAAAGCTCGGCGGTTACGGCTTCCTGCGCTTCTCGCTGCCGATGTTCCCGCTGGCCTCAGATTACTTCGCGCCGTTCGTCTTCACGCTTTCGGTCGTCGCCATCATCTACACCTCGCTGGTGGCGCTGATGCAGACCGATATCAAGAAGTTGATCGCCTATTCGTCCGTTGCGCACATGGGCTACGTGACGATGGGTATCTTTGCCGCCAACGTTCAGGGCGTGCAGGGTGCGATCTTCCAGATGCTGTCGCACGGCATTGTCTCCGGCGCGCTCTTCCTTTGCGTCGGCGTTGTCTACGACCGCCTGCACACCCGCGAAATCGCCGCCTATGGCGGCCTCGTAAACAACATGCCGAAGTACGCCGTCGCCTTCATGGTGTTCACCATGGCGAACGTCGGCCTGCCGGGCACGTCCAGCTTCGTCGGCGAAGTCCTGACCCTCGTCGGTGCCTTCCGTGCCAACACCTGGGTTGCGCTCTTTGCGACCTCGGGCGTGATCCTCTCGGCAGCGTACGCCCTCTGGCTTTATCGCCGGGTCGTCTTCGGTGCCCTGGAGAAGGAAAGCCTGAAGTCGTTGCTCGATCTTTCCGGTCGCGAAAAGGCCATCCTTTATCCGCTGGTGATCCTGACGATCTTCTTCGGCGTCTACCCGGCACCGATCTTCGATGCGACCGCGGCCTCCGTGGATCTGCTCGTCAACAACTACTCCGCAGCCCTGCAGGCAGCGCAAAACGTTGCGCTTTCGGTGCAATGACCACAGGACGTGATTGGACATGACTGCTGAAACCCTCCTTGCAAGCCTGCAACTCTCGATCCCCGAGCTGATCCTCGCGGTCGGCGCGATGGCGTTGCTGATGATTGGCGTGTTTTCCGGCGAGAAGTCGGCGTCGACGGTCACCGGTCTTGCGGTTGCCCTCCTGATCATCGCTGGCCTCTGGCTCGTGCTTAAGACCGGTGAAGGCGAAGCCTATGGCGGCGCCTTCCTGTCGGACCCCTTCGCCAAGTTCATGAAGGTTCTGGCCCTGATCGGCTCCATCACCGCCCTGGTGATGACGGTCGGCCATGCGCGCTCCGCCCAGATTGACCGTTTCGAGTTCCCGGTGCTTCTGGTGCTGGCAACGCTCGGCATGCTCTTGATGATCTCGGCCAACGACCTGATCTCGCTCTACCTGTCGCTGGAACTGCAGTCGCTGGCCCTTTATGTCGTCGCTGCCATCAACCGAGACAGCATCCGCTCGACGGAAGCCGGCCTGAAGTACTTCGTCCTCGGTGCGCTTTCTTCGGGCATGCTGCTTTACGGCATGTCGCTGATCTACGGCTTCACCGGCCACACCGGCTTTACCCAGATCGCGGCTGCGCTGACGGCTGAAGGCCGCTCGCTCGGCCTGATCTTCGGGCTGGTTTTCGTACTCGCCGGCCTAGCCTTCAAGATCTCGGCCGTGCCGTTCCACATGTGGACGCCTGACGTTTATGAAGGCGCGCCGACGCCGGTCACCGCCTTCTTCGCGGCGGCACCGAAGGTCGCCGCCATGGCGATCCTCGTTCGCATCGTCATCAACGCCTTCGAGCCTGTCGTTGCAGACTGGCAGCAGATCATCGTCTTCATCTCGATCGCATCGATGCTGCTCGGTGCCTTCGCGGCGATCGGCCAGAAGAACATCAAGCGCCTGATGGCCTATTCCTCGATCGGCCACATGGGCTACGCGCTGGTCGGCCTTGCTGCCGGCTCCATGGCTGGTGTTCGCGGCGTGCTGCTCTACATGCTCATCTACATGGTCATGACGCTTGGCACCTTCGCCTGCATCCTGGCGATGCGCCGCAAGGAAGGCGAAAACGTCGAGAACGTCGACGATCTCGCCGGTCTCTCGCAGACCAACCCCTTCATGGCGACGGTGCTGACCGTCCTGATGTTCTCGCTCGCCGGCATCCCGCCGATGGCAGGCTTCTTCGGGAAGTACTTCGTCTTCATGGCGGCCATTGAAGCCCAGCTCTATGCGCTCGCCATCATCGGCGTTCTCGCATCCGTCGTCGGCGCCTACTACTACCTGCGCGTCATCAAGGTGATGTGGTTCGACGATGCCAAGGGCGAGTTCGCCCGCACCGCCGGCGAACTGCGGCTGGTGTTCGGTCTCTCGGGCCTGTTCGTTCTCGGATACGTGCTCATCGGCGGCCCGCTCGGAAACGCCGCTGAAGTCGCGGCGCGGACCTTCTTTTGATCGCCTTTGAAAGTGGCGGCCGGATCTCGCTCGACGATTTCCGGCACGTCGCTCTCGATGCGGTCGGGTCGACCAACAGTGAATGCCTGGCGCGTGCGCGCCAGGGTGACCCGGGCAATCTCTGGGTCACGGCCATCAGGCAGACCGGCGGGCGCGGACGTCGCGGCCGGGCATGGTTCTCCGAACCGGGCAATCTCTACGCTTCGCTTCTCCTCATCGAGCCGGCACCGGTCGAGTACCTGCACTCTTTGCCGCTCGCTGTCGCCGTCGCCGTTCACAGGGCGATCCGACAGGTGATGCCGCCGGGTTCGGCGCCGGTGGAGATCAAGTGGCCGAACGACATCCTGATCGACGGCAAGAAGACCTGCGGTATCCTGCTTGAAGGCGAAAGCCTCCCGGACGGGCGCCGGGCGCTGGTCATCGGTTGCGGCATCAACATCGCGGTCCAGCCGGATGAAGGGCTCTATCCCGTGACGTCGCTGGCCAACGAAGGTGCGTCGGTTTCGCCCGACGAACTGTTTGCTCGCCTGTTCCTGACGATGGCGGAGACCCTGCAGGTTTGGGATCGGGGCGCCGGTATCGCTACGACGATCGAACAATGGCGGGCGGCAGCCCGCGGCATCGGTGAAACGATAACCGTGAACCTGCCGGACCGGTCGCTTTCAGGGCGCTTTGCCGGTATTGATGAGGCCGGACGGCTGGTGCTCGACACCGGCAACGGCATGACGCAGGCGATTGCCGCCGGCGACGTATTTTTCGGATAAATTTGGAACAGGGGCGCAACACGACATGGCGCAAGAAGAAGAATTGGTGTTCTTGCCGCTCGGCGGCGTCGGCGAAATCGGCATGAATCTTGGCCTGTACGGCTACGGACGGCCGGGCAGCCGCCAGTGGATCATGGTCGATTGCGGTGTGACTTTCCCGGGGCCAGAGCTCCCGGGGGTCGACCTCGTGCTCCCCGATATCGGCTTTCTCGCCGAAGAGCGCCGCAATCTCAAGGCGATCATCATCACCCATGCGCACGAGGACCACTATGGCGGTCTGAACGACCTGTGGCCCGGTCTCAATGTGCCGGTCTATGCCTCGCCGTTCACGGCAGGCATGCTCGAAGCCAAGCGGGACTTCGAGAAGAGCCGGGGCGAGATCCCCATCACGATCTTCAAGCAGGGCGACCGTATCAATGTCGGCCCCTTCGAGATTGAGGCCGTCGGCGTCAACCACTCGATCCCCGAGCCAATGTCGCTGATCATTCGCACGCCGGTCGGCACCGTGGTTCATACCGGCGACTGGAAGATCGACCTTCACCCGTCGCTCGGACCGTTGACCGACGAGACACGCTTCCGCCAGATCGGCGATGAAGGTGTGCTTGCGCTCGTCTGCGATTCCACCAATGCGATGCGCGACGGCGTTTCGCCGTCGGAGCAGGAGGTTTCCGAAAGCCTGACGAAGATCATCGCCAACGCTGAGGGTCGGGTGGCGATCACGACGTTCTCCTCGAATGTCGGGCGCATCCGCTCGATCGCCGAAGCGGCGGAAGAGGCCGGCAGGGATGTGCTTCTGCTCGGCAGTTCGATGAAGCGGGTCGTCGCCGTCGCTACGGATCTTGGGCTGATGGAAGGCATCAAACCTTTCCTCGCCGAAGACGAGTTCGGCTACGTGCCGCGCGACAAGGTCGTGGTCATCCTGACTGGCAGCCAGGGCGAGCCGCGGGCAGCCCTTGCCAAGATCGCCCGTGACGAGATGCGAAATGTCGCCTTCTCGGCTGGCGACACGGTCGTGTTTTCCTCACGCACGATCCCGGGCAACGAAAAGGCGATCAACGACATCAAGAACGGCCTGGTGGAACAGGGCATCCACATCATCACCGACAGCGAGGCGCTGGTGCACGTATCCGGCCACCCGCGTCGCACCGAGCTGCAGCAGATGTACCAGTGGCTACGGCCGCAGATCCTCGTACCTGTTCATGGCGAGGCGGCGCATCTGACGGCGCATGGCGAACTGGGCCGGCAGTCCGGCATCGCCAGCGTTCCGCGTCTCAGGAACGGCGAAATGCTGCGTCTTGCGCCAGGTCCCGCCGAAGTGATCGACGAAGCGCCCCATGGCCGCATCTACAAGGACGGCAGCCTCATCGGCGATTTCGAGGAGATGGGCATCGGCGAACGCCGCAAGCTCTCCTTCGCCGGCCATGTCGCCGTCAACGTGGTTCTCGACAGCCGCTACGATTTCATGGGCGACCCGGATATCGTCGCGATCGGCTTGCCGGAGTTCGACGACGAGGGCGAGGACATGGAGGACACGCTCTATGACGCCATTCTTGGCGCCGTCGAGAGCATTCCGCGGGCAAAGCGCAAGGATCTGGCAATGCTGCAGGAGGCGGTCCGCCGCGCCGTGCGCAGCACCGCCAACCAGATCTGGGGCAAGAAGCCGATCGTCACGGTGTTTGTCACCAAAGTCTGATTGGCCGGTCGCCCGTGACCATGTAAGCGGAACCGGACGTCAAAGCGGGAGATCGCAATGCTTGGAAGAGTGAACCACATCGCCATCGCAGTGCCGGATCTTCACTCCGCCGCCGAAAGCTATCGCTCGACGCTCGGCGCCTCCGTCACCGAGCCACAGGCTTTGCCCGAACACGGCGTCACCGTCGTGTTCGTCACGCTTGCAAACACCAAGGTCGAGCTGCTGGAGCCGCTCGGCGAGGGCTCACCGATTGCCGCTTTCCTGGCGAAGAACCCTTCGGGCGGGATGCATCACATCTGCTACGAGGTAGAGAACATCCTGTCGGCGCGCGACGCGTTGCGCGCCGCCGGAGCGCGAGTGTTGGGCGATGGTGAGCCGAAGATCGGCGCCCATGGCAAGCCGGTGCTCTTCCTGCATCCCAAGGATTTTCAGGGTACGCTGATCGAACTCGAAGAGGTGTGACAGTAGATCGCGCGATGCCGGTTTGTGCGATCGGGCGGTCAGCGCTATAAGGCGGACGGAATGTCGCGGAAGTCGCGGCGAAACGCGGGTTGCTCGCTGTCTTGCCGATCGCCTTCACCGGGAGCTTGAAATGCCGCTTTTTTCGACCTTTGCCATCTACTTCATCATCTGGTGGATCACGCTCTTTGCCGTGCTGCCCCTCGGCGTGCGCACTCAGGCTGAAGAAAACAGCGTCGTTCCGGGGAGTGTCGAGAGCGCCCCGGCGAAGTTCAACGCCAAGCGTGTTGTGCTTTTGACGACGGTGATTGCGGCCGTCATTCAACTTGCCTGGTATATCCTGTCCGTCAGGCTCGGCTACGGCATAGATTCCATTCCGCGTTTCTACCCAAAATTTGATTGATAAGTTCATCGCGGCCGCCGCGTGAGCCGGTCGCTCTCAATGCGACATGTTCTGTGCAATTTGATGGGCACATCTGTGCCTTGACGGAGCCTGCGCGCATGCCCGCGGGCAAAACCCGGGCAATTGCAGGATTGACCGCCGTGAAATTGACATAGTTCAATTTTGCAAGGTGCTTCGCGCGTCTGTCTCTTGCTGAAAAGCAAAAAAAAACAAGGCTAAAAGCCTTGTTTTTCAAGTTTCGCGTGATCTTTAATCCGTTTCCGGCGGCAGCGACGAAGCGCGCCTAAGATCTTATCCTCCCAAGACTTGACCGCGAAAGTCGGCAAGAATTTAGTCTTCATGCCTGTTTTGTGAGCCGAAACTAGCCCAAACATTGGGCTCTGTCATCCTGTTTTTTTGCATTTTTGCTACAGTTGGGTAAAATATTCCCGTTGACAATTACTGTCGTAATCTTGTTACTAGCGTGCTCTTTTGACGCAGGAGCGGCGTCGAGTTCCCCCTGAAAATCCGTGGATGCTTTCTCTGCCCGTGACAACGGAGAGCAGGGTTTTCTTCCGCCGGCGAAGCAGCTATGAACGCAAGGCTCCTAAAGGTTCCTGCCGGCTTTGCCGGTGATGGAAAATGGAGAGCCCGACCCGAAAAGCAGCGGTCGCCTTTACCAATCAAAAGGTGAAGCCGGCATCTCGCTCAACGTCATTTCGCCCGAATCCGCCGATAGTGCGACGTTCATCAAGTTCTGGAACCCGTCATGCGCCTGTCCCGCTTTTTTATGCCCATCCTGAAGGAAAATCCCAAGGAAGCGGAAATCGTTTCCCACCGCCTCATGCTGCGCACGGGCATGGTCCGGCAGCAGTCTTCGGGCATCTATACCTGGCTGCCATTGGGCAAGCGGGTTCTCGACAAGGTCAACGCGGTCATCCGCGAGGAGCAGAACCGCTCCGGCGCGATCGAGCTTCTGATGCCGACCCTCCAGTCTGCCGAGCTGTGGCAGGAAAGCGGTCGCTACGACGCCTACGGCAAGGAAATGCTGCGTATCAAGGACCGGCAGGACCGGCCGATGCTCTACGGCCCGACGAACGAGGAAATGATCACGGACGTCTTCCGTTCCTACGTGAAGTCCTACCGCGACCTGCCGCTCAATCTCTACCACATCCAGCTGAAGTTCCGTGACGAGATCCGTCCGCGCTTCGGCACCATGCGCTCGCGCGAATTCCTGATGAAGGACGCCTATTCCTTCGATCTCGATCGGGAAGGGGCCGAACACGCCTATAACCGGATGTTTGCCGCTTACTTGCGCACCTTCGCGCGCATGGGCCTTCGCGCCATTCCGATGCGCGCCGATACCGGCCCGATCGGCGGCAATCTCAGCCACGAATTCATCATTCTTGCCGATACCGGCGAGTCCGAAGTCTTCTGCCATAAGGATTTCCTCGGCTTCGATATTCCGGGCGAAGACACGAATTTCGATGACGTTGCCGGCCTGAAGACGATCTTCGACAAGTGGACCTCGCGTTATGCGGCGACGTCGGAAATGCACGACGAGGCAGCCTTCAACGCGGTTGCCGAGGGCGACCGACTGTCGGCCCGCGGCATCGAAGTCGGCCACATCTTCTATTTCGGCACCAAGTACTCCGAAGCCATGGGCGCCAAGGTTCTCGGCCCCGACGGCAAGGAGCATGCAGTGCACATGGGCTCCTATGGCATCGGCCCGACCCGTCTGGTGCCGGCGATCATCGAAGCCTCGCATGACGACAACGGCATCATCTGGCCGAAGTCGATCGCGCCGTTCGATGGCGTCATCATAAACATGAAAGCGGGCGATGCCGCTTGTGACGGCGCCTGCGAGACGCTCTATTCTGAACTCGGCAAGGCTGGATTCGAGGCGCTGCTCGACGACAGGGACGACCGCGCTGGTGCGAAGTTCGCGACGGCTGATCTGATCGGCGTTCCGGTCCAGATCATCGTCGGACCGCGTTCGATCGCCAATGGCGAAGTCGAGGTCAAGGACCGCAAGACCGGCGAGCGCGAGACGATGACCGTCGAAGCGGCGATCAACAAGCTGATCGCAACGAAGTGACGAGGCGAGGGAAGGCAGGATGACCGCCGTGACTGAAAATCAGGTGCAGGCCGCAGAGCGGCCTGAAAAGTCCTCCAGCCGACCCTTTTCCGCCTTCGAGCGTTTGGTGGCGTGGCGCTACCTGCGCTCCAGACGCAAGGAAGCCTTCATCTCTGTCATCGCCGGCTTNCGAGGGAAGGCAGGATGACCGCCGTGACTGAAAATCAGGTGCAGGCCGCAGAGCGGCCTGAAAAGTCCTCCAGCCGACCCTTTTCCGCCTTCGAGCGTATGGTGGCGTGGCGCTACCTGCGCTCCAGACGCAAGGAAGCCTTCATCTCTGTCATCGCCGGCTTCTCCTTCATCGGCATCATGCTCGGCGTGGCGACGCTGATCATCGTCATGGCGGTGATGAACGGCTTCCGCACCGAGCTCATCTCCCGCATCCTCGGCATCAACGGCCACATGATCGTCCAGCCGATCGACGGTCCGCTCAACAATTATCCGGAACTGGCGACCAAATTTTCGGGCGTCAAGGGCGTCACCATGGCGATCCCGATGGTCGAAGGCCAGGTCCTGGCGCAAGGGGTCGGTGACAGCTCGACCGGTGCGCTGGTGCGCGGTATCCGCGCCGACGACTTGAGCAAGATGAAGTCGGTTTCTGACCACATCCAGTCCGGCGATCTCGTCGGCTTTGCCTCCGGCTCTGGCGTGGCTATCGGTTCGCGCATGGCCGAGCAGCTTGGCATAACGGTCGGCGGAACGATTACGCTGACCTCGCCCAACGGCGACGTGACACCGCTCGGCAT